>NZ_BAAAZR010000008.1:338893-375072 GCF_039537005.1 Sphaerisporangium flaviroseum | reverse complement strand
CCGTCGATGAGCGCAGGCTCAGTCGTTGAGGTGCTGGCGGAGGTAGGTGTCGACCTGGTCGAGGGCGATGCGCTTCTGGGCCATGGAGTCGCGCTCGCGGACCGTCACGGCCTGGTCGTCGAGGGTGTCGAAGTCGACGGTGATGCAGAAGGGGGTGCCGATCTCGTCCTGGCGGCGGTAGCGGCGGCCGATCGCTCCGGCGTCGTCGAACTCGACGTTCCAGCGGCGGCGCAGCTGGGCGGCGAGGTCACGGGCCTTGGGCGACAGGTCGGCGTTGCGCGACAGGGGCAGCACCGCGACCTTGACCGGCGCGAGCCGGTGGTCGAGCCGCATGACCGTGCGCTGCTCCATGACTCCCTTGGCGTTGGGCGCCTCGTCGACGGTGTACGCGTCCATCATGAAGGTCAGCGTGCAGCGGTCGACGCCCGCGGCCGGCTCGATGACGTACGGCACGTAACGCTCGCCGGAGTCCTGCTCGAAGAACGACAGGTCGGTGCCGGAGGCCGCCGCGTGGGTGGTGAGGTCGAAGTCGGTGCGGTTGGCCACACCCTCCAGCTCGCCCCACTCGGAACCGGTGAAGTTGAAGCGGTACTCGACGTCGACGGTGCGCTTGGAGTAGTGGGACAGCTTGTCCTTCGGGTGCTCGTACAGCCGGAGGTTGTCGGGGTTGATGCCCAGGTCGACGTACCACTGGAACCGCTGGTCGATCCAGTACTGGTGCCACTCCTCGTCGCTGCCCGGCTTGACGAAGAACTCCATCTCCATCTGCTCGAACTCGCGGGTGCGGAAGATGAAGTTGCCCGGGGTGATCTCGTTGCGGAACGACTTGCCGATCTGGCCGATGCCGAACGGGATCTTCCTGCGGGAGGACTGCTGCACGTTGAGGTAGTTGATGAAGATGCCCTGCGCGGTCTCCGGCCGGAGGTAGGCCAGGCCGGACTCGTCCTCGACGGCGCCCAGGTAGGTCTTGAGCAGGCCGTTGAACATGCGGGGCGCGGTGAAGGCGCCCTTGGTGCCGCAGTTGGGGCAGGACAGATCGCTCAGGCCGTTCTCGGGCGCCTTGCCGCCGTGCTTCTCGGCGTAGGCCTCCTCGAGGTGGTCGGCGCGGTAGCGCTTGTGGCAGGACTGGCACTCGGTCAGGGGGTCGACGAACTCCCTGACGTGGCCGCTGGCCTCCCACACCTCGCGGGCGAGGATCACCGAGGAGTCGAGGCCCACGACGTCGTCGCGGCCCTGGACCATGGACTTCCACCACTCGCGCTTGACGTTGTTCTTGAGCTCGACGCCGAGCGGACCGTAGTCCCAGGACGCGCGCAGGCCTCCGTAGATCTCGCTCGACGGGTAGACGAGCCCACGTCTCTTGGCGAGGCTGACGATCGTGTCCATGATGTCGGTACGGCGGGCCATCAAGAATCTCCATCCGGCTGGCGGTCGGGGTTGGGTTTATCGATCAGAGGGCGCGTCACCTGCCCGATCACCACCAGCTTAGGGGAACCGGTGACGCGACCTGCCCACAATCGCCGCTCCGCATCGCCTCACGGGCGCTGTATGGGGTCCTCGTACCGGCCAGGTCAAGGATTGCTGACCAGAACCTCGAAGGCGCTTGGCTCGTTGATCATCAAGGTCATCAGCGGATACATGTCCATGCGCGCGGCCGACAGCGCGCGGCGGTAGAACCCGGCGCCTTCCCATTCGCTGACCAGCGCCCACAGGCCGGGCTCGTCGACGGATCTGCCGATGTGCCCGCTGCGGTACCCGGTCTGGGCGGACAGCGTGCCGAGGATCGAGGTGGCCTGTTCCATGAACTCTTCGGCGCGGGCGCCGGGGACGGAGTACCTGATGAGGGCGAGCATGTCGTTCAGCATGCCAGCACCCATAGGGTGCCGTGACGAGGCCCTCCCGGGGCGCCGTGACCATGACCCTCCGACGTTAGGCTCGAAGCGTGGCCGACAAGCACGATTCCAGCGACTCCTCGTCCTCCTCGCGCAAGCGCGCCGTGCCCGCCCACCCGCTGGCGCGCGGCGGGCAGGGCCGGCCGGGCAAGGCCGCGAACGGCCGTAAGACACCTCAGCCGCTGCCGCGGGGCGAGCACTTCGTCACCCCCGGAGCGACGGGGCTGCGGCGCACCGTCGAGCAGAAGAGCGCGGCGCCTCTGGTCTTCCTGTACGGGCTGCCGCGCTGGATCCTGCCCGTCGTGATGGTGATCCTGCTGCTGGTGGGCTTCGCCGTGCCCGACTGGAGAGGCGGCGTCGCGGTGCTGCCGGTGCTCGCCTTCGTCGTCTGGCTGGCGTACATGTCGTGGCCGTCACTGCGCCCCTTGGCGAGGCTGTTGCGCGTCGCGCTGGTGACCTTCCTGGTCGTCCTCTCGGCCGACCGCTTCGGGCTTTTCTGAGGGTCGGCGGTCGAAGACAGGGGTATGTGACGGCTGGGTAGCACTAGACGGTTTTGACAACCGTTTTCATTCTGGCGCATACTCAGGCAGGTGATGCCCTTTTCGTCCGTATACCACCGACGCCCCTCGCCCAGGTCCCGACGCCTCAACGCCCTCGCCGTCCTGCTCGGCGCGGGCGCCCTGCTCGCCGCGACCGGGTGCTCCGCGGACACCGGCGCCTCGGCGAAGGAGCCCGCCACGTCGGGCAAGCCGAAGATCCTGGCCGCCTTCTATCCCCTCGAATGGATCTCCACCCGCGTCGGCGGATCGGACGTCACGATCACCGGGCTGACCCAGCCCGGCGTCGAGCCGCACGACCTCGAGCTGACCCCCCGCCAGATCGCCGACATCGAGCAGGCCGACCTGATCGTGTACATCAAGGGCGTCCAGCCGGCCGTCGACGACGCCGTCGAGGAGTACGCGAAGGACAAGGCCTTCGACGCCGCCTCCACGATCACCCCGCTGGCGGCCGCCGCCGAGGAGCGGAACCAGGAGGGCGGGGAGGCCCACGAGCAGGTCGGCTACGACCCGCACATCTGGCTCGACCCGAACAGGCTCGCCACGACGGTCACCGAGCTCGGCAAGAGGCTGGGTCGGATCGACGGCGCCCACGCCGCCGCGTACACCGGGCGGGCGAACTCGGCGGCCGGGGACCTCGGCACGCTCGACAAGGACTTCCAGCGAGGGCTGACCACCTGCGCGAGCCACACGATCCTCACCGCCCATGCCGCGTTCGGCTACCTGTCGGACCGCTACAAGCTCAAGCAGGTCGGCATCAGCGGCCTCGACCCCGAAGCCGAGCCCTCCCCCGCGCGCATCGCGGAGGTGGCCGGGATCGCGCGGCAGGAGCGAGTGACTACCATTTTCACCGAGGAACTCGTCAGCCCCAAGGTCGCCGAAGTCCTCGCCAAGGAGGTCGGCGCCAAGACGGCGGTTCTCAACCCCATCGAGAGCCGTCCCAAGACAGGTGACTACCTGTCCGCCGCGCGCACGAACCTCGCCACTCTTCGCACCGCACTTGGATGTTCATGACGCGATCAGTACCGGCGACCGGTGTGCCCCGGGAGCATGCCCCGGCGGCCACACCGCCAGCGTTCGCCATGACGGCCGGCCAGGTCAGCCTCGACGGGCGCCCCGTGTTGCGCGGGATCGACCTGCGGATCACCGCCGGCGAGGTGGTCGCCGTACTCGGCGCCAACGGCTCCGGCAAGTCCACCCTCATCCGCGCCCTCCTCGGGCTGACGCCGCTGGCGGCAGGGTCCACCGAGCTGTACGGCCTCCCGCCCGGCCGGTTCCGCGACTGGTGGCGCATCGGGTACGTGCCGCAGCGCCTGTCCGTGGGCGGGGGCGTGCCCGCCACCGTGCGCGAGGTGGTGGCCTCCGGCCGCATCGCCCGCCAGCGCCGGTTGCGCCGTACGAGCGCCGGGGACCGGGCCGCCGTCACACGGGCACTCGACTCGGTGGGCCTCACAGGCCGGGCCGGGGACCCCGTGGGATGGCTCTCCGGCGGCCAGCAGCAGCGGGTGCTCATCGCCAGGGCGCTGGCAGGCGAGCCGGACACCTTCGTCATGGACGAGCCGACCGCGGGCGTGGACGCCGAGAGCCAGCGGCACCTGGCCGTCACGCTCGAGACGCTGGTCGAGCAGGGGAAGACCGTGCTGCTGGTGGCCCACGAGCTGGGCCCGATGGCGCCGCTGATCACGCGATCGGTCGTCCTCCGCGACGGCCACATCGTGCACGACGGCGCTCCCCCACATGCGACGGGCCGTCCCGACGGCCAGGTCCCGTACGACGACGCGCCACCGGACGGGCCCGGCTGTCATCCGCACCCCGGCCACGAGCAGGTCCGCCCGCACGCCTACGACGTGTCCGGCGGCCCGATGAGCCCGGGGGCGGCACAGTGATCGAGATGCTGCGGTACGACTTCATGTGGCGCGCGCTGATCGCCGCGCTGCTGGTCGGCCTGGCCGCTCCCGCGGTGGGCACCTTCATCGTCCAGCGGCGGCTCGCCCTGCTCGGGGACGGCATCGGCCACGTCGCGCTGACCGGTGTCGCGCTCGGCTTCCTCACCGGGACCGCGCCCGTCCTGACCGCCGTCGTGGTGGCGGTCCTCGGGGCGGTGGCCATCGAACTGGTCCGCGCGCGAGGCCGTACCACCGGCGACGTCGCGCTGGCGCTGCTGTTCTACGGCGGCATCGCGGGCGGCGTGCTGCTCATCGGGCTGGCGCCCGGCGGCAGCAACTCAACGCTGACGTCCTACCTGTTCGGCTCGATCAGCAGCGTCACCTCGCAGGACGTGTGGATCATCGCCACGCTGGCGGCCTTCGTGCTGGGCGTGGTGGCCGTCTTCGGCCGCGAGCTGTTCGTCCTCTGCCAGGACGAGGAGGTCGCCAAGGTCAACGGGCTGCCGGTGCGCTTCCTGAGCCTGCTGATCGCGGTGACCGCCGCGCTCACCGTCGTGATCGCGATGCGCGTGGTCGGCCTGCTGCTGGTCAGCGCGCTGATGGTAGTCCCCGTGGCCACCAGCCAGCAGGTGACGCGCGGCTTCGTCTCCACCATGCTGTCGGCGATGCTGCTCGGGGTCCTGGCGACGGTCGGGGGGCTCACTTCCGCGTTCTACGCGAGCGTCGCACCGGGTGCGGCGATCGTCCTCCTCGCGCTTATCGGCTTCGTGCTGGCCCTCGGTGTGGGTAAATTCGTACGGCGAGGACGTACACAGCAGGCCGGTCCATGAGCGTATGGTCGATCAACGTGCGGTCAGGCCGCATACGGGAGTGCAGTCGATGACGAACCGCCGAGACGCGGTGCGGGAGATCCTCGCCCACAGTGAGGGGTTCCGTAGTGCGCAGGACATCTACGCCGAGATGCGGGCGCACGGCGCCAAGATCGGCCTGACTACGGTGTACCGCGCGCTGCAGGCGCTGGCCGACGCCGGCCACATCGACGTGCTGCGCACCGACGACGGCGAGTCGGTCTACCGCGCGTGCGTCACCGGCGGCCACCACCATCACCTGGTCTGCCGCCGCTGCGGCCGCACGGTGGAGGTGGCCGGGCCGGCGGTCGAGCGCTGGGCGGACGCCGTCGGCGCCGAGCACGGCTTCACGGCGATCACGCACACGGTCGAGGTCTTCGGCACCTGCCCGTCGTGCTCTGCCGT
Source organism: Sphaerisporangium flaviroseum (assembly GCF_039537005.1). Lineage (NCBI taxonomy): Bacteria > Bacillati > Actinomycetota > Actinomycetes > Streptosporangiales > Streptosporangiaceae > Sphaerisporangium > Sphaerisporangium flaviroseum. The sequence continues at coordinate 369,484 of NZ_BAAAZR010000008.1, read as the reverse complement.
CGCCTCGGCGAGCTGACCCTCTATGTAGGTGCGGCCGTCGCATCGGCCCTCGTGTAAGGGTCGTGACGGGATACGCTTTCGAGACGGGAGCCGGAGCGTGCGCGGCCTTCCGCGTCGCACCGGCGACCATGCCTCCGCCCGCGCCTCTTCCCACGGGAGACGACATGCCATTGAACCATGACATGGTGTGCTCGCTCGCCGCCGTCGCCGACCTCGTCAACACCGCCCCGGAGACCGGCGGCCCCGACGGCCTCACCGGCATCTCCGATCTCGAGGCGTACGTCAAGCGCCATGAGCTGAGCGGCGTCCGGACCCTCGGCCCGGCCGACCTGGAGCAGGTGCGCGGCCTTCGCACGACCTTCCGTGAGATCTTCGAGGCTTCCGACCCGGCCGCGGCGGTGACCCGGCTGAACGGCCTGCTCCAGCGCACCAGGATCGCCGCGCACCTGACCGAGCACGACGGCTACGCCCTGCACGTGCACTACTTCACCCAGGGCGCGTCGGTGGCCGAGCATCTGGCCGCCGAGTGCGGGGTGGCGCTGGCCCACCTCCTGGTCGACAACGACTGGGAGCGGCTGCGCACCTGCGCCGCCCCCGACTGCGACAAGTTCTTCGTGGACGAGTCGCGCAACCGTTCCCGGGTCTACTGCGACAGCCGCACCTGCGGCAACCGCATGCACGTCGCCGCCTACCGTGCCCGCCGCAGGGCGTAGATCACGCGACGGTCTCAGACCTGGTTGGGGAGGGCTCCGCCGTACCTGCGGTCGCGCTTGGCGTAGATCTCGCACGCCTGCCACAGGTCACGGCGGTCGAAGTCGGGCCACAGCTGGTTGAGGAAGACCATCTCGGCGTACGCCGACTGCCAGAGCAGGAAGTTCGAGGTGCGCTGCTCGCCGGAGGAGCGCACGAACAGGTCGACGTCGGGGATGTCGGGCTCGTCGAGGTAGCGGGCGAAGGTGCGCTCGGAGACCTTGTCGGGTTTGATCCGGCCCGCGGCGATGTCCTGCGCCAGCCGCACGGCGGCGTCGACGATCTCGGCCCGGCCTCCGTAGTTCACGCAGAACTGCAGGGTCAGCTTGCGGTTGCCCCGCGTCATCTCCTCGGCGTCCTGGAGCTCCTTGATGACGCTCTTCCACAGCCGGCCGGGACGCCCCGCCCAGCGCACCCGCACCCCCATGGCGTGCAACTCGTCGCGGCGGCGGCGGATCACGTCACGGTTGAACCCCATCAGGAAGCGGACCTCGTCGGGGGACCGCCGCCAGTTCTCGGTGGAGAAGGCGTAGGCCGACAGGTTGGGGATGCCGAGCTCGATGGCGCCCTCGATGACGTCGAACAGCGAGGCCTCTCCCGCTTTGTGTCCCTCAGTCCTCGGAAGCCCTCGCGACTTCGCCCAGCGCCCGTTGCCGTCCATGACGATCGCGACGTGCCGGGGAACCAGCTCGCGGGGGATCGAGGGAGGGACGGCCCCTGAGGGGTGCGGGGCTGGCGGGCGGACTTTCACGGTCGGGTTCTCCTGTGCGTGTCTGTGGGAGAGGCGTCCTCAGACGCGCTCGACATGTCGTAGCGAGCGTATTCCGTGTTCGAGATGCCATTGCAGGTAGGCGGCGACCAGGCCGCTGCATTCGGTGCGGTGCCGCTGCTCGGAGGCGTCGGCCGAGGCCCAGTCGCCACGCGTCAGCGCGATCATGAGCCCGATGGTCTCGGCGGCGGGCACGGAGGCTCCCGGCGGGCGGCACCCCCCGCACACGACGCCGCCGGCGGAGATGGCGAAGGCCCTGATCGCGGGGGTCGAGCAGCGGGCGCAGGCGTCGAGCGTGGGGGCGTACCCCGCCACCGCCAGGGACCGCAGGAAGTAGGCGTCCAGCACCAGCCTTGCCTCGTGGCCTCCCTCGACCAGCGTGCGCAGCCCACCGACCAGCAGCAGGAACTGCCGCAAGGCGGGCTCCTTCTCCCCCACCGTGAGCCGGTCGGCGGTCTCCAGCATGGCGGTCCCCGCGGTGTAGCGCGGGTAGTCGGAGACCAGCGCCTCGCCGTACGGCCGCAACGTCTCGACCTGGGTGATCACATCGAGGGAGCGGCCGGTGTGGATCTGCAGGTCGACGTGGGAGAAGGGCTCCAGGCGGGCGCCGAAACGAGAGGTGGTGCGCCGGACGCCCTTGGCGACACCCCGGACCTTGCCCGTGCGCTTGGTCAGGACCGTGATGATGCGGTCGGCCTCGCCCAGCTTCTGGGTGCGCAGCACGACGCCCTCGTCGCGGTAGAGGTTCACCCGCCCAGTCTAGGGATGTGTCACCACTGGGGGACGAGCCGGATGTCCACAAGTACCGCAGGCTGGAGGGCGAACGGGAGGGCGGGGGGCCGCGAAGCGCGGACAGGATGTGACCCCACCAAGCGACGAATAGATCTCGGGTCAACCCTGGATGGCATCCTCTGGGAGAACAGTCACTAAACTTTGCTCCCTGGCGACACCCCCTGATAATCGCCTCCGCCCCCCGCACGCTGCCTGAAAGGGTGACATGACCCGCGTGGTCCTGCTGGGCTCCTCGCCCGGCCCGATCGGTTCTACCGAACAAAACGTCCCGCCCGGTCGCCTGGCGCTGACGTCGCTCCCCGGCTCGCCGACCGTCCTCGCCCGGCTGCACGATCAGGTCGCCTCGATGGATCCCGAGCCCATCGCCATCACCCGGCAGGGTGAGGCCGACGACTTCCGCCGGTTCCCCGGCCAGGTCGTCGAGTCCCCTGACCTGGCCGGTGACCTGCGAGCACTCGCCGACGCCGTCGAGCAGACGGCGGACAACCTGTTCCTCGTCCCCGCCGGCGTCGTGATCCACGACGAGCTGATCTACCAGATCACCAAGTCGAAGCGGGGCGCGCTGGCGCTGATAGCCAAGGAGCCACGCCAGGAGGACGAGAACGGCGAACCGCTCCAGCCGGACATCCCGATCGACGAGGCCGAGCCCGAGATCGGCGACCGCACGCTCGAGGGCCTCCCGGTCCGGGCGCGGGCGGGCCGCTCCCGCATCATCTCGGCCGGCTCGGCCTACCATCTGGTCACCCGGCCGAATGCGGTGCTGCTCGGCCCGCTCCACCTGCACCAGCGGCACGCCGCGACCCTGGCGGAGACGGCCCGCGAGCTCGCCGACATGGCCCACCTGTTCGGTCCCGAGGACGATCTCGTCCAGTTGCTCGTGCTCGGCCTCGTCCGCAAGGGCGTCTCGGTCGGCATCCGCGGCCGCAGGGACCTGTACTTCTCCCGGGTCGGCTCGCAGGCCGAGGCGGACACGGCCGTGGCGGCCATGTCCGAGATCGACGAGGACCGGGCGCGCCTGAACAACGCGGTCAAGGGCGCCGACGGCTTCTTCACCACCTACTTCGTCAGCACCTACTCCCGCTTCATCGCCCGGTGGGCGGCGCGGCGGGGCCTCACCCCGAACCAGGTCACGCTGATCTCCATCGCGCTCGGGGTGCTGGCGGCGCTGGCCTTCGCCACGGGGACGCGCGCCGGCGCGGTGGCCGGCGGCCTGCTGATCTACTTCGCCTTCGTGTTCGACTGCGTCGACGGCCAGGTGGCCCGGTACGCCCGCAAGTTCGGCGTGCTCGGCGCGTGGCTGGACGCCACGTTCGACCGCGCCAAGGAGTACATCGTGTTCGCCGGCCTGGCCGTCGGCTCCCTCGTCGCCGGGCAGGGCGATGTGTGGACGCTGGCGCTGGTCGCCCTGTCGGTGCAGTCGGTTCGCCACCTGCTCGACTTCTCGTTCGGCGCCGCCAACCGGCGCAGGCCGCCCGTACCGCTGCCGACGCTGGCGCTGACCGCCACCGACGACCGGCCGCTCCGCGAGGCGCTGGAGAAGCGCCGTGCCTCGCGCAGCACGGGCGTGCGCGGGCTGCTCAAGCTGTGGACCCAGGCCGGGCGGTTCCGCGCCGTGCACTGGGCCCGCAAGATGATCGTCTTCCCCATCGGTGAGCGCTTCGCCGCCATCGCGATCACCGCGGCTCTGTTCGAGCCCCGGGTCACGTTCCTCACGCTCGTGATCTGGGGCGGCGTCGCGGCCACCTACACCCTCACCGGACGTCTCATGAGGTCGCTCGCATGATCACCCACCCGCAGGCCACCGCCGCCACCGTCCCCGATCCCGACGAGGAGCGCCGCCGGATCCAGACGGCACGCCTGCTCGCCTACCGTGACGACGGGCCTCTGGTGGCGCTGCTCCGCGACAAGATGGGCCCCGGGTTGCCTCCGGTGCCCGCCGGGCTCGTCTCGCTGCTCGCCGTGGTGGTCATCGGCGTGACCGGTGTGCTGGGTGACGGCGCCGGCACCGGGCCCATCATGCTGCTCCCCGTGCTGGTCATGATGGCCCTGATGATCCCGACCGCGCCGCGCGATCACCTCGGCCGGTTCGACTGGCTGGTCCCGCCGCTGATCAGGGGCACGGAGTTCCTCACGATCATCGTCCTCGGCATCGCCGCCGGCACGCCCAAGTGGCTGCTGTTCGTGCTCATCTACGTCATCGGCTACCACACCTACGACACGGTGTACCGCACGAGGCAGAGCATCTGGCCCGCCCCATGGGTGTTCCAGGCCGGTCTCGGCTGGGAGGTCCGCCTGCTGCTCCTGGGCGTCGGCGCGGCCCTCGGCGTGCTCACCTGGGTGGTCGCCGTGATGTCGGTGTACCTCGGCGTGCTGTTCGCCATCGAGAGCGTCACGAGCTGGGTGCGTCTCGACAAGCGCACCGCGCTCGCCCAGGCCTCCGACGACCTGGAGGCCTCTCCCGAGGACGCCATGGAGCAGGCGACCGGCGAGGCGGACAAGGCATAGCCACTCCGTGATCGGGTCGGCGCGCAAGGCGTAAGCCCCGTCTGATCGGGTGGGTGCGCAAGGCGTAAGCACTGTCTGATCGGGTCGGCGCGCGCGGAGGCCGGGGCGGAGAGCACTTCTCCGCCCCGGCCTCCGGCGTGTACGGGCTCAGGCGTTCTCGGACCTGCGAGCGGGTGGGTCCCCGCCACACCGAACCCGCTCATCCCCGCGCTTCAAGTAGGTATCGCGGGCGAACCGGCTGTATACAGGTCAGCGTGGAGTTGGATGCACTTGATCGTGCGATTGTCGGAGCCTTGGTCGAGGACGCCCGCTCGACATACGCCGAAATTGGGCATCAAATCGGCCTCTCGGCGCCTGCAGTCAAGCGGCGGGTCGATCGGCTGCTGAACACCGGTGCCATCACCGGTTTCACCGCGCGCGTGGAACCCTCGGCCCTCGGATGGACCACCGAGGCCTACGTCGAGCTGTTCTGCCGGGGCAAGACCTCCCCCGCCGAGATCGGCATGGCCGTGTCGCGCCATCCCGAGGTGATCTCCGCCTGCACGATCACCGGCGAGGCCGACGCGCTGCTGCACATCCGCGCCAAGGACGTCCGGCATGTCGAGCAGGTCATCGAGCGCGTCGCCGCCGAGCCGTTCGTCGTACGGACCAAGAGCGCGATCGTGCTGTCGCGCCTCATCGACGACACCCCGCACGCGCGCAACGGATCGGCTCTCGAGACCTGATCGACACACCGTCGACGACCGCCGCGGGCGAGCGTCGAAACCTCGCTGAAACACCAGGTAACCTGCGCGACCCCTATATTGGGCCCCCCTAAACGGTATTTCCTGGCGACGCAATAAATCGCCGCCTAGACCCGCAAGCACGCAACCGATCCCCGGGTTCGCGCAATCGCCACGCCTGGCCCGGATGTCCCGTCGTTCCTAGGCTGAAGCCATCCCTGACCAGCCGTTTAGCGACGGAGTGATAGATGGCGCACAGCCGGCATTACCTCATGTGTCGACCCGACTACTTTGCGGTCGAGTACGCCATCAACCCCTGGATGGATCCCAGTGCCGGCGCCGACGCCGCCACCGCCGTCCACCAGTGGAGCCGGCTCAAGGACGCCTACGAGGAACTGGGCCACAAGGTCAGCCTCATCGACCCGATCGAGGGCCTGCCCGACATGGTCTTCGCCGCCAACGGCGCTCTGGTGGTCGGCGGCCGGGTCTACGGCGCCCGGTTCGCCACCCCCGAGCGCGCCGCCGAGGGACCGGCCTACCTTCGCTGGTTCACCGCCAACGGGTACGAGCCGGTCATGGAGCCGACCGAGACCAACGAGGGCGAGGGCGACTTCCTCGCCCTGGACGAGGTGATCCTCGCCGGCACCGGGTTCCGTACGGCGATCACCGCGCATAAGGAGGCCCAGGAGTTCCTCGGCCGCCCCGTGGTCACCCTGCATCTGGTCGACCCCCGCTACTATCACCTGGACACCGCGCTGTTCTCGATCGACGGGCGCAACGTGGCGTACTACCCGGGCGCCTTCTCGCGGGGGAGCCAGGAAGTGCTCCGGCGCATGTTCCCCGACGCCGTCCTCGCCTCCGCCGACGACGCGGCCGTGCTCGGCCTCAACGCCGTCAGCGACGGCCACAACGTGGTCGTCAACGTCGAGGCCGGCGAGCTGGCCCTGGACCTCAAGCGCCGGGGCCTCAACGTCATCCCCGTCGACCTGAGCGAGTTGCGCAAGGCCGGCGGCGGTCCGAAGTGCTGCACACTGGAGATCCGCGCATGAGCAGAACCCGGGAACTGATCGAGCTGAGCGAGCGGCGCAGCGCGCACAACTACCACCCGCTGCCCGTCGTCGTGCGAGAGGCCCGCGGCGCCTGGGTCACCGACGTCGAGGGCCGGCGTTACCTCGACTGCCTGGCCGGCTACTCGTCGCTGAACTTCGGCCACGGGAACCCCAAGATCCTCCAGGCCGCGCAGGAACAGCTCCAGCGGGTCACGCTGACCAGCCGGGCGTTCTTCCACGACCAGTTCGCCGCCTTCTGCCAGGGGCTCGCCGACCTATGCGGCAAGGACATGGTCCTGCCGATGAACACCGGCGCGGAGGCCGTCGAGACCGCGATCAAGGTGGCCCGCAAGTGGGGCTACGAGGTCAAGGGCGTGGCGCCCGGCCAGGCGAACATCGTGGTCATGGAGGACAACTTCCACGGCCGTACGACCACGATCGTCAGCTTCTCCACCGACCCGGACGCCCGCGACGGCTTCGGTCCCGCCACACCCGGCTTCACGATCGTGAAGTACGGCTCCGCCGAGGCCATCCGCGAGGCGATCGACGACAACACCGTCGCGGTCCTGATCGAGCCCATCCAGGGCGAGGCGGGGGTGCTGGTGCCGCCGAGCGGCTACCTGCGAGAGGTCAGGGAGATCTGCACCGAGGCGAACGTGCTGCTCATCGCGGACGAGATCCAGTCGGGCCTCGGCCGCACGGGTGACACCTTCGCGTGCGACCACGAGGGCGTCGTCCCCGACATGTACGTGCTGGGCAAGGCGCTCGGCGGCGGCGTGGTCCCGGTATCCGCGGTGGCGGCCGACGCCGGCGTCCTGGGCGTGATCAGGCCCGGCCAGCACGGCTCGACGTTCGGCGGCAACCCGCTGGCCTGCGCCGTGGGCAACGCCGTCATCGAACTGCTCGGCACCGGCGAGTACCAGGCCGCGGCCAGGCAGCTCGGGACGATCCTGCACGAGCGGCTTCGCGCCCTCATCGGGCCGGTCGGCCAGGGCGGCCACGGGGTCGTCGCGGTACGCGGCCGGGGCCTGTGGGCGGGCGTGGACATCGATCCCTCTCTTGGGACCGGTCGCCAGGTCTGCGAGGCGCTGATGCGCCGTGGCGTCCTCGTCAAGGACACCCACGGCTCCACGATCCGCTTCGCACCGCCGCTGGTGATCTCCGAAGAGGATCTGAACTGGGCCGTCGACCAGCTCGTGGCCGTTCTGGCCGAGCTCGCGGAGCCGGCTGAGCCGGCCGAGCGCTGACGGGAAGCCCGGCGCCTGCTCGGGACGCCGGGCACTGCCGGGCACCGCCGGGCACCGCCGGGCACCGCCGGGTGCGGCTCGCGCCTCAGGGCGTGAGCCGCACCTTGGCGATCTCCTCGAAGGCGGGCCGGGCGGTGTGCCAGCGCAGGACCGCCGACCGGCCCTGGAGGTCGATCGTCGCCATCGCGTTGGGGAACCACGGCCCGTCCGTGATCTTCCACCGCAGGGCGCGGCGAGGTAGCCGGACCGTACGGGTGAGGATGCCGCCGACGATGCTGGCGATCCCGAACGACCCGATCACGTTGGCCAGGCGCAGCGTCCGGCTCAACGGGTTGCGGATCGGCGAGCAGACCGCCTGGTAGATGCGGGCGGAGTCGAGATCCGCGGACGCCGGGCCCGCCGCCGCCAGATACGAGTAGTGCACGTCTCCGGAGAGCAGCACGATCGTGGCCGGAGCGCGTCCGCGGCGGCCCGCGGCGATGTCGACGAGCAGCGCACCCAGTTCCTCGAACGACGTGCGGAACGCCCCCCAGTGTTCGAGGTCGAGTGTCTGGCGGATCTTCTCGCCCCACTTGGCCGCCCTGGGTCCCCAGGCTCCGCCGGCGACGGCCTCGTTCCAGCTCTCCACGTCGAATATGCCGCTCGGGAGGAAGGCCGGAACCGAGGATCCGATCAGAAGATGGTCGAGGCCGCCGGTGGCGACGTCGGTGAACCACTCCCATTCGGCGTCGTCGAGCATGCGGCGGTGGCCGGGGTCCAGCTCCCGCGCGCAGCGGGTGTCGAGCATGACCAGCCGCGTGTTGCCGATGTCCCGTGCGTAGCTCCACCGCGTCGAGGTGGGGTCCTCGTCCGCCTTCTTGGCGAACGCGTCCAGGCGCGCCCCTCCGTCGGTGTCACTTCCGTGGATCTCGGCGAACATGGGGTCGGCCTTGCGCTCGGACGGGGAAAGGTTCCCCAGATGCTGGTAGACCCAGTACGCGCCGAGCGCGGAGGCGATGCGGGCCGGCCACCAGTCGACCTCGGCCATCTGCCGCCGCCAGACCATCGAGGTGTTCCAGTCGTCGCGCACGTCGTGATCGTCGAAGATCATCGCGGACGGCACGGTGGACAGCACCCAGCGGACCACCGGGTCCGTCCAGGCCAGCCGGTACAGCTCGGCGTACTCCTCGAAGTCGACGATCTCGTCAGGACCCTCGTCCCTGCGGGCGTGGATGAAGTCGAGCATCTCCTGCGAGGGCTCGTCGGCGTAGACCTGGTCGCCGAGGAAGAGCAGGAGGCTGGGAAGGTCCTCCCCCTCCATGAGGCGCAGGCCGTACTCCCGCAGCACGTCGACGCCGTGGGTGGCAACGTGCGCGTCGTCGTGCGGGACGGTCGTCCGGCAGGAGCCGAACACGACCCGGTTGAGCTCCTCCAGTGGGCAGATCTGGCTGTCGGGGAACCCCTCCAGCGGCCATACGGGCCGCCCGCCCAACTCAACGGTGTACGCCCCTGTCGCTTCGACGTCGACGATCGCGTAATGGTGGCCGTGGATGGTGAAAGTCCGGTCGGTGGCGCGTGTGCCACCGACCGCGATCGTGACCTCACACGGCTCGGTCGTCTCGACCCATATGGACGCGCTTGTCTCATCGACGTAACGCAACATCGGCCCTACCAGCAAGTCGGGCACGTGATCTCCCCCCTTTTTGAGCAGCGTTATAGACCATATGCGCAAACTCGTATCGGGTGGCGTCAGCCTTCGATGGACTGGACCAGCAGTTCGAGCTCGAGCATGAGCCGTTCGGTGCGAGCCGTACCGTACGCCGCGAGAATGGCGCGATGGTGCTCGGCGAGCCCCGCCTCCAGACGGCTCAGGAGGTCACTGCCCCGATCTGCCAGGAAAACCGCAACCTTGCGGCGATCCGCCGGGTCGTGCCCGCGGTAGACGATGGCACGGTCGACCAGCCGGTCCACCGCCTTGGTCAGCGTGGGGTGGGGCATGAGGGCGGCCTCGGCCAGGTCGCCCATCGAGTGGCCGCGCCCGTCGGCGAGCGCCTGGAGGATGCGCCACTGGTCGACGGAGACCTCCTCGGCGGCGAGCACCGTGGCCAGCCCCCGGTTGACGCTGCGCTCCGCGCGGCTCAGGAGGTAGGCGAGGGAGGACCCGAGCCCGGTCGAGGGCTCCACACGCACGGAGGGCCCCGCCACGCCCTCACCACCGGCTCCGGCGCTCACCGCCGGGGGCTCCGTCCGCGGGAGAGACTCCACGATCCCGCCATCACCACTGGGGACTCCGTCCTCGGGCCAGGGTCCATGATCCCGCCGTCACCACCGAGGGCCGTCCGCGCGCCACACTCCACGATCCCGCCATCACCACTGGGGACTCCGTCCTCGGGCCAGGGTCCATGATCCTGCCGCCACCACCGAGGGCTCCCTTCGTCCGCGAGTCCGCAAGGAGGATACTCTTGCGCGTGACCGATCCCGTCACGGTGGTCATCGACCCCCTCGAAGCTCACCTGCTGAGAGCCGACACGCTCCGCGTCGGCCTGGTGGTGCCCGTTTCCGGCGTGCTCGGCCTCCTCGGGCCGTGTGCCATCAACTGCGCGATGCTGGCCGCCACCGAGATCAACGCCGCCGGCGGGGTGCTCGGCAGGCCGATCGAGCTGGTCCTGGTCGACGGGGGCCGCAGCCCCGGCGACGTGGCCCGCGAGGCCGCCGGTCTGGTGCGCGCCGGCGCCGTCCAGGCGCTCGTCGGCACCCACGCCAGCGACGTGCGCGTCGCGATCGAGCGCATGCTGGGCGGCAGGGTCCCCTTCGTCTACACGCCTCCCTACGAGGGCGGCGCCCGCAATCCCGGGGTCTACTTCCTCGGCGAGCCGGCGTCCCGTCAGGTCGGGCCGGGGCTCGATTGGCTGATCGACCACCGGCGGGCCAAGCGCTGGTTCCTGCTCGGCAACGACTACGTCTGGCCGCGGCTGGTCCACGCCTCGGCGCGCAGGCACCTCAAGGCCCGGTCGGCGACCGTCGTCGGGGAGCGGTTCGTCCCCTCCGGCACCACCTCCATGACTCCGCTGATCGAGCAACTGGCCGCCGTACGGCCCGACGCGGTGCTGCTCAACCTCATCGGCAGCGACCTGGTCGCGTTCAACCGGGCCTTCACGGCGAGCGGGCTCGACTGCGCGCGGCTGTGCGGGGCGCTGGAGGAGCACGGCCTGCTCGCCATCGGCGGCGACACCACCGGCGAGCTCTACGCCGCCATGGGCTACTTCGGCAGCATCGCGACCGACGCCAACCTCAGCCTGGCCGAGCGCTACATCGGGCGGTTCGGACCGGCCGCTCCGCTGCTGAACGGGCACGGGCACGGCTGTTACGAAGGCGTGCTCATGCTGTCCGCCCTGGCCGCGCGCGCGGGCTCGCTCGCCGTACGCGCGATCGAGGCGGTCGCCGACGGCACCATGATCGCCAGTGGCCGTGGCGATCTCACGCTTTCCGGCCGCCACGTGCGGCAACGGGTCTATGTGGGCCGGGCCAACGGGCTCGACTTCGACGTCGTGACCTCCGCGTGACACCTGCTCACGGCCTCCGCGCCCCGGCGTGATATGACTGCCGCGTAAAACTTGCAACTGGAACCTTTCCGTTTTCAAGGATTAGCCCTATCGTACGGCTCTGCCCTCGCGTTAAGGAGCCGTCCATGTCCGCCCCCTCGGATACACCCTCGTCCCCACCGCCACCGGCCACCGGCCCCGGCGTGGAACGCTTCGGCTACAAGCAGGAGCTCCAGCGGTCGCTGACCTTCACCGACCTGCTGATCTACGGCCTGATCTTCATGGTGCCGATCGCGCCGTTCGGCATCTTCGGCGGCGTCTTCCAGGCGTCGGGCGGGATGGTGGCGCTCGCCTACCTCATCGGCATGGTGGCGATGGCGTTCACCGCGCTGTCGTACGCCCAGATGGCGCAGGCCTTCCCGATGGCGGGCTCGGTCTACACCTACGCGGGACGCGGCATCGCGGCGCCCGCCGGCTTCCTCGCCGGATGGGTCATCCTGCTCGACTACGTGCTGGTGCCGGCCCTGCTGTACCTGGTGGCGAGCGCGGCGATGGCGTCGTTCGTCCCGGCCGTGCCGATCTGGGCCTGGCTCATCGGCTTCATCGTGCTCAACACGGTGGTCAACTACCTCGGCATCAAGATGACCGCCCGCATGAACAAGATCATGCTGATCGCCGAGCTGATCGTGCTGGCGATCTTCCTGGTCATCGGGCTCGTCGCCCTGGCTCAGGGGAAGGGACACGGCGACCCGTTCAGCCCGCTGTTCGACTCCTCGACCTTCTCCTGGCCGCTGATCTTCGGGTCCGTGTCGGTGGCGGTGCTGTCCTTCCTCGGATTCGACGGCATCTCGATGCTGGCCGAGGAGAGCCGCGAGGACTCCCGTAAGCTCGGCCGGTCCATGGTCCTCGCCCTCGCCCTGGCGGGTGTGCTCTTCGTCGTGCAGACCTGGGTCGCCGCTCTGCTCGCGCCCAACCGTGAGGTGCTGCTCGCCAAGGGCGACCCGGCGGGCACCGCGTTCTACGACACCGCCGCGTACGCGGGGGGCCACTGGCTCAGCGTGCTCACCGCCGTCGCCACCGCCGTCGCCTGGGGCTTCGCCAACTCGCTGGTCGCCCAGGCGGCCACGTCCCGCCTGCTGTTCGCGATGGCCCGCGACAGGCAGTTGCCGAAGTTCCTCAGCAAGGTCCACCCCAAGCACAAGGTGCCGGTCAACGCCACCTTCCTCGTCGCCGCGGTCTCGCTGGTCCTCGGCGTGTACATGAGCCGCCGCTCCGACGGCATCACCCTGCTCAGCACGCTGGTGAACTTCGGCGCGATGACCGCCTTCCTGGCGCTCCACGTGTCCGTGGTGGTCCACTACTTCGTACGGCAGCGCAGCCGCGACTGGTGGCGGCACCTCATCGCCCCGTCGATCGGCTTCCTCATCCTGCTCTACGTCGTCATCAACGCCAAGGTCGCCGCCCAGGTGCTGGGCTTCGTCTGGCTGGGGATCGGCGTCATCATCCTGATCGGCTCCTACATGATGGGCCGTCGCCCCACACTGTCCGCGATCAACACGGAGGTCTCCGAGTGAACGTCGTCTCCTACCAGCCGGCCGCCGACGAACTGTCCTTCACGTTCGGCGGGCGTCCCGCCGTGGGCAGGATCAAGCCGGGCACGGTTGTGGAGCTGTTCACCGAGGACTGCTTCGGCGGACGGGTACGCGGGTTCTCGGACCTTCCCTCCCAGGTGTGCGAGTTCCCCTACCTGAACCCGGTCACCGGCCCCTTCCACGTCGAGGGGGCCGAGCCCGGCGACACGCTCGCGCTGCACTTCATCTCCATCGAACCGGCGCGCGACTGGGCGGTCTCCACGACGTTCCCGCACTTCGGAGCGCTGACGGGCACCCACACCACCGCGATGCTGCAGCCGCCGCTGGAAGAGGTCGTGTGGCTGTACGAGGTGGACGCCGAGAAGCGGGTCGTGCGCTACCAGGCCCGGCGCGGCGACTTCAGCGTGGAGATGCCGCTCGACCCAATGCACGGCACGGTGGGAGTCGCCCCGGGCGCCTCCGAGGCACGGATGACGATCACACCGGACGCCCACGGCGGCAACATGGACACCCCGGAGCTACGGGCGGGGGTGACGGTCTACCTCGGGGTCAACGTCGAGGGCGCCCTGTTCTCCATCGGTGACGGGCACTGCCGCCAGGGGCACGGCGAGGTCTGCGGCACGGCGGTGGAGGCCGCGATGAACACCGTCGTCGCCGTCGAACTCGTCAAAGGCGTGCTCACCCCCTGGCCGCGCCTGGAGGACGACGCTCACCTCATGTCCACCGGATCGGCCCGCCCGCTGGAGGACGCCTACCGCATCAGCCAGCACGACCTGGTCACCTGGGCCGCCACGCTGACCGGGCTCGACCAGCTGGACGCCTACCAGCTCGTCAGCCAGGGGGCCGAGGCCCCGGTGGGCAACGTGTGCGACACCAACTACACGATGGTCGCCAAGCTCCCGAAGGCCTACCTCGGCGACCCGGAGATCTACGAGTCCGCCCACACCCGCCTCCGCGCCCTGGGCGACCACTACCTCTCCACCCGCTGAGCGTCTACCTCTCCACCCGCTGAGCGTCACGGACACACCTCGAACCCGCTGCGATGTCACGGCGTGGGTGGGCAGCACCCGTGTGCTGCCCACCCACGGTCTTCCGCTTCTACCGGCCTACCGGTCAACAGCGTCACGACACACCTCGAACCCGCTGCGATGTCACGATGCGGGTGGGCAACACCCGGGTGCCCCGATCAAATGGGTGCCGGGAGGGCTTTCATCCCTGACCCCACCACGCCAGCCGCAACGACCACTTCCCTGGGCGCCCTCAAAGCGAATGACACGGCTCAGCTCAGGTCCTATCAACCGAGAGCCAGCCAGACACCAGCGAAGAGACATGCACGGCTGCCACAACGAAATAGAACCCCACCCGGCACCCATTTGATCGGGGCACCCATTTGCCGCCCACCCACGGCGCGCCACTCCTACCGATCCAGCAGCGTTGCGACCAACCACCGGCCGACAGCGTTGTGACCAACCACCGGCCAGCAGCATTGTGACCAACCACCGGCCGACAGCGTTGTGATTACCTACCGACCGGCAGCGTTGTGGGGTGCCGGGCGCCGGTGCCTCGCTAGTGAGTCGCGGCCGTGACGATCTGTTCGCAGATGGCGTGGGTGGGCAGGGCATCCTCCGCCGAGATCAGGCGGCCCTCTCGTACCGAGGCGAGGAACTCGTGGCACAGTTGCTCGATGCCGCGCTGACGGGCGACCGGGATCCAGTCGCCGCGCCGCGTCACCGTCTCCCCGCCTGAGTAGTCGATCACGTCGGCGAGGTTGACGACCCGGCGCGTGTGCCCGCCGCCGATGATCTCGCAGGTCTCCTCGCTCGCCCCGCCGGTCCGGCCCATGATCCCAAGCGCGGTGAACTCCACACTTCTCTCCTCCTGCCCGGAGGCCGGTGGCACATGACGAGACACCCGCCCCACCAGCCCAGTGCCCTCTCCGCTGCCGGAGACCTGCCCGGAAAGGTGGAGGACCACGTGCTCCAGCAGCCCTTCACGGACCCGTACGTCAATCCTCAGGTCCGAGATATCGCCCGGCGCCAGAAACAGCAGTGTGTCGACCACGTGGATGAAGTCCTCGAAGACCGCCCTGCGCGGGTCGTCCGGGTATCGGGCACGGTTCTTCTGCATGATGATCAGATCGCGGGGGAGGTCGCGCAGCGCGACGTACCCGGGGGCGTACCTCCTGTTGAAGCCCACCATGAGCGACCGCCGCAGCTTTCCCGCCAGCCGTACGAGCTTCTCGGCCTCCGCGAGGTTGTCGGCGATCGGCTTGTCCACGTAGACATGCACCCCGGCCCGCAGCAGTGTCTCGACGATCTCCACATGCGCGCCGGTCGCGGCGTGGACGAACGCCGCCTCGGCCTCCGCGTCGATCACCTGCTCCACCGAGGTGAACCTCTCGGCGACACGGTGACTGTCGCCCAGGCGCTCCAGGACCCCGCGGTCACGGGTGCACAGGAGCAGATCGAGTCCCGGCGTGGCCGAGAGCACCGGCAGATACGCCTTCTCCGCGATGTCCCCAAGTCCGATCATCGCCACCCGCATTGTCGCGTTCATGCCGAGAGAGTACGGCTCACGCCCTCGCCCTGTGGAACCTCGACGCCCAAGCCCACCGAGATCCGTCTCCTCGGCACGATGGCGGTCAGTGCGAGGCCAGGACCGCCTCGACCGTCCTCAGCTGGAGGGCGGGGAAGCGGGGAGCGGTGAAGCCGAGTGATAGTCGGCAGCCAAACACCGGCCCACGCCGACGGCGTGCCCGGCACAGCGCTAGACGGACCTGGCACGGCACCAGGCGATGGACTGCTTCAGCGCGTCGTCCATGGGGGTCGGGGCGACGCCGAAGGTCGTCTCGAAGGCCGAGGAGTCGAGGACGAACGGCCGGACCATCTGGTAGCGGGTCTCCTCCATCTCGCGCAGCAGCGGTGAGACGAGCCCGGCCGCACGCATGACCAGGTGCGGGACGCTCCTGATCCGGGGCGTGGGAGCACCGGCGAGTACGGCGATCCGCCCGGCCACCTGCCGGATCGACTCGGCGGGGTTCGTGGGCACGTGCCAGGCACGTCCCCAGGCCCGCTCGTCGCCGGCGACCGTCATGAGAGCCCGTGCGACGTCGGGGAGGTAGGTGACGCTGTGCGGCTGGTCCGGGTCCGCTGGGACCCATACCGTCTTACCCGCGAGAACCGGCGCCGTGAGGCGGTCACCGAAGAAGGACTGGTCGGACATCCCCGGGCCGAAGTAGTCGGAGGCGCGGACCTCGGTGATCCGCACCCGTCCCGCCTGGTGGGCGGCGAGCGCGTCGGCCCACATCTTCGCCCTGACCCGGCCCTTCGTGCCGGACGCGGCCAGAGGCAGGTCCTCGGTCATCGGGCGGTCGACCGGGCCGTATCCATACAGATTGCCCAGCGTGACGAGCACCGCCCCGCTCTCCTGCGCCGCTGCGAGCAGTGCCGTGGCGATCGGCGGCCAGTCCTGCGCCCAGCGGTGGTACTGCGGGTTCACGCAGTTGTAGAGCGCGTCCGCGCCCCTGGCCAGGCCGGTGAGCCGGTTACCGTCCCCCGCGTCCGCGGCCGTCCGCGTGACGCCTGGAACGGCCGGTCCCGACCCCGATCGGGTGACGACGACGACCTCGTGGCCCTCTGCCGCGAGCGACTCGGCGAGTTGCGAGCCGACCTGTCCGGCGCCGACGACGACGTGCTTGCCCATGGTCTCGATCTCCTTGTAGAAGTGGTGGGTTCTCAGGCTTGGTTGGTCGTGCTCAGACCTGGTTCCAGGCGATCCGCAGGACCGCGTTCACGACGAAGAGCACGGCGAACACCACGGAGGTGGTGACGAGGCCGGCCGCTGCCGCCGCGGCGATCCCAGAGCCGAACCAGACGATCTCCAGGGCGGCGCGGGCCAGGCCGTGCAGCGGGATGGCGGCCTTGGGAGAGCCGAAGACCCCCCAGACCACCGCGAACAGCACCGGGCCGCCGATGCCCAGCAGGAGTTTGATCGCCCAGTTGGGGCTGAGGGTGAACCCCCAGTACCCCACCGCCAGGTAGACGCCCAGTTCGAGGATGAACATCAGGGCCGCGTTGGCGCCTTTGGCCAGGGTCGACATCATGTGCTCCCGCTGTGACTATTACATCGCTCCGCTTCGAGAGCAATGCTCTCTCAATAGAGCGGGTGCAGTCAAGAGCGCTGCTCTCGCTTTATTGCGGCGCTCTGTGCCAGCCCATGCCCCGGTGCTCGCGTGTTCACCCGTCCGCCCCGGCTTCGCCAGGTAGGCTCCATCCGGTACCGGCTGGTCTCCGCACCACAAAGCGCCGCGACGGGGACCACCGTGGACGCACGCCCGTGACAGGAACCGGACCTGATGATCCAACGCGACTCGCGAGCCATATCGGTGGGCGACACCCCGGCGGGTGAGCGCGCCGCGAGAGCCGTGCGCCTGCCCGAGCCCTGGGCCTCGGCGGCCATCACCGTGGTGATGCCCACCTACAACGAGAGCGACAACCTGCCCACCATCCTGGGCGCCCTGTTCGCCCTGCCCCTGCCGGCCCTGCGCGTGCTCGTCGTGGACGACAACTCCCCCGATGGCACCGGGGACCTCGCCGAACAACTCGCGCGAGACGAGTACGGGCCTGATCGCCTGTCCGTCCTGCACCGTCCGGGGAAGCAGGGCCTCGGCCGCGCCTACGTCGACGGCATCGGCCACGCGCTCGACCAGGGCGCCGACTACGTGGTCCAGATGGACGCCGACCTCTCCCACCCGCCGGAAGCCGTCCCGCAGATGCTGGGCACGCTGCTGTCCACCGAAGCGGACGTCGTCATCGGTAGCCGCTACGCCACAGGCGGCGAGCTCGCCGAGAACTGGTCGCTGCACCGCAAGGCCCTGTCGGCCTGGGCGAACTTCTACGTGCGCGTGCTGCTCCGAATGCGCATCCGCGACGTGACCGCCGGCTTCAAGATCTGGCGTCGCCAGACCCTGCGCTCGATCGACGTCGCCGGCATCACCAGCAACGGATACGCCTTCCAGGTCGAGATGAACTACCGCACCGTCCGCTGTGGCCTGAAGATCGTCGAAGTTCCGATCCGTTTCGAGGAACGCCGCGACGGCCACAGCAAGATGAACCTCGGTGTCCAGGTCGAATCCGCGCTCATGCCGTTCAAACTCCGGCGCCACCTACCGCGCCTCGGCACCGGACGCCCTCCCACGTCGAACCGGTGACGCCCACGAGACCAACGCCACCGCCCGCCGGCTCTACGACCAGGTGGCGGTGGACCGCGGTTTCATCATCTACCGGATCAGCCTGTAGGTCGTACCCGGTGCCGGCCGCGAGGTGGGCACCGGGTACGCAGGTCACATGACGGGGATGTCGCGTCGCCGCAGACCGGCCAGCCCGGCGGCTGCGAGTGCCAGGGCGATCGCGGCGAGCCAGAGCAGAGGTGCGGCCGACACCGCGACGGCCGGGGCCTTGGGGATGTGGGTGAACGGTGAGACGTCCATGATCGTCTGGCTGAGCCGCAGGACGGCACCGACCAGGCCGAGGAGCAGGCAGACCGCCAGCGCACCCCAGGCCGCGGGAGCCAGGCGGGGCAGCAGGCCGGACAGGGCGATCGCGATCGCCGCCAGCACCCAGACCGCAGGCAGTTGCACGAGCGCGCCGGCCAGCACGCGGGGCACCTCCCGGCCTACGTCACCGGTGTTGAGCCCGTGAGCGAGCCCCGCGGCCAGTCCTGCGGCGGCCAGTCCTGCGGCCGGGCCGGCGATCGAGAAGGCGATGTGGCTGCCCGCCCACCGCAGCCGGCCGACCGAGGTGGCCAGCACGGGCTCGGCGCGCAGCGCGCTCTCCTCGGACCGCAGCCTGAGGGTCGCCTGGATCGCGTACGCCGCGGCGAACAGCCCGAGAAGGCCGAGGACTGCGGCGAGGTAGGCGTCGATGATCCCTCCCGTGCCTCCCATCCGAGCGAAGATGTCCTGCATCTGGTTGCCACGCGCCAGATCGCCGATGTTCTTCGCCAGACCGCCGAGCACGAGACCGAGCGCCGCGAACCCGGCGACCCAGCCGGCCAGCAGGCCCCGGTGCAGCCGCCAGGCCAGGGCCAGCGGGCTGCGCAGGCCCGGTGCCGCCGTGGCGGGGCCGAGGCGGGCCGGCAGCAGGCCCGCGCCGACGTCGCGTCGTGCCGACAGCGCGACGGCCGCCATGGTCAGGACGGCGGTGAGGCTCGCGGCGAGCGCGAGCAGCCACCAGCGGTTGTCGCCGTAGGGATGGATCCGCACCACCCACGCGATCGGCGACACCCATGACAGGACACCGTCGCCGTCCCCGCTGAGATCGCCGGCGACCCGCAGCACGTAAGCCGTGCCGAGGATGCTGACGGCGATCCCCCGGGCGCTGCCTGCGCCCTCGGTGAGCTGCGCGGTGAGGCCGCCGACCGCGGCGAACATCCATCCGGCGGCGGCGCATTCCGCGCCCATGGCGAACGAGCCGGCAGCGGGCAGGCCCTGGCCGATCAACGCCAACCCCATGAGGAGCGCCAGGAGGAGGTTGACGCCGAACGTCGTGACCAGCGCCGCGGCCAGGCCGGCGTGCCGGCCGACCACGGTCGAGCCGAGCAGCTCACGACGTCCGGCCTCTTCCTCGGTGCGGGTGTGGCGGATGACCATCAGAAGGCTGAACAGCCCCACCATCACCGGGATGAAACCCGCCCGCCACGCGACCAGCTCACCGAGGCTCGACCCGAACGGCGGACCGTAGAGCGCGACGAACCCTCCGTTGTTCGCGCTGGCGTCGGCGTACTGCTGACGTCCCGCGGCCGTGGGGTAGATCTCGTTGATGGAGGCGACGTAGCTGACCGGGACGACGCTGATGATCGGGATCCACAGCATGAGCAGCCGGTCTCGGCGCAGGATCAGGCGGACCAGCTTGCCCGCGCCCGTCAGGGTGGTCATCGCGACACCCCGGCGTGCTGTTCACCGTTCGCCTGGGTGCGGTCGTAGTGCCGCAGGAACAGCTCTTCCAGGGTGGGCGGCTGGCTGGTGAGGCTGCGCACGCCCACGGCGGTGAGGTGGCGCAGCGCCGCGTCGAGCCCTTCGGCGTCGACGTCGAAGCGCACGCGGTTGTCCTGCGTCCGCAGGCCGTGCACGCCAGGCAGGGCGGCGAGCCCGTCCGGCGGTCCGGCCAGGTCGGCCTCGATGGAGGTGCGCGTGAGGTGGCGCAGCTCGTTGAGGGTGCCGGTCTCGACCGTGCGACCCTCGCGGATGATGGTGACCCGGTCGCACAGCGCTTCGACCTCGGCGAGGATGTGGCTGGACAGCAGCACGGTGCGGCCGTTGCTGCGCTCCTGCCCGATGACGTCGCGGAACACCTCCTCCATCAGCGGGTCCAGGCCCGAGGTGGGCTCGTCGAGCACGAGCAGTTCCACGTCGGAGGCGAGGGCGGCCACCAGGGCGACCTTCTGCCGGTTGCCCTTGGAGTAGGCGCGGCCCTTCTTGCGGGGGTCCAGGTCGAACCGCTCCAGCAACTCGGCGCGGCGCCGCTTGTCCAGCCCGCCGCGCAGCCGTCCGAGCAGGTCGATCACCTCGCCGCCGGACAGGTTCGGCCACAGTGTGACGTCACCGGGCACATACGCCAGGCGCCGGTGCAACGCGGTGGCGTCGCGCCAGGGGTCGCCGCCGAGCAGCCGGGCCGTTCCGGCGTCGGGGCGCAGCAGCCCGAGCAGGACGCGGATGGTGGTGCTCTTGCCCGCGCCGTTGGGGCCGAGGAAGCCGTGCACCTCACCGGTGCGCACGGACAGGTCCAGCCCGTCCAGGGCGCGGGTCCGCCCGAACGTCTTGACCAGTCCGTCGGCGTTGATCGCCTCGGTCATGACCGTGCTCCTTCAGCCGCGGAGCGCGGGTCCGCGTCAGTGCGGATCGCGTCGGTCATCGTCTGCTCCTTCACCCGCGGAGCCCGGCTCCGCGGCGGTTGGGGGTTGTTGGTCTCCTAGTTGGCCGAGCACCGCCTGCGCTTGGGCGGCCAGCTCAGGGGAGAGCAGGGCGTGCGAGTAGAAGTCGACCATCGCCCTGATCATCCGCAGGCTGCCTTCGGGGGTGAAGACGTCGGCGCCCAGGGCGCGGGAGACGTGGTCGTGCATCATCAGCAGGCCCGCCTGCATCGCGACGAGCACCGCGGCATAGGCCCGCGGATCGCTGGTGTCTACCTGACCGTGAGCGGTCAGCCACTCCTCGCCGAGGTCGACCATGTGGTCGAACGTCGTCTCGGCCGCCGGCGAGCCGTCGACCATCGCGCGCGCGAAGTAGCGGTAGCCCAGCAGCACCGTCGGGTGGACGCTCATGAACAGCCCAGCGTCACCCATCCCGCCCCGGAGTACCGCGTCTTCCTTGATTCGCATCATCCGGTCGAGCATGTGGGTGTCGCAGGCTTCTCGAAGGCCTTCCTTCGATCCGAAGTGGTGCCGGATCAGCCCTGCTGACACACCCGCCTCCTTGGCGATGTCCCGGATCGTCGCTCCCTCGATGCCCCGTTCGGCGAAGAGGCGCAGCGCGACGTCTCTGATCCGGGCTCGAGCCGTCAGGTCCTCGAACGCCGGGTCGCCGACCGGTGGGGTCACAGTCACCTCTGTTTCCTATACGTTTGAATCGCCTACTATTCATGATGGCAGCAATCTATACGCTTGTATAGTCCCCGCGTTTTGGAGCAGTGCTCTCGCTTCAAGTCGGTGCTCTGGTATGGTCGGGAGGATGAACGCCAGCCGTACCGCCCGCGAACGTGTCCGCGCCGAGCTGATCAGGGAGATCAAGGACGTGGCCCGGCGTCAGCTCGCCGTCGAGGGAGCCGCGGGGCTTTCGCTGCGTGCCGTGGCACGGGAGCTCGGCATGGTGTCGTCGGCGATCTACCGCTACTTCCCGAGCCGCGACGAGCTGCTCACCGCGCTCATCATCGAGGCGTTCGACGCGGTGGGCGCCGCCGTGGAGGAGGCCGACGCGGCGTGTCCGCGTGATCGGCACCTCGATCGGTGGATGGCCACCTGCCGGGCCATCCGCGCCTGGGCACTGGCCCATCCCCACGAATACGCGCTGATCCACGGCACACCGGTGCCCGGCTACGTCGCACCCCAGGACACGGCGGTGGCGGCGGCCCGCGACGGCATCGTCATGGCCGGCATACTGCGCGACGCGCTGGAAGCCGGCGCGCTGTCACCCCTGCCCGGCCTGCCCTCCGCGCCGCCCTCGTTCGCCGCCGACGCCGAACGGCTACGCCAGGCCCTGTTCGCGCGACTGTCCGACGACGTCATCCTGCTGGCCCTGGAGGCCTGGACGCTCATCTACGGCACGGTGAGCTTCGAACTGTTCGGCATGTACAAGAACGTCATCGAGGAGGACCGCGCCGCCGCCTTCGACCACGTCGCCCTCACCCAGGCCCACATCCTCGGCCTCGCATAGCCGTGTGGGGCGATCGCCAGGCTCGGTCTCATCACGGGGCTGGAATCGGATGGCGCACCAGACCGTTCGCCCAAGCCCGGCGCCACGATCCCGGGCGCCCCATTCCTCAGAGAGTTCGCGGACGATCAGCAGGCCACGGCCGTTCTCGAGAACGGGATCTCTCCGGACTTGGGGCGCCGACACCGGCGAACCCGGGTCATTCACCTCTATGAACAGGGCGCCATCGAACTCCGCCAGGGTGAGGCCGATGAAATCATCCCTACCGCAGCCGGAATGCCTGATCGCGTTCGTCACCAACTCCGAGGTGGCCAGAACGACATCGTCAATGGCCGGATGGTCGCATCCCAGCCATTGACACACCTGGTAACGCGCGCATGGCACCGATTCGCCGACTGCTGGCAGGGTCGCACTGCCGAGAACCTTGGGCTCCCCATTCACTGACTCCATCGTTTCACCCGTTCGAAGAATTTCGATCCCGAGGACTCCCGACAGTGCCAGAAACGACTACCCTTTGTAGCTGATCGACTTCAACCAGTCATTAACGCTTTAGCTGAAACCCTCGGTGAAACGCTGAGGAAGGACCCCCGGAGTCCCCCCATGCCGAAGGAAAGCGAGCTCAGCCCCTCCGAATCCCCAACCGCCCTGTTCGGCTTCGAGCTGCGACGACACCGCAAAGAGCGCGGATGGTCGCAGACCCGCCTCGCCCGAGCGATCCCCTACTCGGTCGGCACGATCAGCATGATCGAGACGGCGCGGCGCTCCCCGTCCGAGGAGTTCGCCCGCCACTGCGACGAGGCACTGCACGCCGAAGGCGCCCTCATGCGCCTATGGCCCATGGTCGGCCGCCCGACCGCACCCCCATGGTTCCGCCCCTGGCTCGACATCGAGGCCACAGCGGAGGCCCTCCGCTTCTGGTCACCCTTGGTCGTTCCCGGTTTGCTGCAGAACGAGGATTACGCGCGGGCGATCCTCAGCGGCGACGTGGGAGTCACGGCAGAACAGGTGGAGGAACAGGTGAACGCCCGCATGGAGCGTCAAGTCATCCTCACCCGCCCGAAGCCCCCCATTCTCTGGGTCGTCATCGACGAAGGCGTACTACGCCGCCCCGTAGGAAGTCACACCGTAATGGCGAGCCAACTGGAGCGCATTCTGCGAGCCGCTGAGGAGCCGAACATCAGAATCCAAATCTTGCCCTATGACGCCTACTCGACCGCCGGACTGGCGGGAGCCTTCGTCATCGCACAGGGCGATGGGGCCTCCGATACCGCCTATGTGGAATCGGCTGGAATTCTCGGTAGGGTGACCGAGCGGTCAGAGGACCTCAAAACCCTAACATTCAGGTACGAAGGGATTCGTGCCGAAGCGCTCTCCCGGCGCGAGTCGCTAGACCTGATCAAGGACAGGATGCAGCGATGGACGAGATGACCCTGCGGTTCGAAGCGGTCGAGTGGCGTAAGTCCTCCCGGTCAGGGCCCGACGGCGGTGAATGCGTCGAAGTCGCGTGTCTCTCCGGGCGCCGTCGGGCGGTGCGTGACAGCAAGAACCCCCTCGGCCCGGTCCTGATGTGCGAGGGGCCGGCTTGGGAGGCGTTCGTCGGCGGATTGAAAGACGGCGCCATCTCCTGACGGGAGTTTCCGGGTCGTGCGACGAGGACGACTCAGGCGCCCGGCCCGGTACGCCATTCGTGGTCGAGGATCGCCATCTCGATGGATGACCACCAGGTGCCGCCGGCCGTGGCGACTTCGCGCAGGGTCCCGTTTCGTGGAGATCGGGGACCTGTACGGCCCGGCCGGCGCGACCTTGGTCGAGGACGTCCTGGCCGAGCCCGATACCCAGGCCGCCATCGCGCTCATCGAGACCTTCCTGCCGAGCCTGGGGCCGGTACGCGATCCACTGGCGGAGGAGGTCGCGGCGCTGGTGGGCCTGGTGGAGAGCGATGTGTCCATGACCAGAGTCGACGAGCTGGCCGCCAGGTCGGGACGGTCGGTGCGCTCGCTCCAGCGACTGTTCCGCGACCATGTCGGCATCGGCCCCAAGTGGGTGATCCTGCGCTTCCGCTTACACGAGGCCGCCGAGCGGATCCACGACGGCCTCGACCTCGCCACGCTGGCCACGGAACTCGGCTACACCGACCAGGCGCACCTGACCCGCGACTTCACCGCCGCAGTCGGCATGCCACCCGCCGCCTACGCCCGGCTCAAGCACCGGCCCTGACTTCATCCGTCATACGCGGGTGCCGAACCCCACTGGTGCTTGAAGAGACGCGAGGCGGGGCTGGGCAGGGAATCGGGTCAGGGACCGGTGATCTCGTCGCGTGGCAAGGCGGCGAGGGCGCGGAGGGCGCGGAGGAAGGCGTCGCGGTCCTGCTCGGAGAGGCGGGCCAAGAGGCGTTCCTCGTTGCGCTGGATGGCGGCCTGTGCGGCGTCGCGCACGCGGCGGCCCTCGGGGGTCACCGACAGCAGGCGGGCGCGCCGGTCGCCGGGATCGGGGGTGCGCTCGATGAGCCCTTCACGCTGAAGGCGGTCCAGCACGCCGATGATGCGGGTCTTGTCGGCGCCGATGGACTCGGCGAGCGCGGCCTGGGTGCGCAACGGCCGCTCACCGAGGGCCAGCAGGACGGAGTACTCCCACATGGACAGGCCGTGCTCGCGCAGGACGGGCAGCTCGGCATCGATCAGCGCGCGGGTCAGCGGGCTCATCATCGCGGCCAGGTCTGGGCGGTCGGGCACGCCAGCACTATACGGGTTGACAGATGATAAGCATATGTAGATGGTAAGCGCTCATAGACGATCTATTCACGCTTACCAGTTAACGACAGGAGTGCCGTCATGGACATACGAGAACTCGATCGGCGCGCGGTGCGCGCCAGCATCGACGTGGTGGCCGCGGTGACCCCCGCAGACCTGCGCCGCCCGACTCCGTGCGCCGGTTGGGCGCTGTCCGACCTGCTCGCCCACATGACCGCCCAGCACCACGGCTTCGCCGCCGCGGCGGAGGGTAACGGCGACGACCTGACGGCCTGGAAGGTCCACCCCGCCGGTGACGACGCCGTCCCCCGCTACGCCGAAGCGGCCGAGCGGGTGATCGCGGCCTTCGCCGGCGAGGACGTGCCGGGAAGCGCGTTCTCCTTGCCCGAAGTCGTCCCGGGCGCGCGTTTCCCCGCGGAAATGGCCATGTCCTTCCACTTCATCGACTACGTGGTGCACGCCTGGGACGTCGCCCGTACCCTCGGCGTGCCGTTCACCCCCGAGCCGGACCTGGTGGAGGCCGCCTGGCCCATCGCCCTGGCCGTCCCCAACGGCGAGGAACGCCTCGCCCCGGGCGCCGCGTTCGCCCCCGCCCTACCCGTGCCGGCGGACGCGTCCCGCTTCGGCCAGATCCTCGCCATCCTCGGCCGCACGTCAGACTGAACCTCCGGAGCAATCGCAGACGCGGATTGTCGGTGGCGGCTGCGAGGATCGTGGCCATGACGGAACTCACGTCCGCGATCACCGACTACTGGGATGCCGCCGCTCGCGCCTTCGATGACGAACCCGACCACGGCTTGCGCGCCGAGCACACACGTGCCGCCTGGGATCGCCTGCTGCGAGCGTGGGCACCCGCAGCTCCGGCCGACATCCTGGACCTCGGTTGCGGCACCGGCTCGCTGTCCGAGCTGCTGGCCGCGGCCGGGCATCGGGTGACCGGCGTGGATCTGGCACCGCGGATGATCGAGCAGGCCCGCGCCAAGCTCGCGGACGCCGGGCTCGCCGGGCATTTCCTGGTCGGCGACGCCGCCGCCCCGCCCACCGGCGGCGAACGGTTCGACATGCTGCTGTGCCGGCATCTGGCATGGACCCTGCCCGATCCACATGCGGCGCTGCGCGAGTGGGTCGCCCGGCTTCGCCCGAACGGCCGGTTGGTGCTGGTCGAAGGTCGTTGGGGTGAGCCTGGACAGGCCGCACCGCCCTATGTGGCGGGAGCCGAAACGCTGCCGTGGAGCGGCGGCGTCAGTGCCGCCGACCTGGCCTCCGCGGTGCGGCCGCTCGTTACCGGCCTGCACATCGAACCGCTCAGCGACGATCCCCACCTGTGGGGCGGCCCGGTGAGCGACGAACGCTATGCGCTCATCGCCCATACTCAACGAGCTGATCAGTGCGTGCCGACGAGCCGAGACATTGATCACCGATGAGACACGTTCATCCGACAGCACGCGCGAAGGCGTCCGAAACCGTCCCCGCTTCCGAACCCCCACACCGGAGACGGGGTGACAGCCGATCGCCCGGGCCTCGGGTGGCAGTAGCGGATCCGGGCCGGAGAGGCATCGGTCGGGGGTACGGTCGAATGTCGGTGTTGGCCCGACCTGCGAGAATCATTCCTCGGTCACGATCTAGGAGCGTACTGTGACGTCACATCTCAACCCGTACATCAGCTTCACCGGCGAAGCACGGGAGGCCATGGAGTTCTACAAGAGCGTCTTCGGCGGCACCCTGACGCTGAACCCCTTCGGCGAGCTGGCCGCGCAGCACGGCGGCGACGCCGACCAGATCATGCACGCCACGCTGAAGACCGACAGCGGATTCACGCTCATGGCCTCCGACACCCCGCCCGGGATGCCGCACAACCCTGGCGACAACATCTCGATCAGCCTCAGCGGGGACGACGCCGATGACCTGCGCGCCTACTGGAAGGCGCTGAGCGCCGACGGCACCGTGACCGTTCCCCTCGAAAAGCAGGTGTGGGGCGACGAGTTCGGAGCGTGCGTAGACCGGTTCGGCATCTCGTGGATGGTCGACATCGTCGCACCGCAGGCCTGATACTCCGGCCACGGACGTCCTCTGCGGGAGCCGTCTTCCCCGGCGCCGGCCAAGGCTCTCGGCAGTGATCCGGCAAGCCCCGTGGCCTCTCGCCGCCCGCTTCGCGACCGCTGATCAGGACAGCCGCCCCTAAGCTCCGACGATCTCTCTCGCGAGGCAGGGCGGCGAAGGTGCCTGAGACGCGGAGGAACGCCTCGTGGTCCTCCTCGGGGAGGCGGGCCAGGAGGCGTTCAAGGCGGTCAGGCGAAGACGGTGCCCGATTTCGGTGAACAGGGCGTTGAGGACGCGGAGGGCTCGCCATGTCTTGGTCATGCCGAATTGGGCGGAGAACAGCACGACGGCGCGCACCTCCTCGGGCGTGGCTCCGGCGGCGATGGCACGGGTCACGTGGACGCGGAAGCTCTCCTCCAGGGTCTGGAAGAGCACGTCCACGGTCATCGTGGCGAACGCGCGCTCGCGCCAGCTGAGCCGCCGCATGCCGGCGCGCATGCGCGATTGCAGTTCCATGTACTCGGCGAACGGGACGTCGAGGTTGCGCACCGCCTGCCGGATACGTCGAGTCCGCCGGAATTCTGGGGCGCGTGACCGAGCGCCCGGAAGATGTCAGGACCCTAACTTTAGGTATGAAGGGATTCGTGCCGATGCGCTCTCACAGCGTGAGTCTCTGAACCTGATCAAGGACAGGATGCCGCAGTGGACGAAATGACCCGGGAACTGCAAGACACGACGTGGCACAAGTCCTCCCGCTCAGGACCTGGTGGCGGTAACTGTGTTGAAGTCGCGCTGCTCTCCGGCGGCCATCGAGGTGTACGCGACAGCAAGGATCCGGCCGGCCCGATCCTGGTGTTCGCCTGATCCGGATGGGACACTTTCGTACGCAGCGTGAAAGACGGCACCATCGCCTGACAAGCTCCTACGGAGGTCCTCCCGATCACCCACCGTACGACGGCGCCGGCCTCGCCGTACCCCTTCCCGCCGCCCCGGCGCCGGGACGAGCGGACCAGCGAGACGGGGATGAGCGGACCTGCGAGACAGGAAGGCGTACTTGCGAGCAGATCACACCACCGCCCGGCGAGATCGCCGGGAACGCGACTGAGCCGCTGAGAACGACCGATCAGAGCAGGCCGCCGGGCGAAAGGGACATGTGCATGCAGCTGAGTGCCGTCTTGGGGGATGAGCTGCGGGAGCGGCTGGGCTCCCCCACTCGGGTCGAGCCGATCGACAGCAGCCCTCGGTCGCGGGTCTGGCGTGCCGAGCTGGGCGGGACCAGCGTGGTGATCAAACAGGTGGTCGAGGGGTCGGACGCTTCGCACCGGTTCGACCGTGAGATCACCGCCCTACGTATCGCCTCACGGGCCAACCCACCCCTCGTGCCCGCGATCCTGGGCACCGATCCCGGCCAGCGTGTCATGGTGCTGGAGTACGTGAACAACCACGGCCCGGCGGAAGACTGGGTCATCGGCTACGGCGCGGCGCTGGCCCGGCTGCACGCGACCGCGACGCCGGACGACGCCGGGTCGCTGCCGCCATGGTCGCCTCCCACCCTCGATGACGTCAGCTCGTTCCTCGCCTTGGCGGCCGAGTTCGGCCTCTCCGCCTCCGCCGCCGTGTCCGCCGAGCTCGGCGCCCTGCTCGACCGGCTCCAGCGGATGACAGGGCACTCGTTGCTGCACGGGGACCCCTGTCCCGGCAACGACCTGCACACCAGCAGCGGACTCCGTTTCGTCGACTTCGAACAGGCCGTGCTGGGCAACGGGATCATCGAGCTGGCCTACTTACGCATCGCGTTTCCCACCTGCTGGTGCGCCACCGCGCTTCCCGAGCCGTTGCTGCGGCGGGCCGAAGAGGCGTATCGCACGGCCTGGCGGGATGCCACCGGCGCCGAGCTCCAAGGTGATCTGGTCGACGCGTGCGCCGGCTGGTTGATACGCGGTGACGCCCTCGCCGAGAAAGCCCATCGAACAGGCGTCGACCACCTCGCCCGGATCCCTCACGAGGACTGGCGCTGGGGCATCGCGACGGCGCGGCAACGACTGCTCCACCGCCTTGGCATCGTCTCGGAGATCACTCGCGATCATGACCGGCTCGCGGAACTGGGGGAATTCTGCGCGGCGATGCGCAGCCGCATCCTCGCCCGCTGGCCCTCCCTCGAGCCGCTCCCGTCACGCCGCCCGTAGACGCCCCGATGGTCACACCGAGCCTTTGGGACGATCACCGCAAAAGGCCCAACTAGCTGGGATCATATCGATTTCAATATCGATTCCGCCATGATATCGATATTGGACATCGGCTGACCCTGCCTGATTTGCTCGCCCTTTCTGTTGATCGAACAGTAAGGATGAGGAATGCGACACCTCCGTACCCGCAGTCTCGGGGCCACGTCGAAGGCGACCGCGCTGGCGCTCGCCGTCCTGGCCGGCGGTACCGCTTACGGTGTGACCGCCGCCTCGGCCACCACGGGCACGACCACGCCGTCCACGGTTACCTCGGCCGCCACGCAGAGCGGGCAGGTTGGTCTCGGTGAGCTGCGCACCACGCAGAGCGGGCAGGCCGGTCTTGGTGCTCTGCGTGCCCCCTCCGGCGAGGCCGAGGCGCGGCGGCGGCTGCGCGCGCTGGAGGCGACCTTCAAGGGACGCATCGGCGCGTACGCCATCGACACGGCCACCGGGAAGACGATCGGCTACCGGGCGAACGAGCGTTTCCCGCTGCTGTCCACTTTCAAGGCGATGGCGTGCGCCGCGGTGCAGCACAAGGCCCGCGCGTCCGACCCGGGGCTGATGGACCGGGTCGTCCGCTGGACGCAGGCCGAGGTGAAGGAGAACTCACCGGTCACCGAGAAGCACGTGGAGGACGGGCTGACCGTCGCCCAGCTGTGCGAGGCGGCCATCACCCGCAGCGACAACACCGCGGGCAACATGGTGCTGAAGCAGATCGGCGGGCCGAAGGGGATGACCCGGTACTTCCGGACCCTCAAGGACCCGATCTCCCGCCTGGACCGCTGGGAGACCGAGCTGAACGACTGGAGCCCGAAGGAGAAGCGGGACACCACCACGCCCGCGTGGATGGCCCGCGACCTGCGGAAGGTCACGCTCGGGAACGCCCTCACGGCACAGGACAGAGTACGGCTGGAGGGCTGGCTGCGCGCGAACCAGACCGGCGGCGAGCGCATCCGCGCCGGACTGCCCAAGAGCTGGATCATCGGCGACAAGACCGGGAGCAGCGGCTCTTACGGCGCGGCCAACGACATCGCCGTCATCCGGACCTCCCCGACGGCCGCACCACTGGTCATGACGATCTACACCAACCACAAGGCCGCCGACGCCCCCTACGACAGCAAGATCGTCGCCGACACCGCCACCATCCTGGCCCACGCCCTCGGCAAACTCCCCTAACCGAACCCCGAAACCCTGGCGGCTCGGAG
>NZ_BAAAZR010000008.1:165547-338883 GCF_039537005.1 Sphaerisporangium flaviroseum | reverse complement strand
CCGCCCCGGCATAGGTGCCCCAGGACGAGATCCTCCGTCCCACCACCGGCCCCCGGCGAAGCGCCGGGCCGAAGGCCCCAAAAGCACTGTCCGAGCCGAAGGCGAGGGCCATTACGGGACCAGGGTCATGTCTGCCAGAGGGCGCTTACCGGTATGGCGCGCATGCGGTCGCCGAAGGGGAGGGTCTGCGCGCCGGTGTAGAGGACAACTCCGACGATGAAATCGTCGCCGAGACGGTCCGCCAGGTGACGTAGCCCTCGAAAGTCGTCGGGCCGCACGGTCGATGAGGCCTTCACCTCGATGCCGACCACCTGACCCCTGCGGTTCTCCAGGACGGCGTCGACCTCGACCTTCTCCTTGGTGCGGTAATGGAAGAGCTCGACGCGCTCTTCAGACCAGGTCAGTTGACGAGCCAGCTCCATCAGCACGAACCCCTCCAGAAGCGGGCCTAGCTGACTATCTGGACGGACCAGACCCCGGGCGTCCGCGCCGAGCAGGTTCGCGGCGATGCCTGAATCCACGAAAGCGACCTTCGGCGTACTGATCGCGCGGCTGCTGACATTACGCGACCATGCGGGGATCCGTTTGGTGAGGAAGACCTCTTCGAGCAGCGCTAGGTAGCGGTGGATGGTGCTCACCGACAGGCCCACGTCCGAACTCATGGCGTTCGCCACCAGAAGCCCTCCCGACCTCGCCGCCAGCAGTCGCACCAGAGCGCGCATCTCGGAAACACGTTCGATCTCCGCCAATTGGCGTACGTCTCGCGCGATGAGGTCAGAGACGTAGGAGTCGAAGAACCGTTCCCGCCGCCGGGGATTCGATCGGGCGACGGCCTCCGGGAACCCGCCTCGCACTATCCGTTCGGCATACTCACTCCGCGTGACGGCCGAAGTGTGGCGAAGATCTGGACCCTGGGTGAACACGGTGTCGACGAATGCGTCGGAGGTGCCGTCGATCTCGCCTTGTGAGAACGGCCAGAGCTCTATGGTCTCCATACGCCCTGGCATGAGGTCGGGGAGATCCCGCAAGCCCAGGACCCGCGCTGATCCTGTCAACAGGTACCGACCCGGCCGAGGGTCGGTGTCCACCTGTTCCTTGATGGCCAGCAACAGGTCGGGCACCCGCTGGATCTCGTCGATCACCATGAGCTCCGTGAAGGCGACGAAGCCGGTTGGGTCCGTGAGAGCGGCCTGCCGGACCACAGGCGTGTCGAGGTTACGCCACTCCGCCGCACGATCTTTGGCCAGAAGCCGGACGAGGGTGCTCTTGCCACACTGGCGAGCGCCATTGACGAGCACGACACGGGTGTCGGTCAAGGCATCGGCGACGATCGCCCCCGCACGTCGCGAGTAGACCTTGCCGAGAGGAGTCGAACCTGGGCTTACCACCAGCTCAGCATGGCATATCTCCGGCTCGGCAGAACCGTTGGACGCCCACTCGGTGACACATTAGTCGGTAGCTTGCTGACACATCGGTCGCAAGATTGCTGACAGGTTGGTCGCTCGGTCGCTGACGCAGGTGTCGCTCGGCTGACTGACACTTCGGTACGGCGGAGGGCAGCACGGGGGGGTCGCCGTTGGGGACGTGGTGGGGGCCGCCGTCCCCAACGGCGGAGGGGTCAGGAGCGGGCGGCGCGGTTGACGGCCGACAGGATGGCCTTGAGGGAGGCGGTCACGGTGTTGGCGTCGACGCCCACGCCCCACAGCACCCGGTCGCCGACCTGGCACTCGACGTAGGCCGCCGCCCGGGCGTCGGTGCCCGCGCTCATGGCGTGCTCGGTGTAGTCGAGTACCCGAACGTCCACCCCGACGCTGCTGAGCGCGTCGACGAACGCCGAGATCGGGCCGTTGCCCACGCCCTCGATCTCGCGGATCTGGCCGTCGACGCGGATGTCGGCGCTGATGGCGTCCTTCTCGTCGACCTGCGAGACGTTGCGGTGGGCGAGCAGGCCGAACCGGCCCCAGGGCTTCACCGGGTTCGGAAGGAACTCGTCGCTGAAGACCTCCCACATCTCGGCGGCGGTGACCTCGCCGCCCCCGGCGTCGGTCCGGGCCTGGATGACCCCCGAGAACTCGATCTGCAGCCGGCGCGGCAGGTCGAAGCCGTGCTCGGCCTTCATGATGTACGCCACGCCGCCCTTACCCGACTGGCTGTTGACGCGGATGACGGCCTCGTAGGTGCGGCCCACGTCCTTGGGGTCGATCGGCAGGTAGGGCACGGCCCAGGCGAACTCGTCGACCGGCACCCCGGCCGTCGCCGCGTCACGCTCCAGGGCCTCCAGGCCCTTCTTGATGGCGTCCTGGTGGGAGCCGGAGAAGGCGGTGTAGACCAGCTCGCCGCCATAGGGGTGGCGGGGGTGTACGGGCAGCTGGTTGCAGTATTCGACGACGCGGCGGATCTCGTCGATGTCGCTGAAGTCGATCTGCGGGTCGACGCCCTGGGAGAAGAGGTTCATGCCCAGCGTCACCAGGCAGACGTTGCCGGTGCGCTCACCGTTGCCGAACAGGCAGCCCTCGATGCGGTCGGCCCCGGCCTGGTAGCCCAGCTCGGCGGCGGCGACGGCCGTGCCGCGGTCGTTGTGGGGGTGCAGGGACAGCACGATCGAGTCGCGGTAGGCCAGGTTGCGGTGCATCCACTCGATCTGGTCGGCGTAGACGTTCGGCGTGGCCATCTCGACGGTGGCGGGCAGGTTGATGATGACCTTGCGGTCGGGGGTGGGCTGCCACACGTCGTTGACGGCGTCGCAGACCTCGACGGCGTATTCCAGCTCGGTGCCGGTGAACGACTCCGGGGAGTACTGGAAGAAGATCTCGGTGTCGCCCATCTGGGCGGCGAGCTTCTTGCACAGCTTCGCGCCCTCGACGGCGATCGACGTGATGCCGTCCTTGTCCTGACCGAACACCACGCGGCGCTGCAGGGTGGAGGTGGAGTTGTACAGGTGGACGATGGCCTGCTTGGCGCCGCGCACGGACTCGAAGGTGCGCTCGATCAGCTCGGGCCGCGCCTGGGTCAGGACCTGGATCACCACATCGCCGGGGATGCGGTCTTCTTCGATGATCTTCCGGACGAAGTCGAAGTCGGTCTGGGAAGCCGCGGGGAAGCCGACCTCGATCTCCTTGAATCCCATCCGCACCAGCAGCTCGAACATGTTGAGCTTGCGGTGGGCGTCCATCGGGTCGATCAGCGCCTGATTGCCGTCGCGCAGGTCGACCGCGCACCATTGGGGGGCCCTGTCGATGATCTTGTCGGGCCAGGTGCGATCGGCCAGGCGTACGGGCGCGAAGGCCTCGTAGCGCTGGAACGGCATGGGGCTGGGCTGCTGCTGGGGATACATTGCGTGCTCCTGGTCGTGTCGGAACCGGGGCGGCGCACGCTCAGAAAGGCATGCCTGAACTGGTCTGACTTATCAGAGTGAGGTCGCCACCGGGTTTTACCCTCAAGCGGCCGACGCGCATGGCTCGCTCCGCGACGAGGGAGCCGGCCTCTTACAGGCCCTCGCCGCGGCAGCTAAGAAGCAGCCCGCGCAGCATACCCAGACGGTAGCAGACGACTCGTAGTCGCCGGAACGCGATCGCGGAACCAGGGGTGAGGGTGCCACCGATCCCGGCACCCCTACACCGTAAGCTCCCGTATGGACATGGGGAGGCATCGACATGCAAGACGGCGAGATCCTCGCGAAGATCAAGAACCTCATCACCGAGGAGCATGAGCTCCGGGAGCGGGTCGGCACCGGAGAGGTGTCCAGCGACGACGAGAAGGTGCGGGTCCGGGAGCTGGAGGCGGAGCTGGACCAGTGCTGGGACCTGCTCCGGCAGCGTAAGGCACGCAGGGAGTTCGGCGAGGACCCCGACTTCTCGACGCCGCGCCCCGTCGACGAGGTCGACGGCTACCAGCAGTAACGGCCGGCGGCATCCCACGCCGCACGCGGCGCCCTCCGCGGTGCTCCCGATCGCCTACGCCGGCCTCGCCTCGCCTCGATCGGCGGGTCCGGCTCACGACCTCGGCCAGGTTTTCGTCAAGAAAGCCTGGCCGCCGCTGTTTGTCTCTTTGCTCCGTGTTTCGCCACCAGGGGTCCCTCGCGAGTTGTAATCGGACTACGACCTGAAGTAACACGATGCGGGGGGTGTGGCATGCGAGCGATGACGAACGTCCGCGACACCCCACAGACCGCCGGCGCCGGGGTGATCAGGTGATCGCCATCCAGGAGCCCGGAACCCGTGAGCCCATGCCCTTCCGCCAGGGGCGGGTCCTCATCAAGTGGGCGACCACCACCGACCACAAGGTGATCGGCAACCTCTACCTCGTCACCTCCTTCCTGTTCTTCCTGCTGGCGGGCGCGTTGGCCATGCTCATCCGGGCGGAGCTCGCCCAGCCCGGCCTCCAGTACGTCACCCAGAAGCAGTACAACGAGGCGTTCACGATGCACGGCGCGCTGATGCTGCTGCTGTTCGCCACGCCGCTGTTCGCCGGGTTCGCCAACGCCATCATGCCGCTGCAGATCGGCTCGCCCGACGTGGCGTTCCCCAGGCTCAACATGTTCAGCTACTGGCTGTTCCTGTTCGGCGGCCTCATCGTGGTCACGGGATACGTCACCGCCGACGGCCCGGCGGACTTCGGCTGGACCGCCTACACCCCGCTGTCCGACCAGACCTACTCGCCGGGGATCGGCAAGGACCTGTGGATCATGGGGCTGGTCATGTCCGGCCTGGGCACGATCCTGGGCGCGGTGAACTTCATCACCACGATCATCTGCATGCGCGCGCCGGGCATGACCATGTTCCGCATGCCGATCTTCACCTGGAACACGCTGCTCACCAGCGTGCTGGTGCTGCTGGCCTTCCCCGTGCTCGCCGCCGCGCTGCTGGCGCTGGAGGCCGACCGCAGGCTGAACGCCCACATCTACGACTCGGCCACCGGAGGGGCACTGCTGTGGCAGCACCTGTTCTGGTTCTTCGGGCACCCCGAGGTGTACATCGTCGCCCTGCCGTTCTTCGGCATCATCACCGAGGTGCTCCCGGTCTTCAGCCGCAAGCCGCTCTTCGGCTACATCGGGCTGGTCGGCGCGACCATCTCCATCGCGGGCCTGTCGGCGGCGGTGTGGGGGCACCACATGTTCGTCACCGGACGGGTGCTGCTGCCGTTCTTCTCGTTCATGACCTTCCTGATCGCCGTGCCGACCGGGGTCAAGTTCTTCAACTGGGTCGGCACGATGTGGCGCGGTCATCTCACCTTCCCGACGCCGATGCTGTTCGCGGTCGGGTTCCTGGTCACGTTCCTGTTCGGCGGGCTCACCGGCGTCATCCTCGGCTCGCCGCCGCTGGACTTCCACGTGAGCGACACCTACTTCGTGGTCGCCCACTTCCACTACGTGCTCTTCGGCACGGTGGTGTTCGCGATGTTCTCCGGCTTCTACTTCTGGTGGCCGAAGTTCACCGGCAAGATGCTCAACGACACGCTCGGCAAGTGGCACTTCTGGACGCTGTTCATCGGCTTCCACACCACCTTCCTGGTCCAGCACTGGCTCGGCGTGCAGGGCCTGCCGCGCCGCTACGCCGACTACACGGCGACGGAGGGCTTCACCGAGGGCAACCTGATCTCCTCCATCGGCGCGTTCATCCTCGGCGCCTCGACGCTGCCGTTCCTGTACAACATCTGGCACACCTGGAAGTACGCCCCCAAGGTGACCGTCGAGGATCCGTGGGGCTTCGGCAACTCGCTGGAGTGGGCGACCTCGTGCCCGCCTCCCCGGCACAACTTCACCTACATCCCGCCGATCCGCTCCGAGCGGCCGGCGTTCGACTACCACTACTCCCACCTGACGCTGGGGCGGGGAGAGGCGACCAGGGCACGGGATTGATCAGACCGCCAGGAGGCGGTGCACCTCCTCCCCGCGAAGCTCCTCGGCGGTGCCCGCGTGCACGACCTGACCGGCGTCGAGGATGATGAAGCGGTCGGCGAGCCGCAGCGCGAGATCGAGGTACTGCTCGACCAGGAGCACGGCGAGCCCGGAGGCGTGCAACCGCTCGATGGCCTCCTCGATCTCCAGGATGATCGACGGCTGGATCCCCTCGGTGGGCTCGTCCAGGATCAGCAGCTTCGGCCGGGTGACCAGGGCCCTGGCCATGGCCAGTTGCTGCTGCTGGCCGCCGGACAGGAAGCCCGCCCGCTTCTTCAGAAGCGGCTTCAGCCGGGGAAAGATCGTGAGGGCCTCCTCGATGGCGGCCATGTCCTTGTGCGGGGAGGCCTCCAACGTGACCAGGAGGTTCCCCATCACGCTGAGCTGCGGAAACGTCTCATGTCCCTGAGGGACGTAGCCGAGGCCGAGCCGTACCCGCTCGTGGGGCCGCAGCCTGGTCACGTCCGTGCCCTCGAAGCTGACGGTGCCGGCCGTGGCGGGCAGCACGCCCATGACGGTGTTGAGCAGCGTGGTCTTCCCCACGCCGTTGCGCCCCATGACGCAGACCAGGCGGCCCGGCTCCACATCGAACGACACGCCGAACAGCACGCGTGCCCTGCCGTACCCGGCCTCGAGACCCTGAACCGACAGCATCACTTCCCCTCTCCTACGGCCGAACCAGCGGCCGATCCGGCGACCGGACCAGCGGCCGATCCGACGGCCGTACCGGCGGTGGGACCCGCGGCCACACCGCTTCTCTCCTCGGCGCGGCCGAGGTAGACCTCCTGGACCCGGGGGTCCGACCTGACCTGGTCCACGGAGCCCTCCACGAGCACCTTCCCCTCGTGCAGCACGGTCACCTGGGAGGCGTACCGCCGCAGGAAGTCCATGTCGTGCTCGATCACGATCACGGTGTGGTCCTTGGCGATCTGGGTGAGCAGTTCGCCCGTACGCGACCGCTCCTCCCCCGACATCCCGGCCACCGGCTCGTCGAGCAGCAGCAGCCGCGGGCGCTGGGCGATGAGCATGCCGATCTCCAGCCACTGCCGCTGGCCGTGGGACAGCACCCCGGCGGGCCGCTCGGCGAGCGCGTCCAGCCCGGTGGTGGCCATCGCGGCCGCGACCGCGTCGGACACCCCGCGCCGCCGCCGTGCCAGCGACCACAGCGGGCGGCGGAAGCAGGCGGCAAGGTCGAGGTTCTCCACGACGGTGAGCTGCTCGAACACCACCGAGGTCTGGAACGTGCGGCCCACGCCCATGCGGACGATCTCGTGCTCCTTGCGCCCGACCAGATCGCGGCCCTCGAACCGCGCCGAACCCCCGGCCGGCCGGGTCAGCCCGGTGATCACATCGATCAGAGTGGTCTTGCCCGCGCCGTTGGGTCCGATGAGGAAGCGCAGCTCCCCGGACTCGACCGTGAAGTCGACACCGTCGATCGCACGGAACCCGTCGAAGACGACCGACAGGTCACGTACCTCCAGCAGGGCGCCGCTCATGTCCGTTCCCTCCTGGAGGGGAGAAGGCCGCGGACGGTCGCGGCCAGGCCGAAGATCCCCTTGGGCGCCAGCGTCATGACCAGGATGAACAGCGCTCCTTGCAGGTAGAGCCAGCCGTCGGCGAACTCCTCGCTGAAAAAGGTCTTGGCGTACCCCATGAGCACGGCCCCGAGCACGGCTCCCGCCAGCGAGAACCGCCCGCCGACGGCCACGGCGACGACCAGCTCCAGCGAGGGGACCACGCCGAGCAGCGCGGGCGAGATGATGCCGACGACCGGTACGAACAGCGCTCCCGCGAGCCCGGCCATGCCCGCCGAGACGGCGAAGGTGACGGTCTTGACGGTCGCGGGGTTGTAGCCGAGGAAGCGCACCCGGTCCTCGCCGTCCCTGATCGCGACCAGCAGCCGGCCGAACCGGCTCCGTACGAGCTGCCAGGCCACCAGGTAGAGCAGGCCGAGGACGGCGGCCACCACGATGTACAGCCCGCGCTGTGTGCCGTCGGCGGCCAGGTCCTGCCCGAAGAGGTCGAAGAAGTTGGTCAGGCCGTTGGTCCCGCCGGTCAGCCCCTGCTGTCCGACCAGGAGGATCACCACCGCTGCGGCGAGAGCCTGCGTCAGGATCGCGAAGTAGGCGCCGCGCACGCGTTGCCGGAAGACCAGCGATCCGAGCAGCACCGCCAGGACCACCGGGCCGATGACGGCGAAGGCGATGGCGAAGAGCGGGTTGCCGAACGGGGTCCACAGCGCGGGT
This sequence comes from Sphaerisporangium flaviroseum, assembly GCF_039537005.1. Taxonomy (NCBI): domain Bacteria; kingdom Bacillati; phylum Actinomycetota; class Actinomycetes; order Streptosporangiales; family Streptosporangiaceae; genus Sphaerisporangium; species Sphaerisporangium flaviroseum. The sequence goes on along the minus strand of NZ_BAAAZR010000008.1, from coordinate 330,741 downwards.
AGCCGCTCCACGCCGCTCCACACCATGAAGTCCGGCAGGTCGCCGCCCGCGTCGTGGAGCTTGAGGTACATGCCCATCGCGTAGCCGCCGAGCCCGAAGAACACGCCCTGGCCGAGCGTCAGCATGCCTCCCTGGCCCCACGCCAGCCCGATGCCGAGCGCGACGATGCCGAAGCAGAGGTACTTGGCCAGGAGCCCGAGGCGGAACGGCTCCAGCACCAGCGGCGCGACCACCAGGGCGAGCACGGCTATCAGGACGAACACGGCGGGGCCGCGGAGCCGGTCGCGCCACGACCGGCGCGGGCCGGGCGGCGCGAGCTGTACGACGTCGCGCACGGTTGTGGTCATGTGAGCGCCCTCGATCTGAGCACGAACAGGCCCTGTGGCCGGACCTGGAGGAACGCGATGATCGCCACGAACACGATCACCTTGGCGAGGCTGGCGTTGGTCCAGAACTCCGCGTAGGAGTTGAGCAGCCCGAGCGCGATCGCCGCGATCACCGCGCCGCGCAGCTGCCCGAGGCCGCCGGCGACCACGACGAGGAAGGCGTCGACGATGTAGTAGGTGCCGAGGGCCGGGCCCACCGGGCCGATCAGCGTGAGCGCCACCCCGGCGATCCCGGCGAGGCCGGAGCCGATGAAGAACGTGCGCTGGTCCACCCGGCCGGTGTTGATGCCACTGACGGCGGCGAGCTGCCGGTTCTGCATGACGGCCTGCATGCGGCGCCCATGCGAGGTGCGGCTCATGTACGCCCAGATCGCCACGACGCTGCCCACTGCCAGGGCGAAGATGAACAGCCGGTTGTACGGCAGGATGCCCAAACCGCCCTGCAACCACGCCGGCGCCTGCACCTGGACGTTCGGCGCGCCGAACAGGTCCCTGGCAAGCTGCTGGAGCACCAGGCTGACGCCCCAGGTGAGCAGCAACGTGTCCAGGGGACGGCCGTAGAAGTGCCGGATCGCCGTCCGCTCCAGCACCAGGCCCATCAGCCCCGCCACGGCGAACGCCACCGGCAGCGCGACGAGCACCGCCTGGCGTCCCGCCCAGTCCTGGAGCAGATAAGCGGTGTAGGCGCCTGCCATGATGAATTCGCCGTGCGCCATGTTGATCACGCCCATTTGGCCGAACGTGAAGGTCAGGCCGAGCGCGATGAGAAGCAGCACGGCCCCGATCGAGAGGCCGATGGGAAGCTGGTTGACTATGGCCTCCATCGTGGCCTCACCTCCCGTGGGTCGCGCGCCGTTTCCGCCTGCCGCCGAGCGGCCGTCTCGCTGTCGCTGATGGGGCTCTCCTCGTGCTCGAACCTGCCCTTGCCCAGGTGTGTCGCCGGTTACGGAACGCGGGCCGCGCCGCGTCACCGCGCCGCGGTCATCTCCGCGGTCGGGTCGCCGCCCGCGTTCCGTACCGGTCGGGTGGCCGGGTGGAGACTCCCCCTCGACCCGGCCACGTTCGCGTGGGCCCCTCGCCGCTAGGTGAGGCCGCCGGCCCAGGGGTAGGTCTTCAGGTAGGGGTCGGGCTTGATCGGCTTTCCGGAGTTCCAGACCTCCTTGATCTGGCCGTCCGGTTCGATGACGCCGATCCTGGCGGTCTTGAACATGTGCTGGTTCTCGCCGTCGATCGTCACCGTGCCCTCGGGCCGCTCAAGGGAGATGCCTCCGGCGGCCTTCTTCACGGCCTCGACATCGGCCGTACCGGCCTTCTTGACCGCCTCGGCCCACAGGTAGACGGCGTTGTAGCCTGCTTCCATCGGATCGGAGGTGACCCGGTCGGCGCCGTACTCGGCCTTGAACGCGTCGACGAACTTCTTGTTCGCCGGGTTGTCGGTGGTCTGGTAGTAGTTCCACGCCACGAGGTGGCCGGCGATGTTGTCGACGCCGATTCCCTTGACCTCCTCCTCGGCGACGCTCACCGACATGACGGGCATCTGCTCGGCGGAGACCCCGGCGCTCTTGAGTTGCTTGAAGAACGCCACATTGCTGTCACCGTTGAGCGTGTTGAAGACCGCGTCCGGTTTCGCCTGGACCACCTTGTTCACCAGCGTGCTGTATTCGGTGTGGCCCAGTGGCGTGTATTCCTCGCCCAGGACCTCCATTCCGTTCGCCACCGCGTACGCCTTGATGATTTTGTTGGCCGTACGCGGGAACACGTAGTCGCTGCCGACGAGGAAGATTCTCTTCTTGCCCTTTTCCTTGAGGTAGTCGAGGCCGGGGACGATCTGCTGGTTCGTGGTGGCGCCGGTGTAGAAGATGTTCGGCGAGCTTTCCAGGCCCTCGTACTGGACCGGGTACCAGAGCAGGCCCTTGCGCTTCTCGAAGACCGGCAGCATGGCCTTGCGACTCGCGGAGGTCCAGCCGCCGAACACGGTGGCGACCTTGTCCTGCGCGATCAGCTTGGTGGCCTTCTCGGCGAAGGTCGGCCAGTCCGACGCGCCGTCCTCGACCACAGGGACCAGTTTCTTGCCCAGCACGCCGCCGGAGGCGTTGATCTCCTCCACGGCGAGCAGTTCGGCGTCGCGGACGGTGACCTCGCTGATCGCCATCGTCCCGCTCAGGGAGTGCAGGATTCCGACCTTGATGCCGGTGTCGCCACCCGCCGCGGTCGTACCGCCCGAACTCGTCGAAGACTGACCACCACAGGCGGCGAGCCCGGTTGCCAGAACCGTGACCACGGCTCCGAAACGCCAAGCTGAATTCCGCAATTACTCCTCCTTGCCGATACGGCCCCCGCACCGACCCATCTGCCGCCAAGGTGATCGAGCCAGGTTTCCCGCCGAAGTCGCGGTTGTTAATTGCCGTTTACCGGCTCCGCACCGCAACAACACGATCGGCCCCGGCGGCATGACCGAATAAGGTGTTCAACGGGTACGGCTCTAATGCCGGGCGGCGCGCTTCACCACCGCGCAGGCGCCGCCGTGAATAGCGCCCGCGAGGCGGGAAGACGAAATATGCCGGGTCGCGAACAGCCGACACACGGTGGAAATGCCGGCGTCACGTCTCCGAAACGGTCGTTGCCTAGTGTCCGGCCATGCGGCTCACCCCACACGAACAGGAACGCCTGCTCATACACGTGGCGGCGGGCGTCGCCAGGGACCGTCAGGCCAGGGGACTGCGCCTGAACCACCCGGAGGCCACGGCGATCATCGCGTCCTTCCTCATGGAGGGCGCGAGGGACGGCCGGACCGTCGCCGAGTTGATGGAGGCCGGGCGCAAGGTGCTCCGCCGCGAGGACGTGATGGAGGGGATCCCCGAGATGCTCGAATCGGTGCAGATCGAGGCGACGTTCCCTGACGGCACCAAGCTCGTCACCGTCCACCGGCCGATCCAGTGACGGCGGGCCCCGCGACCCCGGGTCCGACGGGTCGGCCCGCCGCGGTGACCCCCGGTGAGATCGTGTACGGCGAGGCGGCCATCCCGTTGAACCCCGGCCGCGAACGCGTGACCCTGCGCGTGGTCAACACCGCCGACCGGCCGATCCAGGTGGGGTCGCACTACCACTTCGCCGCCGCCAATCCGGGCCTGGCCTTCGACAGGGACGCCGCGTGGGGCAGGCGGCTCGACGTACCGGCCGGGACGGCCGTCAGGTTCGAGCCCGGCATCGAGCGCGACGTGGCGCTGGTGCCGATCGCCGGGCGCCGCATCGTGCCCGGCCTCCGCTCCGAATGGGCCGGGCCGCTGGACACACGTGCACCTGACGGGGGTTCGCATGACTGAGCCGACGATCGGCCGTTCCCGGTATGCCATGTTGTACGGCCCGACGACCGGCGACAGGATCCGGCTGGCGGACACCGACCTGTTCATCGAGGTGTCGGACGATCTCAGCATGGGGCCGCAGGGCGCGGGCGACGAGGTCGTCTTCGGCGGCGGCAAGGTGATCCGCGAGTCCATGGGCCAGGCCAGGACGACGCGCGCCGAGGGCGCGCCCGACCTGGTGATCACCGGTGCGGTGATCCTCGACCACTGGGGAGTGGTCAAGGCCGACATCGGGGTCAGGGACGGCCGCATCTCCGCGATCGGCAAGGCCGGCAATCCCGACACGATGGACGGCGTCCACCCCGATCTGGTGATCGGCCCGTCCACCGAGATCCTGGCGGGCAACGGCAAGATCCTCACGGCGGGGGCGATCGACTCGCACGTCCACCTGATCTGCCCGCAGATCGTGGACGAGGCCCTCGCCGCGGGCGTGACCACGATCATCGGCGGCGGCACCGGACCGGCCGAGGGCACCAAGGCGACCACCGTCACCGGCACGTGGTACCTCGCGCGGATGCTGGAGTCGATGGACGGCATGCCCGTCAACGTCGCGCTGCTAGGCAAGGGCAACACCGTGAGCGCCGAAGGGCTGACGGAACAGTTGCGGGCGGGGGCCTCGGGCTTCAAGCTCCACGAGGACTGGGGGACGACACCCGCCGCCATCGACGCGTGCCTGCGTGTCGCGGACGCCACGGGCGTGCAGGTCGCCATCCACACCGACACGCTCAACGAGGCGGGATTCGTCGAGTCGACACTCCAGGCGATCGGCGACCGGATGATCCACGCCTACCACACCGAGGGCGCGGGAGGCGGGCACGCGCCCGACATCATCCGCGTCGCGTCCTACGCCAACGTGCTGCCGTCCTCGACGAACCCCACACGCCCGCACACGGTGAACACCCTGGACGAGCACCTCGACATGCTGATGGTCTGCCATCACCTGAACCCCGCGGTGCCGGAGGACCTGGCCTTCGCCGAGTCGCGGATCCGCCCGGCCACGATGGCCGCCGAGGACGTGCTGCACGACATCGGCGCGATCTCGATGATCGGGTCCGACTCCCAGGCGATGGGCCGGGTCGGCGAGACCATCATCAGGACCTGGCAGACCGCCCATGTGATGAAGAGGCGCAGGGGCGCCCTGCCGGGAGATGGCCGCGCGGACAATCTCCGCGCTCAACGCTACGTCGCGAAATATACGATCTGTCCGGCCGTCGCCCACGGGCTGGACGCCCACGTCGGCTCGGTGGAGGTCGGCAAGCTGGCCGACCTCGTGCTGTGGGAACCGGCGTTCTTCGGCGTCAAGCCGCAGCTCGTGGTGAAGGGCGGTGTCATCGCCTACGCCCAGATGGGCGATGCCAACGCCTCCATCCCGACGCCGCAGCCGCTGATGCCCCGCCCGATGTTCGGCGCGGTGCCCGTGACCGCGGCGGCCACCTCCCTGCACTTCGTCGCCCCGCTCGCCATCGACGACGGCCTGGCCGACCGGCTGCGCGTGAACCGGCCGCTGGTCCCGGTCTCCGACGTACGACGGCGGGGAAAGGAGTCGATGCCGCTCAACGACGCGCTCCCGGCCATCGAGGTGGACCCCGACACGTTCGCGGTCCGCGTGGAAGGCGAGCCGATCGAGCCGTCCCCTGCCGAGGAGCTTCCCATGGCCCAGCGCTACTTCCTGTTCTGACATGAACGCGGCGCTGCTGCTACTCGCCGACTCCCGGCTTCCCGCGGGTGGCCACGGCCACTCCGGGGGCGCGGAGGAGGCGGTACGGATCGGGGCGATCACCGGCCCGGAGGACCTGGCGCGGTTCCTCCGTGGCCGGCTCGCCACGGCCGGCCTGGTCGCCGCCGCCCTCGCCGCCGCCGCCTGCCGGCTGGGCGGCGGGAGCGAGGTCGTGGAGGGGGCCTGGCGGGGGCTGGACACGGAGGCCGACGCCCGTACGGCCTCCCCGGCGCAGCGGAGCGCGAGCCGCACGCAGGGCAGGCTCCTGCTCAGGAGCGCCCGCCGCATCTGGCCGTCCGCGACCCTGGACCTGGCGGCGCGAGCCGTACCCGAAGGCCCGCACCATCCGATCGCCCTGGGCGCGGTGGCCGCCGCGGCAGGGTGCACGCCCCACGACGCGGCCCTCGCGACCGCGTACACCTCGATCACCGGGCCGGCCACCGCGGCCGTCCGGCTGCTTGGGCTCGACCCTGTCGTCGTGCATCGCGTGCTCGCCGGCCTCGTGCCCGATCTGGAAGGCGTGGCGCGCACGGCGCACGCCCGCACCGCGTGGGAAGACCTTCCCGCGCACGCCGCTCCCGCACTCGATCTGCTGGCTGAACATCACCTACGCACGGAGGTACGGCTCTTTGTCAGCTAACCACGACGACCGTCACGACTCTGCCGATCCACACGGGAGGGCGCTGCGCCTCGGCGTCGGCGGCCCGGTGGGAAGCGGCAAGACCGCACTCGTCGCCGCGCTGTGCCGCACGCTGGGCCCGATCCTCCGCCTGGGCGTGGTGACCAACGACATCTACACGACCGAGGACGCCGACTTCCTGCGCAGGGCCGGAGTGCTCGATCCCGAGCGCATCGTCCCCGTGCAGACCGGCTGCTGCCCGCACACCGCCATCCGCGACGACATCGCGGCCAACCTCGACGCCGTCGAGGGCCTTGAGGAACGCTTCGGACCGCTGGACCTGGTGATCGTCGAGAGCGGCGGGGACAACCTGACCGCCACCTTCAGCAGGGGTCTCGCCGACCACCAGATCTTCGTGCTGGACGTGTCCGGCGGCGACAAGGTGCCGAGGAAGGGCGGCCCGGGCGTCACCACCGCCGACCTGCTGGTCATCAACAAGACCGACCTGGCGCAGCATGTGGGTGCCGACCTGACCGTGATGTCCAGGGACGCGGCGGCCGTACGCGACGGCAAGCCGGTCCTGTTCACCTCGATCAGGGAAGTGCCGGAGGTGTACGCCGTCGCCGAGTGGGTGCACGGGGTGGTCGAAGCCTGGGCCCACGCGCGGGAGCATCCGCACGGCCCTGCCATCCCCACCGCAGGCGCCTGAGCCGGCACCGGTGCGCCAGGCCACGGGCAGAAGGTCGCTGGACGCGCGCGCGGCGATCGCCACCGAGCGTGTGGGCGGGCGCATGGTGCTGGGCGCGCTCCGTTCGGACCCGCCGCTGACCCTGCGCCAGACCGGGCCGACCACGGTCCATCTGGTGTCCACGGCGGCGGGCCCGCTCGGCGGCGACCGTCTCCGGCTCCGGGTCGACGTGGCCCCGGGCACCTCGCTGGAGATCGCCTCGGTCGCGAGCACGCTCGTACTGCCGGGGCCCGGCGAGTCGGTGACGGTGGTGGAGGCGTGGGTGGGAGCGGGCGCCACGCTGCGCTACGCGCCCGAGCCGACCGTGCTCGCGGCCGGCTGTGCCCACCGCATGATCGTGCGGCTGACGCTGGAGGAGGGGGCGTCGGTGTCCTGGCGGGAGGAGATCGTCTTCGGCCGGCACGGCGAGCGGCCCGGCACCTGCCATTCGCGCTTCGACGCGACTCTCGGTGGCCGGCCCCTGCTCCGGCAGGAGTTCGTCGTGGGCGACCCCGCCGTGGACGGCAGCCCCGCGGTGTACGGCGACGCCCGGTGCGTCGGCAGCGTCCTGATCGCCGGCCCTTCGACGGCGGAGCCGGCTTCGGCAGAGCGGGTTCCGGCAGAGCGGGTTCCGGCAGAGCCGGTTCTGGCCGACGGATGCGCCGTGCTGCCCCTGGCGGGACCGGGCACGCTGGTCTCCGCGCTCGCCCCCGACGCGGTGGCCCTGCGCGAGCGCCTGACATGGGGAGAGTCCCTGGTCAGGCGGTAGCGGGACCCGCCGTGCGGCCCTCGCCCCGACCTTCGCCGGGATCAGTCGTAGAAGCCGAGGCGGCGGAGCTGCTTGGGGTCGCGCTGCCAGTCCTTGGCGACCTTGATGCGCAGGTCGAGATAGACGTGGGTGCCGAGCAGGGCCTCGATCTGCTTGCGGGCACGGCTGCCGACGTCCTTGAGCCGCGCGCCCTTCGGCCCGATCACGATGGCCTTCTGGGAGGGACGCTCGACGAACATATGGGCGTACACGTCGAGGAGGTCGTCACGGCCCTCCCTGGGCGTCATCTCCTCGACCACCACGGCGATGGAGTGCGGAAGCTCGTCACGGACGCCCTCCAGAGCCGCCTCGCGGATCAGCTCGCCGACCAGGACCTGCTCGGGCTCGTCGGTGAGCTCTCCCCCCACATACAGCGGCGGGGACTCGGGCAGGCGCTCGATCAACTGGTCACCGAGGACGTCGAGCCGGTCCCCCGACTCCGCCGAGACGGGGATGATCGCCGCGAAGTCGGCGAGCCGCGACACCGCCAGAAGCTGGGCGGCGATCTGCTCGTGGGTGGCGAGGTCGCACTTGGTGACCACGGCGACCACCGGCGTCTTCTTGACCGCCGCGAGCTTCTCGGCGATGAAACGGTCGCCCTTGCCGATCGGCTCGTTGGCCGGCACGCAGAAGCCGATCACGTCGACCTCGGTCAGGGTGGACAGCACCAGGCTGTCGAGGCGCTCGCCGAGCAGGGTGCGCGGGCGGTGCAGGCCGGGCGTGTCGACGATGACGAGCTGGGAATCGGGCCTGTTGACGATGCCGCGGATGGCTCGGCGGGTCGTCTGGGGCTTGGACGAGGTGATCGCCACCTTGGCGCCGACCAGCGCGTTCATCAACGTCGACTTGCCGACGTTGGGCCTGCCGACGAAGCAGGCGAATCCGGCACGGAACTCAGCGGCTGAGGAACTCACGTCACCCATTGTCGCCGATCAGATGTACCGCCCCTTCACGGTGCCGTCCGGACCGGCCAGGAAGATGACCGCGTTGCCCAGATCCTGGACGACCGCGATGTCGGGGTCGCCGGGCTCCTGGGCCTCGCTGACGAGCGCGGCGGCCTCCAGCGAAACGGCCCCGCTGGACACGGCCATGGCGACCGCGACCTGCACGGCGGAGAGCTTGAGCGAGGGCAGATCGACGCTGGTCGCGGTGTAGGTGCGCCCGGTCTCGTCCCGCACGGCGGCGCCCTCCGCGGTCCCGTTACGGGCGCGGGCGGCACGGGCCAGAGTGATGATCTTGCTGTCCTCTGGATCGAGGGTCGTCTCAGTCACGGGCACAGGTTACTCGGCCGACTCCCGCACCTTGGCGGTGAGGACGGTGGCCAGTCTCTCGGTGCGCTCGGGGTCCAGCCGGGCCAGGCCGGTGTGCACGAGCGAGATCAGCATGTCACCCGAGCGCACCACGACCAGGTGCATGTCGTACGGATAGCCGCCGGCCCTGCCCTTGAACCGCCGTGCCTCGACCCCGTCCCCGATCCGCCCCACGGGCAGCGCTGATCCGACCAGGCGGTCGCCGCCGCCGGCCGTCTTCGCCGAGGCCACCGAGCACTCGCGCATCAGGCCGGCCACGTCGCTGAGTGCCTGCCGGGCTTCGGCGCGCCCGTAGGCGGAGAGCACGACCCCGGCCGTCTCGCCCAGCCGGGAGCCCCGGAACGAGGCGGCCTTCGCCGGGGCGGACGCGGGAGCCGCCTTGCCCTCGGCGAGGTCGAAAAGCCTGCCGCACTGCTCGTTCGCCGGGCGGAACGGTGGCTGCCACGCGGCCTCGGCCTGCTCGGAGAAGTCCACCGACGGGTCGTCGACCTCCGCCAGAGCCCTGCTCGCCCGCGCCAGCCCTTCCTTGCCATCCGGCTCGCCGAAAGCATGTCCTCCCAGGCCACACCCCGTCGCCCCGGCGAGCAGCACGCAGGAAAGGACCACCCAGGTGATACGCATCGTGCCCCCCGAATTTCCCGCTGGGCGGGAATCCCCGGCTCCCACCTGCGGGTTTTGTTCCCGATCGACAAAAGGCGCAATCTCATGAGGTGTTGTGATGGTTCTCCGTGATCGGTGACGGTCGTGGGATGCCGTGGCATTCCCGCCCACTATCAATGGATACGCGGAGATATGTTGCTACCGCGTACAGTGATCATCCCGCCAAAGCATCCTTTATCCGACATATCGCTACGATTCGCTAACCAGTATTGGCTAGGCTTCCCCGTCGTATACGGGCGGCGGCTCCGATGCCCAGGTCATCGCGAGAGGTGGAACTGACGCATGGTCGGTCGGGGGATGGTGGCCGGCGCGATGGCGCTGGCGCTGGTGGCCGTACCGGGCACGGCCGCCGCGGCCACTCCACGCGTACCCGAGCCCTGCGCGCCCCCGCGCGGCGGCACCCAGGTCGGCGAGTCGTGGGGGCAGCGGCGGCTCGCCTTCACCGGCGTGTGGCCCCTCACGCAGGGCGAAGGCGTGACCGTGGCACTGGTCGACAGCGGGGTGGACACCCGTCACCCCCAGGTGAGGGTCGCCAAGTCGGTCGACCTGACCGGGACCGGCCCTCTCGACTGCGTCGGGCACGGCACCGCCGTGGCCGGGATCATCGCGGGCGCGGACATGAAGGAGATCCCCTTCGCCGGCGTAGCCCCCAAAGCACGACTTATCTCCATAAAGCAGACAAATACCGAAAGTGGGGATGTAGCGCTGCTCGCCGAAGGGATCAAGCGGGCGGCCGACCTCGGAGCCAAGGTCCTCAACATCTCCATCCAGACGAGCGACCAGCCCGACCTGAAGAACGCCGTCGACTACGCGCTGGCCCAGGACGTCGTCATCGTGGCCGCCGCCGGCAACATACGAAAGGGCGACGGCACCCCGGCCCCCGCCTACCCGGCCGCCTACCCGGGAGTCCTCTCCGTCGGATCGGCCGGGCCGGACGGCAAGCGCACCGACTTCTCCAACGCCACCACGCCCGTCTCGGTCCTCGCCCCGGGCAAGGACCTCACGAGCACCTGGCCCGGGGCCGCGTACCGTCAGGACCTGGAGGGCACGAGCTACGCCGCCCCATACGTCGCCGGCGTGGCCGCCCTGGTGCGGGCCCGCCATCCCGAGCTCGACAACGTCCGGGTACGGCGGCGCATCGAGATCACCGCCGACGGGGCATCCGGCGTGGGGACCGGCGCCGGCATGGTCAACCCTCTCCTCGCGGTGTCCGAAATCCTTCCCTCGGAGGTGGTCGCCATCGCGCCCCGGCAGCGCGGCGCGCTGCCCCCCGGCGTCGTGAGCAAGGCGAAGCCTCCGGACCAGGAGGCCATCAACCTCTCGGTGGGCGTCGCGGTGATCGCCGTCTGCGCTGCGGCGCTGGTCACGGCCGTGGGAATGGTGATTCCCCTGGGCCGCCGCCGCGGGTGGAAACCGGCCAACAAGGCGCTGTCCGGCCAAGTGAAGCCGTAACCCCTACCCATTTCCACGCAGGGAAGATCAACGAATCCGTAACATGTGATGCAGGCGTGACAAATTACGTTTTACGGGACCTAAATCTGTGGTCTCATGACACGCGAGAGTTGAACGTAGGGGAAGGCGATAGAGGACATGCACTCATTGCTGCCGGACGACCCCAAGCAGGTGGGCAAATACGCCCTTCTTGGACGCTTGGGTCAGGGACCGCGAGGAATTGTCTATCTTGCTCGGCTCTCCGAAGAGGCGCAGGCCGCGGGTCTGAATGACCCGGCCCAGCCTCCTGTGACCGTCGCGACCGGGAAGACCCCGGCGCCCGAGGAGGCCCAGCCCGGCGGGAAGCCCGAGGCCCCTGCCGGAGCCGTGCCGTCCGAGAAGGCGCAGGCCGCCGAGAGCTCGGCCGAGCCCACCGGCTCTGCCGCCCCGGCCACGTCCGTCCCCTCCACGTCCGAGGCCCCTACCGAGCCCACGGCCTCCAGCGCCGCATCCGGGTCCGCCGGCGCCCCGGCGGCGCCCGCCGGGCCCGTGGTCTCCCCCGGCCCCTCGGCCTCTCCTGATGAGGCCGAGCGGGATCGGCGCTTCGTCGTCAAGCTGCTGCCCCCGTGGCCGGAAGCGGACTCCGTCGCTCGTGCGCGCGTGGTGGACGAGCTGTCCGCCGCCCAGCGGGTCTCCAGCGCGTACGCGGTCAGGGCCGTCGACGCCGGATGGACGGGCGACCGGGCCTACGTCGTGCGCGAGTACGTCGAGGGCCGTTCCCTGCGCGAGGCGGTCGAGACGGACGGGCCGCTGCCCGCCGACGTGCTGGAGCGGATCGCCGTCGGCACGCTGACCGCGCTCACCGCCGTCCACCTCGCCGGAATCGCGCACCGCGGCCTCACCCCCGACAACGTGCTCCTCGACCCCGACGGGCCGCGCGTCTCCGACTTCGGCCTCGGCGAGACCGCCTACCGCTCTCCCGAGCAGGTCCGGGGCGAGCCCGCCGGCCCTGCGGCCGACGTCTTCGCCTGGGCCACGACGATCGCCTACGGCGCGACCGGCGACGAGCTGTTCGGCGACAGCGCCGAGGCGATCGCCACGGCCCGGCCCGACCTCGGCGCCCTGTCGCTCCCGCTGCGGGACGTCGTCGCCTCGTGCCTGGCCAAGATGCCGGCCGAGCGGCCCACCGCGCAGGGCGCGATGCTGTGGCTGCTCGGCGAGGAGAAGGCGGGCCCGCCCGCCCCCGCGATCCCGGCGGCCCCCGTCCCCGGCGCTCCTCAGGTTCCGGCCGGGCCGTCCTTGATCAACGTGAGCGGGCCGAGCGCTCCCTCCACCGCCGCGGTGCCCCGCCGGCCTGAAGGCGAGGAGCCCGCGCCCGTATGGGCCGTTCCCACGCAGCAGGCCCCGTCCGCCCCGGTGTGGACCGCGCCTGTGCTGCCTTCCGAAGTCCCCGAGCTTCCCGCCCCGCCGGCCGCGTCCCGCAACGGTCTCACCCCGGCCACGCTGCCGCGCAAGAAGACCGGTCCGAACTTCCCCATCGGGCTGGTGGCCGGAGTCGGCGTCGTGATCGGGCTCTCGGGTCTTGGGCTGTGGGGCGCGGGGCACTACTCCGGCACCCAGCAGATCGGGCGGGTGGCCGCCGAAGGCCAGGTGACCGGCGTACCGATGCCGTCCGGCGGCCTCGGCAACGTCGGAGGCGTCGGCGAGTCGACCGCGCCCCGGCCGCAGGTCACCGTGCCGTGGGCAAGCTCGCCCGACCCCCAGGACACGGGCGTGTACCCGATGCGGCTCACGACGGCCACTCCCTCGATCGGGATACCGACCCTCTCCCCCGGACCGCAGTTCACCCCGCCGCCGATCCCGACACCCGTGCCGACGCCGACGGTCTCGCGCACGCAGTCGCCGACCCCGGCGCCCACCGTCACGGTCACGAAGACTCCCGAACCGACGGTGACGCCCACCGCCGAGCCGACCCCGACGCCCTCGGGCCCGTCCCAGACGCCTGTGCCGTCCGGTGGCGGGACCCCGACCCCCGAGGCGACGCCGTCCGGCACGCCGACGCCCTCGCCGAGCGGGCCGCAGAACCTGGTCCCGAGCGCCACCCCGACGCCCACGCCCACCGCCACGGCCCCGGTCTCTCCCCGGCCGACGGTCACCAGGACGGCCACGCCCCGGCCCACGCGGACCGCGAGCTCCACACCCCGGCCGACCGTGACCAGGCCGATCGTGCCCAGGCCGACCGGCACGACGTCCAAGCCGCCGGTCTCCAGCCCCTACACGCCGCAGACCGTCTGCGGCGGGGGCTTCTCCGTCGTGCGGTCGAGCCCGTTCAACGGCGGAGTGACCTACCAGCTGTACAACGGCGCCACGGCGTCCACCTGTGTGGTGACGATGAAGACGCAGTACCTCGGCATCGCCACACCGGTGTCCGCGACCCTGGAGGTGCAGGGCTCGGCCCCCGTGAGCAACAGCGGGTCCTTCAAGTACTACGCCGGTCCGGTGATCATGGCTTCCAAGGGTAAGTGCGTGAGGTTCGGCGGCAGCACGGCAACGGGTTCCACCAGCGTGCCGTTCACCTGTGGATAGGCGTCCAGCCTTTCCCGCGAGCGCCCGTGACCGAAGGACGGCCGCATGACGACGAGTGGCGGGCCGTACTCGCCCACGGGTGACCCGGAGGTCGACCAGGTACTGGAGACGCTCGCCGACCAGTCGGCCCGGTTCGAGGAGGCCGGGCGGCTGCTCTCCGAGACGCGGGGCCGGGGCGAGGCCGAGGAGGGACGCGTGGTCGTCGAGGTGCTGCCCAACGGCTCCCTCGCCGGCCTGCGGATCGACCCGCGCGCGATGCGGCTCGGCTCCGAGGCGCTTGCCGAGGCGATCCTGCGGGCGGCCGGGGAGGCGGAGGCCGACGCCGTGAGGCAGGCCGAGTCGCTGATGCTGCCGCTCCTCGGCGAGCCCGGCTCGCCGGGCCGGGACGTGTACCAGGCGCTTCCCGCCGACCGCTAGGGCGCGGCGGATCCTGCCCGCTCTTCCGGCCGGTCGGCCTCAGGGGGCACCGGGAACCACGCCCGCTGAGGTCTTATAGTGATCGTCGTGCGGGAATGGGAGCCGGCGGGTCCTTTCGAGCAGATGCTCGGCTCGGCCTTCGAGGGCGACGACCTCTCCCTCTGCCTGGCCCTGCTGCGGAACGCGGAGTTCGCGCTCCCGATCAGCCCTGCCGCCGCGGCAGGCGAGGAGCCGGTCGCCTGGCCCACCATGGCGGGCGACGACCGCACGTGGCTCATCGCCTACACCTCGCAGGAGGCGATGCGGTCCGGCGTCGGCGACGCGTCCCGGCATTACCGCATCGTCTCGATGGTCGAGATGGCCGCGGGGTGGCCCGACCCGCGCTGGGGCCTGGCGGTCAACCCTGGTCTCCTGGTGAGTTTCTTCCTGGAGTCCGGAACGGTCGCGAGGCTCGCCGTGCCGTCCATGACGCAGGACCTCCTGGTCGAACCCGGCTCCGGCGTGCCGGTCGTGCAGAAGCTGCTGCGGCCCGCCGACCTCCATGACCTGCTCGCCGGAGGCGTTTCCCGGGTCTCCGGGTACTGCCACCACGCCCTGGACGTCGCCCACATCGCGACCCCGACCGTGCTGGTGGAGGCCCTCGGGCAGTCGGCCGAGGAGGGCCTGGTCACCCACGAGGGCTCGGTGAACATCCTGCGGTGGCGCGTGGCCGGGCCCGGCCTCTACCGGACCCCGTACGGAGGGACGGACGAGGAGACCATGACCGCCGTGGCGGGGTGGGTGATCGAGGAGCCTCCGTTCGTCGGCCTGGGGCTCGTGCCGAACGTCGACCAGGTGATCCGTGAGTACAAGGTCGACGGCGTCGGGCTGCCGCACGGTACGGAGATCTGGGAGCTGACCGCCGCGGGCGTCGAGTACCGCCGTGCCGTGTACGACGGCGACCTCGAACGGTGGATGCTGGTCCATATCGTGCCACCCGGCGACGCGGCGCGTGCCGAGGACGGGCACGCCGCCGCCGCGGGCCCACCCGGCCCGTATGACCCCGAACAGCCGCGATGAGCTGGCACTCCTACCGCGCGCGCTGGCGCGGAACCGACTACGAGGCGAGCGCCGACCCCCGTGCCGACCGGCTATGGATGCGGCTGCGTGCCTCCGAGCCCGCCGAGGGCTTCGAGGAGGTCGCGCCGGGCCGTTTCATCCGGCCGGTGCCGGCCCAGGAGTGCGAGGCGGTCTACTTCGTCACGACGACCGGCAGGTGGCGGGGTGCCGAGTGTCAGGTGCACGACGAGCGCGAGGGTGAGTTGCTCATCGAGTACACCGGTGGGCTGTTGCCGGTGGCGCTCGAACTGGGGCTGGAGCGGATCGAGCGGGGAGTCCACCGGGGCTGGGTCCCCCGCGACGAGGTGCTGGAGCTCGGCGAGCACGCCGTCCCGCTCGACATCTGGACCCAATAGCGCGGTTTTTGTCCGAGTTTCCGGGCTTCTAACCCTGCAGATCCCGACTAAGGCTTCAATGTAACGTCTGTGGATCACAATGCTTGCCGGATGACATTCCGAAATGTCAGAATGACGCCTCGAAGCAACTGTTTCTCTGAAGTTAGACCATGGTTACGGTGCAGTTAAGCATCACACCCGTGGTGGACAGGTGCTCTGGGGGAGGCCAGGTGGAGCCCTTGGAAAGGATGGACGCGGCAGAGATGCAGGCCTACGCCGAGGAGCTGCGCACCACATTCATGCGCCTTCAGGAAGAGGCGCCGGCGGTGCACGAGAAGGCACGCGCCGTCCAGGTCACCGAGAAGTCGCGCGACGGGCTCGTAGCGGCGACCGTCGGCGCGCGCGGTGACCTCATCAGACTCGATATCGATCCGCGCATTTACCGGCGGTCCGACTCCCGCGCGCTGGCCGACTCCATCACCGAGACCGTCCAGCGGGCCGCGGCGAAGGCCCAGGCCGAGGTCATCGAGCTCTTCGAGCCGTTGATCCCGGCCGAGCAGATGAGAGCGCACCTCCAAGGAGACCTGGAGCGCGTGCTGGAGCAGATGGCCACGCAGATGCTCGGAAAGAAGTGAGCCGCCATGCCTGAACATGTCGACATCCACGCGCCGGCGGCGTTCCTGGGACTGGCGCGGCTCGACGCCGCGACGAACGACGTCACCGTCCTCTGGAACAACGGCGTGTCGCGGATCAAGCGCATCATCGAAACCGAGCCGTGGGGGCAGGACTCCGCGGGGAAAGCGTTCCTGGCCGCGTACACGAAGGACGGCGGGCCCGAGCGCATGATCCAGGACGGCAACATGCTCATGAAGGACGTCAACGCCCTCGGCGTGAAGGTTCGGACGGCCGTCTCGCGGACGCGTGTGACCGACCAGGCGCAGGCCGAGGCGACCACCTGGAACGTCTGACCCGAGCCACCCCTCTCGGCCGACCGGCCGGCGGGCCCTTGACGACGAGGCCGGTCAGCGCACCGCCTGCCAGCACGCCCGACGCTCAGCGCGTTTCCGGGAGCCGATGAACACCAGATTGGGGTGACGTGGCGCAGAACACGAACCCCGCCGTCGATCCGAACGCCACTGGCGGCC
This sequence comes from Sphaerisporangium flaviroseum, assembly GCF_039537005.1. Taxonomy (NCBI): domain Bacteria; kingdom Bacillati; phylum Actinomycetota; class Actinomycetes; order Streptosporangiales; family Streptosporangiaceae; genus Sphaerisporangium; species Sphaerisporangium flaviroseum. The sequence goes on along the minus strand of NZ_BAAAZR010000008.1, from coordinate 314,140 downwards.
AGTCTTCCATCGTGGGCAGCGGCAGCACCACCGCCGACGTCACGCCCGCGTGGGGCGAGGCCCTGCCCCCGTGGGCCGACTGGCTCATCTCCATGATCGTCTCAGGGCAGAGCTGGCCCCAGGGCAGCGAGACCCGGCTCTGGGCCCTCGCCAAGGAGCACCAGGCGCTCGGCGGCGGCCTGTACGGCTCCGTGGAACGGAATGTCGCCGGATACAGGGCCGTGCTCGTCGGATGGGAGGTCCCGGCCACCCCCGTGTACCTGCGGGAGGCCGGGCGGCTCCTCGAATCAGGGGTCGGCGGGCTGGGGGTCGAGAATCTCAACAAGGCCCTGCAGGCCGACAGCTTCGCGAGCGAGACCCAGTATTCCAAGCTCTCCATCAACGTGGCCTTCTGGATCGCGGTGATCGCGGCGTTCATCGCCCTGGTCGTCGCGTTCTTCACCGCCGGCACGACCGCTCCGGTGATCGGCCCCATCGCCGCCTCCGCGCGCGCGGCGATCGCCCGGATCCTCCAGAGACTCGCCATGGTCGCCGGGCGTGACTTCAGCGCCGGCGTCGCCACCCGGCTGGCAGCCACGAACGCCGGGCGGGTGGGTGCCCAAGGCCTCTTCCGTACGGTCCTCACCAGCCACCTGGGCAGGGAGATCATCGAGGAGATCGGCGAAGAGGTCTTCATCGACGCCTGGACCCAGCGCCGACAGATGGAGCTGGGGACGCGCACCAACTGGGACTGGAACAGGACCAAGGCCTCGGCGGTGGGCGCGGGCGGCGGCGCGGTGATCGGTATGAAGTTCGCCGCCCCCTTGTCCAGGTTCAGCGACAGGGTCCCGCTCCTCAGGACGCTGAACAACGCGGGCGGGACCGCTCCGGGGGTAGGCAACGCCTTCCTCCGCTTCCCCGGCCGGGCCCTGCAGACCGGTCTCAACAACATGGTCGCCTCCCCTGCCGGCAGCATCCTCGCCAACGCCGCGGTCTACCACGAGTGGCACCCCATCACCGGCGAGTCCCTGCTCGGAGCGATGATGGGCGGCGCCGGCCGGACCAACACGATCAGCCCGTTCAACCCGGACGTGGCCGCCGCGGTCACCCACCCCATCGCGACCCTCCACAGCGCGGAGGCGGCCGCCGCCCGCAGCGACGCCGCCAGGGCCGACCTCGCCAACACGACCGGACCCGAGCCTCCGCCGGCGGACCCCAACCCCAACCCCGACCCTGACCCTGACCCCGATTCGTCCCGGCAGGATCCCGCCGCCCCCCACACCGCTCCCGCCGGGGTGGGAGGGGGACTCCCCCTGTCCGGAAACCCCTCCGCCGACGGTGACCCGGCCGCTGCCACCAACCCACCCGCTTCCGCCACGAGCTCACCTCCCTCGCCCGGCGGGCCACCCGCCGCGGGTTCCCCCACCGGCCAGCCACTCGCCACAGCCTCGCCGAACCTCTCCGGCCAGCCGCCCGCCACCGGCACCGACCAACCCACCTCAGCGGGCCAGCCACCCGCCACCGGCTCCCCCACCGGCCAGCCACCCGCCACCGGCTCCCCGAACCTCTCCGGCCAGCCGCCCGCCACCGGCACCGATCAACCCACCTCAGCGGGCCAGCCGCCCGCCTCCTCCGAGGCCACGGGTGCCAAGACCTCTCCCGCGTCTCCCACGGGGACGGCGTCTCCCGGGGCCCCCGCCTCCCCCAGCACAGGCGATCCCTCGAACGGTGGGGTGGCACCGGCCCCCAGCGGTGCTCCCTCCGGCGCGGCTCCGGCATCCCCTCAGGGAACACCCTCCGGACCACCCGCGCCCGCTGGGACGCCCACGGGTGATCCGCAGGCGACCGGTTCGGGAGCCCCAGCCGGCTCCGCCCCGCAAACGGCCAACCCGGCGACCCCCGCCACGCCGCCCGGCTCCGGCCCCGTCGCCCCCGCCGTGCCCGGCCAGAACGCGGCACCGCAGGCGGGCACGCCCGTAACCGGCACGCCCGTAACCGGCCCTCAGGGAGACCCCGGATCCGCCGCCACGCCCGGCACGACTCCCGGCACCTCCCCATCCACACCGAGCAGCCCCACGCCGCCCGCGATGGCGATGGGGTCCACCCCCAGCGGGCCGGACGCCGCGCTTGCCCCGCCCTCGGCCGGGACGTCCTCCACCGCCATGGCCGGCCCTGGTACGGCGCCGGCCGAAGCGTCCGAAGTCGTGCCGGCGTTCAGTACTCCCCGGCCGCCGGCACCGGAGCCCACCTCCCGCAGAAAGGCCGACGATCCGGACGTCGTGCGGGAGGTCGCCGATGTGGTCAGCCGCACACTGCCCATCGTCGCGCCGGACGCGTTGCCGCTCCAGGACGGCACCCTGCGGTTCACCGCGCCGAACGGCCGGGTGTACCGCGTACCCGCCGACGTCCTCGACCGCACGCTCTCGCACCTCCGGCGCCGGGTGGCCGACGGCGCTCACGGAGACCAGGTCGTCGCCGAGGCGGCGGCCTGGCTGGGTAAGGCCATGGCGAGGGCGGGGCATCGGGTGTCGCCCATGGAAGGCGCGCTGAACGCCCTGGGACGGCTGGCCGACGCCTCACCCGACCTGCGAGGCGTCGCGATAGATGTGGCACGCGACTACGTAGGACGTCGATGGCACCGCGTGCGGCTGGGCCGCCTGGAGCACCCCGGAGACCGCCTGGCGAAGCAGGCGATGCGCCGCCCAGGGCTCCAGCCGATCGCGCAACTGTACAACGTCCGGACCGAGGTGCTCGAACGAGCACGGCAGCAGATCGCCGAACGTGTCGCCGCCCTCGAGAGTCACCTGGGCGGTGACCCCGACACGTCCCAGGCCGACCCGGGCCACGACGCCACCCGTCCGGCCCAAGGGGTGATCCGCAGGTTCCTTGGAGACCCGGCCGGACGTGCCCGGCTCCGGGCCGACGCGGAAGCGCGGTTCGAGGAGTTCCGGCGTCTCGCCCGCCTCTGGACCGAGGCCGCGCCCGACGAGCGATCCGCCCACCGGACCTCCCTGGACCAGTTGGCCACGCGGATGGAAGCGCAGGGGGATACGGTCCCCGTGCCGCCGTGGGACACCGACCGGGTTCGTACGGTCCCGGGCGTACCCGCCACCCCGGCTCTCCCCACCCCCGCTCCCGCCGCCACGCCGGCCACCTCCACTCCCGGCGCCGCAGGGCCGGAGCCGGAGGCGCGTCCGGTACCGGCCGCGGTCACCGAACTCTCCGAGCAGGTCCGGAGGCTGAGGGATTCCCTGGTCGAGGCCAGTGCGGCCATACACCGTCTCCGCATCGCCAACTCGCGCAAGAGGATGGACCTCGAAGACACCTCCGAAATAACAGAGGGCAAGATAGACAAGGCCCGGCACGGCGAGGACAGGTGGGCAGAGGAGCGCGGACGCAAGCTGCGGGCCGACCTCAGCGACCAGCGAGCGTCCATCGAACGCCACCGGCGCATCGGGGAGCGATATCGCCAGGCCGAGGACCTCGCCGCCGCCGTGATCTCCGCCTACAAAGACGTGGCGGGCGCTCTGGACGCATGGGCGGCGGCGGAACAGACCACCGAGTCGGCGGCTCAAATGGCGGCCCGCGTCGCGCGCCTCTCCGAGCAGGCGGACGCCGCCTTCGCGGAGTACGCCGCCGCGATGGCGAAGGCGAGGCCGCAGCAAGAGCTGCTGGCCGCCGGCATCGCCGCCAGCGAACTGCCTCACATGATGGAGCTGACCGAGGAGGTCAACCGGCAGCTGGCCGGGCGGGGCGCCTCACAACGCTTCACCGCCGAAGAGCTGCACTGGGAGCTGGGGTCGCGGTTCGACCAGCTCGCCACCGGGGACGGCGTGGTGCTGCGCGTTGGGGTGGGCAACAAGCAGGTCGAGCTGCGCATCCAAGGCACGTTGGGTGAGCCTGTGGAGGTTCCCGACGCCCGGCGGAAACATTCTGAGGGGATGTCGGCCCGGCTCACCCAGGGCGGCAGCTGGGTCTCGGCGACCATCGCACGCCTGGTCAACATCACCAGCGACTGGAACACGATGGTCCTCGCCCGGCTGCTGCCGGACGACAGCCCTCCGGACACGTTATGGGGCCGGATCCAGGCATGGGCGAAGTACGTGGTGCTGGGCGTGGGATACAACCGCGGCCATGCGACGAACATCAGCGTGAGCAGCGCGGGGTATGTCCTGGACGGCCAGGTCGCCGACAACCGTGGCGACGGCACGATGTTCCTCGTCCCCATGACCTACAACGTGTCCACGCGCCACCACTCCGAACTGGAATGGTCGCAGGAGGTCCTGGTCGGTGACGAGGAAGGGCAGCCCTTGAGGCTCTGGCTGTCCCATGCCCACACCGAGCCGCCTCCGGAGGAGACGTTCCAGCTTCGCCCCGACGAGGTCGGCGAGGCTCCTTTCCCCCGCTACGTGAGCCTGCACACGACCGGCCTGGAGTCGTTGGCCGACGAGCTGATCTCGGAGCTCGGGTATCCGTACGGGAAGGTGGGCAACAGGGCCCGGGACCAGATCCGCACCATCCTCACCGAAGAGTTGGTCTCGCAGTTCCACACGGCGCTGGTCCCGCCCGCCAACGGCGCTCCGGGTACGTCCGCGCGCCCATCGGAGTTCTTCAAGCCGATCTACGATGGCGGTCACCCGGTGGGGGTGCTGGAGGTGCGGAGCACGCCCCGGCCCAATCCGCGGCTGCTGACGCGGGTGGCGCTCAAGCAGATGATGGAGTTCCTCGGCGTCGTCTTCTCGGGTTCGAACGGCGCCATGTCGTCGTCCCGCTTCTCCGGCGTCGGAGTCAGGGCCGGGGCCGGGTTCGACGCCGACACCTCCGACGGCGCCCACGGTTTGGCGGCGATGTCCAAACGGCTGGTCGCGAGCCTGCAGAGGGCGTGGTCTCGGACCGACGGCCTGTCCACCGGCGGCGTGGCGATCCAGCCGCTCGTCCGGCGTCTGGCGCACACCAACGCCCACGAGGTGATCATGGATCACACGGTCGTCTTCCACTCGTTCGATGGGCCGGGCGCCGAAGTGGAAGGCGTGACCACGAGTGTGCTCCAGACGCCGGTCCGGGACGCGGCCAGGTACGGATGGGAGGTGGACGCCGACGCGCTCGTCAAGGACGACGACGGCAACCCGCGGCGACGCCCGGATGATTCATACATATTCCATGGCGAAACCGTCCCCGAGCGGCCACCCGGCCGCAGGTTCGCCGACGAGCCGGAGATCCGCATCCCGGACTTCATGGGCACCGGGCCCGACCAGATCAGGGGTCCGGGTCCCACGGTGGTCTACCTCAACGCCGCCCAGGTGGAGAAGTACAGGAACCAGGTCGAAGCCGAACTGCGCAAGCTCCAACTCCTCCCGGAGCAGGACGCCGACGGCCGGCTCCGCTGGTCGGCCGACCCGCTGAGGCGGGAAGCGCAGGTCGCCAACCTGCGCGAGGTCAGGCAGCAGTTCACCGTGAACGCGGTGCAGAGCCGCCTCGACCAGGCCTGCCAGGAAGGCTTCCTGTTCGATGTCATTGACGTGGGGCAGATGCAGAGACTGGAGCAGCACAGTGTCCGTGTGCGACTGCGCGACACGGGTGCGTGGAGCTACGCCGGGTGGGGCACAGGGGATCCGTTCGTGGGGCTCAACATCGCCTCCAACACCACGGTCCGGTCGCGGACCCGGTCACGCACGTGGGGCGCCGGCCTCGCCTTGACCCTGCTCCGCACGCTTACTCAGAAGGTTTTCGGATTATTCGGGAAGATCGGCATCACTCCGGGGATCCTCGGCGGCCGGGGGAAGAGCGCCGGCTGGGGGATGGGGCACACCCTCAACTCGGTGACGCTGCACGAGAGCACCACCCCGCTGGCGGAGTTCACGGGTGGCTACTTCATGGACGTGGAGCTCCTGCAACAGGGCGGCCATCCGAAGAAGCTCATCACCGGGGATTTGACCTCGGAACCGGTGGCGGCGCAGATGTTCGCGGCCACGGACCTCCTGCCGGGCGGGGAGCCCCTTCCCGCGGAACCACACGCCACGCCCATAGAACTCATGCGCCGCTCCACACTGATCCACATGGAGACCGGTTCGATCCTCTCCGACATCGTCGGGCTGCTTCCGAGCGAGCTCGGGCCCGGCTCGGCCTTCTACCACCAGCTGGCGGAGCTCGTCAGCGTGCGCGCCCTGATCTCCAATCCCGCCTGGATGTACGCGCCCTACAGCATCCGGGTGGGAGACTATGAGATCACCATCCAGGGGGAACTGGGCGAGTCGACCTGGGAGCGGGTCAGGGCGCCAGTCAACGGTGAGATCATCCTCGGCCTGAACAGCACCTCCGTGAACCTCGGCCGGCAGCACAACGTGGGCGGGAGCGGCTCCGCCGGCACCACCGCCCAGGAGGAGGAGCCGGGACAGCAGGAGGACACCGACCTCGGTGAGATCGATGGGCGGGGATCGGTGTCACGCTTCGGCGGCCAGTCGGAGTCGCAGACCAGGATCGAGGGCGACGAGCCGATACTGGTCGAGACCGGTCTGGCGCTCCAGTCGATGGCGAAGCTGACGTTCCACGTCACCGTGGGCAAGATCGGCTCCGATGACGTCACCAGGGTGTCGGTACCCGATCTGAACCTCCTCTACGAGACACCGGAACGCGATGTCCTCCGCTTGTACGGGGACCGTCAGCTCGACGTTCCGATGCAGGCGGTGGCCGACGCGGTCGAACGTTATACGAACAGGGACCTGCAGCTCATGGCGCCGTTCGCCCGCAAGCTGATCAGGCACTACCGACAGGACCTACAGCGGTTCAGGCAGGCCAGGGCCTCCGAGGGCCACCCTCGGACACCGACCGACCACCTCATCGATAAGCACACCGACGAAATCCTCAGCGCCGCTCTGGCGCACCAGACAAGGTTCGACGGAAGGTCGCTCGACGAGGTCCTGAGCCCGGACCTCGACGAGCAGAAGCGCTTGGTGGACGTTCCCGGGCACATGGTGGACGGCATGGGCCTCAGCGTCTTCGAATCGGTCGATCTTTACGATTCCGACGGCGTGCGGACCCAGCCCCTCGACGAGGTCATGCAAGCCATCGAGAAGCTGGCTCCGGGAGCGCTGAAGGCGGACGGCCTGGTGCGCCGCGCCATCTTCGGCGAACTCGCCGGCGAGAACTGGTGGGGCAAGATCCGGAACCTTCTCTCACGCCAGGGAAAGGGATGGGAGTTCCCGATCCGGGTCAACGGTCATCGCACCGAGATGATCCGGATCACGGGGCGGGTGAGGTTCGGCAAGGAGATCGTCCTGGAAGGACGGACCGACGACCTCACCATCCTCCAGCAGGTCTACAACTACCTCGAGGAGACCTGGTCGGCCTACAAGGGCTGGTCGGTCGTGCGTGGCGTGTTCGGCAAGCTGTTCGGGTCCGGTTTCGGCGTCGGACCGAGTGCGGACACCGAACGCAGCCATACCCGGTCGCAGTCGCGCACCAAGCAACGAACCCGGCTGAACCGCACCGGCACCTTCGAGGGAGCCGACCGTATCCGCCACGACATCACCTTCGAGATCGACGTCGAGCGGATGCCCCTGCCTGACGGCTGGCCGGGGAACCGGATCACCCGGCCGCTGCGCACCGGCGCCCGCGCCGCGATGCGAGGCCTGGCACGCGCCGCCCGTGTGGTGGACCACAAGATCGCCAGCACGCAGACGCCCGTACCGGCGCCGGAGCCCCGCTACCAGGCGCATCCCACGATCGTGCTGACGGGTACCGCGCGCCGGCTGGTTCCGGACGGAATGACGACGGACGCCGGGCGGCAACGACAGCGGCCGGTCCCCCAGCTCGATCCCCGATCGGCGAGTGTGCCGGAGGGCTTCTACGCGGACGTGCGCGCGGACGACGTGGCCGATCAGGTGTTCGAGCGGCTTGCAGCGGAGGACGCCCTGGGCGCGACCGCCGAAGAGGCGCGGTGGGTGGTCTACGAGGGCCTCTCCCGGATGGCGCTGACGTCCAGGTTGCGGGACATGACCGACGACAACGGGTACGAGATGGTGTCCTTCCCCGTTCCCGGCACGACGGACGAGGTCATCAGGATCTGGGTCGAGGCGAACCTGTCGGACACCGACTACGCCGTCGGCCAGAGCGAGGCGGACGAGGAGGTCGGTGACGTCCGTCGTGATCAGGCGGCCTACAACACGGCGGCCGAGCGCACCAAGCTGACGCCGGTCACCCTAGGGGTCGCCGGGAGCGAAAACGTCACAGGGATCGGCGCCGGCGTCACCGTGCGGGACCAGGCGTCCGCCCGTGCGTCGACGAGCGGCGGGCTGCGGCGGGAGACGAGCCTCTTCCTGAAGGAGAAGGGCCTGACCGCCGAGTTCGCCGGGCGGTTCACCGTCCGCATCGAGCGGCACAAGATACGTCTGGGCCGCGGCACGCGCCGGCTGAAGTCGTATCCGCTGGCGGGCCCCGTCGCCGGAGCGGTCTACATGAGAGTCCTCGCGCCCGACTACGCGCTCCTGCAAGCGGAACTGGAGACCCCTCCGGTCTCGGACACCGGTTGGTCGTTCCACGAGGCCGACGGCCACGGACGCACCTGGCACCGCATCCCCGGCAGGCGCGCGAGCCGGTCCACTCCGCTGCCACTCCAGGAGATCCTCGACGCGGCGAACGTCGACATGGCGTCCATCACCGCCGACACGGTGCGGGCGGTGGCGGAGAAGCTACGCGAGCGGCTGGGACCCCGATCCACCGGCGGACCGGTCGCGTTGGCGGCACAGGCGGACGTGTTCGCCGAGCCCCTTCCCCCGCACTGGGCCCGGCTCATCGCGCGAGAGCTCGGCAGGGGCGTCGAGCTGGAGGTGGAGCGCACCGACGCCGGCGATCCCACCGGCCGCGTCGACCGCTACGTGGTCACCAGGGGCGGCAGGTTGTCGAGCCTTGTCTCCGACGGAGGGTTCACCGCCGCGCTCGGCGCCCTGCCGCCGGAGCTCCTGCTGACGGCGGCGGAGCGGCAGGTCGACCTGCGCCTGCTGTTCAACGAGGTCGCCGTGCAGGGCGATTTCGCCTTGGTGGTGCGGGAACGCTTCCGTGCCCTCCGCATTCCGGTGCCCGTACGTCCGGCACCGGCCTTCGAACCGAGCAAGCTCTGGGGACCAGGACCGCGGCGGGAAGCCGGTTCGACTCTCGGCGCAATCGGCATGGGCGGTGCCACGGCACCGGTGCATGCCGAGTCCGGCTTCGTCAAGGGACGGGCCCCCGAGGAGGGGGCGCTCGAGATGGACGAGATCCGCGCCGCCGTCGCCGAGGTCAACGACTCCAGCGTCGGCAGCGGGCGGCTGTCCTTCGTCGGCACGCCCGGAGACCCGATCCTGCGCGTGGTCACCGCCACGGCGCCCACCCCGCAGCATTTCCGGGTGACGACGGGCGCGCTCGCGGACGACCGGATGGCGAGGACGGACCTCCGGTCCGGAACAGTTGATGATCCGCACGTGATGACACTGGACTCGGACGTGCCGTCCGCCCTGGTGGCGCGGACGCTGGTGCACGAACTCGGCCACTCCCTGCGGGAGTTCGCCGCCGCGCGGCAGGGTCCCCCTCAGGGGATCATCCGTTCCTCGCTTCCCGGGGCGGACCCGGCGACGCGGCCGGAGACCAACGACCACTGTCTCGACGCGCGCCGCGACGAGCTCCGGTACCTGCTCGACAAGGCCAAGCGCCTGCCCCACCTCCAGAGCGAGCTCGAACCGCAGATAGACGGCTTGGCTCGGTTCATCGCCGCCCAAGGGCGCACGCCGACGGCAGGGCGACCGTCCGCGCCAAGCATCGGCGCCCTTCTGAACCAGGATCCGGCCACGTCCGCACCGGCGAGCTCTCTGCCTTCTCCCCCCGGGCCCAGACCGGCGGTCCCGGTGCCGGCTCCCCGCAGTCCGGCCGACCCACGGTCGAACCCCGGTGATCCGGCCCGGCCCCGGCCATCCGCCTCCCGTACGTCCCGGGCCGGGTCGAATCCCGGCCGCGCCCCCGAGTCCGATGACGAGTTCTGGGCCCGGATGCGACGGCTCACCAACTCGACCGGGTGGATTCCTCCCGAGGATGTGGTGTGCGTCTGCGCGCCGGGCGAACCCTGCACGTGCGGGCGCAGGCGCGGGGAGGATCCGTCCCCGGCGCCGTCGTCGCCGAGCCCGTCCGTGCCCACGACGCCCACCACACCGGCCGATCCCGGCGATCCGGATGACCCCGATGATCCGGATGATCCCCGTGAGCCGACCAAGCCGCAGGAGGACGACCCGCGTAACCGTCCTGTCAGGGTCGCGCGCGGGGGGACGCTCTGGGACATCGCGAAGGCCTGGCTGGGCCCCGGCGCCACGGAGTCCGAGATCTGGCGGGCCACACTGGACTGGTACAACGCCAACCGTGCCACGATCGGCAACGACCCCGACCTGATCCGTCCGGGCCAGGTGCTGCGGCCACCGAAGCTCAGACCAGCACAGAAGGGACCACGATGACACACCCGATCGCACGCAGCAGGGACGAGGCTCACCTGTACCTCGACCTGCATCCATGCAGAACGTGCGCGGGAGTGGACACGACGTGGGAGCACGCCGTCGTGGCCGTCGACGGTGAGCCGGTCGCGCGTTACAGCGGCGTGTGTTCCGGCTGCGGCGCCCAGCGAAGCCACCTGTTCGGCCTGCCGGAAGGGGAAGTGGTGGCCGAGCGCTTCCCGACGTTCGGCGGCTCCGAGCCCTCGCAGCTGCTGGACGCCGGCGAGTGGATGTGGGTGGCCGACCTCACCGCCGGCAACGTCCCCGCCGACGACCCCGACGCGGCACGGCAGGCACTGGCCATCGCGATCGCGTCCATCGACGAGGTGGTGAAGTTCATCCCGCCCGGGGAGCAGGACGTCCCCGCGACCGCCTTCTGGACCGAGCGTGGGAAGGAAATGCGCGACGCCGAGCCTGGCCGCTTCACCGCCGAACGGCTCCTGGTCGTCCGCCAGACCTACCAGAGGATCGCCGAGCGGCAGTGAGCACCCCCACCGATGGCGGCGACGGCGGCCGGTAGGGTCTCAAAGGAGCGCCGGAGAGGCCCGGCAGGAGAGGAATCGGCATGTCATCACAGCGTGCCAGAACGCTCGTAGAGGCCTATCTGTACATCAGGATCACCGCCAGGGCGGCTGAAGGCGAGGGCCATGAGCGGCATACGGCACGCGACTACGAGGCGCAGACGGCGCTGACCGAGGGCCCTGACGAGTGGAGGCTGTTCTTCGACGGCCGCGACCTCGGGCTGGCGCTGCGGATCGACGTGCACATTCCCTACCGGGCCGAGGCGGACGCGCGGCGCGACGGGCTCCGGTTCGGGCACGGCACCTCAGAGCTCATCGACGCCGGACAGTGGCGGATGGTGAGCTCAGGGTACGCCGAACGCGCCATGCGTGAGGATCTGCGTTTCATCGACACCCCTACGGACGCCGACCTGTTCGGCAGCGTGGTGCTCGGCTGGGAGTCGGCCCGGGACGCCGTGGCCGAGGCGGCCAAGTTTCTCCCTCCCACGGCGAAGGAGGTGCCGCCTTCGGCGTTCTGGACGGAGACGGGCAGGGCCGCCCACCGCGAGCGGCCGGATCTGTTCACCCGTGAGTCGCTCGAGCGGGACATCGCCTCCTACGAGGAGGCCCGGGTCGAGTTCATCGTCATGCACACCAGCGCGCGCCCGTGATCGCCGCCCGTCCTGCCGAGACGGCGACTACGAAGGCTTGATGCTCCGGACCCCGTGCGTGAGGAGCTTGGCGGCCCAGGTCTGCCAGTCCGTGGGCACCGGGTTCCCGGTCGGGTCCTCAAAAAGGTTGGCGACGACGCTGTAGGTGGCCGAACCCGCCATGCGGCTGGTGAAGTCGCCGAACCGGTTGCCCCTGGCCCCGCCCGGCACCAGCTTGCCCCCCACCCAGATCCGGTCGAAGACCATGTTGGCCCCACCCGGTATCAGCTTGCTCCCGTCCCACACCGCCTCGAAGGCCAGGTTGGCCACGAATGCCTGGCCGAACTGGATGGCGTTCGTCTCGGCGGAGAGGACGTCCCTGCCCTGGAGGTCAGTGCGCACCCCGGACGCGGCGTAGATGGCCAGCTGGAGCCCTTGCTGGATTCCGGCGTAGGTCAGGCTGTCGAGGGTGTAGTAGAAGCCGGTTGAGATGATCTTCGTGATACTGATCTTGAAGATCTTGAGCTGCGACTGCGCCAGCCTCTGGAAGAACCGTTCCATGATCTGTTTCTGGACCAGCTTGGCCACACCGGCCGTCGTCCATCCGTACATGGAGGTGAACAGCATGTTCGCCCACGCCTGGACCGCCAGCACGATCAGCACGTGCCGGATCGTCTCCAGGCTGTCGGCGTACGCCCGGCACGCCGCGGCGACCCTCCTGCAGTAGGCCACGACGTCCGCCGGGTACCCGGAGAAGCCTTCCGGCGCCGGTGCGCCGGAACCGGGCGGCCCTGACGGCACGCCGCGCCACATCTGCCTGAACGCCTCGACCCCCGGCCCGAAGTTGTCCAGCCACACCCGTACGGCGGCCTCGTCGGCCGCGACGAGACCTTCATCGATCTTCCTGGCGAGTTCGTCGAAGATCGTGGCGGCCTGCCGGAGCCGGTCCGGGTCGCCCTCGGGCCACTCGACGGCGAGCATCGCGGTGACGAACGCGCCGTGGGTCACGGCGCCCACGGTCAGCGTGGTGGCGACCGGGCGGGTGTCCGCGAGCCTCTTGAAACCGGTGAGAGGGGACGGGCTCACGCGACCTCGGCCTTCGTGGTGGGGGTGGCGAGGTCCCCTTCGTAGACCGTTCGCGCGAGCCGGCCGACGGTGGACCAGTCCGCCGCCTCCAGGTTGGCCCCGGAAACGGCGAGGTTCTCCCCGATACGCGTGTAGCACACCTTGATGAGCTCGACGTGCCGTTCGATCTCCTCCCTAGCCGCCCGGTATCCCTTGCGGCCCTGGACCCCGTGGTAGAAGAGCCGCCCGTTCTCGTCGCCGCCCCAGAAATCGTCCAGGGCGTCCAGGGCCGTGGTCGCCTCTTTCAGGGCCTTGGCGAGGTCGTCACGCTCGCGGAGGAAGTCGTCCCCGCGCTTCTTCAGGCTTGCCGGGCTGACGTCCGTCACCGGGCCGCGGCCGGTGTAGCCCGTGCGTGGATCATCGTATGGAGGTGCCAACCCAGGCTCCTTGCTGACCGTGTGAAGCAACGGGCAGCCTGATGCTAGGAACATCCAATTACATTGGATTTAATGTGGAGTTTCGGCGCTGTACAGCCATACGCACGCTTCCTCCGACGAGGAAGTCAGTAACCGACGTAGCCGGAGCCGTTCTTGCTGCCCACCACGCCGGGCACGTTGGACACCGATCCGTAACGCTCGATGGCGTAGCGCACGGCGGCGATGATGTTGTCCACCGGGTTGTAGATGTCGCCGTGCCCGGGGAGCGCCCACCGGCTGAACGTCGAGTCAATGGTCTGCATCAGCCCCTTGGAGGGGTGGCCCGCCGCCGCGTTCGAGTCCCAGTTGTTGATCGCGTGCGGGTTCCCGCCCGACTCGTGCTGGATGATCATCCAGATGTCGTTGGCGTTCATCTTCTCGACGGGGTACCCGTGGGCCTTGAGGATCTCGGTCGCCTGGCGGATCCAGTCCGCGACCTGGCCCTTGGGCGCGGGGCCGCCGCCGGGCGGCGGCGGGCCGCTCGGCCCGTACCCGCCGAACCCTCCACCGCCACCGCCCGACCCTCCGCCGCCGCCGCCCGATCCTCCTCCGCCCGATCCTCCCCCGTTCGACCCGTCGCCGCCGTCCGCGCCCTGCGACCCGTCGGTCCCGGCGAGCAGCGTGCGAAGCTTGTCCTCGGGCACCGGAACCCACTCGGTGGACTGACCCGGCCCCGGAACGAACGTCTGATCGACCGCCGCCGGGATCTCGGCGAACTCCGGCGCGATCTCATCCAGATACTTACCGATCTCCCGCTGCGCCGTCGACACCGCCGTCTCGGCCGTCTCCACCTGACCCTGCGCCAGCGACACCGCCGCCTTCACCTGCTCGGTGATCCCCGGCTTCAACTGCTCCTCGGTCGCCTGCGGATTACGCCGCCGATACTCCCCCACCCACGCCAGCAGATCATCACAAACCCCACCCACATTCCGGCCCGCCACCTCAACCGCACCCGCAACCGCATCCAACGAATTCGCACAATTGGCCAGCGCATCATGCAACGCCTCCCCCGCCCGGCCATACCTGCGCATATACGCCACAAAAGCATCGGCCGACGCACCATTCCACGCCGTGTCCACCCCCGACACCAACACACCCAAAGCATTCAACGGACCAGCAGAACCAGACGCCGCCCCCCGCCAACGCGTCCCCACCGCCCGAATCGCCCCCGGATCACCCTTCACCTTGCCCGCCAGCGCCACCAACTCCTGGCCACCCGGCAACGCCCCAACCGCCCCCATGTCGGTCATACGTACGGCAGCTTCGTCGTGGTGTCGTGCTCGGCCTTGAGCACGTTCTGTTCGATGGTGTCCAGGGCGCGTTCCACGCCGTCGAGCCGGCTCTTCACCGTGCCGAGCTCGCGGTCCACGTGCCCCTCGACCCGGCCGATGGCGGCGGCCAGCGCTCCGGCCCCCTCCAGCGTGCCGAAGATGGACGAGGCGGCCGCGTCCTTCGCGGGGAAGCCGTCGCCCACGGTGGCGAGCTTGCCCGCCTGGGTGTGCACCGAGGTGCGAAGCTTGGCAAGCGCCTCGCGGTTCAGATCGATACCTGCCACCGGGCCGGCTCCCTCCGCCGTCACCGAGAAACCACGTGCTCGGACATGCTCTGGCCGTCGGCGGACCGCTCGCGGACCGCCCGGACAGATCTCCCGAATCGCGATCATATCGGGCTAGCGGCGATCATCGCAGGAGGAAATCACACATAGGTGGCACTCACCCCTCGGCGGCGGGCCCGGACGAGGGCAGGAAAGCGGTCTGGATCAGGCGGGCGCCGTACCTGCGGTCCACGAAGTTGGCCCGGCCCGGCGGCAGCGCGTGCGGTCGCACACCGAACAGCACGCCCTCGTCCCGGTCGCCCGAGAGGATGACGGCCGGGCTGGCCATGTCCTTGAGCCTCTGCATGACGGGATCGAACATCGCCCGCCCGGCGCCGCCCATCGCCCGGGACAGCACCAGGTGCAGGCCGATGTCGCGGGCCTGCGGCAACAGGTCGAGCAGCGGGGCGAGGGGGTTGGTCCCGGTGGCCACCAGGTCGTAGTCGTCGACGATGAAGTACAGGTCCGCCCCCTTCCACCAGTTGCGCGCGCGGAGCTGGTCGGGGGTGAGGTCGGCCGGCGGGAGCCGCTTGACCAGCGCCTCCCGGGCCTCGGCGACCATCTCCGCCGCCGCGGTGCTGGAGGCCGCGTAACCGATGCGGTGCTCGGTGTACGCGGCGTCCAGGAGCGAGCGGCGGTAGTCGATGACGATGAGCCGCGCCTCCGCGGGGGTGTGGCGGGCCACGACGCCCTCCGCGACCAGCCGCAGCAGGTTGGACTTCCCGCTCTCGGTGTCGCCGATGACCGTCAGGTGCGGATCGATGTCGAACTCCGCCGAGACCGGGGACAGGGTGGCCTCGTCGATGCCGATGGGGATGCGCCGCCCCGTCTCGCCGGGGGCGGGCAGGGCGTCCACCGGGAGGACGGCGGGCAGCAGCCGCACGCGAGGGGCCGGTTGCCCCTGCCAGGCCTCCCTGACGCCGTCGACGAGCGCGCGGACGCCCACGGAAAGGTCGTCGGCCTGCCGGACCCCGTCGATGCGGGGCAGCGCGCTGAGGAAGTGGAGCCCGTCGCGGGTCAGGCCCCGGCCGGGGACGCCCTCGGGCACGGCCAGCGCCGTCTTGCGGTTGACCTCGGACTCGTAGGCGTCGCCGAGGCGCAGCTCCAGCCGGGAGCCGAACAGGTCACGGATGCCGGGCCGGAACTCCGACCACTTGTTGGTCGCGGCCACCACGTGGATGCCGTACCCGAGGCCGCGGGCGGCGAGGTCGGTGATGGTGGGTTCCAGTGTCTCGAAGTCCTGCCGCACGGTGAGCCAGCCGTCCACGATGAGGAAGACGTCGCCGAAGTCGGTGCCGGTCCCCCCGCCCGCGGCGATGTCACGCCGGTAGGTCGCGAACGAGTCGATGCCCCGCTCGGCGAACTCGCGCTCCCGCTGCTGCAGCAGGCCGGTGACCTCCGCGACGGTACGGCGGACCCGGTCGCCGTCGAGCCGGTTGGCCACGCCGCCGACGTGGGGCAGGCCCTCCAGCGAGGCCAGCGTGCCGCCACCGAAGTCGAGGCAGTAGAACTGCACCTCGCGCGGGGTGTGGGTGAGCGCCAGCCCGGTGATGAGCGTGCGCAGGATCGTGCTCTTCCCGCTCTGCGGCGATCCGACGACGGCGAGGTGGCCGGCCGCTCCCGACAGGTCGACGCCGAGCGGGTCGCGTCGCTGCTCGAACGGCCGGTCCACGATGCCGAGCACGGCGCGCAGCTTCCCGCGCCCGGCCCAGCCGACGGTCGTCAGGCCAAACTCCGGCGTGATGCTCAGCGGGGGGAGCAGGTGGCTCAGCGTGAGCGGCTCGGCCAGCGGCGGCAGCCAGATGCGGTGCGCGGGCGGCCCGTACCCCTCGAACTGGCGCACCATGATGTCGAGCAGGCTCTCCCTGCCGGTCACCGTGGGCTCCGGCTCGGGGTCGGGCTGCTGGACCGGGGCCGGCGGCGGGATGTAGGCCGGGCCGTACAGGACGACCTGCCGCTGGTCGGTGGACGTGCGCCGCTCCTGGCGCGCCTCCGGTGCGAACGGGCCGGAGACGTAGGCCGCCTTGAACCTGGTCATCCCGGTGGTGTCGAACTTCAGATAGCCGTTGCCCGGCGCCGAGGGAAGCTCGTAGGCGTCGGCGACGCCGAGGACGACCCTGCTCTCCATGGCCGAGAAGGTCCGCAGGCCGATGCGGTACGACAGGTGGGTGTCCAGGCCGCGCAGCCTGCCCTCCTCCAGCCGCTGGGACGCCAGCAGCAGGTGGACGCCGAGCGAGCGGCCCAGCCGGCCGATCATCACGAAGAGGTCGATGAACTCCGGCTTCGCCGACAGCAGCTCGCTGAACTCGTCGAGCACCACGAACAGGGTGGGCATCGGCCGCAGGTCGGTGCCCTGCTCCCTCGCCCGCTCGTAGTCGCGCAGCGAGGCGTAGTTGCCCGCCGAGCGCAGCAGCTCCTGGCGGCGCACCATCTCACCGTGCAGCGCGTCGTACATGCGGTCGACCAGCGGGAGCTCGTCCTCCAGGTTGGTGATGACGGCCGAGACGTGCGGCAGCGACTCCATGCCGAGGAAGGTCGCGCCGCCCTTGAAGTCGACGAGCACGAAGTTGAGGATCTCGGAGGAGTGGGTGGTGGCGAGCCCGAGCACGAGCGTGCGCACCAATTCGCTCTTGCCTGAGCCGGTGGCGCCGATGATCAGGCCGTGCGGCCCCATGCCCCCCTGTGCGGACTCCTTGATGTCCAGCTCGACCATCCGGCCGTCGGCGCCCAGGCCGATCGGCACACGCAGGCGGTTACGCGGCGCGCGGGGACGCCACAGCGCGGGGATCTCCAGCCGCCGCGGGTCGTTCACGCCGAGCAGGTCGGTGAGCGTCATGTTCACGGCCAGGACGTCCTGGCTGTCACTACCGCTCTTGGCCGACGAGGCGCGCAGTGGCGAAAGCTGGCGGGCCAGCCCGTCGGCCTGCAGGAAGGACAGCCGGTCCGGCCGGCCGAGCCCGGTGACGATCTCCCTGCCCGCGTGGTCGAGCTGGATGCGGTTGAACCGGTCCCGCAGCACCTCCAGCCGTAGCTGGATCCCCTCCTCCGCGACGGAGGTGGCACCGCTGAGGTCGATGACGGTGACACCCTGGATGGCGTCCGCCCCGAGCTGCGAGTCGTGCGGGACATACCCTCCGTCGACGATGACCACGTGGTAGGGCAGCGACTCCATGGACGCGCCGGCCCTGAACCTGCCGCGGTCCTTCAGCTCGCCGCCGAGCAGCCGGTCGAGGTCGCTCAGGTCGTCGGTCATGAGGCGTACGGGCCCCGCCGCGTCGGCCTCCTCCGGATGCAGGGCGTGCGGCAGCCACTTGACCCATTCCCAGTGCGCCATCCATTCCTTGCCCGCGCACACCGCCACCCGCATGTCCTCCGGGGAGTGGAACACGGTGAGCTGCCCGACCAGCGCCCGTACGAGGTCACGGACGGCCCCGGGGTCTCCGGTGAGCACGATGCGGGCGAAGGAGTGCAGTGCCATGGCGATCGGCAGGTCGTCGACGGTGGAATGGGCCCGCACGAAGCGGCGCAGCGCCCCCGCGGACATGGCGTCGAGATCCTCGACCGGTTTGGAGTCCGGTGGGATGAGCTGCACGGCGAGGCGCTGGGTTCCCGTTCCCACGCGTACCGTGGCGAAGTCGCCGTCGCGGGGCCGCCGTTCCCACAGGCGTGGGCCCATGGCGACCGACCACAGCGACTCGGGATCGGGGCCGTTCCAGTGGAGGGCCTCCCGCTGCTGGCGGGCCGCCCTGCGCACCTTCTTGCGGGTCTGGGACAGGTAGCGGAAGTAGTCGCGCCGCAGGCCGTTGAGCCGCAGTTTGCGCTCCCCGGAGGCCCGGCCGAGCTGGCTCATGCTCATGCCGACCATGGACAGCGCGAACATGCCGCTGGCGACGTACATGATGGGGTTGCCGCTGCCACCGGCCGTGAACATCAGGGCCATCGCGGCCCCGCCGGCGACCATCGGCAAGAAGGTGAGGACCTGGGCGAACCCCCCAGAGGTGGTCTCGGGGATCTCCGGGGGCGACTCCAGCAGGATCTCACCGCGCGGTGGCGCCGGAGGCGGGCGGCGCTCGGGTCGCCGGACAACGACTATGCCCACGTCGCTCCATACTCAGGGGACCTGTCCCTGAAACCTCCGTACTGGTTCCAGAGAACTCCGTACCGATCAGCTAACCGTAGCGAACCCCGATCACCGGGCTGACCGAGACGCGTAGAAACACCGAGTCCCACAGAAACATGGATATGTCAGCCCTCGTCTGGCATGCCGCCCCGATACGGTATTCGCGTGATCTCTATGGAGTCGGTGTGACGCTGAACCCGATGGCCGGGCCCCCGGCACGCGGGCCGGGAGGGCCCGGCGGGCCCGCGGGGCCAGGGGCCGCACTGGACGTGGCGAACGGGACACCCAAGGCTGCCGTCCTGCGGGCGCCGGGAGCGGCCATCGCCATGAGCAGGGTCACGATCGTGACCCCGCGCAAGAGGATCGACCTCGCCGTCCCCTCCGACCTTCCGCTCACCCACGTGCTGCCGAACGTGCTGGCCGCCGCCGGGGAGAACGGCGACGAGACGATCATGAGCACGACGGGATGGGTCCTGCAGCGGGTCGGCGGGCGGGCACTGGACCTGGACGACAGCATGAACGGTCTCGGCATACGTGACGGCGAGGTCCTCTACCTGCTGCCGCGCCCGTCCGAGCTGCCCGAGGCCGTCTTCGACGACGTGGCCGACACGATCGCCACCGGGATCAAGGAGAAATCGGGCCGGTGGCAGGCCAGGCACACGCGGGCCACCGGGCTCGCCATCGCCGTGGCGTTCCTGGTCGCCGGTGCCCTGGCCCTCACCGTGGCCGGGCCGCCCTGGACGCTGGCCACCATCGTGGCCGGCGTGCTGGCCCTCCTGCTGGCCGGGACCGGGGCCGCCCTGTCCCGGGCCGTCGGGGACGCGGCGGCCGGGGCGGTCATCGGCTACACCGCTCTGCCGTACGCGTTCCTGGCCGGGCTTCTCGCCCCTGCGAAGAACGTCGGCCTGCTGTGGTTCGGAGCGCCCAACCTGCTCGCCGCCTTCGCCATGACCGCGCTCGCGGCCACCATCGCGGGATGGGCCATCGCCGAGGGACTGCCGAACTTCTTCGGCGTCATGCTCGCCTCCATGGCGGGTGCGATCGGCGCGGCGATCGTCATGATCTGGGAGGCGCCCCCGGCGGGCGTCGCGGCGCTGATCGTCGCGATCGTCCTGGCCTGCACACCGCTGATCCCGACGCTCTCCTTCCGGCTCGCCCGGCTGCCGCTGCCGTCCGCTCCGAGGAACGCCGAGGAGCTCCGCACCGACATCCAGGAACTCGACGGGCCGGACGTCAAGAACCGCGCCATCGAGGCGGAGCGGTTCGCCACCGGACTTGCCGCGGGCGTCGGCCTGGTCGCGCTGACCGCCGGGGTGCTGCTGCTGGGGGCGCCGGGCCTGACCGGCGCCGCCATGAAAGTGGTGCTCGCGCTCGCGTTGCTGATGCGCGCCCGCGTCTTCTTCGGGGTGGGCCAGCGGGTGTGGCTGCTCGCGGCGGGGGCGGCCGGGCTCGTCACCTTCCTGGGGTCGATCACCCTGGTGAGCCCGCTCGCCGCCCTCCTCACCGCCGTGGCGCTGGCCGCGATGGCCGCCCTGGGCGCCGGTGTGGGCCTGTTCCTCCCCCAGCGGCACCCGACGCCGTTCTGGGGCAGGGCGGGGGACATCGTGGAGTTCATGCTCATCATGGCCCTGTTCCCTCTGGCGCTCGGAGTGCTCGACGTCTACGCCTGGGTGCGAGGGCTGAGCGGCTGACCTCTACGGCGGGGACTGGGGAGCCGCCGGGTAGCCGGGATCCCTGCCCCGCTGTGCCATGCCGATGAGCAGCTTCCCCATGAGCTGGCTCATCGTCGGCAGCATGTCCGAGCCGGTCTTCCCGTTCTCGGCGTTGTAGGCGACGGTGTAGGCGGTCGAACCGACATAGAACGAGGCGAAGTCACCCGCGTCGTTGTTGCGGAACACCTTCGCCATGGGGCCGAGCTTGGTCAGGTCCCAGACGCCGAAGAACACCATGCACGCGGCGAAGTCCTTCAGGGTGGCCAGGGCGTTCTCCGAGACTGACCCCGGGTCGTCGCCGAAGGCGACCTTGGTGCCGGCCGCCAGCGCCTCGTCCCCGAGGGCGAAGGTGGCGCTGCCCACCGTGTATCCGATGAACTTCGTCACCACCAGCTTCATGACGGTGTTCTCGAGCAGCTTGAGCAGGACCTGGGCCTGCACCTTCTTGTACAGGCGGTCCACCAGCCACTTCGACAGGGCCGCGGTCCGGGCGCCGATCCACGGCCAGGAGCCGGCGAACATGAGCTGCAAGTAGCTGGTCACGGCCAGCACCCGCAGCGCGTGCCGGGTGGCCTCGACCGCATCGGCGTATCCCTCACACGCCTCGGCCACGCGCCGGCAGTGGGCGGCGACCTGCGGCGGGTAGGCGATGACGCCACCTGGAGGGCCGCCCGATCCGCCGGCGGTCCAGTACCGGTGGAACGCCTCCGCCCCCTGGCTCGGATGCTCCCTCCACACCCTCTCGGCGACCTTCCCGGTGACCGTGGTGTTGGCGTCGATGCGCGCGCCCAGGGACCTCCAGACGGCGGCGGCCTCCCGGGCCCCTGCTGGGTCACCCTCCGGCCAGTCGGCGAGGATCATCGCCGACACGAAGGCGGCCATGCCCGCCCCCGCGACGGGGTAGAGCGCGGGACGGCCGAACCTCACCGCGGGATCTCGGGCAGCCGGGGGACCGAAGCCCAGTCGGCGTCCCGCACGTTCCGCCCCATGAGCACCAGACGGTCGCCGATGTGGTCGTACGCGGTCGCGAGCGCGTCGACCTCGGCGACGAGGTCGGCGCACCGGGCGCCGTACCCCGCCTTGCCGCCCTCGCCCTCGTGGAACTTCACGCCCGCGCCGTCATGGCCCCAGAAGTCGCCGATGGACTGGAGCCGCTTCACCGCCTCGATGGCCGCCGCGGTCAGGTCCGCGCCCTGGTGCTCGAAGAGCATGCCGAGGTGGGCCAGACCGGTCGGTGACACGTCGAGTCCGGGGCCTCCCGGATCATCCGGTGGGGTGTGCGGAGATCTCGGGTACGACATGCATCCCCCGTGTCGTGAAGAGGCGGGCGGCGGGGTCTCTCCCCGCCGGTGTTCTCATCGGTCCCGTCCGATGGCACACTTGTTCGAAGAGGTACCGGCGCATGATTGACTATACATGGTTTCCCTGTAGGGAATACAGGGAAATCTCTTGTGCGCCGATTCCACCGGCATCCCGTCAGCGCTATCGCATATCCGGCGGCAAGGGCTCGCCCATCGAACGGGTGGCCTCCTCGAACCACGACTGGATGCCCGCCGCGTCCAGCGTGGGCACCTCCTCCCCCATGGCGGCGCGCAGCATCTCCTGGTTCTTGCGCTGGGCGTCGTCCTGCGCCATCCGCACGGCCTCGGTCACGGCCTCCGCGATGGACCCGCTGTCCAGCCGCATGACCCGGGGGTCGAGCGTCACCTCCTGGATCCGGCCGCCTCCGTCCACGGTCGCGCCGACCAGCCCCCCGGCCGCCGCGCCCTCACCCGTGAGGGTCCCAAGTTCCCCAAGAACGCCGCCAAGACGCCGGACGGCCTCCTGGCTCCGCTGGGCGATCCGCTCGAAGTCCTCGAGCTGGAAATCGTCCGGGTCGAACACTCGCACCGCTCCTCTATCCGAAAGCCGGGGTCACGGCGTGTACACCTTGGGCTGCTCCACCTTGGGCTCCCGCCATTCGAAACCGGCGGACGGCGGCAGCCTCGGCACCTGTCCCGGGCCGGACACCGGGGGCTGCTGGAACGGCGGCAGGCCCTGGGTGTCGATGACGGCCTTGGTGAAGTCGACCTTGGCGTCACCGGTGGGCTGCAGGTTGAACATCTGGACGAAGGCCTTGCCGGCGAAGTACACGGACATGCCGCCCGCCACGGCCGACACGACCTTCGCGAGCATGCTCGTGGCGACCGCGATGACGCTGTTGGCCATGAAGCCCAGCGCCTCCAGCCGCGCGTACCCCGCGGCGGCGTAGGGGGTCGTGAGCATCGCCGCGGCGATCGCCACGCCCGAGACCACCACCGCCGCGACCCTGGCCATGGCCAGCCAGTAGGCGCGGTAGGCGTCACCAAGCTCGTCGACGATGCCCGAGATGCCCTTGACGTATCCGCGAAGGCTCTCCAGGGCCTCCTGGTAGCGCTCCACCGCGTCGACGAACGCGTCGTGGTCGGCCGCGACCCAGCCGTCCTTCCCCTTGTCGCCCAGGTTGCGAATGAAGCTCTTGTTCGCCGTGTCCAGGCGGGCGTAGATGGACTCCCAGTTGTTGTAGGCGCTGGCCATGCCGGGGACGTTGGCGATCGCGGTGGTGGCCATGGCGACGCCCACCGTCAGCGGGCGGGACAGCATGCTCGCCTTCCGCAGGTCGTCGAGCACGGACAGCGCGCTGCCCCCGGCGGTTCTGAGAGAAGGCCCGTACGGCCCAAGCGGCATGGTTCACGCTTCCGTTTCGATGGCGGGCACGTCGTCGACCACGTGCAGAGGAGCTAGACGTAGACGGCGGTGGACTGTTCCTCGGCCGTGCGCCAGTTGCGCCGGGCCGTGTCGAGCTGCTCGGTCCACGTCGACAGGACGGTGAGCGCGTCGGTGAACTTCTCGCGCACGTCATCCTGCACGTGCCGGTAGCGCAGCCCGATCACGACCTCGCCGAGCGCACCCCAGCCCGGGAAGCCGACGACGGTGGTGTCCACCAGGGCACGCCACTCCTGGACGGCGGGGATCACATCTTCGTCGATCTCCTTGATGATGCTCGCGATCGCCGCCGACGTGACGTACCTCTCCTGCGTCATTCCGCCTCCATGATCGATGCCGTTATGGTGTTTTCCTACCATCCGGCACCGAGCGACCGATCTATGCGGCAGCATTGTTCATTGTGTTCTCAGTCATCCGGAGCGCTGCAGACGATCACTGTTCATGTGGAGTTCAGAACCGCCCCAGGTATACGGTCGCCGCTTGATGCCGGCCGCGCAGAGATGAGGATGAGGACGTGACGGAGTTCCCCGACTTCGCGAACATCGATGTGGAGAAGCTGCTCAACCAGAGTCAGCAGCAGTTCGCGCGGCTGGAGGAGTTGCAGGAGCGCACCAGCGCCCTTGTCGGCGAAGCCCAGGACAAGGATGGTCTGGTCACTGTCGAGTACGCCGGCGACGGGCTCCGGGACCTGCGGCTCAACCCGCGAGCGATGCGGCTCGCCTCGGCGGATCTGGCCGATCTCATCAAGTCGGTGGCACGGGAGGCCGCCAAGGACCTGGAGCGTCAGACCACCGAGCTCATGGGCGAGGTCTTCGGCGAGGAGGACAACCCCATGAAACTCCTGAACGACCCGGACGCGGCCATGGCCAAGATCCGAGACGCCGAGAAGGCCTACAACCGCACGTTCGAGGACGTGATGGGCGACCTCGAAGAGATCCGCCGCCGCCTCCAGCTCTGAGGCGCCGCGTCCGCCACGCTGCCGGCCTTACACCGGCTGGTTGTACGCCTGTGGGACGCCGGGCTGGTACCCCTGTGGGATGCCGGTCTGCCCCTGTGGGATGCCGGTCTGCCCCTGCGGGATGCCGGTCTGCCCCTGCGGGATGGCCGGCTGGGTGTTCGTCAGCGTGAGCCCGACGTTCTTCAGCGCCGGCCCCTGCGCCTTCATGGCCTGGACATTGGCGTCAAGCTCCGCCTGCTTGGACTGGATGACACCCATCGCCATCATGAGCACGGTGCCGGCCGCCGCAGCGGCCATCCCGTACTTCTTCGCGAGCCCCAGCACAGTGCGTTGAACAGGTATCGCGATGGCCTGCGACGCGGGCGCCGTCACCAGGTTGACGCCGGGGATGAAACGTGTGAGGGCCAGAGCGCCGAGAAGCCCTCCAGCGATGGCCGACACGACCGCGGCCTGGTAGCTGACCTTGGCCACGCCGTGCATGATCTTGGCCGCGTCGTCGTGGGTGCCCACTCCCTCGTTCAGGGTCTGCTGGAAGGTGCGGACAGCGCCGTCGAATGCCTCCCTGTCCGCCGCGGTCCACTTCTCCGCCGGCACGCTGTCCACAAGGGCCTTAAGCTGTGTTCCCACGTCGTTGATGCCGTCGCGGATGTTCAGCCAGTTGTCCCCCGCACGGTCGAGCGAGTCAGGCCTGGACATCATGCTGGTGATCGCGGCGGCGACGGAGAGGCCTATCGCGGGGTTGGCGAGGCTGGCGAATGTCACTGCTCCTAAGAACCCCGTGGCATACAGATACTGCCCGGATTGGTAGTCCACTTGCTGGGCGCTCATTTGTGCAATTCCTGTCCGGTCGCCTCAACGGTCTTCACCACATCGCCCTCGGTAAGGCGCCACTTCTCGCCGGACATCTTGAGCTGATCACGCCAGACGCCCAGCTGATCGTGGAGAGCCTGAATGTAGCCACCGGAACTTCTGCACACGTCGCCATGCGACCCGGAGATCGGTATCCCGACCAGTCCGCAGTCCGCCAAGGCGATGTGGTTGTTCCCCGGCTCCTTCTGCACGCTCGCCGCCGTGGCCCCGGGCCCCCTGTCGACTTTCAGGCCGAGGTCCACGACCGCCTGATGGTCCACCTCACGCGTCTCGACCGGATTCCTGGGAACCTCCGTGGTCGTCCGGTTCGGAACGGTGCCGGCGCCCGGCAGGTTGGAGGTTCCCGGGATTCCCGCCCCCGTTCCATTTCCCGTTCCGGCGGGCAGGCCCAGGTTGGGTATCTGCGACGCCGACGGATCCGCCACCTGCGAAGTGTTCGGATTCGGGATGTTGGGGATGGCCGGGATATTCGGATCGCCAGGATTACCGGGGTTCCCGACGTTGTTGGGGTCCAGCGGATTCCCCGGATCCCCCGGGTTACCCGGGTTGCCCGTGTTGGGGTCCAGCGGGTTACCGGTGTTGTTGGGGTCCAGCGGATTACCCGGGTTACCCGGGTTGCCCGTGTTGGGGTCCAGCGGGTTACCCGTGTTGTTCGGGTCCAGCGGATTACCCGGGTTACCCGGGTTGCCCGTGTTGGGGTCCAGCGGGTTACCCGTGTTGTTCGGGTCCAGCGGGTTACCGGTGTTGTTCGTCCCGATCGGATCGAACGGGTTACCGGTGTTGTTCGGGTCCAGCGGATTACCCGGGTCGATCTGGTTGATGGGGTTACCCAAGTCAAGGGGATCCACGAAATGCGGGTCCGACTGGATGAGATCGAACGGGTTCGAGGTGTCCTGGCCGCCGAGGTCGTCACCGTAGGGGAACGTCGTGTCCAGCGCGTCGGGTGACAACGGCCCCGTCACGTTGGAGAACGGGTCCATGCCGACCGGATCGCCGACCCCCAAGGGATGGCCCTCCCCGAACGGGTCTCCCGGCCCGGGAAAACCCTGGTCCCCGAAGACAAGCCCTTCAGGTCCGCCCATGTGGCCATCCGGCCCGCCCGTCGAACCATCCGGGCCGATGAACGGGCCGGCGAACCCGTCCAGACCGCCGGGCCCACCGAACAACCCCTCCGGACCACCAGGCCCACCGAACAACCCCTCCGGACCACCAGGCCCGCCGAACAACCCGTCGGGGCCGTTGAACGGCCCGCCGAACCCGTCCGCGTCGCCGTCGAGCCCGCCGGTCTGACCAGGCGGCCCGGCGAGGAGGGTGTCCCAACTCGGACCCTGGGAGTCCAGCGGTCCGCCGGTGCCGTCCGAGAACGGCGAGGACCCGCCGTCCTGGAAGGAGTACGGCCCCCCTGCCGTGGAGTCCGACGAGGTAAGGCTGAATGGCTCGCCACCGGTGCCCTCGCCACCGGGCCCCGGCCCCTGGAAGGCGCCACCATCGGAGACGGCGGTCGCACCGTCAGAGGTGACGGCCACGCCGTCGAAGGGGGCCGCGCCGTCGGAAGTGGCGCTCGCGCCGTCGAACGTGGCGGACGCGCCGTCGAACGTGGCGGACGCGCCGTCGGAAGTGGCGGACGCGCCATCGGAGGTCACGGTCGCACCTCCGGAAGTGGCGGCCGCCGGATCGTCACCGTTCAGCAGTGCTTCGATGCCTCGTTGCTCGCTCACTCCGGCCCCCGTCTCGCGTCCCGCCAGGTCATGATCAGCCGTAACTGTGCAGACTAGCCCAGCACGCACCGGGCCGTACAGAAAGGCACAAGGCCCGCATCTTCCAGTTCTGTCACGCGAAACCCGCTGTACGGCACGCGCTTCTATGCTGTGCGCGACGACCCGCCAGGCAAGGCTGAGGTGGCATGCAGACCCGTCGTGATCTCTACCAGGCGCATCGGCTGATGATGCAGCGTCTGGGCATGGCCCTGCTCCAGGGAGAGCCGGATGTCCCGGAGTCTCCCATGCGCAGGCACAACGTCGCCATGTTCTGCGGCATCCTGGTGGCGGTCCTCGTGACGGCGATCTTCGGCATCTGGGGCCTGCTCAAACCCGGCGGCGCGACCTCGCTCACCGCCCCGGGGACGCTGATCGTCGAGGAGGAGACCGGCGCGACGTTCGTCTACAGCGAGCAGGAGGGCAAGCTCATCCCGGTGGCCAACTACACCTCCGGCCGCCTGCTGCTGGACACCCCCGACGTGACCGTGCGCACGGTGTCGTCGGCGTCGCTCGCGGGCTTCTCCAGAACCACGCTGGTGGGGATTCCGGGGGCTCCCGACTCACTGCCCGCACGGGAGAAGCTGGTCCGCGGGCCCTGGTCGGCCTGCGTGGCCGAGAAGATCGAGCCGAGTGGGACGCGCAAGCCGTACGTGACGCTGGTGGCCGGCATGGACGTCGGTGGCAGGCCGTTCGGAGACGAGGCCATGATCGCCGACGACGGGCAGCAGTCGTGGGTGATCCTCGCCGATCGCCGCATGCGGGTGTCGGACCAGGGCGTCCGCGCCCTGACCTCCGAGCAGCCCCGCCAGGTGCCCGCGACGTGGCTGAACGCCCTCCCCATCGGCCCCGACTTCCGCAGCCGGCGCATCGCCGGCCTGGGACGGAAAGTGCGCGGCCCGGACGGCCATGTGTCGGCGGTGGGCAGGGTGTACACCGTGCCTGCGGTGACCGGTGGCGACGCCCGTTGGTACGTCCTGCTGCGTGACGGCCTGGCCGCGATCTCCCAGACGCAGGCCAAGCTGATCCTCCAGGATCCGGCGAGCGTGACCGCCTACGGCAACGGCGAAGTGCGGCCCATCGAGGTCGACGCGGCGCGGGCGAACGCGTTCCCGCAGTCCCGCACCTCGATGGCCGTCCCAGGTCTGCCCGCCACGATGCCGAAGGTCACCACCCCGGACGCGACGGCCCCGCTGTGCACCGTCTACTCCGACACGGCCAAGGGATCGACCCGGGCGCGGCTGACCATCGGCAGCCGCATACGGATCCCCGTCCCACCCGAGGACACATCCGACCAGGACCACTTCGACCAGCTTCTGCTGCCGCCGGGTGGCGCGGTGGTCGCGGGGCTGCTGCCGGGAGAGGGCCAGCTCGCCGCCGTCCACCAGAGCTACTCGCTGATCACCGACCAGGGACGGAGGTTCGCGCTGGCCTCCGTCGACCTGCTGCCGAAGCTCGGCTACGAGGAAGGCGACGTCGCGCCGCTGCCCGCTCACCTGCTGCATCTGATCCCGGAGGGCCCGGTTCTGGACCCCGCCGCCGCCAGAAACCCCGTCCCCATCGGAGAAGGGGCAGCGGTGAAGCCCTGACAGGGCTGTGGCCAGCGGTGCGAGAAACCGTTACTGACTCGCAATATGACACCTGTCCCTGATGTGCTAAATGATCCTAGTCTTTACCGTGATCAGCATCGCGGGGGCCGATGATGCGTACCGCATAGTGGGCTTCCGTGAGCATGGCAGGCCGACTCCATGGAGGTACCCCGTGGGCCAGCAGACCGCTGCGAATCTTCCCCAGATCGTCGAAGCCGCGAAAAAGACAGATACGGCGCACTCGCTCATCGGCAGCATCCAGACCCAGCTGCAGGGTCACGTGAGTGACCTCCGGGCGGGCTGGGGCGGCCGGTCGGGCATAGAGTTCGGGTCCGTCTTCAACGCGTGGAACAGGGAGCTCAGTGTCGTTCTGGCCGAGCTGCTCAGACTCAAGGAGAACCTCAACAAGGTGGAGGCGCAGTACCGCTCGACGGAAGAGAACCAGGCCGCAGTTGCCCGCCGCCTGACCGCCGGCATCAACCACTGACCTGCTCGCCCCTGAAACGGAGATCATCATGGCTGGTATCAACAACGACGTCGACCGCACGCTGGTCAACTTCGGGACGATGGCCACCGGGCGCCAGGACTTCGCCCGGCAGTGGCAGGCGATGGAAGGCACGCTCCAGCAGCTGGAGACCGACCTCAACGGCCTGCTGGGTGAGTGGGACGGCCCCGCCAGGGATGCCTACTTAAGCGCGAGGTCGCAGTGGGACGCCGCGTCAGGTCGCATGGCCGCCCTGCTGCAGCAGCTCGGTGCCGTCATCGAGCAGGGCCACGAGAACTTCTCCCTGGCGGAGAAGGCCAACGTGTCCATGTTCGACGGTAGGTAAAGCCAGAGCTCGGAAGACTCACGGCGGCAGACCGCCCTGGCGGAGTCGAACACGCCGGCGGGGCGGCCTGAGATTAGGGGACAGAGATGGGCGAGAACGGGGCCAGCGGGTTTCCCTACGACGGCTTCCACCTCAACAAGGACTGGCCCGGGGTGGACGTCAAGGATGGGGTCGACGTCCACCACCCCACCGTGACCAACTTGCTCAAGGCGCTCGAAGAGGACGTCGCACGGTTGAAGGGCTTCAACGCCGGCACGGTGAGCCACCTGCGGGTCTACGGCCCGGTCACGGCGAGGCATGTCGGCGAGTGGGACGCGGCCCAGCAGCTGGGCGCCGTCTTCACCCGAGGTCATACCGCTCTGACCGGCAGCTACGAGAAACTGATCGCCCAGTATGAGGCGGCGATCACGGTGATCAAGACGTCCTTCGACAACATCCTGAAGGCCGAGAAGGCAAGCGACGTGGGCCGCGACGCGTAGCCAGCGGTCAAGTGATGGGGCGATATGGCAGGCATCAACGATATTCAAGCCATCAGGGCTGGTACGTCCGAGCCACGCGGTGACACGAGCACGTACGGCGGGGTCGCGAGCGTCAGGAAGAAGCTGATGGACACCGACCCCGACGGGCTGAACGAGGCGGGCGGGGCGTACATCAGCGCGGCCAGCATGCTCGAGAGCACCGTTCAGCTTCTGGAGTCGGTGGCCGGCACCATGTCGGGCGGGTGGAAGGACAAAACGTCCGCGGAGGCCCAGAAGGCGCTCCAGATGCTGCACGGATCGGCCCGTGAGCTCGCCTACCGGTCACGCCAGGTGGGCGCGGCCCACAACGACTACGCCGAAGAGCTTCGGAAGGCCAAGGCGAACCTCCCCGACAGCGGCATGGCCAGCTGGGACGACGACTGGTGGGGATGGGCCGCCGAGGGCGACTCTACCTGGGACTCCGAGAACGAGCAGGCCCGGCAGCGCCTCGAACAGGTCAACAAGCAGATCAGCGCCGTCTACCAGAGGCTGCCCGACACCGTCGTCACCGTGCTTCCTGCGCTCGGCCCGCCGGTCGCCCCGCCCCTGGACACGACGGACTACCCAAGCGGGGATACCTACAAGAACGGCCTGCCTTATTCGGGCAACGGCTCCGGCTTCGACCCCACCGGGATGCCCGGCTACACCGGGTCCGGATCGGGCTTGAACGGCACCGGCGGACCGGGCGGGACCGGATTGCAGGACGGGACGGGCTCGCAGGGCGGAATACCCCTTCCCGGGACCGGCGGCATCCCCCTGCCGGGCGACAATACGGGTACCGGAAACGGCACGGGGAACGGAACCGGAACCGGAGGCACCGGCGGCCTTCCGGGTGGCGGGCTCACCGACCCCTCGAACCCTGGCGGGACGAACGGCACCAACCCCGCCGGCCTCAACCCGAACGATCCCCGCAACACCAACCTGGCGGGGATCGACCCGGTCACCGGGCTCCCGAACGGCCTGAACAACCCCAACGGCCTGAACAACCCCAACGGGCTCACCAACCCGAACCTGAACGGCCTGACGAACCCGACCGCTCTGAACACCCCGCCGGGGCTCACCGGGACGTCCAACCCCTCCGGGCTCGGAAACGGGCCGCTGGGTACGGGCCCACTCGGCTCAGGCCTCAACGGCGGCGCGTCCTATGGTGGCGCCGGTGGCGCGGGCCAAGGACTGGCCGGCGGCCGCGCCGGCGGGATGGGAGCGGGGTCCCCCATGGGCGGCATGCCGTTCATGCCGATGGGCGGCGGAGGCGCAGACGCGAACCAGGAGCGTGAGCGTTCCACCTGGCTGACCGAGGACGAGAGCGTCTGGGGCGGCGACGACCCGGTCGCTCCCGGCCTGATCTGCTGACCCACCGGCCGTCACGTGCCCGCCTAACCTCGGCACGTCACGACGATGACCACCACGGCCGGTGTCACCGTGATGAAGACCCGAAAGTGACGGCAGCCGTGGCGGCGGGGCCATATGCCGATATCTCCGGAAGCCTGTCACCACGGTGACGGCTCGTGACGTCAAAGGGGTGCCCCCGCCCGCCCAGCGCAGGCGGGGGCACCCTTTGCGTGCCGGACCCCGGCCGGTCGCCCGGCCAGGGTGCCACGCATCCCCCCGGCTCTACCGGTGCACCGCGAACCCCTCCCCGGCACACCGGCCCTCCCCTTACCGGCACCCCGAGCCATTGGGCGCCTGAGAAGAAACTCCCACGGGCCACTTGCAACTGGCTTAAAGGACACTTGACGCATAAGCCCCATGGGTCGCACCCTGTGGCACCCACTCCAGAAACGGGAAGACCCATCGCGAGACGGGCAAGGAGGCGGTGTCAATCCCGCTCCGCCGAGACGGGCGAAAGGGGCGGTGTCAAGCCCGCCCCGCCGAGACGGGCGAAGGGGGCGGTGTCAGTCCTGCTCGGCCGAGGCGTGCACGGCGATGTCCTCGGCGGGGGCGACTCGGTGCACGACGACGGTGCTGATGCGGTTACGACGGCCGGCGGTGCTCTCGGCGGTGAGGCTCAGCCCGTCGACCGTGGCCCGCGAACCCGCGATGGGAACCCGGCCGAGGGCGTGGGCCAGCAGGCCACCGACGGTGTCGACGTCGTCGACCTCCAGCTCGATGTCGAACAGCTCACCCAGCTCGTCGACCGGAAGGCGGGCGGTCACCCGGGCGCTCCCGTCGTCGAGCCACTCGACGCGCGGGGCCTCCTGGTCGTACTCGTCGGCGATCTCACCGACGATCTCCTCCAGGACGTCCTCGATGGTGACCAGCCCGGCCGTGCCGCCGTACTCGTCGATGACGATGGCGAGGTGGATCTGCCGGGCCTGCATCTCACGCATGAGCTCGTCGATCGGCTTGCTCTCGGGTACGTAGGTGGCCGGGCGCATCAGCGACCCGACCTTCTCCTGCTCCGCGTCCCCACCGGCGGTGGCCTCGTGCACCCGGCGCACGATGTCCTTGAGGTAGGCGATGCCCACCACGTCGTCCTCGTTCTCACCGACCACCGGGATGCGCGAGAAGCCGCTGCGCAGCGCGAGCGAGAGCGCCTGGTTGAGGGTCTTGCCCCGCTCGATGAACACCATGTCGGTGCGCGGCACCATCACCTCGCGGACCAGGGTGTCGCCGAGCTCGAACACCGAGTGGATCATCTGTCGCTCGTCGGGCTCGATGACCCGGCGCTCCTCGGCGAGGTCCACGAGATCGCGCAGCTCGGCCTCGGAGGTGAACGGGCCGTCGCGGAAGCCCTTGCCCGGCGTCAGCGCGTTGCCCAGCAGGATGAGCAGCTTGGGAAGCGGCCCGAAGATGCGCGTCAGCCCGTACACGATCGGCGCGCTCGCCAGCGCGACCGGCTCGGCGTGCTGGCGCCCCAGGGTGCGCGGCGAGACGCCCACGATGACGTAGCTGATCAGGATCATGACGCCGGCCGCGGCGGCGTACGCCTGGCCCTCGTCGCCGAACCAGTCGATGAAGAGCAGCGTGGCGATCACCGTGGCGATCAGCTCGCAGCTGAGCCTGAGCAGCAGCAGGAGGTTCAGGTAGCGGGGCGGGTCGGCGACGATCGCCTGGAGCCGCTGGGCTCCACGCCTGCCCTTGCGCGCGAACTCCTCCGCGCGCACGCGGGAGATACGCGCCAGGGCGGTCTCCGCGCTGGCCAGCAGGCCGCCGACGATGATCAGAAGGGCGGCTGACAGCAGCCACCCGCTGGGGGAACTCACGGCTCCCGCCGCACCTCCCGCCACGCCTCGAGCAGCTCGCCCTGGAGCCCGAACATCTCGGCGTGCTCCTCCGGCTCGGCGTGGTCGTAGCCGAGGAGATGCAGGATGCCGTGGGTGCAGAGCAGTTCGAGCTCGTCGCGGGCGCTGTGCCCGGCCTCGGCGGCCTGCTTGGCCGCGACCTGCGGGCACAGCACCACATCGCCGAGAAGCGCCGGGTCGAGCGAGGCGTCGCCCTCCTGCCGGGAACCGCCGGGGCTCGGCCGCAGCTCGTCCATCGGAAAGGCGAGCACGTCCGTCGGCCCGGGTTCGCCCATCCACTGCTCGTGGAGCTGCGACATCGCCGACTCGTCCACGACCAGGATGGAGAGCTCGGCGAGCGGGTGGATGCCCATACGCCCGAGCACGTGACCGGCCAGCTTCACCAGCGAGGACTCGTCGATCTCCACGCCGGACTCATTGGCCACCTCGATACTCATGGTGTTTCTTATCTCCCCCGCGGGCGCTTGCCGCCCTTGATGGCATGCGGCTCGGCGGTCGCGAGATCGTGACGGCTGTAGGCGTCGACGATGTCGCTCACCAGCTTGTGCCGCACCACGTCCGCACTCGTCAGCCTGCTGAAATGGATGTCCGGAATGCCCTCAAGGATATCCTGGACGACCTTCAGCCCGCTCTCAGTGCTTCCCGGAAGGTCGATCTGGGTGACGTCGCCCGTGACGACGATCTTGGCACCGAACCCCAGGCGGGTGAGGAACATCTTCATCTGCTCGGGCGAGGTGTTCTGTGCCTCGTCGAGGATGATGAAGGCGTCGTTGAGCGTGCGGCCGCGCATGTAGGCGAGCGGCGCGACCTCGATCGTGCCCGCCGCCATCAGGCGCGGGATGGAGTCGGGGTCGAGCATGTCGTGCAGCGCGTCGTAGAGCGGGCGCAGGTAGGGGTCGATCTTCTCGTACAGCGTGCCGGGCAGGAAGCCCAGGCGCTCACCCGCCTCGACCGCGGGACGGGTCAGGATGATGCGGTTGACGTCCTTGGCCTGGAGGGCCTTCACCGCCTTGGCCATCGCCAGATAGGTCTTGCCCGTGCCGGCCGGGCCGATGCCGAACACGATCGTGTGCTTGTCGATCGCGTCGACGTAACGCTTCTGGTTGACCGTCTTCGGGCGGATCGTGCGCCCCCGTGAAGACAGGATGTCGAGGGACAGCACGTCGGCGGGGCGGCCCGAGCTCATGCGGAGCATGGCGATGCTGCGCTCCACCGCGTCGGCGGTGAGCTGGGCACCGGACCGCACGAGCTCCACCATCTCCTCGAAGAGCCGCACGACCAGGCCGCTCTCCTCGGGGTTTCCGCTGATGGTGATCTCGTTGCCGCGGACGTGGATGTCCGCACGGAACGCGCCCTCGATGACCCGCAGCAGTTCGTCACGGGAGCCGAGAATGCTCACCATGGCGTGCTCGTCCGGGATCACCACCTTGGCCTGCGTTCGGGACGGGCCCTTGGCGCGCGGCGGTTCGCTGTTGTGCGCACCGGAGGGCGCGCTGCGGGGTTCGTGTGACTCGGACATGGGCGGCCCTGCGGCCTGCTCGCCTCCCGGCCTGATGAATGTGTTCACCGCGTTCGCTGGGATGACCGTACCGTCTGGCATCCGGCCCGACCGCGCCGCTGACTACGCCCCATGGTATCCGGGCCGGACTCAGCCCGGAGGCCAGTGCATCGCACGACCGCCGAGCACGTGGCCGTGCACGTGGAAGACCGTCTGACCGGCCTGCGGGCCGGTGTTGAAGACGAGGCGGTAGCCCTCGTCGGCGACGCCTTCCTGGACCGCGACCGCGTGGGCCGCCTTGAGCACCTCGTCGGCGAGCCCGTCGTCCGCGGCGGCGAGCGCCGCGGCGTTCTCGTAGTGCCCCTTGGGGATCACCAGTACGTGGGTCGGGGCCTGCGGGTTGAGGTCACGGAAGGCCACCGTGCGGTCGGTCTCGTGGACGATCGTGGCCGGGATCTCCTTGGTCACGATCTTGCAGAACAGGCAGTCTGTCACCGCCCGAATGGTAGTCACCTCTGTTGCCAATCGGTAATACCGAGGAGGTCCCGTCGAAAGATCCTCGCGGCTAGGGTTGGTGTGCGACACTTCAGCGTCAGATAGCGGAGAGTGTCGGCGAGGCCACCGGCGAGGACACAACTGGGTCATGCCCCCTAAAGAACCGGCAGAGCGTAAACCCTCTGGGAAGGCCGTGCGTCCAACAGATGTGACCACCGAGACCCTCGTGGCCGAAAGGTCGCTGGGGGCGGTGCCCGTCGGATGGGACGCCGACATGGCCGTAACGGCGCTTTACAGCGCCCACTATCGGTCGCTTGTGCGTCTCGCCATGCTGTTGGTCCGCGATAGCGCGACCGCGGAGGAAGTCGTGCAGGATGCGTTCGTCGCCCTTCATGGGGCGTGGCGCCGCCTGCGAGACACCGACAAGGCACTCGCCTACCTGCGCCAATCGGTCGTCAACCGATCGCGCTCCGTGCTCCGTCACCGCGCCGTCGTGGAGAAGTACGCCCCCAAGGGCCTCCCCGACGCGCCGAGCGCGGAGAACGGTGCCATTGGCGAGCTTGAGCGGTCCGCCGTCATCGAGGCGCTGCGCGGGCTTCCGACCAGACAGCGCGAGGCGCTGGTGCTGCGATATTACGGCGACCTCTCAGAGGCGGAGATCGCCCACGCCATGGGCATCAGCAAGGGTGCGGTGAAGAGCCACACAGCCCGCGGCATGGCCGCCTTACGCACTGTACTGGAGCAATTGTCATGACCGAGTCCCCCGACGAGTACGGCGAGGTACTCCGCCGTGTCTTGCGCGCGGAGGCGAGTTCTGTCATGCCCTCCGCCGAAGGACTAGAGATCATCCGCACGCGCATCGACCAGCGCGGCGTGCGGGGCATGTTTTGGTGGAAGGCCGCCGCGTCGGCGTTCGGAGCCGTCCTGGTGGCCGCCACGGTGGTGATGGCCATACCGGGCCTGCGGCAGCATCTCGACCCGAGCCCGCAGCCCATCATGCCGGTCCAGTTCGACACCTCGCCACCCGACGAGTCGAGCACGCGCAGGCCGCAGAACAACCTTCAGCCTCCCGTAGGCTCCCAGATCCCTCAGCCGAGCCTCTCGGTCACCCCGACGCCGTTCCCGACGTCCCAGTCGACGGCGACGACGTCGCCGGGCACCGACTGCGCGACCCCGGCTCCGACGTCCGGTTCGGCCCTGCCCTGCCCGTCCCCCTCGTCTTCGGACCCGCAGGCCGACCAGACCACCAGGCCCGGACCCAGGCCGACGCCCACGCCCACCGCCAAGCCGACGGTCCAGCCCACCCACTCCCCCAAGCCGCCGACCCCGACGGCGGAACCGACCACGAGCCCGTGCCAGCAGTGCTCGCCCGCGCCCACGGAGACCACGCCTCCGACGGTCACTCCCCAGATGACCACGCAGGCCGAGACGACCGCACCCCAGCCCTGAGCCCAGGCCCTCGCCCTGCGAGGGTTCGGGCCGGATCTTCACCGTCTTCGGGGTGAAGTCGGCGTCCTCCGGGGGTGAACTTGGCGTTGTTCAGGGCGAAGTCGGCGTTGTTCGCGGCGGAGTCGGCGTCGTCCGGGTGAAGTCGGCGTCCGGGTGAAGTCGGCGTTCCCGCCGCCGGTCAGGGCCGGACGGCTGGGGTCACCAGCGGCCGCACCGGGACAGCAGCACCGCGGCGGCCGCCACTCCGGCCGTGGAGGTCCGCAGGACGGTCGGGCCCAGCAGGGCCGGCGTGGCACCCGCCTCCCTGAACCGCTTGATCTCCTCGTCGCCGATCCCGCCTTCGGGACCGACCACCATCACGATGTCGCCACTCGCCGGGAGCTCCAGACGTGACAGGGGCTGGGCGGCCTCCTCATGGAGCACGGCGGCGACCGCCGCACCGCGCAGCAGGGCCGCCACCTCGCTCGTGGTGGCCTGCTCGGTGATCTCCGGCAGGTGGAACCGCCTGGCCTGCTTGCCGGCCTCCCTGGCCGTCGAGCGCCAGCGGGCCAGGGCCTTGCCCGCACGGTCGCCCTTCCACTGGGTCACGCACCGGGCGGCGGCCCACGGGACGATGACGTCCACGCCCGCCTCGGTCATCATCTCGACCGCCAGCTCGCCCCTGTCGCCCTTGGGCAGGCCCTGGACGACCACCAGACGGGGCGAGGGGGCGGGAACCGTGTGACGGCCGGTCACCTCCAGCCGGAGGGAGTCCTTGGCCACGTCGCGCACGACGCACTCGGCCACCGCGCCCCTGCCGTCGGTGAGGTCGACGCGCTCTCCCGCGCGCAGCCTCCGCACGGTGGCGGCGTGCCGCCCCTCCGCGCCGGAGAGGATGATCTCCGCGCCCGACAGGTCGTCGGCGAGGAACACCGGGACGCTCACCGCGGATCAGGGGCGCGGGCACGGTCCCGCGCCACGGGGACGAAACCCATCGCTCTCATCGCCCGTTGAAAGCGTCCTTGAGCCGGGAGAAGAAGCCCTGCTGCCCGGGGGCGAACTTGCCCGGCGGGCGCTCCTCACCGCGCAGCCTGGACAGCTCCTTGAGCAGCTCCTCCTGGGCGGCGTCGAGGCGGTTCGGCGTCTCCACGTTCACGTGGATCAGCAGGTCGCCACGGCCGGTCTCGTTGAGGCGCTGGATGCCCCGGCCGTACAGGGGGATGACGTGCCCCGCCTGGGTGCCGGGCCGTACGTCGATCTCCTCGGCCCCGTCGAGCGTCTCCACGGTCAGGATCGTGCCCAGAGCCGCCGCCGTCATCGGGATCTGGACCGTGCAGTGCAGGTCGTCGCCGCGCCGCTCGAAGATCTCATGAGGCCGCTCGACGATCTCCAGGAACAGGTCTCCGGGCGGGCCACCACCGGGCCCGACCTCGCCCTCACCGGCGAGCTGGATGTGCGTGCCGTCCTCGACGCCGGCCGGGATGCGCACCTTGATGGTGCGGCGGGTGCGTACCCGTCCGTCACCGGAGCACTCCTGGCAGGGATGCAGGATGATCGAGCCGAACCCGCCGCACTGGGGGCAGGGCCGCGCGGTCATGACCTGGCCGAGGAACGACCGGGTGACCTGCGAGATCTCGCCACGGCCGTGGCACATGTCGCAGGTGTCGGGATGGGTGCCGGACGCGGCGCCGGAGCCCTGGCACACCTCGCACAGCACGGCGGTGTCGACCACCAGCTCGCGCGTGGTGCCGAACGCCGACTCCGACAGGTCGAGCTCGACCCGGATCGTCGCGTTGCGTCCGCGCCTGGCCCGGGACCTGGGCCCGCGAGACCCGCCGCCGCCACCGAAGAAGGCGTCCATGATGTCGCTGAACGGGAAACCCGCGCCGAAACCCGCGGCACCGGCTCCCGCTCCCGCCGCCCCGCCGAAGGGGTCGGCTCCGAGATCGAACATCTGGCGCTTGTTCGGGTCCGACAGGACCTCGTACGCCTGATTGATCTCCTTGAAGCGCTCCTGCGTCTCCGGGTCGGGATTCACATCGGGGTGGAGCTCGCGCGCGAGGCGGCGATAGGCCTTCTTGATCTCGTCTTGGCCGGCGTCACGGCGGACCCCGAGAATGCCGTAATAGTCGCGGGCCACCTAGGACCCCGCCAGGATCTGGCCGACATAGCGTGCCACTGCGCGCACAGCTCCCATCGTCACCGGATAATCCATTCGCGTCGGGCCCAGCACTCCGAGCCGAGCCAGTTCATTGTCGCCCGAACCGTATCCGGCCGCGACGATCGAGGTGCCGTGAAGCCCGGAGTAGGGATTCTCCGAGCCGATGCGGACCGTGAGCGCGGCGGAGTCGCTCGCCTCACCGAGCAGCCGCATCAGCACGACCTGCTCCTCCAGCGCCTCGAGGACCTCTCGCAGGCCGACGCTGAAGTCGCCCGCGAGGTTGGCCGCACCGGCAAAGACGATCTTCTCGTCGTGCCGCTCGACCAGGGTGTCCAGCAGCACGGAAAGGATCGTGCTCGCCACCGGGCGGTCTTCCTCGGGAAGCCGCTCCTGCAGGTCGGCCACCGTGTCCGGCACTCGGGTGAGCCGGCATCCGTCGAGGCAGGCGTTGAGCACCGCCCGCAGATGCGCGATCTGGTCGTCCTCCACGACATCGGGAAGGTCGACCACTCGCTGCTCGACCCGGCCGGTGTTGGTGATCAGCACCAGCATGATCCGCCGCTCCGCCAGCGGCACGAGCTCGACGTGCCGCACCGTGGAACGGATCAGCGAAGGATACTGCACCACGGCGACCTGCCGGGTCAACTGCGCCAGCAGCCTCACCGTGCGGGTCACGACGTCGTCGAGATCGACGGCGCCCGCCAAGAAGGTTTCGATCGCCCGGCGCTCCGCACCGGACAGCGGCTTGATCTGGGACAGCCGGTCGACGAACAACCGGTAGCCCTTGTCGGTGGGCACGCGACCCGCGCTGGTGTGCGGCTGCGTGATGTAGCCCTGCTCCTCGAGCACTGCCATGTCGTTGCGAACGGTGGCCGGAGAGACGCCCAGATTGTGCCGCTCCGCCAACGCCTTCGACCCGACCGGCTCGTTGGTGGACACGTAATCTTCGACAACGGCGCGCAGAACTGCGAGCTTACGCTCATCGAGCAACGTGCTCACCTCCTGCCTGCGTTCGTGCCTGCGTAAACGCCTGGTCTGGCACTCAGTGTTCCCGAGTGCCAAGTGTACGGCTCTCGCCGACGGGGTGCGATAACTCGCCCCTACGACCTCACCCGCTCAGCGGCGAGCCACCTGCTATCCAGCGGCAAGGCGGCTCCACCACACTCGGACCCACGAGTGAGAACGACCCCCCCGGTAAACGACGCGACCACCCGGCCGCCGCGTCCCCACTCCCCCGGTGAGCATGCTCCCCCGCCAGGCCCGCGGTCCGGAGGCGCGCCCGCTGGCGGTTCCCGTTCCTACGGCACCCCTGAATACGGCTCCCCTCCCGGCGGCCCCTACGGTCCCGCTCCCGGCGCCCCCTACGGTTCCCCTGCCCCGTACGGCCCCGTGCCCGCAAGCGGCCGGTGGCCGTTCCCTACGATGGCGGCCCGCAGCAGGGCGCGCCGCCCAGAGCGTGACCTTTGCTAGCGTGCCGAGGTATGCGGGACTACGGACGCGACGTGCTGGCAGGGAACTGGCGGAGACCGCTACGCGGGAAGATCCCGAAGGTCCCCGCCGAGCCCGGCCTGGTGGTTGAGGATCCGGGAGGCTTCTGCGGCGCCGTGGTGGTCTGTGACAAGGAGGCCGTCACGCTGGAGGATCGCTTCGGGCAGCGGCGGGTGTTCCCGCTCGCGCCCGCCGGGTTCCTCCTCGACGGCAAGCCCGTGACGCTCGTCCGCCCGGCTCCGGCCGCCCCGCGGGGCCCGGCACGCAGCGCGTCGGGCTCCGTCGCCGTGAGCGGACTGCGGGCGCGTGTGGCCAGGGAGAGCCGCATCTACGTCGAGGGCGTGCACGACGCGTCCCTGGTGGAGAAGATCTGGGGCCACGACCTGCGCGTTGAGGGCGTGGTCGTCGAATACCTGGAAGGCGTCGACGACCTCCCGGCGATCGTCGCCGAGTTCGGGCCCGGCCCGGGGCGGCGCCTTGGGGTGCTGGTGGACCATCTGGTCCCCGGCTCCAAGGAGAGCCGCATCGCGGCCCAGGTGTCCTCACCTCATGTGCTCATCACCGGGCATCCCTTCGTGGACATCTGGCAGGCGGTGAAGCCCTCGGTCGTGGGCATCCCCGCCTGGCCCGTGGTGCCGCGCGGGGTTCCGTGGAAGGAAGGCGTGATCGAGGCCCTCGGGTGGCGGCTGGAACCTGCGGACGCCTGGCGCCGCATCCTCGGCTCCGTCGGGACCTTCACCGATCTGGAGCCGGAGCTTCTCGGCCGCGTCGAGGAGCTGATCGACTTTGTGACGATGGAAGAGGAAGCATGAGCGAGACCCCGCAAGATCGCCGCCCCGACGACCTTCCGGACGACCGGGGGCATGACGGACCGCCTGCGTACGGGCAGCCCGGCCATGGACGACCCGGGTATGGACAACAGGGCTACGGCCAGCAGGGCTATGGCCACCAGGGCTACGAGCAACCCGGGTACGGGCAACAGGGCTACGAGCAACCTGGCTACGGGCAACCTGGCTACGGGCAACCCGGATACGGACAACAGGGCTACGGACAGCAGGGCTACGGCCAGCCCGGGTACGGCCACCAGGGCTACGAGCAACCCGGGTACGGGCAACCCGGGTACGGGCACCAGGGCTACGGGCCGATGGGGCGCCCGCCCGAGCCGCACGTGCCGGGGAGGTACGGACCCCGTCCCGGGTCCGACGACACGACGATGTCGATGCTGGCCCACCTGCTGGGCCTGCTCACCTCGTTCGTGGGCCCGCTGATCATCTATCTCGTCAAGAAAGACGAGTCGCCCTACGTCCGCGACCAGGCGGCCGAGGCGTTGAACTTCCAGATCACCCTGTTCATCGCCTATGTGGTGTGCACCGTGCTGGCCTTCGTGATCATCGGCTTCCTGCTGATGTTCGTGGTGTGGATCGGCTCTCTGATCATGATGATCATGGCTTCGGTGGCCGCGAACCGGGGAGAGAACTATCGCTACCCGATGAACATCCGCTTCGTCAGCTGACCACGGGCGCGGGTCAGGTCAGATCGCGGACCAGGGCGTCGGCGAGCAGGCGTCCCTTGAGGGTCAGCACCGCCCGGCCGGTCGTGAAGGGCTCCGGCTCCAGCAGCCCGTCTCCGAGCGCTCGGGCGACGGCCGTACGGGCGTGCGGGCCGATCTCGGCGAGCGGGTAACCCGAGTCGAGCCGGAGCTCCAGCATCAGGCGCTCGACCTGCCGGTCGCCCTCCGCCAGCACTTCACGCGCGTGAGCCGGCGAGGATCCCGTGGCCAGCCGCGAGGCGTAGGCCGCGGGATGCTTGACGTTCCACCAGCGGGTGCCGCCAACGTGGCCGTGCGCGCCCGGGCCGACGCCCCACCAGTCGCCCCCGGTCCAGTAGAGCAGGTTGTGGCGGCACCGGGCCGCCACGGAGGTGGCCCAGTTGGACACCTCGTACCAGCCGAACCCCGCCGCCGCCAGCATCGTGTCGGCGATGACGTAGCGGTCGGCGGCCACGTCGTCGTCGGGCATGGGCAGCTCGCCCCTGCGGATCCGCGCGGCCAGCCGGGTGCCGTCCTCCACGATCAGCGAGTAGGCCGACACGTGATCGGGACCCGCCTCGATCGCCGCCGCGAGGGAGTCCCGCCAGTCGTCGTCGGACTCGCCCGGCGTGCTGTAGATCAGGTCGAGGTTGACGTGCGCGAACCCCGCGTCGTGCGCCTCTCGTACGGCCTGCGCCGGGCGGCCGGCGGTGTGGCGCCGGTCGAGGACGGTGAGCACGTGCTCCTTGGCGCTCTGCATGCCGAAGCTGACGCGGTTGAACCCACCGCTCCGCAGCCTGTGGAGGTAGGCGGGGTCGACGGATTCGGGGTTGGCCTCGGTGGTGACCTCGGCGCCCGGCGCCAGTCCGAACTCCGCGTCCACCGCCCGGAGGATCCTGACGAGGTCATCGGCGGGCAGCAGGGTCGGCGTGCCACCGCCGAAGAAGACGGTCTCCACCGGCAACTCGGCGTCCCCGAGCACCCTGCGCGCCAGGCGGATCTCCTCGATCGCCGTGTCGGCGTAGTCGGCGCGGGAGGCGCCGGGACCAAGCTCTGTGGCGGTGTAGGTGTTGAAGTCGCAGTATCCGCAGCGGGTGACGCAGAACGGCACATGGACGTAGAAGCCGAACTGCCGCGTGCCGAGGCCCTCATGGGCGCTCGCGGGCAGCTCGCCCGACGCGGGCACGGCATCGCCGTCGAGAAGTACGGAAGGCACGTCTCCAGTCTGCCGCTCCCGGCCCTGTGCCTCGGACGGGCCCG
The DNA here is from genome assembly GCF_039537005.1 of Sphaerisporangium flaviroseum. Classification (NCBI taxonomy): domain Bacteria; kingdom Bacillati; phylum Actinomycetota; class Actinomycetes; order Streptosporangiales; family Streptosporangiaceae; genus Sphaerisporangium; species Sphaerisporangium flaviroseum. Next base: position 271,169 of record NZ_BAAAZR010000008.1, on the reverse strand, counting down.
TGACGGCGGAGGACCGGGGTGCTACTTCTTGGCCTTGTCGGCGGCGGGGGCCTCGGTGGACAGCGCGGCGACGAAGGCCTCCTGCGGGACCTCGACCCGGCCGACCATCTTCATGCGCTTCTTGCCTTCCTTCTGCTTCTCCAGCAGCTTGCGCTTACGGCTGATGTCACCGCCGTAGCACTTGGCGAGCACGTCCTTGCGGATGGCGCGGATGTTCTCGCGGGCGATCACGCGGGCGCCGATGGCCGCCTGGATCGGCACCTCGAACTGCTGGCGGGGAATGAGGTCCTTGAGCTTCTTGGCCATCTCGACGCCGTACGCGTAGGCCTTCTCGCGGTGCACGATCGCGCTGAACGCGTCGACGGCCTCGCCCTGGAGGAGGATGTCGACCTTGACGAGGTCGGCGTCCTGCTCGCCCGACGGCTCGTAGTCGAGCGAGGCGTACCCGCGGGTGCGGGACTTGAGCTGGTCGAAGAAGTCGAAGATGATCTCGCCGAGCGGCAGCGTGTAGCGGATCTCCACGCGGTCCTCGGAGAGGTACTCCATCCCGAGCAGCGCGCCACGCCGGCCCTGGCAGAGCTCCATGATCGCGCCGATGTGGTCGGAGGGCGAGAGCAGCGTCGCCTTCACCACCGGCTCGTAGATCTCGGCGATCTTGCCGGCCGGGAACTCCGAGGGGTTGGTGACGACGAGCTCCTTGCCGTCCTCCATGATCACCCGGTAGATGACGTTGGGCGCGGTGGAGATCAGCGAGAGGCCGAACTCGCGCTCCAGCCGCTCACGGACGATCTCCATGTGCAGCAGGCCGAGGAAGCCGCAGCGGAAGCCGAACCCGAGTGCGGCGGAGGTCTCCGGCTCGTACACCAGCGCCGCGTCGTTCAGCCGCAGCTTGTCGAGAGCCTCGCGCAGCTCGGGATAGTCGTCGCCGTCGATCGGGTAGAGGCCGGAGTACACCATCGGCCTCGGGTGGTCGTAGCCGCCGAGGGCCTCCTGCGCCGGGCGCGCGGTCGTGGTGACCGTGTCGCCGACACGCGCCTGCCGCACGTCCTTCACGCCCGTGATGAGGTAGCCCACCTCGCCGACGCCGAGCGACATGGACGGCACCGGCTCCGGCGAGATGACGCCGAGCTCCAGGGTCTCGTGCGCCGCGCCGGTGGACATCATGATCGTGCGCTCGCGCTTGGAGAGCCGTCCGTCGATCACCCGGACGTAGGTGACGACGCCCCGGTAGGTGTCGTACACCGAGTCGAAGATCAGTGCCCGCGCGGGGGCGTCGGCGTCGCCGACAGGGGCGGGGACGTTCTGCACGACGTGGTCGAGCAGATCCTTGACGCCCTCACCGGTCTTGCCGGACACCCTGAGCACGTCGGAGGGGTCGCACCCGATGAGGCCCGCGAGCTCCTCGGCGTACTTCTCGGGCTGGGCGGCGGGCAGGTCGATCTTGTTGAGCACCGGGATGATGTGCAGGTCGGCGCTCATGGCCAGGTAAAGGTTGGCCAGCGTCTGCGCCTCGATGCCCTGGGCGGCGTCGACCAGCAGGACCGCGCCCTCACAGGCCTCAAGGGACCGGGACACCTCGTAGGTGAAGTCGACGTGGCCGGGCGTGTCGATCATGTTGAGCACATGACCGTCCCACGGCAGCCGGACCGCCTGCGACTTGATCGTGATGCCGCGCTCGCGCTCGATGTCCATGCGGTCGAGATACTGCGCTCGCATCTGCCGGGCGTCGACCACACCGGTGAACTGCAGCATCCGGTCGGCAAGCGTTGACTTGCCGTGGTCGATGTGCGCGATGATGCAGAAGTTGCGGATCAACGCGGGGTCGGTCTGGCCAGGCTGGATGCGCACCGGGGTCCGTTTCGGCAGGGTTGACGACGATCAGAAGGCTGGCAGGGCAGCCGCTAACCATGGTGGCACGCCCGGGTGGTCACCCGAACGCCTCACCTGGACAGCAGATCGGCGCGGCGATTGCGCCCGCACACTCGCCCGGACGAGGTGTGCCACCTCGCCTCGCCGGCGTGCGGTGCCGCGCTCGCCACCAGTTTACCGGGCACCAAGACCAACAAGCTCGGCACTGCGCTAAGATAAGGGGGCAGACGTGTGCCATGGTCTCCGATTTGAGGGTGGACCTGGCATGTTGGTACTCTGTTCAACTGCGTGTGGCGCGCCCTCTCTGCCCGCGCGCCCCATCCAATCGACTTTCACCGAGGCTTCTTCGTGGCGAACATCAAGTCCCAGATCAAGCGCAACCGGCAGAACGAAAAGGCCCGGCTGCGTAACAAGGCTGTCAAGTCGTCCCTGAAGACGGCGGTCCGCAAGTTCCGCGAGGCCGCTGAGCAGGGCAACGTGGAGGAGGCGGCCGTTCTCATGCGCACCGCCTCGCGTCAGCTCGACAAGGCCGTCAGCAAGGGCGTCATCCACAAGAACCAGGCGGCGAACCGCAAGTCGGCGATCGCCAAGCGCGTCGCCGCCCTCGAGCCCGCCAAGTAGGCTCGCTCAAGGCTCTTCCACAACGCCGTATCTGCCAACGGATGCGGCGTTTTGGCATGCCCGCCTACGGTCGAACATCCGTGCTCGCCTCCGGCTCAGGCCACCGGTTTCCTGATATGTCATGATTTTGATATCACATGGTAGTTTCCGCTGAATATCGGGTGTATCACCGTGCTTTCCGCCCTCTTCCCTCCCCCGGAACCGTAACTAAGGTGTGCGAAACGGGTTAGGGCAGCGGGAGGCAGGTCATGCGGGGGCGGACACCTCTGGTGCTGCGGCGTGCGTTCAGCGAACCACTGCTGCTCCTCGCGGCCTTCGGCTCCATCCTCCTCGCGACCACCACGCTCGTGGCACTCGCAATGTACGCCTCCTCGGTCGCCGACATCGGCGTGCGACGCGCCATGGAGACGGTCTCCTCCCGCACCACCGCGATGGCGATCACCACACCGGTCAGCCAGAGCACGTTCGACCGGATCACGAAGGCCGTGCGGACCGGGTTGGCCGGTCTCGCCGGAAGCTCCGGCGGCCCGCCCGTGCCGTATGCCACCACCCTCAGCGCCCGATCCGACTCCTACGCCCTTCCGGGACAGGAGCGGCGAGAGCGCCCCGAGCTCACGCGGTTCGCGACCTACGAGGGCCTCGAAATCCGGTCACGGCTCCTGCAGGGCGCCTGGCCAGGCCAGTCGGCCAAGGGCACCGTCGAGGTCGCTCTCTCACAGCCCGCGGCGCTGGCGATGAACCTGAGCGTCGGTGACGAGTTCAGCATGGTGGGACGCCTCGACCACAAGACCGTCCGCGCGAAGCTGACAGGCGTCTTCCAGCTCAACGACCCCTACTCCGAACGCTGGAGCGGTGAGGAGCTGCTCCGCCGGGGCGTGGAACGCGGTGACTACACGACCTACGGCCCCATGATGGTGCCGGGCGAGACCTTCCTCGCGAGGTTCACCGGCAGTGGCACGATCATCACCGCCAACTGGACCGCCGTACCCGACCTGCGCGCTCTCACCCAGGACCGGCTGCGGCCCTTCGCCACCGCGGTGCAGGGTTTCGGCGACACGCTCAAGCGCGACTGCCCCACCTGCCAGACCTTCAGCCGTCTGCCCGAGATGCTGACCCAGCTCGACCAGGCGGCTCTGGTCGCCAGGTCCACCATGCTCGTCCCGGTGCTGCAACTGCTGCTGCTCGCCGCGTACGCGCTGGTCCTGACCGCGCGGCTGCTCGCCGACCACCGGCGCATGGAGGTGGCCCTGCTGCGCTCCCGGGGAGCGGGCAGCATCCGGCTGACCATCCTGACCGGCACGGAGGCCCTGCTGATCGCCGTGCCGTGTGCGATCGTCGCCCCGGTCCTGGCCCCCCGGCTCCTCGACCTGATCAACGCGATGCCGTGGATCCAGGCCGCCGGAGTCGACACCCCACGGCCGGGGGCCACCACCTTCGCCATCTCCGCCGCCGTGGCGCTGGCCTGCGCCGTTCTGCTCGCGCTGCCCGCCCTGCGCGGCACCCGCCGTACGTACGTGGAGGAGCAGGCGGCGCGCGGCCGGGGCGACGCGCAGGGCCTGCTGCAACGAGCGGGCGGCGACCTCGCGCTCCTGGTCGTGGCGGCGCTCGCGATCTGGCAGCTCCAGCACTACGGCGCCCCCGTCACCGCGACCACGAGCGGCGATCTCGGGATCGACCCACTCATCGTGACCGGCCCGGCGCTCGCGCTGCTCTGCGGCGGCATGCTCGGCCTGCGGCTGGTGCCGCGGGTGTCCGCCATCGCCGTCCGGTTCACCTCCCGGCGGCCCAGCCTGGCTCCGGCGCTCGGGGCCTGGCAGGTCAGCCGTCGCCCACTGCGCTACTCCGGCCCGGCCCTCCTGCTCACGATGGCGGTGGCGATCGGCGTGGTCTCCATGGCGACCTCGGCCACCTGGCGAACCTCGCAAACAGACCAGGCCCGGCACCAGGCAGGGGCCGCCCTGCGTGTGTCCGGTCCCGTGGAGTCACATGAGCTCGGCCGGTTCGGCAGGGGATCGGTCTACGCGGCCCTGCCGGGCGTCACCGCGATCAGCCCCGTCTACCGCGGCCAGGTCTCCCTGGGCGCCACCAACGGCACGCTGATCAGCACCGACGCGACCAAGCTGGAGCGGCTGCTGATGCTCCGGCCCGACTTGGCCGGCCATCCGGTGAGCATGCTGGCCGCCCGCCTGGCGGCAGGACGGCCCGACACGCCAACCGTCCCGATGCCCGGCACCCCGAAGAGGCTGGACCTCGATGTGCGGCTCCGCCTCGATACGCCTGCTCGGAGCCCGGAGTACACCTCTCTCGTGCTCCGGATGGTCCTCTCCGACGCGCTGGGCGTGCAGCGCGAGGTCTCCCTGGGGTCCTTGGTCCCCGACGGGGAGCCGCACCCGATGTCGGTGGACCTGACCGCGCTCGCCGGGCAGGCCGGCGGGCTCAGCCACCCGCTCGGCATCCGGGGCTTCGCCCTGCAGATCCCGATCCCACCCGTCGGCAGCGGCTTCGAGCTGGCCGTGGAGTCCGCGCGCACCGACACCGGCGCCCAGGTCACGTTGCCGCGGGACCTGCAGTGGGGTCACCACGTGCGGGGCGTGGGCTACATCTCCAGGGAGCAGGTCACGACCGGCCCCGCCCTGCTCACCCTGAAGGTCCCGCCGCCCAAGAAGCACGCCCCCCGCGACCCGGCGGACCCTGAGTACCTCGCCCTGATCCCCGCCTCCGCCGCGATCCAGAACATCGACCTCTTCTCTCCGGTGGACACCGCCCTGAGCGCGCCTCCAGGCGGGAGCGACACCGGTGGCGCGGCACCGGGGTCCGCGGAGAGGCCGGAGATCTTCAGGACGCTCCCTGTCGTGATCACCTCTGACATCGCGGCACGCGGGAGACTGGCGGAGGGCAAGACCACCTCCCTGACGCTGGACGGCCAGCCCATCCAGGTCACCGTCGCCGGGATCGTCGACGCCATGCCGGGAACCGCCGCCGGGGTCCCGGCCGTGCTCGCCGACCTGCCCACGCTCGTCGCCCGGGACGTCGCCTCCGCCCGCGACCCACGTGCCGCCGGGGAATGGTGGATGTCCACCAGGGACGGCGACACGACGGCGGCGGCCGCCGCGCTGGCGCGCCATCCTGAATGGGACCAGGCCGTCGTCGACCTCACCTCGCTGACACGAAAGCTGAGGGACGACCCTCTGGCCAGCGGCCTCCAAGGGGCGCTGATCTTGGGGTTCGCCGCCGCGCTGGTCTTCGCGCTGCTCGGCTTCGTGGTCAACGCGGCTGTGGCGGCGCGCGAGCGGGTCGCCGAATTCGCCATCCTCCGGGCCCTGGGCGTCAGCTTCCGCCAGATCTTCGGCCTGCTCGCCGTCGAGCAGGCCTTCATGATCCTGCTCTCGCTGGTGGGCGGCACCCTGCTGGCCATCGGGGTCGCGACGCTGGTGGTCCCGCACATCGTGCTCACCGGACAGGCGGCCCTGGTGACCCCGATGGTGCTGCTCGACATCCCCTGGCCCGCGACGCTCGCCATGCTGGCGGCGGTCGGAGCCCTGCTGTTCTCGATCGTTGCCGGCCTGGCCCGCTCTCTCCGGCGTCAAGGCCTCGGCCGGGCCCTGCGCATCGGGGAGGACCGATGAACCCCCTGCTCCTGCTCAGGGTCCACCGCGGCGCGGTGGCCGTACTGGCGCTGCTGGCACTGAGCGCCTCGCTCCTGATCGCCGCGCTGCCCCGGGGGTTCGAGGCCTCCTACGACGACGCCCTGCACGGCATCCTCGACGTGACCAGTGCGAACGTCACCGACCTCACCATCTCCCTCGAGCCGAGAGCCGCCGAGCAGCATCTGACCTCCATGGCCGGGTTTCAGAAGAAGGACCGGGAGTGGCGTGAGGCCCTGCCCTCGTCCGTGACCTCGGTGCTCCAGACGAGGCGGGGCAGGGAAGGCCACTTCGCCGCCAAGACCATCGGGACACCGGTCGCCGGGCGGGTCGGAGTCGACGGGCCGCCCCAGCAGTACGTGAACGTGGGCTGGGTGTCGGGCACGGAGAAGCGCGTCCGCTACGTGCAGGGCACACCGCCCGGCCCGCCGGGCGTCGTCGCCCGCGTCCCCGGTTACCCGGACCTCCAGAACGTCAAGCGGTTCGACATCGCGCTGGTGAAGGACGCCGCCGAGAAGATGGGCATTCCGGTCGGCACCACGCTGGTGCTCGGCAACAGCCGCTCCATACTCGGCCGCGTCACCGGCGTGTTCGAACCGGTCGACGCCTCCGACCATGGTTTCTGGGACCACAACCTCGACGTGCTCAAGGTCAGCATCCGGCGCACGGCCGGGTCGGACATAGAGGAACAACGCATCACCGGGCTGACCGACGTCGGCTCCCTGAGCATGCTCAACGGCCAGGACCGGGATCTGATGTACAGCTGGGTCATCGCGATCGACCCCTCCGCCGTCGATACCCGCAACGCGCCATCGGTGATCCAGGGCGTGACCGACTTCCAGAGCTACCTGGACAAGGGCGCCGGCCGCGTACTCGCCACCTACGCTGAAATCGCCCAGTACGCGCCCTACTTCCTGGCCACGGGCCTGGGTGACCTGCTGACCGACTTCCTGCGGCGGCTGGCGACCGCGCAGGCGCTGATGTTCCTGATCCTCGGCGGGCTGGCCACCGTGGCGACCGGCGTCATCGCGCTGGCCGTGCAACTGCTGAGCGAACGCATGCGTCCCGGCCTGGCGCTGGCCCGCGCCCGTGGCGCGTCGCTCGGGCAGGTCGTACGGGTGGGTGCGGGCACGGTGGCCCTGGCCGTCGTGCCCGCCGTTCTGGTCGGCTACGGGCTGTCCTATCTGCTATCGGGGCCGGTCACCCCGATCGTCCACCTTGGCCCGCTGGTCATCGTGGTCATCACGATCGTCTTCGCCGCCGCCCGCCTCGCCTTCACCCACCGCAAGCCGCTTCAGGACCGCCGCGACGACGTGGCGATCCGCCGCTCGTCCCCCCGCAGGACCGCTCTGGAGCTCCTGATCGTCGTGCTGGCGCTCGGCGGCTCCTACCTCCTGCGGACTCGAGGCCTCGCCACGGAGGTGGCCGCCCAGGGGGCCGACCCGTACCTGATGCTCGTACCCGCCGCACTGACCGTGGCGGTCGCGCTGATCACGCTGCGGTGCTACCCCTACCCCCTGCGCCTCATCGTGTGGCTGGCCGCCCGCGCGCGACCGGCCGTACCGTTCGTCGGGCTGACCCTCGCGGCCCGGGCCCGGTCGGTCACCGCGCTTCCCGTGCTGATCCTGCTCCCCGCCCTGGCCGTATCCGTCTACGGCGCCGTGGTCGCGGGGACGCTGGACTCCGCGCAGCGGCTCACCGCCTGGCAGGCCACCGGAGCCGACGCCCGGGTGGACGGCCAGGCCGAGATCCCCGACGACGTCATCGAGAAGATCCGCCAGGTGCCGGGTGTCCGGTCGATCGTGCCGGCGGACAAGGGCACGGCACAGATCGGGTACGGCGGCAGGAGCGCCATCGCCGTCGCCATCGACCTCGACGCCTACCGCCGGATCGTGGCCGACCTCCCCCTCGACGTCCCGCCCCCCGCGCCCGGTGTGGCCGCTCCCGCCATCCCGGCCCTGCTCTCCCCCGACCTCGCGATCCACGACACCCTCGACATCGGCTGGCACGTCCGCATGAAGCTGGTCAAGCGGGGCGTGATCACCGGGGGGCTGCCCGGCCTGTCCTTCGCGGAGAGCAACCTGATCGTGCTGCCGTACGACGCGGCCAAGCGGGCCGGACTGCGGACGTACACCAACACGCTGCTCATCGACGGGGAGAACATCGACGGCGCCAAGCTGAGGGCCGCGACCGGGAACAGGCCCGACTTCCTGGTGTCGACCTTCGGCGAGGCCCTCAACCGGGTGACCAAGTCACCGCTCACCAACACGATCAACGGCAGCTTCCTCCTCGTCACGATCGCCCTGGCCGTGTACGCGCTGCTCACTGTGGTCATCGCCCTGGTCGTCGGCGCGACCGACCGGGCGCGGGCCCTGTCCTACCTGCGCACACTGGGGCTGTCCGAACGCCAGGCGGCCGGCCTGACCGTGCTGGAGATCACCCCGCTGATCGTGCTCACGGCGTGCGCGGGCCTCCTGCTCGGCCTCGCGCTTCCCTCGGCCCTCGGTCCCGGCCTCGATCTCAGCGTCTACACGGGCGACCAGCCCGTACGCACGTACGATCTCAGCCTCACCACACCGGCCCTGCTGGCCGCCGGGCTCTCCGCCATGGCCATCGCCGGCGCCTACCTCCACGCCATGATCGGCGGCCGCCGGTCTCTCGGCTCCATCCTGCGAGTGGGTGAATGAGTTGGACACACCGACCGAGCTGGACACACCTACCCTGTCCGAGCTGGAGGCCCGAGCGACACACGAGCGGCCGGCCTTCGGCGAGCACGCGCACATCCTGTGCGACAACCTCGTCCGCATCTACAAGACCGAGGGCGTCGAGGTGGTGGCACTCCAGGGCCTGGACCTGCTGATCGAGAAGGGGGAGCTGATCGCCATCGTCGGCGCGTCCGGATCGGGCAAGTCGACGCTGCTCAACGTGCTGTCCGGCCTCGACGTCCCCACCGCCGGCGTCGCCCGGGTGGCCGGGACGGATTTGCTGGCCATGACCGCCAGGGATCGGCTGCGCTACCGCCGCGAGGTCGTGGGGTTCATCTGGCAGCAGACCGCCCGCAACCTGCTGCCCTACCTCACGGCCAGGGAGAACGCGCAACTGCCGCTACGCCTTGCCGGCAAACGCGCCCGTACGTCCCGCGCGGACGAACTGCTGGAGTTGCTCGGGGTCGGCCACTGCGCCGGGCGCAAGCCGAACGAGATCTCCGGCGGCGAGCAGCAGCGGGTGGCCATCGCGGTCGCCCTGGCCAACTCCCCCCAGGTCATCCTGGCCGACGAGCCGACCGGCGAGCTGGACAGCGAGAACTCCGAACAGGTCTTCGCCGCGCTGCGCCAGGCCAACAGGGAACTCGGCGTCACCTGCGTGGTCGTGACGCACGACACGCTGGTGTCGGAGCAGGTCGACCGTACCGTCGGCATCCGGGACGGGCGCACCAGCAGCGAGACCCTGCGCCGGGCCTCCTCCGACGGCAACATCATCGCCGAGGAGTACGCCGTCCTGGACCGCGTGGGGCGTCTCCAGCTGCCCAGGGACTTCACCAACGCCCTGGACATGGAACGCCGGGTGCGGCTGGAGCTCGAGAGGGACCACATCGGTGTATGGCCGGACAAAGCACGGTCGGAGGACACGGAATGAACACCCAGCCCGGCAACCACACCCCCGGCGGCCCGGCCCAGCCAAATGCCGTGGCATGGCAACCGGCTGCGACCGGCAACGAGCAGGCCGGTAAGCCGCCGGCCACGGACGTCACCCACCCTCAGCCCGCCACCGACCCCGCCCAGCACGCCACCGGCCCCGCCGGGACGGGTGACGCCGGAAAGCCGCTGGTCGTCGTCGAGCGGCTCCGGAAGGTGTACCGGAGTGGCCCCAAGGAGGTCGTCGCTCTGCGGGACGTCTCCTTCGAGGCGTACCCCGGCGAGCTGATCGCGATCCGCGGGCGCTCCGGCTCGGGCAAGACGACGCTGCTCAACCAGGTCGGCGGGCTCGACCGTCCCGACAGCGGGCATGTCACCGTGGCGGGGCATCCCGTCACCGAACTGCCCGAGTCAGGGCTCCTGGCGCTGCGGCGGGACGTCATCGGGTTCATCTTCCAGTCGTTCGGGCTGATCCCGGTGCTGTCGGCGGCGGAGAACGTCGGCGTGCCGCTGCGCCTCTCGCGTACGCCCGTCGCCGAACGCGAGGAGCGTATCCAGATACTGCTGTCGATGGTGGGGCTGGAGAAGCACGTGAACCAGCGGCCCTACGAGCTCTCCGGCGGGCAGCAGCAGCGCGTCGCGGTGGCCCGCGCGCTCGCCAACCGGCCGCGGCTGCTGATCGCCGACGAGCCGACCGGCCAGCTCGACTCGCAGACGGGGCGGCAGATCATGCAGCTCCTGCGAGCCGTGGTCCGCAGCGAGGGCGTCACGGCCCTCGTCGCCACCCACGACCCCAGCCTGATAACCCTCGCCGACCGAGTCCTAGAACTCCACGACGGCGCCTTCACCCCCGTCCCCACCCCCGCCTGACCACCGATCCACGGTGGTCACGGCCCGGACCGATCATCTCCCGGAGAAACGCGCCACCCCTGTCGACGCAGCCTTTCCGGAAGAGGAATGTGAGTTCAGCGTCCGGTGCGGCTGGCGACGATGACCTGGACGGTGCGCTCCAGGGCGTACGCGGGGTCGGTGCCGCCGCCCTTGACCTGCTCGTCGGCGACCGCGACGGCCTGTATGGCCTGGGCGATGCCCTCAGGACCCCAGCCGTTGAGCTGACGCTTGACCCGGTCGATCTTCCATGGGGGCATGCCGACGTGACTGGCGAGCTGCCCGCCGCGCAGGTTCCGGGGGGCGCTGCCCACCTTCGCCAGCGACCGCACCCCTCCCGCCAGCGCGCTGACGATCAGCACGGGCGCCACCCCTGTCCCGAGCGCCCATCGAAGCTGTTCGAGCGCTTCCCCGAGCCTTCCCTCGACCGCCTTGTCGGCCACAGTGAAGCCGCTGACCTCGGCGCGGCCCCGGTGGTAACGCGCGACCGCGGCCTCGTCCACCGCCTTCCCCGGCGTGTCGAAGGCGAGCTGGCTGCACGCGGCGGCGAGCTCGCGCAGGTCGTTGCCGACGGCGTCGAGAAGCGCCTGGGCGGCGGCGGCACTGATCGAGCGGCCGGAGTTCCTCATCTCGTTCTTGATGAAGTCGAGCCGTTCGCCCGCCTTCGTCAGTTTGGTGACCGTGAGAACGGCGGCTCCGGCCTTCTTGACGCCATCGACCAGGGCTTTGCCCTTCACCCCGCCAGGATGTACGAGGATGACCACGGCATCCTCGGACGGCCTCTTGGTGTACGCGACCACTTCGGCGATCAGGTCCTTGGTGAGATCCTGCGCCGACCGGAACACCACGATGGCACGGTCGCCGAACAAGGATGGGGATGTCAGACGGGTCAGCTCACCGGGCTCGACCTTGCCGCCGAACAGATCGTGCACCTGGGCGTCCGGGTCGCTCGTACGCGCCGCCGCGATCAACGCGCTCACCATGCGGTCGGCGAGGAGCTCCTCGTCGCCGATCACCAGGGTCACAGGTGCTGGATCCGTCGCCATGCGAGCAGCATGCCACGTCCGAACACCCAAACGACAACCGAGCGCCGGCCCTCCGTTGGCAACAGAATCCGCGAGCACGGGAACGGACGACAGGAGCGAATACACGCGCGATGCGGCGCGGTGCTCCACCTCAGGGGGTCGCGTGGCCGACGGACGCTCCTGTACGGCCGAGGGGGCTGAACACACAGGTGGGGTGGGTGCCGGCCTCTGTGCGTACTTCTTAGGAGGGACCCGTATTCGCGTTCAGACACCCCCGGACCTCGATCGCCGAGATTCGCAGGCGGTCGACGTTCGTACAGGCTGAATTGATTTGGACATAGAAACCCAAGCTCAGCGGCACCAGCTCTCACCTGCGCTATCGCCCGTAACACTGCAAGTCATCAGCAATCCAACTGCAGGTATCCTCGGCCAGTCTGGAAGCAACGAAGACCGAAAGAGGAGGTGAAATCCACCATGAAGAACCAGCACCGCCACAACTGCCCCCGCTGCGGAACCTTGCTCGACGACGGTCCGATCCTGTACCGCTGTGCCGCGTGCCGCCGTTCGGTCTACGCCGCCGACCTCGACACCGAGTTCCACACCAACCACAAGACCACCTGACCTACACCACAAGCGCCCAAGCCACAGCACACCCTCCACCGGCACCCCCGGTCGACCTCCCAGCGCAAGGCTCCCGGCCCCCCAAAGGCAAAGCCTCAGGCACCCAAGCCGCTGAGCTCCCGGTACGCATCGGAGACCGCCAACTGGCCGCCGGACAGTCCGCGGAAGTGCCCCTGCAGGCACCCGGACCGCTGAACTCCCAGCCATGAGTGCCCCTGCAAGGACCCCCGACGTGTTCCCGGGCCGCTCAGTTCCCGGTCTTGAGTGCCTCAGTGCGGCGAATGCGTAGGTTGGGGGAGATTTGAGGTCAGTGGCCTCGGGGAACGATTGATAGGCCGGTGGGGTCGGCTACGACTGCCAGATCACCCCCTTGATCGGTCCGGTAGACGCGCATGCCAAGGCCACGAAGCCGGTTCAGGGTCAGCGGGGCGGGGTGGCCGTAGTCGTTGTCCGCTCCGACGCTGATCAGGGCGGCCCGGGCACCTGTGGCGGCGAGAAAGTCGGGATCCTGTCGCGCTGATCCATGATGGGGAACCTTCAGGATGTCGGCTCTCGGCAGGCCCTGCCGTAGCAACTCCGCCTGCGCCTCGATCTCGACATCTCCGGACAGCAGTGCGGAGCCCGTCGCCCATCGCGCGTGGATCACGATGCTGGCGTTGTTCGCCATCGAGCCCTCTCCCGGACCAGCGGACACCGCCTCCGGCACAGGCCCGAGAACCCCCAGCGAAACGGGACCCAGATTCCAGACCATGCCCGGTGATGCGACCCATTCGGGCACATGGCGGCGACTGATATCAGCGGACACCCTCGCGCTCTCCTGACGCGGCTCATGACCCGGGCTCACCACAACGGCACCCACCGACCGACCCCGGAACACCCCGTCGAGACCGCCGACATGGTCGAAGTGCGGATGGGTGAGGATCAGCAGGGGCACCTGCCTGATGCCGAGCGTCCGGAGGCAGCGGTCCATGGACACGGGATCGGGACCAGCGTCGATCACCACCGCTCGTGCCCCACCGGCGGACAGGACGATCGCGTCCCCCTGCCCGATGTCACAGGAGACGAGAAGCCAGCCTCGCGGCGGCCACGATGCGACGACGGGCCGTACGAACAGGGCGGCGAAGAGCAACCCGGCCGCGAGGGCGCACATGATCAGGCGCCACGCCGCGCGGCGCAACAGCAGCCAGCCGGCTACGGCGGTGATGGCGAGCAGGAGCAGGCCGATCGTTCCTCCCGGCCACGGCAGGGTGGCCGCGGGCAGATTCGCGGCCTGCCGTGCCACCCAGATGATCCAGCCGACGGCGTAACCGGCGGGACGGACCAGCCACCGCGCGACCTCTCCACTGGCGGGCGCCACCACGGTCGCGGCGAAGCCCAGGATCGTCGCGGGAGCCACGGCGGGTCCGGCCAGCAGGTTCGCCGGGATCGCTACGGGCTCCAGCACCCCGGACATCAGTACGAGCAATGGCGTCACGGCGGCCTGGGCGGCACAGGGAACCGCTATCGCCTCGGCCGCCCAGTGGGGCATCCGCCGCGCCATGCGGTCACGCCACCTGGGCGCGAGGACCAGGATGCCCCCGGTCGCGAAGACCGACAGTGCGAAGCCGTACTCCGCGGCCAGCGCGGGATCGAACAGGATCAACCCAAGCACGGTCACCGACAGGGCCGCGATGCCGTCCCTGGAACGCCCGGTGCCGAGCGCCACCGCGGCCACCGAACCCATCACCAGGGCACGGAGCACGCTCGGCGATGGGCGGGCGACCACGGCGAAAGCCAGCATGGCCAGGAACGCCAGGACCGCCCGGACGAACAGAGGGAGCCCTGCCACCCGGCACAAGGCGATCACCGCACCGGCGATCACGGCGAGATTGGCTCCTGACACGGCGGTCAGGTGACTGAGGCCTGCCGTCTTCAGGTCGTGCTTGACCTGCTCGTCCATGAGCGACAGATCACCGACGACCAGGCCTGGCAGCAGCCCTCGCTCGGCCGGCGGCAACACGCCCGCGGCCTGTCTCAGCCCGGCGCGGAGGGTCTCGGCGATCTGTTGCGGTAGGGACGGACCGCTGAGCACTTCTGGTGGTCCTCTGACCAGGAGGACTCCGGCTGTGAGCTGCCCGGGATCCGCGGGGCTCAGCCTGCCCCGGACTCGTATCCGCTGGCTGGGCAGCAGGCCGACCCAGTCGTTGCCCTGGGCGAACACGACCACCGGCGCTCTGGTCGTGAACCGTGCTCCCGACCCTTCGATGAGCTCGGCAGAGCCTTCCACGACCACGCGCTTACGCCGGACGGTGCCGTGGCGAGTGGGAAGGATCCTCGGATCAGCGGACAGCGTCATCTCGACCGTGACCGTCGCCCGTCTCTCGGCGAGCTCGGCCACCGGGCCCGTACTGGTCGCATGGACCCGGAAGGCCACCGCCCCCGCAACCGCGGCAACACTCCCAAGTACCGCCAGGACCGCATTACTCCAAGCCCTACTCCTCCACGCCCTACTCCTCCACGCCCAACTTCTTAGCGCCCTATCTCTCCACGCCTTACCTCTCCACGCCCCATCTCTCCACGCCCCATCTCTCCACGCCCCATCTCTCCACGCCCTATCTCTCCGCCCCCTACCTCTCCACGTCCCATCTCTCCGCCCCCTACCTCTCCACGTCCCATCTCTCCGCCCCCTACCTCTCCACGTCCCATCTCTCCGCCCCCTACCTCTCCACGTCCCATCTCTCCACGTCCCATCTCTCCACGCCCTCGCCGAACTCCGCCCGTCGCCTCCCGAGAACCACCTCGCCATCAGGACGGGCCCACGCAGAAGTGCGATGGTCGCCATGGCGCCCAAGGCCACCAGAGCCGTGATCAGACCGACCCAAGCGGAACATCCAAGCAGCACCACTGCAGCACCCCACGCCCCCAACGCCGGCAACACCAGCCGCAGAGACTGCCCCCGATCTCCGCTGGACGGCGCAGCACCAACGGCGCCACCTGCACGATGCTGATCTTCATTGTGCTGCGAGATGGTGGAATGTGGATTGTCTGCTTTATCCGTATTTTGTGTCGTCCCGACATATGAAGGGGGCGTCATACGCGGACCTTGTCGCGCAGGTCGGCGAATTTTCTCGCGCCGATGCCGGTGACCTCGCGGAGTTGGTCGATGCTCCGGAATCCCGAGTGGGTCTGGCGGAACTCGGCGATGCGGGCGGCGAGCACCTCTCCGACGCCTGGCAGGGTCTCCAGTTGGCTCGGGGTCGCGGTGTTCAGATCGAGCACGGTCTCACCGGATGAGGGCTCCGGCGCGCTGACACTTCCCTGCACCTGGCCTCGGGGTGCTCCGACGACGATCTGCTCGCCGTCGGTCAGCCTGCGAGCGAGGTTGAGCCCGCCTGTGGTCGCACCGGCACGGACTCCACCGGCAGCGGTGACGGCGTCGGCCACCCTCGATCCGCTCGGTAGCGTGATCAGGCCCGGCTTCTTGACCTTACCCGTCACATGCACGATCACCTGAGCGATCGAAGAGGACATCGCCGTAGCGGACGATGGCGGGGAGCCCTTCCCGGCGATCGGTGCGCCTCCAAGGGACGGGCCGCTTACAGAACTCGGGCCACCAGCGGGGTTCAGGGGACCGCCAACGGAGTTCCACGGACCCCCCACGGAGTCAAGGCCTCCCACGGAGCTCAGACCCCCCACGGAGCTCAGACCCCCGACTGAGTTCGGGCGACTGTCGGGGTTCGGTGCACCTCCCAAAGAGTTCGGCCCGCCGGCCGAATTCCATGGACCGTTCGCGGTAGCCGGTGCGCCGCCTACGGGGATCGGCGGTCCAAGTGGCTCGGCGAGCGGCCGGGATCGCCATGCGTAGACACCCCCGACCACGGCTGCCAGCACGCCCAGAACCAACAGCACGCGAAGACCGGGGCGGCCGGGATCCAGCAACGGGCCATGCTCGGCGACGAGGTCACCCACTCGGTCGCTCAACCGGGCGCGCAGAGAGCGGTAGGGCAGCGGTTCACAGCGGACGCGACCAGCGGGGGCGGTCTCATCGGTTGCACCCCCCGAACCGGCTCCCGGCGCCGCCTCCGGCTCCGCCCACCACCGCCCCTCTGCTTGGGATCCAGTATGTGGCAAGGCGGGTGGGGGGGCGGTCTCATCGGTCGCACCCCCCGAACCGGCTCCCGGCACCGGCACCGGCTCCGCCCACCACCGCCCCTCTGCTTGGGATCCAGTCTGTGGCAAGGCGGCTGGGTGGGCCCTGGGGGCGGGCTTTGGCGCAGGTTCTGACGGCGGTTTCGGGGCTGGTGTTGTGGTTCTTGCCGTATCGCGCCGGCCTAGCGCCCCGTCGTGGCGATGTGACGTCCAGGGCTCGCCTAATGGGGTCAGAGCGCGTAGCCGGGACGCGCCGATGTCGCTTTCCGGGGGCCTGTCCGTTGTTCGCACGAGCGAGACATTAGGCAGGTCTGAACCGCCGCCTCACGACCGAACGCGGCTCTGTGGAAAACCGAGCCACCCGCCACTACGCAGTTCACGCCTGCCCCGGCTACGTGGAACGTCGCAGCTTGTGGCGTCCGTGCTGGCTGGCTGGGCCAGGGGCGGGATGGGGATTTACTCGGCGGAGGAATGGTGCAAAGGGCGTTACACGGACTGTGGGCGGGCGGGGGTCACGGTGACGCCTAGCATGCCGGGGCCTACGTGGACGCCGACGACTGCGCCTACCTCGACGATCAGGAGTCTCGCCACGTTGGGGATCCGTTTCGACAGGTGGTCCGCGAGCAGGCCGGCCCGGCCGGAGGCCATCAGGTGGTGTACCGCCACGTCGACCGGCCCGTCACCCGCCGCCCGTACCGCGAGGTCCTCGAGCCGGGCGATGGCCCTGTTCGCGGTGCGCACCTTCTCGAGGGGCGCGATCGTCCCCTGGGTGATGTGCAGCAGCGGCTTGATCGCCAGCGCGGATCCCAGGAGGTTCGCCGCGGCTCCGATGCGGCCTCCCCGGCGAAGGTGTTCGAGGGTGTCCACGTAGAAGAAGCTCTGGCTCGCATCCGCGCACGCCCGCGCGGCCTGCGCCACCTCGGTCCGGTCGCCACCGCTACGAGCGGCCTCAGCCGCCGCGAGCACCGGGAAGCCCAGCCCCATGGCCAGCGACCGGCTGTCGACGATCGTGACCGGGATCAGGGCGTCCTCGGCGGCGATCCGCGCCGATTCCACCGTGCCCGACATCGCTCCGGACAGGTGGACGGACACGACGCTCGTCGCTCCTCGGGCCGCGGCGAGCTCGTACGCGTCGGCGAAGCGCTGGGGCGCCGGCCGGGAGGTGGAGACGGGGGACCACTCGCGGAGCGCCGTGGCGACCCCCTCAGCGTCTATCTGGGCCACGTCGTCCAGCGTGCGGCCGCCGATCACCACTTGGAGGGGGATCACGATGATGCCCAGCCGCTCGGTCTCCTCGGGATCGAGGTAGGCGGTGGAATCGGTGACCACGGCAACCGCTTGCGACATGACCGAAGGTTACCCGTAGAGGGCGAAACCGTTCGTCCATGCGTGCCGGCGGCCGAGAAGGACGATCACAGCGATCACCCGATCGGGCCGGAGCCATGTAGAGGCCCGCTCGGGGTTACTGGACGGGGGTGCCGCCGCGCCATACGCGGCGGGGTTTGAGGCCGAAGCCCCAGGCGAAGGCGCCTTCGTGGTCGGCGTCCCACTGGACGATGTCGGCCAGGCGGCCCGGAGCCAGCACTCCGCGGTCAGGAGCGCCGAGGACGGTCGCGCCGCCCAGCGTGGCGGCGCGGAGGGCGTCTCCGACGCTGATGCCGAACGCGGCCACCGCGAGGCTGATCACCAGCGACATCGAGGTGATGCCGCAGTGCCCGGGGTTGTGGTCGCTGCCGAGGGCGACGGTGACGCCCTGGGCGAGCATCCGCCGGACCGGAGGAAGGTTGCCCTGCTGGAGGGCGGTGCCCGGGCAGACGACCGCGGGCACTCCGTACCTCGCGAGCAGCGCGATGTCCTCGTCGGCGGTGTTGTGCAGCAGGTCGGCGGACGCGCAGCCGAGCTCGGCCGCGAGCTGGACGGCGCCGCGGCGCTTGTGGGCACCGGCGTGGATGCGGGGCAGCAGGCCGACGTTGCGGCCGGAGGCCAGCACCCAGCGCGCCTCGTCGGTGGTGAAGTGACCGTCGTCGCAGTAGACGTCCACGCTGTCGGCTCCGGCGGCCGCGGCGTCGGCGCACCAGGAGCCGACGGCCTCGACGTAGTCGCGCTGCCGCCCGAAGTACTCCGGAGGCACGACGTGGGCGGCGAGGAACGTGACGTGCACGCGCGGCATCATGGGCTCTTTCTCGAGCTCACGGAGCAGGCGCACGTCGGCCAGCTCGCCGTCGCGGGTGAGGTGGTATCCGGTCTTGGCCTCGACGGTGGTGGTTCCGTTGAGCAGCCACTCGCGCAGCCGCTCCCTGACCCCGTTGCACAAGGTCCACGGGTCGGTGCCGCGGGTGACCGTGACGGTGGAGCCGATACCTCCACCGGCCGCGGTGATCGCGCTCGGCGTGGAGCCGCCGGAGCGCATGGCCATCTCGGCCCAGCGGTTGCCCGCGTAGACCGGATGGGTGTGCGCGTCGATGAGGCCGGGCGTCACGAGCGCGCCGCCGAGGTTCTCGACGTGGTCGACGTCGACGATGTCGTCGACGACTCCAGGGACGCTCTGCGGAAGGTCGGCGGCACGGCCGACCCAGGCGATCCGGTCGTTGTGCACGAGGATCGCGGCGTTGCTGCAGACGTCGTTGCCGGTCCAGAGCCGGCCGATGTTGGTGAGAAGCCGCACCGTCATGGCATCACCGCCCCGCCAGTGGCCCTGAACGCACCCGGGAACGCCATCGCGGCCCAGCTCAAGCCGGGCGCCACGCCCGCTGGGTCCGCTCGGTTTCCGGACGTCATTGGGGGGTCTCCTGATCTCATCCGCACTGGTGTGCGATGACGGTATCGCCCGGATCTTGGCCAGGCGATTTCAGTTCAGTTACGTTATTTCACAGGTCGGCTCGGTGTACAGGGTTATTGAGAAGAACGCCGGTTCGTCTGCCCTGTCTGGTGTTGAGGCATCCGCACCCCGGCAACTCGAGAATCTGCCCCCAGGTAACGCCCGGTGCCGACAAGCCCCTGCTGAACCAGCAGTCACACGCGTCATCATGCGAAACCAGCGCCAGAATGTCGTGTCAGGGTTTCCATATCGTAGCAATAATCAAGCCTCGCGGGCCACAGTGGTTTTCCTGCGCCTTTGCGAGGTTTCCCCTACGCCATCGCGGTTCTACACCGTTTCACACTGTTCATCCCGGCCTGGGTGGTTGCCCCGCACCCGCAAGGCGGGATGATCTTCAGGTGGCTCAGTGTAACCTCTCTGAAGAGCATCATCTTTGCTAGCCAAACGTAAGTTGGGTCCGGGAGCCGTCTTGACCGTGCAGGACAATACCAGCAGGCACCACGTCGAAGGGCTGTTGCGCGCCAACGAGGAGCGTATCCTCACGCGCTGGGTGGAGATCTCCAACGAGCCACTTCGCGGACGCGCGGTCGAGGTCGGCACGCTCGAGGAGCTACGAGAGATATACCACGCCTTCCTCCGATCGCTCGACGGCGCCGATGGCGCCGATGGCGCCTCGGAGCTGCGTGGCCTCCTCGCCGAGCTGTCCCGTTCCCGCGCCCGCCGGGGCTTCACCCCCAGGGAGACCGCCGTCGCGGTGTTCGGGCTGAAGGAGGCCATCTACGAGGTGGTGGAGGCCGACGGCGACGTCGACGGCCTGCGCGGCTTCATCTGGTTGTCCCGCACCATCGACGACCTCGGGCTCTACACCTTCGAGTCCTTCTCCACGGCCCGCGAGAAGATCATCATCGACCAGACCGAGCAGCTCCTCGAGCTGTCCACCCCCGTGGTGAAACTGTGGGACGGCATCCTGGCCGTGCCCCTCGTCGGCACGCTCGACTCGGCCCGCACCCAGGTCGTCATGGAGAAACTGCTCCAGACCCTGGTCGACACCGGCTCGGAGTACGCGGTCATCGACATCACCGGCGTGCCGGCGGTCGACACCGAGGTCGCCCAGCACCTGCTCAAGACGGTGATGGCCGCCCGGCTCATGGGCGCAAGCTGCGTCATCTCCGGCATCCGCCCTCAGATCGCCCACACGATCGTCACCCTCGGCATCGAGTTCGGCGACATCGTCACCAAGGCGACGCTCGCCGACGCCCTGGCCTACACCCTCAAGCAGAGCGGCGTCGAGGTCGCGTCCAGGAAACGGACCCGCGTGGCGGTCCGGGCCGAGGAGGCCTGATGGACCGCGTCCCCATCCTCAAGATCGGCGACATCCTGCTCGTCTCGATCCAGGGCGATCTGGACGACCAGGCCGTCCTGACGCTCCAGGAGGACCTCGCCGAGCGGGTCGTCGCGACCAGCGCGGCCGGCGTCATCATCGACATCACGGCGGTCGAGATCGTCGACTCGTTCGTCGGGCGCATGCTGTCGACCATCGCGGGCATGTCGCGCATGCTCGACGCCGAGACGATCGTCGTGGGCATGCGTCCCGCCGTGGCGATCACTCTGGTCGAGCTCGGGCTCTCCCTGGGCGGGCTGCGCACGGCATTGGATCTCGAAAAGGGCATCGCGCTCCTGAGCCGTCACTCCGCGGCATTCTCAGCGGCCGGGCTGTGAGCCAGCCCCCCACGTCACAAGCCGTGGAAGAGCTGGCCATCACCTCCAACGACGAAGTGGTGCTGGTCCGCCAGAAGGTCCGCGCGACCGCGATCAAGCTCGGCTTCTCCCTGATCGACCAGACGAAGGTGGTCACCGCCGCGAGCGAGCTCGCCAGGAACACCCTCGTCCACGCCGGTGGCGGGCACGCACGCATCGAGGTGGTGCACAACGGCGGACGGCGCGGCGTGCGACTGCTGTTCAAGGACGAGGGCCCGGGCATCCCGGATCTCCAGCTCGCGCTCACCGATGGGTGGAGCAGCGGAAGCGGCCTCGGCCTCGGGCTGAGCGGCAGCCGGCGTCTCGTCGACGAGTTCGAACTCGAATCCGAGCCGGGCCGGGGAACAGTCGTGACGGTGACGAAATGGACCCGTTGACCTCCGCACCGCAGGACGTCTGGCTCACGATGGAGGACGCGAGCGCGATCGGCTCCGCTCGCAGGATCGCCGCCGCGCTCGCCGAGGACAGGAACTTCAGCAAGGAACACGTCGGCCAGGTGGCCGTGGCGGTCAGCGAGGCCGCCTCCAACCTCGTCAAGCACGCCACCGCCGGCATCATGCTGGTACGCCCGCATCCGTCCTCACCCTCGACGATCGAGGTCATCTCGATCGACAGCGGCCCCGGCATGGCCGACACGGTCGAGCCCATCCGCGACGGCTACTCCACCACCGGCACGCTGGGCATCGGGCTCGGGGCGATCACCCGGCTCTCCGACTCCTACGACATCTATTCACGGCCCGGCCAGGGCACCGTGCTGAGCATGCAGTTCACGGCGAAGAAGGCCCCGCCGGCCGAGTCCCGCGTGTGCGGCCTGTACCGCCCGCTGGGCGACGAGATCGCCTGTGGTGACGCGTTCGCCTTCGAGGACGATGGAAGGACCGTCACGGCGATCGTCTGCGACGGCCTCGGCCACGGGATCGCCGCGGCGGCCGCGTCCCGAGAGGCGATACAGGTGTTCCGCGACGTGGTCGACGCCGGCCCGATCTCGATCGTGGAGCGGGTGCACCGGGCGCTGGCGCACACCCGGGGAGGCGCGGTCGCGGTCGTGCGCGTCGACCGGGCGGCCGGTTCGGTACGGTACTCCGGCATCGGGAACATCTCGGGATGGATCTGCCATTCGGAGGGGCGGCAAGGGATGATCTCCGTACCCGGGATCGCGGGGCACAAGGCGAGGACCTTCAGGGAGTTCGAGTACGAGCTGCCGCAGCACGCCGTGGTGGTCCTCCATTCCGACGGGCTGACCGAGCGCTGGAGCCTGGCCGCCTACCCCGGGCTGCTCAGGCACACGGCTCACGTCATCGCCGGGACGCTGCTCCGCGACCGGGCCGTCCACCGTGACGACGCGTGCGTCCTCACCGTGCGGGACCAGGCATGACCCCCGAGGTCCCGGTCGCCGTACGGGCCGAGAGGAACCCCGGTCCGGTCGACGTACGGGCCGCGATGTGAATCGCGCCCTGTTCACCGTCGCCGTCCGGGAGGACCGTGACGTCTTCGCCGTGCGGCAGGTGGGCCGCGAGCT
The DNA here is from genome assembly GCF_039537005.1 of Sphaerisporangium flaviroseum. Lineage (NCBI taxonomy): Bacteria > Bacillati > Actinomycetota > Actinomycetes > Streptosporangiales > Streptosporangiaceae > Sphaerisporangium > Sphaerisporangium flaviroseum. The sequence goes on along the minus strand of NZ_BAAAZR010000008.1, from coordinate 248,643 downwards.
GGCCCAGGCCGTGGGCCTCGACTCTCTCGACCAGATACGGGTCGGCACCGCACTGAGCGAGGTGGGCAGAGAGATCGTCGGGGGCTCCCGCGACGCCGAGGTGGTCTTCCGGCTGGACGACGGCGGCGGCCTGACCCTGGACATCACCTACTCGGCGGGGGACCACGTCATCGCACCCGGAGGGGTGACGCTGGCCGCCCGGCTGATGGACACCGTCGAGCACGACGACGCCCGGCGCCGGATCACCATGGTCAAGAGGGTGCACAGCGGTCAGGTTCTCACCGAGTCGCGGCTCGCCGAGATCCACGCCAGCATGAGCCGGCTCGCTCCCGCCGGAGTCCTCGAAGAGCTGCGGCAGCAGAACCGCGAGCTCGCCGCCGCGCTGGAGGACTCGCACAACCAGCGCGAGCGTCTCCTCCAGCTCAACGCCGAGCTGCAGGAGACCAACCAGGGCGTGTTCGCCCTGTACAACCAGCTGTCCGAGGAGCTGGAGGAGACCAACAGAGGCGTGGTGGCGCTCTATGCGGAGCTGGACGAGAAGTCCGCCCAGCTCCGGGAGGCCGGCGAGGCCAAGAACCGCTTCTGGGCCACGGTCAGCCACGAGTTGCGCACCCCACTCAACTCGGTGATCGGCCTCGTGCGGCTGCTGCTCGGCCCCGGCGGTGAGGAACTGAGCGAGGAGCAGCACCTGCAGGTGGAGCTGATCGGGAACTCCGCGCAGACGCTGCTCGCCCTGGTCGCCGAGCTGCTCGACATGTCCAAAGCGGAGTCGGGCCAGCTCGCTTCGCAGCCCTCCGTCGTGGACCTTCCCTCCGTGGCGGACCGGCTCCGCATGACGCTGCACCCGACGAAGGGCACCGACCAGGTGCGCCTGACCGTCGACGTGTCGCGCGCCCCGCGGACGCTGGTGACCGACGAGGTGCTTCTCACCCGCATCCTGCGCAACCTGCTGTCCAACGCGCTGAAGTTCACCGAGTCCGGTGAGGTGAGCCTGGAGGCGTACGGTGAGGCGGGAGAGGTGGTGTTCGTCGTCGCCGACACCGGGATCGGCATCCCCGAAGAGCACCTCGAGCGCGTGTTCGAGGAGTTCTACCAAGTGCCGGGAGCCGCGCAGGCACGCGCGCGGGGCACGGGCCTCGGACTGCCGTACGCGCGGAGGCTCGCCGAGGCGCTCGACGGCACCCTCAGCCTGGCCAGCACTCCTGGCGAGGGCACCACGGTCACGGTCCGGCTACCGATCGCCCCGGCCGCAGGCTCCCCGTAGGAGGCCACGTAGGCGAGCGCCCAGGGAACGTGATCGCCTCCGGCAAGGCACCACGATGGCGAGTCTGGTCAGGTGCTATTGAAGAGGAACGATGAACGAGAGACCCGAGACCATCCTCGTGGTGGACGACACTCCCACCAAGCGATACATCCTTGGCAGCTGGCTGCGCAGGGCGGGCCACGAGGTCGTGGAGGCCACCTGCGGCGAGGAGGCGCTCAGCCTGGTCAGAGCGGTCTCTCCCGACCTGGTGATCCTCGACGTCCGGCTGCCCGACATCGACGGGTACCAGGTGTGCGAGCGGATCAAGGGTGATCCGTCCACCGCGGCCATTCCGGTGATCCAGATCTCGGCGCACGCCATCGCGGTCGCGGACCGGGCTCACGGGCTGGAGCGCGGGGCCGATGCGTACATGGCCGAGCCCATCGAGCCGGAGGAGTTCATCGCCACCGTCAAGGCCACCCTCCGCTACTACAAAGCCCGCCAGCGGGCCGAGCGGATGGCCCACAGGCTCGGCGAGCTGACCCGGGTGACCCTGGAGATCAACGCGAGTTCCACGTTCGACAAGTTGCTGCGCGTGGCGGTGGAAGGCACCGCCGGCATCCTCGGGCGGCGCAGCGGCGCCCTGGCCATCGCCGTCGACGGCAGGCTCCGCCGTTACACGGTGTTGAACCCCGGCGATCCGGCCAGGGCCCTCAGCGCCGCCCAGGACACGCTCGACAAGATCACGGCGCTGTCGCTGCGCGACGCCGCGGGCACCGCCGAGTTCACCCTCTCGGAGGCGTCCTTGCTCGAGGTCCTGCCCGAGGCCGAGATCAGGGCCGATGTCTCCGCCGTCGTCTCGCGCACCAAGGCCGGGCGCCCCCCGGTGTACCTCGCGGTCGAAGGGGTGGAAGCGCTCGACCCCGATGAGCTCAACATCCTCAAGCAGCTCGGCCAGGCGCTCGCGCTCGCGGTGGACGCGCTCCGCGCGTACGCCGAGGAGCACATGATCGCGCTGACCCTGCAGCGCAGCTTCCTTCCCTCCCACATCCCCACGACCCCGGGCCTGCAGCTGGCCGTCCGCTACCAGCCGGCGATCGACAACGTGGAGGTGGGCGGCGACTTCTACGAGGTCCTGCCGCTCGGCGACCGGCTTCTGGTGGGGATCGGCGACGTCCAGGGGCACTCCCTGCACGCGGCCACGATCATGGCCGAGCTCCGCCACGCCCTGCGGACCCTGGTCGTCGAGGAGCGGGACCTCGCCCGCGTCATGGGGCGGCTCAACGACATGCTCCGCCACTACCACCCCCGCATGACGGCGACGGTCTGCCTCCTGCTGATCGACCCGGTCAGCGGCGAGGTGGAGCTGGCGAACGCCGGGCACATCCCGCCGGTCATCGTCGCGGGCGGCGAGGCGCGGTACCTCGACTGGGGGAACCTGCTCCTGGGCGCCGCTTCCGAGAAGTACCGTGTGGACCGGCTGCGGATCCCCGAGTCGGGGGCGCTGCTGATGTTCACCGACGGCCTCATCGAGGACCGTCACGTCCCTCTGGACGACAACCTCGAGGTCGTGCGCCAGATGGCCCTCTCCTTCGACGAAGATCTGGACGTGTTCTGCGACCGGCTGATCGACCGTTTCGGGGCCAGAGAGGACGACGTGGCCATCGTGGCCCTGCGCCGGACCGGGTGACGCGCGCCCAGCCGTCACGGCCAACGTATTGAAACAGGTTCTACTAACGATCTAGGCTCAGCGCGGAGGTCGAGCCATGATCCTTGATCGTTTTCTTGTCTCCGGGCGGGTGGCCGTCGTCACCGGCGCGGGCCGGGGCATCGGCGCGGCCACCGCTGTGGCGCTGGCCCAGGCGGGTGCCGATGTGGTCGTCTCGGCACGGACCGAGGACCAGCTCAACACCGTGGCCGCCGAGGTCGAGGCGGCGGGGAGGCGCTGCCTGGTCGTCCCGGCCGACCTCGCGGAGCCGGGAGCCGCCGAGAGCCTCGCCCACCAGGCGGCCGGCGCGTTCGGGCGGCTCGACATCGTGGTCAACAACGTCGGCGGCGCGCTCCCCCGTGCCTTCCTCGACACCAAGCGGCGTCACCTCGAGAACGCGTTCCAATTCAATGTGAGCATCGCGCACGAGCTGACGTGGGCCGCGATCCCGTACATGCTCCAGACGGACGAGGGCGCGGTCGTGAACATCTCCTCGGTGATGGGCCGCGTGTCCGGCCGGGGCTACCTCGCCTACGGCACGGCCAAGGCCGCGCTCGCCCACTACACGCGCCTGGCGGCCAGCGATCTGGCGCCCAGGATCCGGGTCAACGCGATCGCCGTGGGATCGGTCGCCACGTCCGCCCTTGAGATCGTGATGACGGACGACGACCTCCGCACCCGCATGGAGCGGGGCACCCCGCTGAAGCGCATCGGGGAGCCGGAGGACATCGCGGCGGCCGTGCTCTTCCTGGCCTCCCCCGCCGGGGCGTATCTCACAGGCAAGGTGCTCGAGGTGGACGGCGGCCTCGAACAGCCCAATCTCGACCTGGGCCTGCCCGATCTGTAGCTCTGCCCGATCTTGAGCGGATCCGGGCCCGGCCCGACTGGAGGAGTCGATGGTCTACACGGTGGTGCAATGGGGCACCGGAAACGTCGGCCGCAACACGCTGGCCGGCATCCGTGCACGTCCCGACCTGGAGCTCGTCGGCTGCTACGTGTCCAATCCCGGCAAGGCGGGAAAGGACGCCGGCGAGCTGGCGGGCCTCGATCCCCTGGGCGTCACGGCGACCGGCGACGCCGACGCGCTCCTCGCGCTCCGGCCCGACTGCGTGGTCTACACCTCGATGGCGGACACCCGGATCTTCGAGGCCCTGGACGACCTCTCCCGCATCCTGCGGTCCGGGGCGAACATCGTGTCGAGCAGCCCGGTGTTCCTGCAGTACCCCGACGGCTCGCTGGACGCGCCCATCCGCGAGGCGGCGCTGGCCGGCGGGTCCTCGATCTGGGTCAACGGCATCGACCCCGGGTTCGCCAACGACTGGCTTCCGCTCGCCCTCACCGGCATCAGCGAGCGCGTCGACGAGGTGCGGTGCCTGGAGGTGCTCAACTACGCCACATACGACCAGGGCACCGTGTTGTTCGACATCATGGGGTTCGGCCGGCCGATGGACGAGGTCCCCCTGCTGCTCCAGCCGGGGGTGCTCACCGCCGCGTGGGGCAGCGTCGTCCGGCAGCTCGCCGCGGGCCTGGAGGTGGAGCTGGAGGCCATCGAGGAGTGGTACACCCGCCTGCCCGCCCCCGAGGCGTTCGAGGTCGCCTCAGGCCCGGTGGGGAAGGGCACGGCCGCCGCCCTCAGGTTCGAGGTGCGGGGCATGCGCCACGGCCGCCCGGCCATCGTCCTGGAGCACGTCACCCGGCTGCGCGACGACCTCGGCCCGGACTGGCCGCAACCCGCCGGGCGGGGATGCTACCGGGTGGAGGTCAAGGGCGAGCCGAACTACACCCTCGATCTGCAACTGCTCGGCGGTGACGGCGACCACAACACCGCCGGGCTCAAGGCGACGGCGATGCGCCTGGTCAACGCCGTTCCCACCATCGTGCAGGCGCCCCCGGGGCTGCTGACGGCGCTCGACCTTCCCCTGGTGACCGGCCGCGGCCTGATGGCCTGACAGGCACGCGGACGACGACAGCCGGCGCGATGGGCGCCGGCTGTCGTGTGGAGCGGATCGTGCGGGTCAGACGGTCTCGACCGGCTTGGCGGTGCGCTCAAGCTCGGCGTAGAGGCCGGCCGGCACGCGTGCGTGCAGGATGGTGCCGTCCCCGGTGTGGTCGATCGAGAGCACCTCGCCCTGCTCGTGTGCCCGGGCGATCAGGTCTCCCCTGTCGTACGGGACGAGCATGTGGATCTCGTGGTCGAGCTGGGGAAGCTCCCGCTCGATCGTGGCGAGCAACTCGTCGATGCCGGCCCCGGTGCGAGCGGAGATGACCACGCTGTGCCGCTCGCGCGTGGCCAGCCGGGCCAGCACCACCGGGTCGGCGGCGTCGGCCTTGTTGACCACCACGATCTCCGGGATGTCCCTGACACCGTCGATGTCGGCCAGGACCTCCCGGACGGCGGCCAGCTGCGACTCGGGATCCGGGTGCGCGCCGTCCACGACGTGCAGGATCAGGTCGGCGTCGCCGACCTCCTCCAGCGTCGACCTGAACGCCTCGACCAGCTGGTGCGGCAGGTGCCGTACGAACCCGACGGTGTCGGCGAGGGTGAACAGCCTGCCGTCGGGGGTGCGGGCCTGGCGCACGGTCGGGTCGAGGGTGGCGAACAGCGAGTTCTCCACCAGCACGCCCGCGCCCGTGAGCCGGTTGAGCAGGGACGACTTGCCGGCGTTGGTGTACCCGGCGATCGCCACCGACGGCACCTCGCGCCGGGTCCTGCTGGACCGCTTGGTCACGCGGGCGACGGACATGCCGCCGATCTGCCGGCGCAGCTTGGCCATGCGCTCGCGGATGCGGCGCCGGTCGAGCTCGATCTTCGTCTCACCGGGGCCGCGGCCTCCGATGCCCACGCCGCCCGCGGCCCGGCCGCCGACCTGGCGGGAGAGGTTCCCACCCCAGCCGCGCAGGCGCGGCAGCAGGTAGCTGAGCTGGGCCAGCTCGACCTGGGCCTTGCCCTCGCGGCTCTTGGCGTGCTGGGCGAAGATGTCGAGGATCAGGGCCGTGCGATCGATGACCTTGACCTTGACGACCTCCTCGAGCTGGCGTAGCTGACCTGGGGTCAACTCGCCGTCGCAGATCACGGTGTCGGCGCCCGTGGAGACCACGATGTCACGCAGTTCCACGGCCTTGCCGGAACCGATGTAGGTCGCGGTGTCAGGACGCTGGCGGCGCTGGATGAGGCCTTCCAGGACTTCCGATCCGGCCGTCTCGGCAAGGAGCTTGAGCTCCTGCAGGGAGTTCTCCGCGTCGGTGACGGTGCCGCCGGTCCACACCCCGACGAGGACCACCCGCTCGAGGCGGAGCTGCCGATATTCGACTTCGGTGATGTCCTCGAGCTCTGTGGACAGTCCGGCCACCCGCCGGAGTGCCTGCCGCTCCTCAAGCTCGTAGTCGCCGATGGCCAGGTCTTCGTAGGACTCGTTGTGCATATAAGTCTTCTCTGTGGCTATGGTCGCGCTCCTTGGCGCTCGTGGGCCCACCGCTCTTCGCACAGTTCAACACGCAGACCCCGTTGTTGTCTTCCCTCGATGGTGCCATGACGACCACTCGGATTCACCCGGTTATACGAGGTGGCGCCCCCGTCAGACCTTGAGCACCTTGGCGTCGCCCGAGCCGGTCCTGACGACGATCCGGCGCGGGGAGGATTCGTCGCTGGTGACCTCGACCTTCCGCTCGCCGGAGCCGGTGTCCGTGGTCACGTGGTAGGTGCCCTCCGGTACCCGGACGATCCCCTCGCCGGATCCGGTGCCCACCCTGACGTCGTCCGGCGCGCCGGTGAAGCGAAGCTCGATGTCACCCGAGCCGGCCTCCGCGACGGCTCGCTTGCCACCAAGGCCGTTGGCGTCGATGGTGCCCGACCCCGTCTTCGCCTGGAACTGCTCGGACAGCGCGCTCAGGGTGATGTCGCCCGATCCGCTGCTCACATTGACCCGGACGCCGCGCGGGACCTCGACCTTGTAGTCCACCCCGCAGGTCCACTCGTCGTCGGGGCAGGTGTAGTCGAGCTTGAGCGTGTCCCCCTGCAACGGGTGCCGCGTGACCGGCTTGTCGCTCTTCCAGTGCAGCGTCTCGGTGACGTGCACTCCGGAGCGGTCGGACTCGGTGACCACGATGGCACCGGAACCGCTGTCCACACGCAGGTTGACGATCTTCTCCGTCACGTCGTAGCCCTGGGTCGCCTCCTTGGTGGGGGCGGCGATGTTCTGCAGGCCGCACCCGGTCAGCAGGAGCCCGGTGCCCAGTACGGCTCCCGCGGCGAACACGCTCCGCAGCCTCGGGCGGCCGTTCCCGGGCGCCGGGACGCGTCGCCCGTCCTTCCCGCGGGTGTGGGGTGCGTCCGTGATGACGGCCCGGCTTGTGGTGCCGGTCTGGGGGGAGGTACTCGCTGAGGGCGTCGGCTTCGTCATGGCTTAACAGTGCTCTATGGCCAGGCCCGCCGCCCATCGGGGAACGCCCGGAGGCGACCCTTGCGGATCCCTCAGGGTTACCAGGACGTTGACCCCTGACTCGGGCATCGAGTAGCGTCGATTCCATAATTCAGAAGTATTTTTCCGCAATGTGGAAAGGATGGCCATGGGCAACGTGGAGATCAACGGCCCCATGCTGGACGGCTTCGACGAGATCCTCACCCCCGAGGCGCTGGAGTTCGTGGCCACCCTGCAGCGGGAGTTCGACGGGCGCCGGCGCGAGCTGCTGCAGGCCCGTCAGGCCCGCCAGGAGGAGCTCTCCGCCGGCGGCACCCTCGACTTCCTGCCGGAGACCAAGGGCATCCGTGAGGACGACTCCTGGCGCGTGGCCGACCCCGCCCCCGGCCTGGTGGACCGCCGGGTGGAGATCACCGGCCCGGTCGACAGGAAGATGACGATCAACGCGCTCAACTCGGGGGCCAAGGTCTGGCTCGCCGACTTCGAGGACGCCAACTCCCCGCTCTGGGAGAACGTCGTCAGCGGCCAGCTCAACCTGCGCGACGCGCTCGACCGCACGATCGACTTCGAGTCGGGGGGCAAGCGGTACACCCTGAAGCCCGACGACGAGCTCGCCACCATCGTGGTCCGGCCACGGGGCTGGCACCTGACCGAGAAGCACGTGGTGGCCGACGGCGAGCCGTTCTCCGCGTCGATCTTCGACTTCGGCCTCTACTTCTTCCACTGCGCGCGGCGGCAGATCGCCAAGGGCCGCGGACCCTACTTCTACCTGCCCAAGATGGAGTCGCACCTGGAGGCCCGCCTCTGGAACGACGTGTTCACCCGCGCCCAGGAGCTGCTCGACGTGCCCTACGGCACGATCAGGGCGACCGTGCTGATCGAGACCTACCCCGCCGCGTTCGAGATGGACGAGATCCTGTACGAACTGCGCGACCACTCGGCCGGGCTGAACGCCGGCCGCTGGGACTACCTGTTCAGCGTCATCAAGAAGTTCCGCACGCGCGGCAGGGAGTTCCTGCTGCCCGAGCGCAACGCCGTGACGATGACCGCCCCGTTCATGCGCGCCTACACCGAGCTGCTCGTGCGCACCTGCCACCGGCGCGGCGCCCACGCGATCGGCGGCATGGCGGCCTTCATCCCCTCCCGGCGCGATCCCGAGGTGAACAAGGTCGCCCTGGAGAAGGTCCGGGCGGACAAGACACGCGAGTCGGGCGACGGCTTCGACGGCTCATGGGTGGCGCACCCCGACCTGGTCCCGATCTGCCGGGAGGTGTTCGACTCCGTCCTCGGCGACAAGCCCAACCAGCTCGACCGGCTCCGCGAGGACGTCTCGGTGTCGGCCGCCGATCTGCTCTCGGTCTCCAAGACGCCCGGCGACATCACCGAGGCGGGCCTGCGCAACAACGTGGACGTCGCCCTGCGCTACCTGGCCGCCTGGATGGCCGGAAGCGGCGCCGTCGGCATTCACAACCTCATGGAGGACGCCGCCACGGCCGAGATCTCCCGCTCGCAGATCTGGCAGTGGATCCACAACGACATCGAGCTGGCCGACACCGGCGAGGTGGCGACCAAGGAGCTCGTCGAGCGCATCATCTCCGAGGAGCTCGACAAGATCCGCCAGGAGCCCGGCCACGACGAGTCGCTGTACACGCAGGCCGCCGAGCTGTTCAAGGAGGTCGCCCTGGACGACGACTTCGCCGACTTCCTCACCCTGCCCGCTTACGCCCGCATGCCATGACCCCGGCCATGGCCGAGCTGTCCGGCCACTTCCTGTCGATCCTGGGTCCCTCAGGAGTGATCACCGACCCGGTGCGGCTGCGCACCTACGAGTGCGACGGGCTGTCGTACCACCGCGCGACCCCGGCCATCGTCGTGCTTCCCGAGACGGCCGAGCAGGTGGCGGCCGTGGTGCGGGCGTGCGACCGCACCGGCACCCCCTTCGTCGCGCGGGGCTCGGGGACCGGCCTGTCCGGCGGGGCGCTGCCGCGCACCGACGGCGTGCTGATCGTGACCTCGCGGATGCGCCGGATCATCGAGATCGACGTGGCGAACCGGCGGGCCGTCGTGGAGCCGGGCGTGACCAACCTCGCGATCACCGAGGCCGCGCGCCCGTTCGGGTACTACTACGCGCCCGACCCGTCCAGCCAGCAGATCTGCTCGATCGGCGGCAACGTCGCGGAGAACTCCGGCGGCGCCCACTGCCTGAAGTACGGCTTCACGGTCAACCACGTGCTCGCGATCGAGCTGGTCACCCCGGACGGCGAGATCGTGGAGCTCGACGCCATGGACCCGGGTTACGACCTGCTGGGCGCCTTCATCGGCTCGGAGGGCACCCTCGGCATCGCCACCAAGATCACTGTACGGCTGTCGCGCGCCCCCGAGGTGGTGACCACGCTGCTGGCGGCGTTCGGGAACGTCGAGTCGGGCGGCCGGGCGGTGTCGGCGATCATCGGCGCGGGCATCGTTCCCGCGGCCATCGAGATGATGGACGCGCTGGCCATCGAGGCCGCCGAGGCTGCGGTGCGGTGCGACTACCCGCCCGGGGCGGGGGCGGTGCTGATCGTGGAGCTGGACGGGCCGAGCGCCGAGGTGGCCCACCAGTTCGCGCAGGTGGAGCGGCTCTGCCAGGAGAGCGGGGCCTTCGAGCTGCGCATCGCCGACGACCCGGCCGAGCGGGCGGCGATCTGGAAGGGACGCAAGTCGGCGTTCGCCGCGGTGGGCCGCATCAGCCCCGCCTACCTCGTGCAGGACGGCGTGGTGCCGAGGACCGCCCTGCCCAGGGTCCTCGCGGGCATCGAGGAGTTGGCCGCGCGGCACGGCATCCGCGTGGCGAACGTCTTCCATGCCGGAGACGGCAACCTGCATCCCCTCGTCCTGTTCGACGACGCCGAGGAGGGGGCGGGCGAGCGGGCCGAGCTGGTGTCCAGCGCGATTCTCGACCTGTGCATCTCGTACGGCGGGTCGATCACCGGGGAACACGGGGTCGGGGTCGACAAATCCCGATATATGCCGAAGATGTTCACGCCGGAGGATCTGGACACCATGCAGCTCGTGCGCTGCGCCTTCGACCCCAAGGGCCTGTCCAACCCCGGCAAGATCTTCCCTACTCCGCGGTTGTGCGGGGAGGCCCCCGGGGTGCGTAAAGGCGTGCATCCCCTTGTGGCCTCCGGAGAGGCGGAACTGTTCTGATGACCCTCTCCCCCTCCCCCGGCGAGGCCCTCGCCGCGAGCGGTGTCACGATCCGCGAGGCCGGCCCGGACGACGCCGTCTCCGGGGTCGCGCCCCGCTGGGTCGCCCTGCCCGAGACCACCGGCGAGGTGGCCGCCCTCATGCGGGTGGCCGCCGAGCAGTCCCTCACCGTGGTACCGGTGGGCGGTGGCACCAAGCTGCACTGGGGCCCGCCGCCCACCCGCTGCGACCTGCTGCTGGACACCTGCTGCCTGAACCAGATCCTGGAGCACGTCGCCGGCGACCTGGTCGTCCGGGCGCAGGCGGGGGTGACCACCGAGGCCCTGGCCGCGGCCCTCGCCGGCGCCGGCCAGCAGCTCGCCCTGGACGTCCCGGTCGACGGGGCCACCATCGGCGGCACGCTCGCCGCCGGCACCGCCGGCCCGCGCCGCCTGCGGTACGGCACCGCCCGCGACCTGCTGATCGGGATCACGGTCGTCCTCGCCGACGGCACGGTCGCCCGGTCGGGTGGCAAGGTCGTCAAGAACGTCGCGGGCTACGACCTCGGCAAGCTGTTCACCGGTTCCCAGGGCACGCTCGGCGTGATCGCTGAGGCCACGTTCCGGCTCCACCCGCTACCTGCCTCCCGTGCCTGGATCACGACGACCGTCCCGGACCTGCGGGCCCTGCCCGACATCGCCGTCATCGCCGGTTCCCAGCTCGAGCCCAGCGCGCTGGAGATCGACCGGCCCGACCTCCACGGCCCCCTCACCCTGGCCGCGCTCGTGGAGGGTGTGGCCGCCGACGAGCGGGCGAAGGCCATGGGCGAGCTCATGGGAGAGGCCCGCATCGGCTCAGAGCCTCCGGTGTGGTGGGGACGCCTGCCCGGTGAGGAGTTCCTGCTGGAGCTGCGCGTCCCGCCCGGTGCGGCCGTACCGGCGCTGGCGGCGGTGCTCCGCACGGCCGAGGAGGCCGGGGACCTCCCCGTCCGCGTCCGGGGATCGATCGCCTCGTCGATCATCCAGCTGGCCCTTCCCCCGGACACCTCCCCACCGACCGCGGAGATCTTCGTATCGGCCCTCCGTTCCGGCCTGGCCCCCCATGGCGGGAGACTGGTGGTGTGGACCGCACCCCCGGAGGCCGCCTCACGGCTCGACCGCTGGGGACATGTCGGGGCCGCCACGCTGATGCGGCGGGTGAAGGAGCGCTTCGACCCCGAAGGGCGCATGTCACCCGGAAGGCTCGTCGGTGAGGCGCCGCCGGCCGCGCCACGGCGCGTGAGGAGCGAACGGTCATGAACCCCGAGCTGATCAAGGACTGCGTGCACTGCGGGTTCTGCCTGCCCGCCTGCCCGACGTACGCCCTGTGGGGCGAGGAGATGGACTCGCCGCGCGGGCGCATCCACCTCATGATGCAGCACGTCGAGGGCACCCCGCTGACCCCCGAGATGGCCGGTCACTTCGACGCGTGCCTGGGCTGCATGGCCTGCGTCACCGCCTGTCCTTCAGGGGTGCGCTATGACGTGCTGATCGAGTCGACACGGGCCGAGGTCGAGCGGGTCCACCCGCGTTCCCGAGCCGATCGCGCCTTTCGTGCCCTGGTCTTCGGGCTGTTCCCCTACCCGCGGCGGCTACGGGCGCTGCGCCTCCCGCTGAAGCTGAGCGAGCGGCTCAGGCCGCGCGTGCTTCCCCTGCTGGCGCGGATCGATCCCCGGCTCGCCGCCATGGCCGACCTGGCCCCTCCGGTCGCCCCGCGGATACGGCTTCCCCACCGGGTCGAGGCCCGGGGCGAGCGCCGGGCGGTGGTCGGCATGCTCACCGGGTGCGTGCAGGCCGAGTTCTTCCCCAAGGTCAACGCGGCCACCGCGCGGGTGCTGGCCCTTGAGGGATGCGACGTGGTGATCCCTCCCGCGCAGGGCTGCTGCGGCGCGCTGTCGGTCCATTCCGGGCGTGCGGAGGAAGCGGCCCGCTTCGCCCGCCGGACCATCGAGACGTTCGAGCGCGCGGGTGTGGACACCGTGATCGTGAACGCCGCCGGTTGCGGGTCGAGCACCAAGGAGTACGCCGAACTGCTCGCCGGTGACCCCGACTGGGCAGCCAGGGCGCGGGCGCTGCGCTTCCTGGACTTCGCCGAGTTCCTGGCCGAGCTGGGCCCGGCGGCCGAGCGCCATCCACTGCCCATCACGGTCGCCTACCACGACGCGTGCCACCTGGCCCACGCCCAAGGGGTGCGATCGCAGCCCCGGGCCCTGCTCGCGACCGTCCCTGGGCTGCGGCTCAAGGAGATCCCGGACGCGTCGATGTGCTGCGGCTCGGCGGGCACCTACAACCTGTTCCAGCCGGAGGCCGCCCGGGACCTGGGCGACCGCAAGGCGGAGCAGGTGCTGACCGTCGCGGCCGACCTGCTGGTCTCCGCCAATCCCGGGTGCACGATGCAGATCGCCTCGGCCGCGCGCAGGCAGGGGTCGCAGATCCGCGTCGCCCACACCGCCGAGGTCCTCGACGCCTCTCTGCGCGGCCTGTCCCCCGCCGCTCTGGGCCACTCCATGCGCCAGGGACGACCGCGGTGAGCGTGGCGAGGGCGCAAGGGGCCGAGGCACCCATGCGGGTGGAGCAGGCGCGATGAGCACGGTGCAGAGCGTCGACCGGGCGCTGGACGTGCTGGAGGCGCTCGCCGACCAGGGCGGTGAGGCGGGCCTGTCGGAGATCGCCGCCCGCACGGGCCTTCCGTACGGCACGATCCACCGGCTGCTGCGGTCGCTGCTGGCCCGGGGGTACGTCCGCCAGGAGTCCGACCGCCGCTACGCCCTGGGCAGCGCCCTGGTGCGGCTCGGCGGGGCGGCTGAGCGCATGGTGGGCGTGTGGGCGCAGCCCTATTTGGAGAAGATGGTCGCCCTGTCCGGCGAGACGGCGAACCTCGCCGTGCTGGAGGGCGACTTCGTCGTCTACGTCGCCCAGGCCGCGTCCCCCCGGCGGCTGCGGATGTTCGCCGAGGTCGGCCGCAGGGTGCTGCCGCACAGCACGGCGGTGGGCAAGGTCCTGCTGGCGGAGCGGGCCGACGCGGCCGCGATCCTGGCGCGCACCGGCCTGCCGCGCCGCAGCGAGCGCACGATCACCTCGGCCGAGGCGATGCTCGCGGAGCTGGAGCGGGTGCGGGCGCAGGGCTACGCGATGGACTTCGGCGAGGAGGAGGCCGGGGTCAGCTGCCTCGCCGTGCCGGTCCGCGACGGCGGCCGGGTCATCGCCAGCATGTCCATCTCGGGTCCTGAGGACCGCATCGAAGCGCTCGACCGGGACGCCCTGGCGGCGGGCATGCGCGAGATCGCCGGCCACTTCGGCGCGGAGGTGAGGCCCTCTCGGTGAGGCCCCCGGAGTCGGTCACCCGACGGGGCCGAGCGGGGCGTCTACCCGGTGAAGCGTTCGTCGTGGTGCTGGCAGATCGCGAAGAGGGCGCCTGTGGGGTCGGCCGCCATCGCCACCCGGCCATGGGGCATGTCGTACGCCCTGACCAGCACCTCTCCTCCCACGGGAGCGATGCGGGCTTCGGTGGCGTCGCAGTCGTCCACGGTGAAGTAGGTCTTCCAGTGCGCCGGAACCCCCTCCGACTCGTAAGGCATCCGCAGCCGCCCGCAGACAGGCTCGTCGCCGATGCTCCAAATGACGTAGTCGTAGTCGATCCCGTCGCCGATCTGGTCCTGCTCGTAGCCGAACAGCGCCTCGTAGAACGGGTCCGCCACCTTGGTGTTCCTGGCGTAGAGCTCGCTCCAGCACATGCCGCCGGGCTTGGCGTACAGGCGCGACCCGATGAGGGTCTCCGCCTGCCAGAGCCCGAAGGTGGCTCCCTCGACGTCGACGGCCGTGGCGCACCGCGCCAGATTGGACAGCATCGAGGGAAGGATGACCAGCTTGCCGTTGTTGGCCTCGACGCGCACGGCCGAGGCCTCCAGGTCGGAGGTGGCGAGGTAGGTCGTCCACGCCGCCTTGACGGACGACAGGCCGACGGCCGGAGGGGTTATGCCCGCGACCGGCTTGTCGTCCACCAGGCACACCGTGTAGTTCCAGACCCGAGGACCGAGGTCCTTGCAGGTCCAGCCGAACACCTCGCGGTAGAACCGCGTCGCCGCCTCGGGATCGTCGGTGGTGAGCTCCGGCCAGCAGGGGGCGCCGTCGGGGTACGGGCCGCGCTCCGGTATCACAGATCCCCCAGGACGTCACAAATGCGTCTATAAGGGCATACTTGCACCACCGGCCTGTGGGTCCGCTCACCACCTCCCCATGCTTGCCGATATCCCGGCCCATCCCCTGACCTCGGCAAGCATTCAGCAGGTCAGCGGGACTGCGGGGTGATGTTAATGGACCCGTTCTGCGGCACCGGCACGACCTGGACCCGGCCGTCCTGGATGGCCTTCCACAAGATGGCGCCCTGCGGCCCGAGCACCCCGACCAGGTCCTTGATGGACTCGAGCTCGGTCTTGACCTTGGTGTTGATCTGCTGCTGGGCGAGGTTCTGCTGCTTGGCGGCCTGCTCGGCGGCGAGCGCGTCGATCAGGCTCTGCGGCGGCTCGGGCTTCTGGATCGTGAGCACGACGTCGCCGCACTCGCCCGTGCCGGCGTAGTTGGGCTGGCAGAAGTAGTCGGCCCCGGCCGTCTCCTTGATGAACTGCCGGGCGAGCTGGCCGACCCGCTGCTCCCACTGCTGCTTGACGCTGGGGTCGTTGAACAGCTTCTTCCACTCGAACTCCTGCGAGGCCGCGTCCATGGCGCGGTCGAGCGGCTGCTTGAAGTAGAAGTTGAGCATGCGGCGCCATCCGTCGGACTCGCCGCCGTCGAAGTACGACCGGTACTTCAGGCCGATCTTCTCGTGGAACTGCCTGAGGGTCTCGCAGGAGGTGTTGAGCGTGAACGTCGCGGAGCCCGCCACGTCCAGCTGGACGTTGTCCTTGGACACGATGCTGATCTGCTTGGACTCGGAGTCCTGGGAGCCGGAGAAGTCGAACGTGCGCTGCCCGAAGGGATAGGAGTAGGAGGTGTCCCCCGGGCCGAGATAGGTCGCCCCGCTGGAGGGGTTGACGCACTTCACGAACTTGATCGCCTCGAAGGGACCGCCCGCGTAGTGCAGCCTGACCTCGTCGGGCGCCGTGCTGATCTTCGTGCAGCCCGCGGCGAGGAATCCGAGGACCACGATCGCGATGACGGCCAGCAGCGCGCCCCTGAGCGCGAGCCGGCGGCCCCGCCTCTCCACTACCTGGTCGTTCGCGGTTTTCCTTGCGCTCATCGTCGGCCGTCCTTTATCGCATCTTTACGGACGGCCGATCCTAGAGCACCCGCTCGGAACGCGAAGGTCACTCAGTCGATCTTGATCGAGGGAACGGGATGCCCTTCCGAGCAGCGGATCTCGATCTCGCTCCGTACGTCGCCGCGTTCGAACCGCACCCGTACCTTGTCGCGCGGCCCGCGCTCGGCGTCCTTGACCTCGTATCCCTGAGCCGGAGTCCATGAGTACAGGGTCGCCAGACCATCGGTGCAGCCCGCGACCACGACCCCGCCCCGCGTCGAGATCGCCTTCCGCCGCCCCGTCCCGGCGGGACGCTCCGAGCGCGTCGCCGCCGGCGAGGGAGAAGGGCTCGCCGTGGCGGACCCGCTCTCGGAAGGAATGCTCTCGGTCACGGAAGACGGCGCGGGCGAGGCCTCGAGGGCCCGTCGGACGTCGGCGGGCGAGAGCGCGCCGGCGGTGGATCGGGTGATCGACTCTCCGAGGAAGGCGGTCACCACGACGCCGGCGCCGGTGGCGATCAGCCCGACGACCAGCCATCCGGCCACGATGGGAAACAGACGCCGGTTCATGCGCTGATCCTCCCTGCCCCTTCCCTAAGGCCGGGTTAATGGCCCCATAACGGACTTCTGCCAACGACCATGGACCGGTTAGCGTATCCGCACATGGCCAACGTTCTGCTCGTCGAGGATGACGCGACGATTCGTACCGCCCTCATGAGAGGCCTGCGTGACCGGGGTCACGCCGTCTCCTCCGCCCCCACGGCCCTCGACGGCCTGCGCCAGGCCATCGCGGAACGCCCCGACCTGGTGGTGCTCGACCTCGGGCTGCCCGACCTCGACGGCACCGAGATGCTGCGGATGCTCCGGGCCGTCAGCCGGATCCCGGTGATCGTGGCCACCGCGCGGGACGGCGAGGCGGAGATGGTCCGCCTGCTGGACGCCGGCGCCGACGACTACGTGGTCAAGCCCTTCAGCGCCGCCCAGCTCGACGCACGCGTGCGCGCCGTCCTGCGCCGCACCGGGGACGACCGGGCCGACTCCTCGGTGACGGTGGGCACCCTGCGGCTGGACCCCCGCAGCCGCGAGGCGGTCCTGGACGGTGCCCCGCTCGACCTCACGCCACGCGAGTTCGACCTGCTGCACTACCTTGCCTCACGGTCCGGCCAGGTGGTCACCAAGCGGGAGCTGCTCACCGAGGTCTGGCAGGTCCCCTATGGCGGGGCCGACAAGACCGTGGACGTCCACCTGTCGTGGCTGCGCCGCAAGCTCGGCGAGACCGCGCAGGAGCCCCGTTACCTGCAGACCGTGCGCGGCGTCGGCGTCAAGCTGGTCGAGCCGTCATGAGGCGGTGGCTGGCTCTGCTCGTGGCGGCCACGACCTCGCTGGTGCTGATCGCCCTGCTCGTCCCGCTCGGCCTCCTCGTCCGCGCGCTGGCAGAGAGCAGCGCGGTCACCCAGGCGACCGCCGAGGCGCAGTCCGTCGCGGCGTCCGTGGGCACGGCCGACGCGGACGGCCTCGCGCTGACCGCCGAGCGCACGTCGGCGTCCAGCGGCCACGACATCACGGTGTTCCTTCCCGGCGGGACCGTCGTCGGGTCCCCCGCGCCCCGATCACCGGCCGTCGAGCTGGCCGCGCGCGGCCAGAGCCTCACGGCGCAGACCGCCTCCGGCCTGGAGGTCCTGGTCGCCGTGCAGGGCCTTCCCGGCGGTACGGCCGTGGTCCGCGCCTTCCTCGGCGAGGAGGACCTGCGCCAGGGTGTGCGCGAGGTCTGGCTCGGGATGCTGGTGCTCGGGCTCGCGCTGATCGCCGTGGGCATCCTGGTGGCCGACCGCCTGGCGCTCGCACTGACCCGCCCCATGACCGGGCTGGCCCGGGTGTCCCACCGGCTCGCCGCCGGCGACCTGACCGCGCGCGCCACACCGGGCGGGCCGGTGGAGGTGCAGGATGTGGGGCTCGCGCTGAACCACCTGGCGGGGCGGATCAGCGACCTGCTCGCCGAGGAGCGCGAGACCGCGGCCGACATCTCCCACCGGCTGCGCACGCCGCTGACCGGGCTGCGGCTGGAGGCCGAGTCGCTGGCCGACCCGGAGGAGGCGGTGCGCCTCGGCAGCCGCGTGGACGCTCTGGAACGCGCCGTGAGCTCGGTCATCACGGACGTACGCCGGCGCTCGCAGGAGAACGCGAGCTGCGACGCCGCCGCGGTCGTGGCCGAGCGCGTCAGGTTCTGGTCGGTCCTGGCCGAGGACCAGGGCCGGCCGATGGAGCTGGACCTCCCCCGGGGGCCGCTCACCGCGGGTGTCAGCGCCGCCGAGCTGTCCGCCTGCGTCGACGCGCTGCTCGGCAACGTCTTCGCCCACACCCCCGAGGGCGCCTCCTTCGCCGTACGGCTGGCGCCCGCGCCCGGCGGCGTACGGCTGGAGGTCGCCGACTCCGGACCGGGCTTTCCCGGAGGCGGTGAGGCGGGAGACCCCCTGGAACGAGGGCGGAGCGGTGCGGGGTCGACCGGGCTTGGCCTGGACATCGCCCGGCGGACGGCCGAGGCCTCGGGCGGTTCTCTGCTCCTGGACACCTCCCCCGGAGGGGGCGCCATGGTCGTCGTCGTCTTAGGAGCTCCTTAACGTCGCCGAAGCGCGGGCTTAGCGTGATCCCGGCGAGGGTGGGCGCATGACGAACACACAACGCATCAGCAAGGCCGCCAAGCTGACCGTCGCCGGCGCCGGGGTGCTCGCCCTCCTCGGCGCAGGAGCCGTCACGGCCTCCGCCGCCGCGCAGCCCACCGCCGCGACCGCCGTCTCCACCGTCTCCACCGTCTCCACCGGGACGGCGGTCGCGGGCACGGCCACCGCGACCTCCGCGGGCATCACCTACCGGCAGGCGATCAAGATCGCCAAGAAGCGGGTTCCGGGCGCCCGGGTCACCAAGGTCGAGCGCGAGTGGGAGCACGGCCACCGAACCTGGAAGGTGGAGCTGAAGAAGCGGCACACCGAGTACCGCGTCTACGTGTCCATCAGGACCGGCAAGATCGTGAAGTTCCGGCAGAAGCACGACGACTAGCAGGCCGTGCCGTGGCGGGCGGGAGGGTGCCCGCCACGGCCGCGGTACCGCTACGCGCACTGGGCGAGCATGGCGTCCTTGTCGGGACTCGTGACCGGGAGGTCGTACTTCAGCGCCACCTGCGCGAAGCGCACGGCGTAGGAGCAGCGGATGCCCTTGGAAGGGGGAAGCCAGCTCGCCGGCCCCGAGTCGCCCTTGGAGGAGTTGGTCCGGCCGTCGACCGGCATGAGGTTCAACGGGTCGTTGGCGATCTGCACGCGCTTGGCCTTGCTCCACCGCGACGCGCCCATCTGCCAGTCGTACGACAGCGGCATGACGTGGTCGATCTGCACCTCGGCGGCGTCCTGCTTCCTCCACTCGATCGTCCTGCCGGTGTAGGGATCGTGGAGCGTCATCTCCACCAGGACGCACTTGGAGCCCGACCGGTATTTCAGGTCCTCGCCGTCGCGTGCCAGGACGTCGTTCCTGGTGTCACAGCCGTTGTGCGCGAACGGGATGTCCTCGGCGTTGTCGGCCCAGGCGTATCCGAACTCGTCGCGGTCGTAGCCCGTCTTGGCGCCGCGCCCCTTGGTGGGCACCTTCTCGATCAGCTTGACCGCCGCGGCGCGGTCCTTGTCCGACTTGATCACCGCGAGGCCGCGTTCGGTCCCCTTGGGGTTGTCCAGCGGATTGACACCGGTCGAAGCGCCGCCCTTGTCACCGGAGGCCGTGTCGCCGCCCCCACCGGCGCTCTCGGCGTCGATGGGGCCGCACCCCGCCAGCATGACGGCCGCCACGACTCCGGCCACGATCGCGCGAAATCCATGCAGGCGCACTGCCACCCCCAGGTAAAGGAAAAGTAATACCTAGGTATAGCAACTACCCGTGAAAGCCGCGATTACGGCTCGAGCCGGGAGAAACACGCCTACCAAGGTAGATCGACTGAGTTCCTGGGGGAGGCGGAGCAATGAGCCTGCCGGGGCGACCGGGATCGTCCGCTACGCCCGGCCGTAGGCGTCGTCGAGACGCTCGATGTCGTCCTCGTCGAAGTGGCCGAACGCGACCTCGAGAATGCGCGTCGCGGGGCCGGAGGAGCTGAGCCGGTGGGTCTGTCCCGCGCGGATCAGCACCCGGTCGCCGACCGACGGCTCGATGCGCTCACCGTCGATCTCGAACACCGCGCCGGGGTCGAGCGCGACCCAGAGCTCGTCACGCAGCTTGTGCCGCTGGAGGCTGAGGCGCTGCCCTGCCGCGACCTGGATGATCTTGACCGTGGACGTCTCGTTGTGGGTGAACCGCTCGAAGCCACCCCACGGGCGCTCGTCTCGGACCACCGCGGCGAGCCGGTCTATCTCCAGCACTGTCCCTCCAGGTGAATATGTGAGTGCGACTCTCGCACCGTCGGATGAAAGCGCGTGACCGCTGGGGGACGCCCCGGCGGGCCGGCGCCGAGCATCGGGGTCATGTGGTGAGGAACCCACCGTCCACCGGCAGCACCGCCCCGGTGATGTAGGAGCCGGCGTCCGATGCCAGGAAGACGGCGGCGGCCACCAGCTCCATCGGGTCGCCGATCCGGCCCATGAGGACGCGCTGCTCCAACTGCCGGTCGAGATAGCCGGGAAGGTAGGTGGAGGTCATCTCCGACTCGAACAGGCCCGGCTCCAGGCAGTTGACCCGGATGCCCCGCCGCCCGGTCCACTGCTGGGCCAGGTCCCTGGTCAGGCCGACGACGGCCGCCTTGGAGGCGCTGTACGCCGCCTGCGGCAGGCCGGCCGTGGTCTCGCCCAGCACGCTTCCGATGTTGACGATCGAGGACCCGGGACGCATGACCCGCGCGCAGGCCTGGGCCATCCAGTAGGAACCGTGCAGGTTGATGTCGACGACCTGCCGGAACTCCTCGGGCGTCTCCCGGAGGGCGGGCACGGCCGTGCCCGCCCCGGCGTTGTTGATCAGGATGTCGACGCCTCCCAGCTCCGTGACCGCGGCCGCCACGAGGGCCTGGCAGTCTTCCGGGCGGGTCACGTCGGTCACGACCGCGACGCAGCGGCGCCCGGTCTCCTCGACCAGACGCCGCGTCTCCTCGAGCCTGTTCTCGCGCCGGGCGCCGATCACGATGTCGGCGCCCGCCTCGGCCAGCCCGCGCGCGAAGGCCACGCCCAGTCCCGAGGACGCCCCGGTGACGATCGCGACCCTGCCGCCGAGCCCGAACCGCTCGAGCATCAGACCTCCCTCTCCGGTCCGCTACACCGGATGGGATTCTAGAGGCCGTACTCCTTGGTGATGCGCTCGTGGCGCTCGACCTCGATGCCGGCGCTGCGCGCCAGGTCGAGCCAGGCGAGCGGATGGCTCCACCGCTCGGTGGCGTCGTCGAGCAGGGCGTCGATCTCGACCGGCTCCACACCCGGCGGCACGGCGATCCAGCCGTACACGCCCTGGAGCCGCTCGCCGGTGGTGGGGTGGGTCACCGAGTAGTTCTCGTCGCTGTAGACCCACATGGGCCAGCCACGCTCGGCCATCACCTCGTTGAACTCGGTCCAGTCGGCCTCGCTGGGAGCGGCGCCGTCGAAGAACCAGCTCGTGTAGCCGCCCGGACGCAGCAGGGCCACACCGGCGAACGGGATGACGTAGCTCTCCTGCTCCTCCTCGGTCTCGGGGACCGGCTCCAGCGGGCGAGGGTCGATCACGACGATGTCACCGGCGTTGTAGTCCATCCCGCGCGGCTGGGGGATGAGCAGCCGGGCGGTGGCGGGGCCGGTGCGCACGGAGAGGACCTCGCGCTGGCTGCCGTCGGAGACGGGCAGGACGACCCGGACGAGATGCCATTCCTCGTCGATGGGGCCTTCGGTCGTGTCGAGCTGCATGCCCAGCTTGGCGGCGCCCTCGCGGACCAGCGGCCAGTCCTCGGCGGCCGTCGCCATGACGATCATGCGCCAGATGTCCTCCTCCTCGCCCTGGTCAGAAGCGACCAGGTCGCGCAGGATGGCAGCGCCCTTGGCGTTGTCGCCGAGCTGCTGGGCCGCTCCCGCGAGCAGGCGGCGGGCCTCCAGCGCGACGGTGCCCTCAGCGCCGGCGGCGAGCGACTTCTCCGCCTCGGAAGTGGTCTCGGCCCACCGGTCGCGAGCGCGGTGCAGCCGGGCCAGCGAGAGGTGCGAGGCCGGCGCGGGCAACATGGCCGCGAACCGCTCGAGTCGCTGGTCCTGCCCCGCCTCCACCAGCACGCCGGTGAGGTAGGCGACGTCCTCCTCCTCGGCGGTGGCCGGGTCGCCGTCCTCGACGATGGTCTTCCAGAGGATGTCGGCGCCCAGCGGCGCGTAGCCGAGGAAGCCCAGCGTCGTGGTGTGGCGGCGCGTGGCCTCCAGATCGGTGCCGGACAGCGGCCAGAGCCAGCCGACCCACCGCTCGGGGTCGGCGTTGTGGCCGTCGGCGGCGTCGAAGTAGGCGACGAGCTCATCCTGGGGGCCCGGAGCCTTGGGCGGCGTGGCCGCCTCCGCGGCGGCACGCAACGCCGCCACGCGCTCGGGCAGCCCGTCGGTCGTGCGCAGCTCGCCCGACCAGGACTCGGCCAGGTCGGCCAGCGCCCGGGCCTGCCAGATGCCCTGCCGCGCCACGGCCAGCTCACCGGCGATCAGGGCCAGCTCGACCCTGCCGTGGTGGACGCCCATGGTCTCGAAGTAGGCCATCCACTGCCGCAGGACGCGTCCGAGCTGCCAGGTGTTGCTGATCACCTGGTCGAGCCGGCGCACCGCGCGCGCCCACTCGACCCAGTCGCGCGGGTGGTCGCCGATGACGTCGAGGTCGGGAAGGGCCTCCAGCGCCTCGGACGGCCGCTCGGCCGTGGCCAGCACCAGCGCGCGCAGCACGCCTTCACGATGCTCCTTGGCCACCGGGTCGTCGGCAGGGAAGTCCCTGGCGGCGTCGAGCTCGACCAGGGCCTCCTGGGTGCGCCCGGCGTTGAGCAGCGCGCGCACGCCCATGGCGGCCAGCTCCCAGCTCACCTGGCCCTCGGCACCCCTGCGCCCGGCGACGGCCGACTCGTAGTAGGCGACGGCCTGCTCCGACTCGCCCGCGTCGGACAGCGCCGAGACGTACTGGGTGGCCAGGCCGCAGAACGCTGCCGAGCCGGGCTCTACGCCCTCCAGGGCCGCGCCCAGCGCGGCGAGGCGCTCCGCGGCGTACCCCGGGCCGTCGATGTTGGCCTGGCACACGGCCAGCGCCTCGACGGCTGCCGGAGTCGAGGGGCAGTCTTTGGTGTCCTCGCGGCGGGCGAACTCCAGCAGGGCCTCGGCGTCGCTGAGCGCGACCGACCCCTGAGCGCGGTCGCCGATGCGGCTGACCAGGTGCCAGTGCCGGGCGAAGAGCTCAAGCCAGGGCAACTCCAGGGCCTCGGCCTGCTGGGCGACCGCCGGCGCCATCACGTCAAGCTGGGCATACCGGCCTTCGAAAGCCTGCGCGGGCAGGTCGCCCAGCGCGATGGCCAGCCCGGTGTTCCCCGATTCGGCCAGTTGCCGTTGGGTGTCTGCGACCCAGGCCCAGATGTCCACGTCCATGGCAGGTCAGTCTGCCAGTTCACAGAGCATGCCCCAAACATGCGGGCGGTGCGGTGGGGAAGCGAGTGATCGCAGGCGCTCACCAGTGCGGGAGATGACGGATGGGTATTGCGGCCCGCACCTGCCGAACAGCGCTCAGGCGAGGGCCAGGGCGGGAAACTCTCCGGAGGCGACCAGGACGGCGGGGCCGGTCAGCTGACTGGTGTTCCCGTCGAGCGTCACCGTGAGCAACCCGCCGAGCACCTCGACCGTCCAGGTGCCCGTCTGCTCCCCCGCCTGGTGGGCCGCGGCCACGGCGGCGGCGACCGCCCCCGTGCCGCAGGAACGCGTCTCGCCGGAGCCGCGCTCGAACACGCGCATCACGACCCGCCGCTCCCCCACCGCGTTGAGCACCTCGACGTTGACGCCCTGGGGGAAGACGGCGGGGTCGAAGCCTGGCTGGGCGGTCAGGTCGAGCCGGGTCACCGGATCGCCGGTCACGCAGGCCAGATGGGGGTTGCCCATGTCGACCACGAGCCCGGTGTACTCGGCGGAGCCGACGGTGGCCTGGCTCTCGCCGAGGATCGACGGCCTGCCCATGTCGACGGTGACGTCACCGGACGAGGCCAGCCGCACCCGCCGGACGCCGGCCCGGGTCACGACGTCGAACTCGCCGGGATCGGCCAGCCCGGCGTCCACGAGATAGCGCGCGAAGACCCGCAGGCCGTTGCCGCACATCTCGGCCACGCCTCCGTCGGCGTTGCGGTAGTCCATGAACCACTCGGCGTCGCCGTGCCGTCCGGCCTCACGGGCCCGGTCGGCGATCTCGACGGCCTCGGCGCTGAGCTTGGCGGGCACCACGCGGAGCACCCCGTCCGCCCCGATGCCGGTGCGGCGGTCGCACAGCGACGTCACCAGCGACGCCGGGAGCTCGAGGCTCCCGTCACGGTCGGGAAGGATGACGAAGTCGTTCTCGGTGCCGTGGCCCTTTACGAAGCGCATATCGCCATAGCTTACGCCGCGACGAGTGCCAGCGCCTGTTCGAGCAGGTCGGGGGCGTCGAAGGGCAGCCACCTGACCCGGGGGTCACGCCGGAACCACGACTCCTGCCGCCGGGCGAACCGGCGCGTCGCCCGGACGGTCTCCTCGCGGGCCTGGTCCTCGGTCCACTCACCGGCGAGGAACCGCAGCACCTGGGCATAGCCGAGCGCCCTGCTCGCCGTACGGCCGCGCGCGAGCCCCCGCCCGGCGAGGACCCGCACCTCCTCGACGAACCCGGCCTCCCACATGCGGTCCACCCGCATCGCGATGCGCTCGTCGAGCTGCGGCCGGGGCACCTGGACACCGATCTGCACGCTGTCGTAGAGCGCGTCGTAGGAGGGCATCGTGGCGGAGAACGGCCGGCCCGACAGCTCGATCACCTCAAGGGCGCGCACGATGCGGCGGCCATTGCTCGCCAGAACGGCCTCGGCGGCCACAGGGTCGAGCTCCTTGAGGCGCTGGTGCAGGGTCTCGGGGCCGACGAGATCGAGCTCGGCCTCCAGCCGGGCACGGATGGCCGGATCGGTCCCGGGAAACTCGAGATCGTCCAGGGCCGCGCGGATGTACAGGCCCGAGCCGCCGACCAAGATCGGCACGGTGCCCGTGGCACGCATGCCGTCGATCAGCGGGCGCACCATGCGCTGGTACTCCGCGACGCTGGCCGTCTCGGTCATGTCCCAGACGTCCAGAAGGTGATGGGGAACGCCGCGCCGCTCGCCGGGCGAGAGCTTGGCCGTGCCGATGTCCATGCCGCGGTAGAGCTGCATGGAGTCGGCGTTGATCGCCTCGCCGCCCAGGCGGAGCGCCAGATCGACGGCCAGGTCGGACTTGCCCGCGGCGGTCGGGCCGACGACGGCGACGACCGGCGGCCCCGCTCCGGTGGGCTCCACTACAGCTCCCAGTCGAGGGTCGGGGGAAGGTAGCCCTCCAGGGTGAGCAGCCAGCGCTTGGACTCGACCCCTTCACCGCCGCTGAAGCCGCCGAGACCGTTCCCCGCGACGACGCGATGGCACGGGACGATGATCGGGATGGGGTTGTTCCCCATGATCGATCCGATGGCGCGGGCCGGCACGCCGGAGCCGCTGCTCTGCGCCAGGTCTCCGTACGTCGTCACCTTGCCGTACGGCACCGTCTCGTACAGCGCGCCCAGCACCTGCCGTTGCAGCGTGGACATCAGGCGCCAGTCGAGGGGGAGGGTGAACTCCCGCAGCTCGCCGGCGAAGTAGGCGGCCAGCTCCGCACGGGCCTGGGCCGTGCGGCCGGGATCGTCCACCTCGGGCACGCCGAGACGGGTGAGCACCTTGCGCCGGGCGCGGGCGCTGTCGTTGAAGTCGATCGCCACCACGCCCTCCCCGGTGACGGCCGCGAGCACGTCGCCGAGCGGTGTCGGCACGCTCCCGAAGGCCACGTCTACCATCTGATCATGTCCATCCGCGCGCTGGTCGTCGGAGGCACGGCGAACACCGCACCCGTCCCTTCACGGTAACCACCGCCGACCACGACATCGTCCCGATCCCCCGAGGTGATCCCACCCTCGCTCGACCCACGGCAAAGTCCCCGGTCGCGCTTCAGGCTTCTCGGAGGCTCCAGCGGGCCACCAGGTACCCGACGCCGTATGGCGCGTCGTCGTAGAGCAGCTCACCCCGGAGACCGTCTCCTGCCCGGCCCGCGCCCGCGAGGACCTGGAACGCCGCCCGGCCTCCCACCCAGAGCTCCTGGGCGTCCGCGGGGTCGAGGGCCGCCAAGGCCTGGATGTCCGCGCCACCGAGGGCCTGGGCGAGCGCTTGATGGTACGCGGGAGCACCGGTCTGGAGATAGCCGGGCGCCTTCACGGTCAGCGTGGCCGGGCCGTCACCCATGACGAGCAGCGCGAGCCGCCGCCCGCGCTCGGCCAGGACCGCGCCCAGCCGGGCGCACGCGTCCGGCGAAGCCTCGGACGGCACCGCTTCGTACCCGGAAGGGGGACCCGCACCGGCGAGGCCCAGGAGCAGGCCGCCGATCGTCAGGGAGAGCGGAAGCACCGCGTTTCCCGAACCGACCCGGATGTCGACCCCCCAGGGCGCCAGGCTTCCCCCCGCGTCCGGCTCGTACGAGCCCGCGACGCCGGCGCCGCCTACCACGATGAGCGTGTCGGGCCGGGAACCGGCCAGGGACCGGACGGCGGACACACAGGCGTCCCGCAGGTCGTCCAGCTCCGGCGCCGCCGCACCTGCCAGCTCAGGCACGATCAACGGAGGATGCGGGCACACGGCCGCGGCGACGAGCACAAGATCAGGCTAACCGCACCCACACGCCACCCGGACCATGGCCGGCACCCACCTCGGGCGGATACCCAACTGAGGCCGGAAACTCGTCCCACGCCCGGGCGGGGGCACGTACTCCCCCGACCCCGCCTCGCCACTTGGTCCGGGGCACGTACTCCTCCAGGCCCACGCCGCCCGCCGCCTAGGCCGGGGCACGTACTCCCCCAAGCCCGCGCCGACCCCGGCCGGGCAGGCGATCGCCTGCCCGGCCGGGGTCGGTGGCTCGCCGTGGTGGCGGGAGCGTCAGCCGAGGGCGATCAGTCGGAACCGAAGTCCTGGGTCCACCAGGGGCCGCCGCTACCGAAGTGCACGCCGACGCCGATGGCCTTGAGCTTGCAGTTCATGATGTTCGCGCGGTGCCCGGGGCTGTTCAGCCAGCCCTTGACCACCGCGTCGGGCGTGGCCTGCCCGCGGGCGATGTTCTCGGCGAACATCGACGACTTGTACCCGGTCGCCTTGATCCGGTCCCAGGGGGAGCGCCCGTCGGCCGAGGTGTGGTCGAAGTACCCCTTGGCCGCCATGTCGTCGGAGTGGCCACGAGCCGCCTTGCGAAGGAGCTCGTCGATGCGCAGCGGGCCACAGCCCTGCTGCTGCCTGGCGACGTTGGTGAGGCGTGCCACCTCGTCCTCCGCGGCGACGACCGTGGAGGTCTTGCCCGTCGGAGCCGCGGTGGGCGACTTGGTGGGGCTCTTCGACGGCTTGGGCGCGGGCTTCTTGGTCGGCTTGGCCGAAGGCTTCGCGCTCGGCGTCGCCGAAGGCTTCGGCTTGCTGGAGGGCGGGTCGCTCGGCGTGGCGATCGGGCCGAGCCGCATGAAGCCGGCGCCCAGGCCGTTGAGCCTGCCCGGCAGCTGGGCGTTGGGCTGGACGTAGCCGGCCGCCGCCTCGGAGGACGGGCCCTGGCCCTGCGTGCCGGTGTTGTTCTTGGTCTGGACCTTGGCGACGGGCTCGGCGTTCTCGCCGGCCGGGGTGTCCGACCGGCCGCCCTCGTTCCCGGACTGGCCGGAGCCGCCCGATGCGTCGGACCTTGTGGATCCAGACGAACCGTCGGATCCAGACGAACCGTCGGATCCAGACGAACCGTCGGATCCAGACGAACCGTCGGATCCGGAGGAGCCGGCGCCCTTGTCGGAGGCGTCGTTCGGGTCTGACGCGGTGTCGTCCGCGGCCGCCCCGGAGTCGGCTTCCTCCGAGTCCGCTTCGTTCTGGAACGACTGCTCGCTCGCGGCCCCGGCATCGCTGGTGGCGGCGGTGCGGTTCGTGAGCGTTATCACCCCTCCGGCGGTGACGGCGGCCGCGAGCACGGCGGCCGCCGCGCTGATCACGAGGATCCGCTTCTTGGAGCCTGCCGGCGAGGGGGACTCGGCGGAGAGGTATTCGGTCGGTAGTGCAGAGCTGGACTCGTAGCGGCCCGGCGACAGACGGTCGTGCCGATCCATGTGGTGACTCCTGCGGCCTATCGGGGGGAAAGCGCTCCGGCTTCCGCGGGCGGTCGTCACACTAGCCCCATTGGCCGAATTGCCGCACCTCAATCACGAAAGAATCACGACTTGTCATCACTTGGACCGATCTCATTTCGAACAGTGGCCGCCGCAGGCGGTGTGACAGCCGTCTTCGGCATCGTGGGGCTGGCGATCACCCTTGGCACCGTTCCAACGACACCCCTATCCCCGCCCCCGCCGCGCGATCGGGCACTGCCCGCGCCGGCCCCCGATCACCTGCCCGACCTGCGCGCGGAGAGCGCGCCCGGTCCGCGACCGAGCGCATTATTCGAACAACAGAAAATCTTGCGCCATCCTGCTCTCGCGGCCTCCCTGGGGCAGGTGGAAGCGCCCGAGCGGCTGTGGACCCGATTCGTTCCCGCTCCCGTGGGCGGCGCCTTCGCCGAGGCGCCGGTCCATCCGGACCGGTGGCCGGGTACGGCGGGCTCGTACGCCGCGGGCCCGGCGAGAAGCGCCAAGACGGCAGGACGTACGGCCCGCGGTTCCGGGGGCGCGTACGGGCGCAGGCGCGGCCCCGCCGTCCCCCGCCAGGACGTGTGGCAGGGTCCCCCGGCGCAGGGGACACCCTCGGGACGGTGGAGCCCGCCGGTGACGGCGCCGGAGGAGACCTCCGAACCCCGGCCACTCCCCACACCGCCCGCGCGACCGCCGTCCGCCGACCGGTCCCCCTCGGCCGACCGGCCGCGCCCGGCTCCGAACCCCTGTGCGACCTTCGGCGACTTCCGCAGGGACTACTGCGACCAGGTACTCGGCAGACGCCGGTGAGGTGGGTCAGGAGCGCCGGAGGGACGGCATGCCCAGGGACACGGTGCCGGGCCGGCCGGACTCGGCGCCCGATCCCGTGCCGCAGGCCGCGCTCTCACGCGCCTCCCAGGCGTCACCCGCGCGGGTGCGGCGCAGCGCGAGGGCGGGGCCGTCGGCGACGAGATGGTGCGGAGCGGCGTAGGTGACCTCGACGGTCACCATGTCGCCCGGCCGGGGGAGCTCGCCGTTCCGGTCGGTCGCGTCCCGCAGGCTCGGCACGAAGTGGACAAGACGGTTGTCGGGGGCGCGGCCGGACATACGGTGGGTCGCCTCGTCCTTGCGGCCCTCGCCCTCGGCCACCAGCACCTCCAGGGTGCGGCCGACCTGTGCCTTGTTCTCGGCCCACGAGATGTCGTTCTGCAGGGCGACGAGCCGTTCGTAACGCTCCTGGACGACCGCCTTCGGTATCTGGTCGTCCATGGTGGCGGCCGGGGTGCCAGGACGGATGGAGTACTGGAAGGTGAAGGCGTTGGCGAAGCGGGACTGCCGCACGACGTCGAGCGTGCCCTGGAAGTCTTCCTCGGTCTCGCCGGGGAATCCGACGATGATGTCGGTGGAGATCGCGGCGTCCGGCATGGCGGCGCGCACCCGCTCGATGATGCCGAGGTAGCGCTCTGCCCGGTAGGAGCGGCGCATGGCCCTGAGCACGCGGTCGGATCCGGACTGCAGGGGCATGTGGAGCTGGTGCATGACGTTGGGCGTCTCGGCCATGGCGGCGATGACGTCGTCGGTGAAGGCCGCCGGGTGCGGCGAGGTGAAACGCACCCGCTCGAGCCCGGAGACGTCACCGCAGGCGCGCAGCAGCTTGCCGAACGCCAGCCGGTCGCCGAACTCGACGCCGTAGGTGTTGACGTTCTGCCCGAGCAGCGTGATCTCAAGGACGCCGAGCTCGACCAGGGAACGGATCTCGGCCAGGACGTCGCCGGGGCGGCGGTCCTTCTCCTTGCCGCGCAGCGCGGGGACGATGCAGAACGTGCAGGTGTTGTTGCACCCGACGGAGACCGACACCCACGCGGCGTACGCCGACTCGCGCTTGGTCGGCAGCGTGCTCGGGAAGACCTCGAGCGACTCCTTGATCTCGACCTGGGCCTCCTGCGCGATGCGCGCGCGCTCGAGGAGGACCGGCAGCGAGCCGATGTTGTGCGTGCCGAAGACCACGTCGACCCAGGGGGCCTTGCGGACGATCTCGCCCTGGTCCTTCTGCGCGAGGCAGCCGCCCACGGCGATCTGCATGCCGGGATTGCTCATCTTGGCCGGGCGCAGGTGGCCGAGGTTGCCGTACAACCTGTTGTCGGCGTTCTCCCTGACGGCGCAGGTGTTGAACACGACCACGTCGGCCGTCTCGCCGTCGCCGGGCCGGACGTATCCGGCGTCCTCCAGCAGACCCGAGAGCCGCTCGGAGTCGTGGACGTTCATCTGGCACCCGTACGTGATGACTTCGTACGTGCGGGTGCGCTCCTCGGTCACAGTCATCTCAACAGACAAGGGTAGGCGCTCCACGACGCCCACCGCACGCCGCGGTCCGTCCCGGTTCCGAACGCGGCCGGCAGGGGTCGCGAGCAGTCTCCGCCACTGGTGAACCCCCGCTCTGTGACCAGGCCGTGATGCGATCGGTACCGCCTGGTTAGTGACTGGTGGCATTGACCACCTACGTTGTGCAGCATGACGGAGAACGGGGACGCGACTCCTCTCGTCAGGGTCGAGAACGTCAACAAGAACTTCGGTGCCCTGCATGTGCTCAAGGACATCAACCTGACGGTCTCCCGGGGCGAGGTCGTCGTGGTGATCGGCCCTTCCGGGGGCGGTAAGTCGACGCTGTGCCGTGCCATCAACCGGCTGGAGGCGATCGACTCCGGCACCATTACCTTCGACGGGCAGCCGCTTCCCGCCGAAGGGAAGGCGCTGGCGCGGCTGCGGTCCGAGGTCGGGATGGTCTTCCAGTCCTTCAACCTGTTCGCCCACAAGACGATCCTCGAGAACGTCACGCTGGGGCCGATCAGGGTTCGGGGGATCCCCCGCGAGCAGGCGGAGAAGCGGGGAATGGAGCTGCTCGAACGGGTCGGCATCGACAGCCAGGCGGGCAAGTACCCCGCCCAGCTCTCCGGTGGCCAGCAGCAACGAACCGCCATCGCCCGCGCCCTGGCGATGGACCCCAAGATGATCCTCTTCGACGAGCCGACCTCGGCGCTGGACCCCGAAATGGTCCAGGAAGTGCTCGACGTCATGATCGGTCTCGCACGAGACGGCATGACGATGGTGGTCGTGACCCACGAGATGGGTTTCGCCCGCAGAGCCGCCAACCGCGTCGTGTTCATGTCCGAGGGACAGATCGTCGAGGAGAACACCCCCGACGAGTTCTTCACCACCCCCCGGACCGACAGGGCCAAGGATTTCCTGTCCAAGATCCTTACGCACTGATTCACACGCCCATGAACTCCCCGATCCAGCCGCAGCGTACAGCCTGGACAGCAGCTGTACGCCGCGATACGGACGTGTGGAACCCCCCGCGATCCCGACGCGTTGATCACGCCGCGCTGACAATCGACCGATCGTCACGAAGAAAGCTGAGGTACACGCATATGCGTTCACGACAGATCGGGGCCATCCTCCTATCTGCCGCGGCCCTGGCCGGCAGCCTTGCCGCCTGTGGCAGCAGCGGCCCCACGTCGGCCATCCAGAAGGCCAAGGACGACAAGAAGCTGACCATCGGCGTCAAGTACGACCAGCCGGGAATGGGCCTGAAGAAGCCCGACGGCACGGTCGAGGGCTTCGACGTCGACGTCGCCAAGTACATCGCCAAGGAACTCGGCGTTCCCGAGAGCGGCATCACCTGGAAGGAGGCTCGCTCGGCCAACCGTGAGACCTTCCTCCAGCAGGGCCAGGTCGACCTGATCGTCGCCACCTACTCCATCACCGAGGCGCGCAAGCCCAAGGTGACCTTCGCCGGGCCGTTCTACATCGCCCACCAGGACACGCTGGTCCGCGCGGACGACTCCTCGATCACCTCGCTCGACAGCCTCAAGGGCAAGCGCATCTGCCAGGTGACGGGCTCCAACTCCTGGAAGAACATCGCCGAGGGCACCAACAAGGAGAACAAGAAGGTCGACGTCACCCTGGTGGCGGCCGGTGCCTACGACGAGTGCATCACCAAGCTCAAGGGTGACGCCATCGACGCGGTGACCACCGACGACATGATCCTCGCCGGCTACGCCAAGCGTGAGGGCTCGGCGCTCAAGGTGACCGGCGCGCCGTTCACCGACGAGAAGTACGGCATCGGCCTGAAGAAGGGCGACAAGGAGACCTGCGAGGCGGTCAACAAGGCCGTCACCAAGATGTACCAGGACGGGACGATCCAGAAGCTGTTCGACAAGCACTTCGGCGGGACCGGTCTGACGTTCACTGCGACCGGGGCGCCCCCCGCCGAGGGCTGCAGCTGATACCCACGTCCACGCGCCGGTGAGGTCACCTCACCGGCGCTCCCCGTCTCCGGTGGAGCCCGATGGAATCGCTTTTCGACTTCAGCCCACTCGTTCAGGAATTCAGCACGATCCTCTCAGGCTTCTGGTCGACGATCCGCCTGACCCTCATGAGCGCGCTCCTGGCGCTGATCCTCGGCACGATCCTGGTCGCGATGCGGGTGTCACCGACGCCCGTCCTCCGTGCCGCCGGGACGCTCTACGTCAACGTCCTGCGCAACACCCCGCTCACCCTGGTGCTGCTGCTGTGCGCGCTCGGGCTGAGCGACACCCTGCAGCTCACGCTCTCCAGGGACCCCGGAGTCAACTACTACTGGTGGGCGACGGGCGGCCTGTCGGCCTACACGGCGGCGTTCGTCTGCGAGGCGCTGCGGTCCGGCATGAACACCGTGCCCATGGGGCAGGCCGAGGCGGCTCGTGCCATCGGGCTCACCTTCATGCAGTCCCTGCGCCTGGTCGTGCTCCCGCAGGCCTTCCGCTCGGTGATCGCCCCCCTCGGCAGCATCCTCATCGCCCTCACCAAGAACACGACCATCGTCATCGTGGCCGGCTATATCGAGGCCTCGGCGGTGATGAAGCAGATGTTCGACGACTACGGCGGCACGCTGCCGATCTTCCTGGGCTTCGCCGCGGGGTACATGGTCCTGACGCTGCCCACCGGGTTCTTCTTCGGCTGGCTGGCCAAGCGCCTGGCGGTGAGCCGATGACCACCGCCCCGGCCGGTATCGGGACCCCCGTACGGCCCCTGCGAGAGGAGGAGGACGCGTGAGCACCACCAACGTCCTTTTCGACGTACCGGGCCCGCGGGCACGCCTGCGCAACAACATCCTCACCCTCGTGTCCGCCGTCGTGGTCCTGGGCATCGCGTACCTGCTGATCAAGGGGCTGGCCGACAAGGGCCAACTGGCCGGCAAACTCTGGGAGCCGTTCCTCCGTGCCGACGTGTGGACGGGCCAGATCATCCCCGGCCTGTTCGCCACGCTGCAGGCCGCCGCGCTCTCCGCGGTGCTGGCGCTGATCTTCGGCGTCGTCTTCGGACTGGGCAGGCTCTCCGACCACGCCTGGATCCGGGTGCCGTCCGGGGCGGTCGTGGAGTTCTTCCGCGCGATCCCGCTGCTCCTGCTGATCTTCTTCGTCCAGGCGGGCCCGGCGACCATGAGCGGGTACACCCTCAACGTGCCGGCCTTCGCCGCCGTGGTCGTCGGCCTGACCCTGTACAACGGCTCGGTGCTCGCGGAGATCTTCCGCGCGGGCATCCTGTCGGTGCCGAGAGGGCAGTCGGAGGCGGGCTACTCTCTCGGGCTGCGCAAGGGAGGCGTGATGCGGCTCGTCCTGCTCCCGCAGGCCGTCACCGCCATGATGCCGGCCATCGTGAGCCAGATGGTGGTGCTCCTCAAGGACACGGCGCTCGGCTGGGTCATCGCCTACGAGGAGCTGCTGAACTTCGGCCTCAAGCAGATCCCCGCGAACTTCGGCAACCTCATCCCGAGCGCGATCGTCATCTCGGTGGTCTACATCCTGATCAACCTGCTGCTCAGCTACCTCGCCAACAGGCTCGAAAATCGGAGCAGGCGCAGCCGCCGCACCACCGCGAGCGTCGTCATGGCGCCGGGCGCCGTGGGCGTCAGCGCGGGCGGGGTCGAGTAAAGGTTTGACCTGATGGTGGGCGGGGGTGGCACCGGGCGGCTCTAATACTGCGATGAGCAGGACTCCGCCCGCCGCACCCCCGCCCGCGACACCGTGGGCGGGGCACGACCGGCCGCCGGCCGTCCCGACACCCCCACGCTCCACGCCACCGGCCGCCCCGACCCCGCCGACGCCTTCACGCTGCGCGCCACCGGCCCTTCGGACCCTGCTGGCCGTGGTGCTGTTCGCGGCCGGGACGGTACTCACCGGCTGCGAGAGCGGCCACGGCACGCTGGTCGTCGGGGTACGGCCCGGGCGGCCAGGGCTCGTCGACCGCGTACCGGCCGGGGGCTACGCCGGGTTCGAGATCGAGATCGCCGGCTACGTCGCGAGGCGCCTCGGCTACCGCGACGACCAGGTCCGCTACGTCGATCTGGGGCAGCGGACCGGCACGGGATCCCCTCTCGACCTGACCATGGGCGCGCTCGTGGCGACCGGCCGGGATCCCGCGGGCGTGCCCGTCTCCGGGCCGTATCTGGTCTCGGGGCAGGACATCCTCAGCGGCGCCGACGACCTCTCCATCCGGCGGCTCAGGGACCTGACCCAGAAGAGGGTGTGCACCGGCTCCCCCGGTCCGCTGGTCGCCCGGTTCGGCGTCGCGTGGCAGCGGGCGTTCCTGATCACCTCGACGGTGGAGGACTGCGTGCGGATGCTCGCCACCCGCCGGGTGCACGCGGTCACCGACGACGCCGCCGTGCTCGCGGGGCTCGCCGCCGCGTCGCCGGGAGGCTTCCGGCTCGTCGGCCACACCTTCACGCGGGACAAGTACGGCATAGCCCTGCGCGAGGACAGCGGCGATCTTCGCACCCGGGTGGACGACGCCCTGCGCGCGATGTTCGAGGACGGGACCTGGCGGCGCGCCGTCATCGACCATCTGGGGTCGCTGGCCGCGAAATACACGTCTCCGCCCACTTTGGAGAGGTACGCGAAGACGCGATCACCGCAGTAGCGACCACACGCCAGGGGGTTTTCCGGCAGGATGCGGCTATGCCCCCCGAGCGCACGTCCGGGCACCCGGCCTTGCCGTTTGGTGCCTGGCCCTCGCCGATCTCCACCTCAGATGTCGTCCGTGCCGGGCTGCGGCTCTCGTACCCGGCGGTTCATGACGAGGACGTCTGGTGGGAGGAGGACCGTCCCGCCGAGGGCGGGCGGCGCACCATCGTCCACCGCGCCGCCGACGGCACGCGCCGGGAGCTGCTGTCCGCGCCTTGGGACGCCCGCACCCGGGTCCATGAGTACGGCGGCCGCTCGTACGCCGTCGCGCCTGGGGTCGGCGTCGTCTTCGCCAACCACTCCGACCAGCGACTCTACGTGGTGCCCGCGGATTCTTCCGGCGGCGCTCAGGGAGGTGCTTCCGGTGGTTCCGGGGCCGCCGCCGGTCGTGGCGCCGCGGGCGACTCCGGCAACGGCCGGGTCGGCGGCGTCGCGCCCCGGGTCATCACGCCCGAGCCCGAGACCCCGTCCGGCCTGCGCTACGCCGACCTGACCATCCACGGGGACGAGGTGTGGTGCGTCCAGGAGCACCACGCCGAACACGGCAAGGTCATCCGGTCGATCGTGTCCATCCCGCTGTGCGGCGAGGGCGAGCCCAGGCAACGGGTGGCCGGCAGCGACTTCTACGCCTTCCCCACGATCTCCCCCGACGGCGAGCACCTGGCGTACATCTGCTGGGACCATCCGCGGATGCCCTGGGTCGGCACCGAGCTCCGCGTCACGAGCATCGCCGACGGCGGCTCATGGCGTGTCACGGGGGGTGCCACGGAGTCGGTGCTCGCTCCCCAGTGGAAGGACGACCTCACCCTCTACCTGATCTCCGACAGGTCGGGCTGGTGGAACCTCGAGCAGGCCGGCATCCACGACACGTCCACTCAGCCGCTCTGCCCGGCCGAGGAGGAGTTCGCCTGGCCGCTGGCCGAGCTGGGCGGCGCTCCGTACACCAGCCTCGGCGACGGGCGGCTCGCGGTGCTGCACGGGCGGGGGGACATGCGGCTGGCGATCCTCGATCCGCGGACCGGCGTCCTCACCGAGCCCGACCTGCCCTACGACGGCTGGGTCCCCTGCCTGAGTGCCGACGGGTCCACCCTGTGCGGCATCGCCTACGGCGCGGCGATCCCCCGCTCGGTGGTGCGGATGGACACCGTCACCGGGCGGGTGGAAGGCCTGCGGCGCGACATCGGCGAGCTGCCCGACATCGCCTACCTTCCCGTGCCGCGATCTGTGGAGATCCAGAGCCGGTTCGGGCGCCGCGTGCACGCCTACGTCTACCCGCCCGCCAACCCGGCCGTCCAGACCGGCGACGCCGCCCCGCCGTACGTCGTGTTCGTGCACGGAGGGCCGACCTCCCACAGCACCACCGAGCTCGATCTGCGGAAGGCCTTCTTCACCAGCCGCGGGATCGGCATCATCGACGTGAACTACGGGGGTTCCACCGGATACGGCCGCGTCTACCGTGATCACCTGAGGGGCCGTTGGGGCGTCGTGGACGTGGAGGACACGATCGCCGCCGCCGAGTGGCTGCTCTCCGACGGGCTGGCCGACCCCGAGCGCATCGCGATCCGGGGCGGCAGCGCCGGTGGGTGGACCACCATGGCCGCCTGCTGCGCCTCCGGGCTGTTCTGCGGAGGCGTCTCCATCGCCGGGGTCAGCGCGCTTGCGCCGCTCGCCGCCTCCACGCACGACTTCGAGTCGCGGTACGTCGAGTGGCTCGTGGGGCCGGAGGACCCGCTCCTGTACGCCTCGCGGGAGCCGCTTGCCAGGTGCGGCCAGATCGACTGCCCGATGCTGCTGATGCAGGGGCAGGACGATCCGGTCGTGCCACCGGCGCAGTCCGAGGCGTTCGTGGCGGCCCTCACCGAGCGGGGCGTGCCCTGCACTTATCTCGCCTTCGAGGACGAGTCCCACGGCTTTCGCAAGGCCGAGACCAAAATCGCCGCCCTCGCCGCCGAACTCGCCTTCTACCAGCAGCTTTTCCGCACCTGACCCTCCGCTCCCCCAGGACGAACCCGGCGCGCACCAGCCTGGCGGCCTCGTCAGGCGCGAGGGGGCCGGGCACGGGTGTTCCCGTTCCGGCGGGGGAGGCGGATCGCCGGTGCCCGGTCCGGGACGGTCGAGGAGACCGCCGAGTCTCAGCGGGCGAACGCGGCCGGGCGGCCTCGGCGAGCGCGAGGGGGCCGGGCACGAGGTGTTCCCGTTCCCGGCGGGGGTCTCAGCGGGCGAATTCGGTCGCCCTGGACTCGCGGACCACGGTGATGCGGATCTGGCCGGGGTAGGTCAGCTCCTCCTCCACCTGCTTGGCGACGTCCCGCGCGATCACTTGGGCCTGGATGTCGTCGATCGCCTCCGGCCGGACCATGACCCGGATCTCGCGCCCGGCCTGCATGGCGAAGACCTTCTCCACCCCGTCGTAGGACTGTGCGATCTCCTCCAGCCGCTCCAGCCGCTTGACGTAGGCCTCCAGCGACTCCCTGCGCGCGCCGGGACGGCTGCCGCTGATGGCGTCGGCGGCCTGCGTCAGCACGGCCTCGACCGTACGGACCTCGACCTCGTTGTGGTGCGCCTCGATGGCGTGCACCACGTCCTCGTGCTCGCCGTACCGCCGGGCGATCTCGGCGCCGATCAGGGCGTGACTGCCCTCGACCTCGTGGGTGAGCGCCTTGCCGATGTCGTGGAGCACCGTGCACCGCTTGAGCAGCATGGGATCCAGACGGAGCTCGGAGGCCATGATGCCCGCGATGTGCGCCGACTCGATGAGGTGCTTGAGCACGTTCTGCCCGTACGAGGTGCGATAGCGGAGCTGGCCCAGCAGCGTGATGAGCTCCGGGTGCATGTCGGTGATGCCCAGCTCGACCAGAGCGTCCTCACCGGCCCGCACGCACAGGTCCTTGACCTCGTCCTTGCTGCGCTCGTACGCCTCTTCGATGCGCTGGGGGTGGATGCGGCCGTCGAGGACGAGCTTCTCCAGGGTCAGCCTGGCCGTCTCGCGCCGCACCGGGTCGAAGCAGGACAGCAGCACGGCCTCGGGGGTGTCGTCGATGATCAGGTTGACACCCGTGGTCGACTCGAAGGCCCTGATGTTGCGGCCCTCACGGCCGATGATGCGGCCCTTCATCTCGTCGCCGGGCAGGTGGAGCACGCTGACCACGGACTCGGCGGTCTGCTCGGTCGCCACCCGCTGGACGGCCAGCGTGACGATCTTGCAGGCGCGCTTCTCGCCCTCCTTGCGGGCCTCGCCCTCGATCTCCCTGACGATCAGCGCGGCCTCGCGCTTGGCCTGGTTCTCGATGGTCATCACGAGCTCGGACTTCGCCTGATCGGCGGTGAGCCCGGCGACCCGTTCCAGGACCGCCCGGCGCTTCTCCTCGACCTGGTCGAGCTCCGCGCGCCGGTCGGCGAGCTCGGTCTCCGTCTCGGCGAGCTTCCTGCCTTGGTCGGCCTGCCTGCGGGCCTCCTCGTCGAGCCGCTGCTCCCGCTCGGCCAGGCGGTTCTCCCTGCGCTCCAGGTCGGACCTGAGCTCTTTGAGCTCGTTCTTGAGGGAGCGGGCCTCCTCCTCGACCTCATTGCGCATCCGTAACGAGGTCTCGGCGGCCAGCTCGGCTCTGCGGAGCACCTCGCCCGCGTCGGACTCGGCCTTGACCCGGATCTCCACACCCTCGCGGCGTGCCTGCTCCAGCTCGGCCTGGATGTCGGCCAGCTCCTCAGGCGTCGGGCCCCGCTTGGCCGACCGGTCGCCACCCGTCCGGCGTATCAGCACAACAAGCGCGACAATCGCGATAAGTGCCAGCAAGACAACGGCCACCGCCAGCATGATCACGACTGTCGAATCCATGCGCGCCCACCCCTCCTCGCGTCGCGAGCATCAGCACGCAAGGTGTTACACGCACAGCACGGACCGGTCCGACCGGGCGATTGTGGTCAGACGAATATATCCAGCGTTCGGATGCGGAGGCATCTGGCCGCTGGGTGTGATCGGTCTTGATCGTCCGTCGTTTACCGTTATGGCAATCCGCACTGCGCGGAGTAACTCCTCACTGTGGTCGAGATTAAGCGTCAGAGAGGTAACGAGCAAGCAAAGACCGCCCGTCAAGCCACTTTTGCCCTCTCACGGGAGCCTGTTCGCACTTCCCGCGAGGCACTCTCTGCCCGATTGATCCCGTTTTGCAGCCTAAACGGTGAAAAATGATCTTAAGTTGTAGCGGCGTGCTGCTGCGGGCCGGCGGCTGACCCTCCACCCGATTGCGAAGATCTTCAGCTGCGGGCCGCACGATTTCAGGGCAGGGCGGGTATGTGGCCGCCATGGCTCAGATCGGTTACACGCTAATGTGCGAGCAGACCCCGCCCAAGCAACTGGTCGAGGACGCCGTGAGCGCCGAACGCGCGGGATTCGACTACGAGACCATCTCCGACCACTACTTCCCGTGGCTGGAGGAGATGGGGCACTCGCCGTACGCATGGTCGGTGCTGGGCGCCGTCGCGCAGGCCACCGAGCGCATCCCGCTCATGACGTACGTGACCTGCCCGATCATGCGTTACCACCCGGCGGTGGTGGCGCAGAAGGCGGCGACCATGGGCGCGCTGTCGGACGGGCGCTTCACGCTCGGCCTCGGCGCCGGTGAGCACCTCAACGAGCACGTGGTCGGTCAGGGGTGGCCGCCGGTGAACATCCGCCACGAGATGTTCGGCGAAGCCATCGAGATCATTCAGGCGCTGTTCGGCGGGGAGTACATCAGCTACCGAGGCGACCATTTCACCATCGATTCGGCGAAGCTCTACGACCTCCCGGATGAGCCCGTGCCGGTCGGCATCGCCGCTTCCGGGCCTCAGTCGGTGGACCTCGCGGCGGAGTACGGAGACGCGTTGATCACCACCGAACCCGACCCGGAGCTGGTGGAGCGCTTCCGCGCGTCCGGGGGTGCGGGCAAGCCGATCTACGGCCAGCTCGTGGTCTCGTACGACACCGACGCCGAGGCCGCCAAGGAACGGGCCCACCGCCTGTGGAAGTGGTTCCCCGCCGGGTGGAAAGTACTGGCCGAGCTACCCGGCCCGGTGAACTTCGCGGCTTACTCGCAGTTCGTCCGCCCCGAGGACGTGACGGAGCACGTGCCCTGCGGCGCCGACGTGGACGCGGTGGTCCAGGCGGTCAAGCAGTTCACCGACGCCGGGTTCACGCACGTGGCCCTGGTACAGGTCGGCGCGGACCGCCAACGCGAGTTCCTCGCCTGGTCCGAAAAAGAACTCCTCCCCACCCTCCGCACCCTCTGACCACCCCGGCCAAGACCAGGAGTCCATCCGCCACGTCGTCCACCGGTGGCCTGTATAACGTCACCCCGAACGAACCCACCAACGCCCACCAGCCCATCCCAAACCACGAGCCCACCCCTAAGCCAGCAGCCCAACCCAAGATCAGGAGCCCACCCCAAGACCACCAGCCCATACAAAGACAGGAGCCATCCCAAGGCCAGGAGTCCATGTGGCGGCAGATATCGCGGACCCTCTTCCAGATCACCAGCAACCGCGACGATCAGCATGCGAGCGTCAGGAATGTGTGGGATCTATTCCAGGCCGTCAGGGATGTCGTCGGTCGACTCGCCCTCGCTTTCGAGGGCCTCTCGGACGACGCGGTAGGCAAGGCTGCCGGAGTAACCCTTACGGGCGAGCATGCCTGCCAGGCGCCTGACCCGGGCGGGCGGTTCGAGACCGCGGGTGCCCGGAAGCTTGCGGGCCACCAGCCGCCGGGCGGTCTCCAGCTCCTGATCGGGGTCGAGCTGATCGACCGCGTCGCGAACGGTGTCCTCGTCGACACCCCGTGTGCGCAGCTCGGCTGCCAGCGCCCGCCTGGCCAGACCCCGGCCGGCGTGACGGGAGCTGACCCATGCCTGGGCGAACGCCTCGTCATCGATGAGCCCCACATGGGAGAAGCGCGCCAGCACCGACTCCGCCGCGTCGTCGGGGATGTTCCTCCGGCGCAGCGCTTCGGCGAGCTGGGCTCTGGTGCGCGGGGCGAGAGTCAGCAACCGCAGGCAGACAGACCTGGCCACCGCTTCCGGATCGGCCGGAGGCCCCTGAGCGGCCATGGATCCGGCAACCGGCCCGTCGAACGGGGAACCAGCAACCGGCCCGTCGGCTGGGGAACCGGGAACAGGCCCGTCGAACGGGGAACCGGCAACCGGTCCGTCGGATCGCCGTGACGAGGCACCCCGCCTGCCCCCGTAACCTCCGCGCCCTCCCGATCTCCCACCCGACCTACGCCGAGACCCTTCCCCAGAACCGTACTGACGCGACTCCTCACCAGGCACGGCCCCAGAACCGTACTGAGGCTCCTGCTCATGCTGGGCTGTTTCAGGTGGGTGTTCGGAGGTTCCGGTGCGGTTGCGGCCGCTGCGGCGGCCGCCGGGCCTGGAGCCGGCGGGTCGATCACCCTCGGGGGTCTCCTCGACCCAGGCTCCCCAGTCCCCTGGCCGAAGCCGGCCAGGGGTGTCGTCGCTCGCAGGCATGTGAGATCAGCTCAGATCAGACGTCACCCGGCTTGGGAGCCTTGCT
This sequence comes from Sphaerisporangium flaviroseum, assembly GCF_039537005.1. Classification (NCBI taxonomy): domain Bacteria; kingdom Bacillati; phylum Actinomycetota; class Actinomycetes; order Streptosporangiales; family Streptosporangiaceae; genus Sphaerisporangium; species Sphaerisporangium flaviroseum. The sequence goes on along the minus strand of NZ_BAAAZR010000008.1, from coordinate 206,929 downwards.
GCCACGACCGGCGGCCGCGGGAACCGGAGCCGCCACCGGAGGGGCCGAAGCCTCGGCGGGGGTGTCGAGGCGAGGCCCGACACCGAGCTTCTCCTTGATCTTCTTCTCGATCTCGTTGGCGATGTCGGGGTTGTTCTTCAGGAAGTTACGGGCGTTCTCCTTGCCCTGCCCGAGCTGGTCGCCCTCATAGGTGTACCAAGCGCCGGCCTTGCGGACGAAGCCGTGCTCGACGCCCATGTCGATCAGGCCACCCTCGCGGGAGATGCCGAAGCCGTAGAGGATGTCGAAGTCGGCCACGCGGAAGGGCGGGGCCATCTTGTTCTTCACGACCTTGACGCGGGTGCGGTTGCCGACCGGCTCGGTGCCGTCCTTGAGCGTCTCGATGCGCCGCACGTCAAGGCGCACCGAAGCGTAGAACTTCAGCGCCTTGCCACCCGTCGTGGTCTCAGGCGATCCGAACATGACGCCGATCTTCTCGCGCAACTGGTTGATGAAGATGGCTGTCGTGCCGGTGTTGCTGAGGGCGCCGGCCACCTTGCGGAGGGCCTGCGACATCAGACGGGCCTGCAGACCGACGTGGCTGTCGCCCATCTCGCCTTCGATTTCGGCCTTGGGCACCAGAGCCGCGACCGAGTCGATGACCACGAGGTCGATCGCGCCCGAACGGATCAGCATGTCGGCGATCTCCAGCGCCTGCTCACCGGTGTCGGGCTGGGAGACCAGCAGGGCGTCGGTGTCGACGCCGAGCTTCTGGGCGTAATCGGGGTCGAGGGCGTGCTCGGCGTCGATGAAGGCGGCGATGCCGCCCCCGCGCTGGGCGTTGGCGACGGCGTGGAGCGCCACCGTGGTCTTACCGCTGGACTCGGGGCCGTAGATCTCGACGATGCGGCCACGGGGGAACCCACCGATGCCGAGCGCGACGTCGAGGGCGATGGCCCCGGTGGGAATGATCTCGATGGGGGCTCGCGCGTCATCGCCGAGGCGCATGACAGAGCCCTTGCCGAACTGCCGCTCGATCTGAGCGAGAGCAGTCTCAAGGGCCTTCTCGCGGTCGTTGGCTGCCATGGAGTGCTCCCCTGGAGGGTGTGTCGAAGTCGTTTCCGTCGCCTGAAAGCTACGGGCTGCCACCGACATTTTCCCGGAGCGGGCCCAGGGGCGTCGGCAACTTTCAATATAGCCGAACGATTGTTCGATCACAGCTCAACACAACGAGAGCCCTCGAATGGGCCATGCCTCTCGCGGGGACGTCGTCATGTGATCCGTCTTGACCTCTGAACAATTGTGACGATCGCTCACCTATAAGTAGATGATCGGCATATATTGATCACATGAGGCAGATGCAGGAGCCGACCTTCCTGATCCTGACCGCGCTAGCTGCCGGTCCACAACACGGGTACGGCGTCATCACTGATGTGGAGCGCATCTCCGACGGCCAGGTTCGCCTGCGCGCCGGCACCTTGTACGCCGCTTTCGACCGACTCCAGGAAGAGGGCCTGATCATCGAGGACCGAGAGGAGATCGTCGATGGCCGGGTGCGTCGCTACTACCGGCTGACCGGCGACGGTGCGGCGAGACTGGCGGCGGAGGCTGAGCGGATGCGTAGGCACGCCAAGGCGGCCACCGCACGCCTGCGCGCGATCGGCTCGGGAGGAATGGCATGAGCCCGCTCGAAGCCCGCTACCGGCGGCTGCTGGCCTGCTATCCCCGCGACCACCGGGCGCGGCACGAAGCGGAGATGATGGGAGTGCTGCAGGCGGGGGCACGGCCCGGACAGACCCGCCCAGACCTGGCTGACGTGGCCGACCTGCTGCGGGGTGCGGCGCGGGTGCACACCCGGCGGGCCTTCGGCGCGGTCTCGGCAGGCGCCTGGCGCGACGGGCTGGCCGTCGCCGTGGCGCTATGGCCGTTCCTGATGCTGGTCACCGAGGTGGCGACCGTGTCGCTGCGGGTCGCCGAATCCCTGCGTCACGGCGCGGCCTTCCTGGAGCAACCGAGCTCGATCCGTTTCCTGACCGAGCCGGCCCTGGTCGCGGCCCTGCCCGCGCTGGCCGTGCTGTTCGGCCGCCGGTGGATCGCCGTGCTCGCCGTGGTCGCGTTCGCGCTGGCCGGCCACCCGGGCCCTGAACTGAATCTGGACATGCTGTTCCTCCCGAACTACGGCCCCCTCCTGCTGGCCGAGGTGATGGCGCTGGTCATCGCCTTCATGCCGGTGGCCTACCGCGCGGTCGGGCTGATCCCCCGGGGCGCCTTCCTGCTGTGGGGGCCGCTCGCCCTCGTGGGGCTCATCGCCAGCGAGGCCATCGTGCGCGCGCGCTGGGTAGACGTGATCGCCGACCACGTCATCACGACCTGGAAGCCGGTGCCGTGGCTGATCGTGGTCGCGCTGGCGGCCGGGTACGCGTGTCGATCGGCCGTGGGTCGGCGGGCGGCGCTACTGCTGTTCCTGCCCGCGGCGGCCCTGGGCGACCTCGGGGACCTGCCGTCGGTGCCCACCTCCACGGCCCTTGCCCAGCTCGGGTGTGCGGCCCTAGCCTTCACCGCCGCGGCTGCCTTAACCCGGCGGCGGAGCGGCCAGAGACGAGCCCCGGCTTCTTGAGGAAGAACGCCCAGCGGATCAACGACCAGGCAGCCTCGATGGAGTGGTACCAGCGCTCGCTGAACATGAATCCGCCTCATCCAGGCGATACCACCGGTCGCTGAGCTGGTACCAGAACTCACGCATAGACCCAGTCACTCAAATTTCGCTGGCACACGCTCAACCTTCGCTGGCACAGGACACGAACAGGCATATCCGTCTCGTGATCAGGTGTCCGGCCAGGTCATGATCGGCATACGGACCCGGCGTCCGTCCGTGGAAGACGCCCTCGATCAGCGCAGCCGGGGGTCCACGTCGGTCACTCCGCACACGGCGCGCCAGACCTCTTTGGCCGCCACCCCGTCGTCGAGCGCCTGCTTCACGGTACGACCACCGAGCTCGGCGATCACGTAGTCATGCGCCCAGGAGGTGGCGTACCTCTCACCGAAGTGGCGGTTCATCCGGTTCCAGAAGTCGGTCAAGCGCATTCTTCCAGTATGGTCCCGGAAGCCGCATGGACGGACCTGAGCCCTCGTTCGGGCCACGATCAAGATCCAGGCGCTCCCGAGACGACACGGGCCGGAGAAGGACCTGGCGCGCGGAGCCGGATCGGCCGAGGAACGCCGGCGGTCACAGGACGCGAGAGCCGTACATCTCCCCGAGAGGGTCGGCGAGCAGCTCCAGGCGGGCACCATCGGGATCACGGAAGTAGATGGAGGCGTCGCTCTCGATCTGGTACTGCACGCCCGCGTCGTCCAGCTTGCCCCGGAGCCTCTCCCATTTCCCTCGTTCCACGGAGATGGCGATGTGATGCAGCCCGCCCAGCACCTCCTGGTACGGTCCCAGGTCCAGTCCGGGGAGATCGAAGAACGCCAGCAGGTTGCCGTTGCCGATGTCGAAGAAGAAGTGGTTCGACCCCTTGTAATCACGGTTCTCGAAGATCTCCGTGAGCGGGAACTCCAGGACCCCCTGGTAGAAGTCGATGGTTCGCTCGACGTCCGAGCAGATCAGTGCGAAGTGGTGAAGGCCGCGCGCGCTGCTCTCGGGGCGTTGCGCGTGGAGATGCCGTTCCCGGATCCGCTCCCGGGTCGCCTCGATGGCCGCGTAATCGATGTCCATAGTCCAGATGACGGCCCAGACGCGCCCGATGTCAAGTCGGAGTGCCTCGTCCTGGACGACACCTTCTTTTCCTCAGACGCACGCCCGGCGACGGGCGGTGGCGCGTTTTGTCGGTGGCGCGTTGCATGATGAAGCGGTGACGGCATCAGTGTTCGACCATTTCACCTCGGTGACCAGGCAATGGTTCGCCGACTCCTTCGCCGCGCCCACCACGGCGCAGGAGGGGGCGTGGAGGTCGATCGCGCGCGGCGACAACACGTTGGTGGTCGCGCCGACAGGGTCCGGCAAGACCCTGGCCGCCTTCCTGTGGTCGCTCGACCGCCTCGCCGCCGAGCGCATGACCACCGGGCCGCGAGACGGAGGGTCACCCGAAGCCGGGGCACCCCGGCAGCGAGCGGCCAAGACCCGCGAGCGATCGCTCCAGGAAGCGAACCCGGCGCGCCAGTGCCGCGTCGTCTATGTCTCACCGCTGAAGGCGCTGGCGGTCGACATCGAGCGCAACCTGCGAGCCCCGCTGACCGGCCTCAAGCAGACCGCCCGCCGGATGGGCCTGCCCGTGCCGGAGATCTCGGTCGCCATCCGTTCGGGAGACACCGCCGCCGAGGACCGCCGCCGCTTCGCCGCCAACCCGGCCGACATCCTGATCACCACCCCCGAGTCGCTTTACCTGCTGCTCACCAGCAAGGCGCGTGAGGCGCTGCGCGGGGTGGAGACGGTCATCATCGACGAGGTGCACGCCGTCGCCGCCACCAAGCGAGGGGTTCATCTGGCCCTGACCCTCGAGCGGCTCGACGCGCTGCTCGCCCGCCCGGCGCAGCGCATCGGCCTGTCGGCCACGGTCCGGCCGGTGAGCGAGGTGGCGACCTTCCTGGGCGGCGCCCGGCCGACGACGGTCGTGCAGCCGCCTTCCCAGAAGGTCATCGAGGTCGACGTGATCGTCCCCATCGAGGACATGACCGAGCTCAACGTGGCTCCCCAGCAGACCGCCCCGGCCGACGACGACGAGTCCTCCTGGTCGATGCAGCCCCCGGCGCGGCGGTCCATCTGGCCGCACGTCGAGGAGCACCTGCTCGACCTGATCGAGTCCCACCGATCGACGATCATCTTCGCCAACTCCCGGCGCCTCGCCGAGCGCCTGTGCGCCCGGCTCAACGAGCTCGCGTTCGAGCGCATGGCGGGCCAGGCCGACGGCCCGGTGACCTCTCCCGGAGACGACCTCTCACTCGGGAAGTGCTCACCACCCGCTCTGTCGCCACCGGCGGCGCTGATGGCACAGGCCGGTGCCACCAAGGGCGTGGTGCCCGAAATCGTCCGCGCACACCACGGGTCGGTCTCCAAGGAGGAGCGAGCGCAGATCGAGGAGGCGCTGAAGTCCGGGCGCCTGCCGGCCGTGGTCGCCACCTCCAGCCTGGAGCTCGGCATCGACATGGGCGCGGTCGATCTCGTGGTCTGCGTGGAGGCTCCGCCTAGCGTCGCCAGCGGCCTGCAGCGCATCGGCCGGGCCGGTCACCAGGTGGGCGCGGTCTCCAAGGGCGTGATCTTCCCCAAATATCGTGGCGATCTGATCCAGACCACCGTGGTGTCCGAGCGCATGAAGAGCGGCCAGATCGAGGAGATGCGCTATCCACGCAACCCTCTCGACGTGCTCGCCCAGCAGATCGTGGCGATGTGCGCGCTCGACGAGTGGACGGTCGACGAGCTCGAGACTTTGGTCAGGCGGGCCGCTCCCTACGCCACACTGCCGCGGAGCGCCCTTGAGGCCACACTCGACATGCTGGCCGGGCGTTATCCCAGCGAGGAGTTCGCCGAGCTGAGGCCCCGCATCGTGTGGGACCGCGTGACCGGCCGTATCACCGGGCGTCCAGGTGCCCAGCGCCTCGCGGTCACCAACGCCGGCACCATCCCCGACCGGGGCATGTTCGGCGTCTTCCTGGTAGGCGGCGATACCGGGCGCGGCGGCAGGCGGGTCGGCGAGCTCGACGAGGAGATGGTCTACGAGTCCCGGGTCGGGGACGTCTTCGTGCTGGGCGCCACCTCATGGCGCATCGAGGACATCACCGCCGACCGGGTGCTGGTCTCCCCCGCCTCTGGGCAGCCGGGCAAGCTGCCGTTCTGGCACGGCGACGCGCTCGGCCGGCCTGCCGAGCTGGGCCGGGCACTCGGCGCGTTCCTGCGCGAGATGTCGGAAGGGAAGACCGAGCGCCTCTCCGAGGCCGGGCTCGACGCCTTCGCCGTCGGCAACCTCCTCGCCTACCTCTCCGAACAGCGTGAGGCCACCGGGTACGTCCCCGATGACCGCACCCTGGTCGTCGAGCGCTTCCACGACGAGCTCGGCGACTGGCGCGTCGTCATCCACACACCGTACGGCGCCCGTGTCCACGCGCCCTGGGCGCTCGCCATCGGGCGCCGCCTGCGCGAGCGGTACGACCTCGACGTGCAGACGATGCACTCCGACGACGGCATCGTGCTGCGCATCCCCGACACGCTCGAAGGGGCGCCCACCGATGTGGCGATCTTCGACGCCGACGACATCGAGCAGATCGTCACCGAGGAGCTGGGCGGGTCGGCGCTGTTCGCGTCCCGCTTCCGCGAATGCGCCGGCCGCGCGCTCCTGCTCCCCCGGCGTAACCCCGGAAGGCGATCTCCCCTGTGGCAGCAGCGCCAGCGCGCGGCCAACCTGCTGAAGGTCGCGAGCAAGTACGGCTCGTTCCCCGTGGTCCTCGAGACCATGCGCGAGTGCCTCCAGGACGTTTTCGACGTGCCGGGGCTGGTCCAGCTCATGCGCGACATCGCCGCCCGTCGCGTGCGCGTGGTCGAGGTGGAGACGAACCAGGCGTCGCCCTTCGCCGCGTCGCTGCTGTTCGCCTACGTCGGCGCTTTCATGTACGAGGGGGACGCGCCGCTGGCGGAGCGGCGTGCCCAGGCGCTGGCCCTGGACACCCATCTGCTGGCCGAGTTGCTGGGCGAGGCCGATCTTCGGGAGTTGCTCGACCCCGACGTGGTGGCCGACACCGAGCGGGAGCTGGCCAGGCTGGGCCGGCCGCTGCGCGACGCCGAGGACCTCGCCGACCTGCTGAGGACCCACGGCCCGTTGCAGGCCGAGGACGTCACCGTACGAGAGGGTGATCCCGCCTGGCTGGCCGATCTGGAGTCGGCCCGGCGGGCCATCCGCGTGAGGGTCGCCGGAGTCGAGCAGTGGGCGGCGATCGAGGACTCCGCGCGACTGCGTGATGCGCTGGGCGTGCCCCTCCCGATGGGCGTGCCGCATGTCTTCCTGGAGCCGGTGACCGATCCGCTCGGCGACCTGCTCGCCCGGCACGCGCGCACGCGCGGCCCCTTCCCCGCGTCCACGGCGGCAGTCCGGTTCGGTCTCGGCGTCGCGGTCGTCATCGACGCGCTGCGGCGGCTGGCGTCGTCGGGCGGGGTGGTGTCCGGTGAGTTCCGTCCCGGGGGTTGGGGCGAGGAGTGGTGCGACGCCGGTGTGCTGCGGCTCCTGCGGCGCAGATCGCTGGCCCGGCTCCGTAAGGAGGTCGAGCCGGTCCCGCCGGAGGTGCTCGGCGCCTTCGCCCCCGCGTGGCACGGCATCACCGAGGGCAGGTCCGCCCGGGGCATCGATGCTCTGGTGCACGCCATCGAGCAACTGCAGGGCGCGGCCGTGCCGGCGTCCGCGCTGGAGACGCTGGTCCTGCCCAGCAGGGTCCCCGGGTACGAGCCCGCCCTGCTCGACGAGCTGACCGCCTCGGGCGAAGTCGTCTGGGCCGGGCAGGGTTCGCTGCCCGGAAGCGACGGCTGGGTGTCACTGTTCTTCGCCGACACCGCCCCCCTGCTGCTGCCTCCGCCGGCCGAGATCACGATGACTCCGCTGCACGAGAAGGTGCTGGAGGCGCTGAGCGGCGGCGGCGCCCTGTTCTTCCGCGATCTCGGAAGCCGGGTCGCATCGCTCGACGACACGGCGCTCGCCGGCGCGCTCTGGGATCTGGTGTGGGCGGGGCGGGTGTCCGGCGATACGCTGGCACCACTACGGGCGGCGCTGGGTTCCGGACGGCCGGCGCACCGCGCGTCATCGGCCCGCAGGCGCAGAGCCGTGCTGCCGACCCGGGCCGGTCCGCCGACCGTCAGCGGCCGCTGGTGGCTGCTGCCCGAGCCCTCCGCAGATGCGACGCAGCGCGCTCATGCCCAGGCCGAGGTCCTCCTGGAGCGGCACGGCGTCGTGACCAAGGGCGCGGTGGCGGCGGAGCGTCTCACCGGAGGCTTCGCCACCGTCTATCCCGTGCTGCGGGCATTCGAAGAGTCCGGGCGGTGCCGCCGGGGGTACTTCGTCGAAGGTCTGGGAGGCGCGCAGTTCGCCCTTCCCGGTGCCGTCGACCGCATGCGGGCCATCGGGTCGAGCATGTTCTCCGAGATCGGCGGCGCCCGCCCGCAGGAAGGCGCCCGGGTCGAGCGACGTGCGGTGGTCCTCGCCGCGACCGACCCCGCCAACCCGTACGGCGCGGCGCTGCCATGGCCGGCCCACCCTGGGGAGATCACCCATAAGCCCGGGCGCAAGGCAGGTGCGCTGGTGGTGCTGGTCGACGGCCGGCTGGTGCTCTACGTCGAGCGCGGCGGGAAAACCCTGCTGTCCTTCGCCGACGACGACCGGCTGCGGCCCGCGGTGGACGCCCTGGCGCTGGCCGTCCGCGACGGAGCGCTCGGGAAGCTCACCGTGGAGAGGGCCGACGGCACGTCCATCATCGACTCCCCGCTCGCCGCCGCGCTGGAGTCCGCCGGCTTCCACCCGACCCCTCGCGGCCTCCGCCTACGCGCCTGACCTTTCACTGAACCGCTGGTCAGAGGGCGGTTGGTTAGTTGATCAGCCGGTCAGGCGTCAGTGGGTTCCGGTTTGTGGAGGTTGGTCAGGGCCAGATTTTGGCTTGCACTCCGAAGACATCCGGGTCGCTTTCCACGGGGAGGACGCAGAGCAGGTGCCCGCCGGGCGCGCGCAGCACGCGGCACTCCTGCCACTGCGACACCTGCGTGGCACCGAGGCCGATCAAGCGCGCGGTCTCGGCCTCCACGTCGTCCGTCTCAATGTCCAGGTGGTAGCGAGGTACGTCCTCGACCGCCTGTATAGCGGTGACCAGCCCGGGAATGGCCTCGTGCAGCGTGGTGAACTGCGGTTCCGAGGGGAGGGCCTCAGTCCGGACGCCGAGAGCGGCCGACCAGAAAGCCGCCGCGTTGGCGGCTTCGGCTTCGGGCGTGTCGATCAGAATGGCGTAGACGCGGCTTCGATGCATGCGCCGCAGATTATCGGTCCCTCTTGGTCTTGTGACGGAGATCGATCCGGCGCAGGGCTCGCCGTTGACAGGCTTGTAAACGGGTCCCGGTCAGGGGGCTTGATAGACCGGCTTCGTCGGCTCGCAGGCGAGCGGGGTCGGGGCGGCGGATTACGGCCCTCCCGGCGCCCCTGCTGATCGGGAAACCTGGTTGTCCGGGAACCCGGTTGATCGTAGACCGTGCCTGGTTGGGGGTAAGAACCGCCCGAACGAGTGGGCCGGCGTGTTATAGGCAAGATCGAGAAAGTGTGGGTGGCCGGGCGGCTATGCGAGGTTCCTTGGTTCGGCCCTTCTTGGGGGGTCCAGGGCTGGGTGGGAATCAACCGGGTTCCCCGATCAAACGGGCGCCGGGAGGGACCTCTACGAGTCACCACCACCAACGCCATCCACCGTCCCACCGCACCACGATCCCGCCGCCGCTACAGCGGCGCACATGGGTGCGAAAGACCATACAACTGCCAAGAACCCCTCCACCAACCACCCGAACGCCCCTCGGGATAACCCAGCTCGGCCCCTCCAGGGCCGTCCACCGCCGGGGTGGGAATCAACCGGGTTCCCCGATCAAACGGGCGCCGGGAGGGACCCTCTACGAGTCACCATCACCCAACGCCATCCACCGTCCCATCGCACCACGATCCTGCCGCCGCTACAGCGGCGCACATGGGTGAGACGGCCATATGACTGCCGTCCATGCAACCGCCGAGAACCTCATCACCAAGCGCCCCAACGCCCCCGGAGGTAACCCAACTCGGCCCCCTCCAGGGCCGTCCGCTGCCGGGAGGGGTGCGGACCTGACCGACGCGAACCTGAACGCGGCCGGCATCGACGACCAGACCAAGCTCCCCGCAGGGGCCCCTGGGACGTGAGTAACCGTGTGTCCCACCCCAGGCGTCCCGCCCCCAGCGTCCAACCCCCGGCGTCAAACCCCCGCGATCACGACCCGACGGCTGTGCAGGCACTCACTAAGGGAGTGTGCGAGGGCCGTAGATGGCGGTTCTGGTGTTGGTGGTCATGGCCCAGTAGCGGTCGCCGTAGGACCAGTGCCACCACTCGGTCGGGTAGTTGACCAGCCCGGCGGCCTCCAGAGCCGCGCCGAGGATCTTCCGGTGCGCGCGTGCGTCGGCGGAGATGTTCGGGGCGGCGGTGTAGCAGGCTCCGTCGCTCTCCTCGGGGTTGGCGTTGACCGGGGTGCCCATGTCGAGTTCGACGCCGGCCTCGGTGGCGAGGGTAAGGTCCACCGCCGCGCCCGCCGTGTGCGGTGCGACCTCGATAGGGGAAACGTACCGACTCGCCGCTACATGCAGCTCTTCAGGCGACATTTCCGGGAACGCCCCCCGAAGCTCGTCCTTGTATCCCTCGAAGTACTGCCGTTGCAGCGCCGGAGGCCGGTACCCCTCGACCACGAGCAGCCGGTAGCCGTACGGGAGCTTCCGCTGCGCCTTCACCAGCCGGGCGAGCAGGCTCTCACGCAGGTGCGCGTAGGCGCCGCCCGGGTCCGCCAGCCTGCCGTCGACCGCCAGGACGCCCCTCACGTCGGCCAGCGGCTCCCCGTTGTCCTCCACGGGGATCGAGGTCACGCGAGGGTCAGAAATCAGGACGACATTGTGCATGAGCAGCAAGTCTGGCATAAACGGCATGCCAAGGACGGCAGCCAAGGGTCGCACGGCGGATGACCTTGCCGTACGACCAAGCGTCTCCTCAGACGTCGACCGTGTTGGAGAAGACTTCCTCCCGCGCCTGGTCCAGGGCCGCCAACACCGCCCCGCGCAGCACCGGATTGCCCTCGACCCGCGTGACGGCGACCCGCGGCCGGCTCGGGCAGATCTGGGCCACCGCCTCCTCCACCCTGCTCGCCAGCGCCCGTCCACCGGCACGGCCCACGTCCCCGCTCAGTACGACCAGCCCGGGGTCGAGCACGACCGTCACCGCTGCCACCCCGATGGCCAGCCGCCGCGCCAGCTCGTCCAGGAACCGGTCGTGACCGCCCGCGACGGCCATACGGACGATCCCCGCCGCGGAGCCGGCCCCGTGCGAGGAGCCGTTCGAGCCGAGGATGCCGTGGGCGGCGGCGAGGCCGATGACGGCGGCGGTGCCGACCAGGCGCTGGAAGGAGCCGGACTGCGGCTCTGCGACGTCGATGGGCAGCGGTTCTCCCGGCACCGGGAGCCATCCGATCTCCCCCGCTCCTCCGGTGAACCCCCGGTGCAGGCGAGAGCCCAGCATGACGCCCAGCCCCTGGCCAACCCCCGCCCATACCAGGACGAAGTCATCGAACCCGCGCGCGGCCCCGTACGAGTGCTCGGCCAGCGCGGCCAGGTTCACATCGTTCTCGATCATCACCGAGGACCCCAGCGTGGCGCGGAGGTCGGCGAGCACGCCCGCGTGCCAGGACGGCAGGTCGAAGGAGAATCGGACGTCACCGGTCCGCGGATCGACCACGCCGCGGGTGCCGATGACCAGGGCGCTCAGCCGGGACATGCTCACGTCGGCCGACTCGCAGGCCTGCCGCACCGCGCGGTGCACGGTCTTCACAGGCTCCCCGGTCCGGCAGGGGTCCACGGTCACCTCGGCGATGATGTTCCCGGTGATGTCGGCCACGCCCGCGGTCACCCTGTCCGGCAGCACTTCCAGGCCCGCGACGTAGGCGCTGGAGGGGACCACCGTGTACAGCGCGGCGTTGGGCCCGCGGCCGCCAGGGCGCTCACCCGAGATCGCCACCAGCCCGCGTTCTTCGAGGCGGGCCAGCAACTGCCCTGAGGTGACCTTGGACAGCCCTGTGTGCTGGCCGAGTTCGGCCCGGGTCAGCGGTCCTTCGGAGAGCAGGAGTTCCAGGGCGGCGCGGTCGTTGAGCTGACGCAGGAGCCTGGGCGTCCCTGGGCGTCGTCTGGGCATGGAGTCTGGCCCTCTCGTCACGATCCGCTAACGGGCGTTTCTTTTAAGAAAGTTTCTTGTTAGTTTAGCGGCAGTCACCCCGCAGGCAAGTGATCAGGCCTCGGGATGTCGCAGCGCAGAGCACGAAGATGGCGCCTTTCGCCTGGTGCACCGCCCCTGACGTGCGCCTTTCGATGAGCGCGAGCCCGACGTAAAGCCGGGAAGGGAGAACCCGAACGTGAAGATCGGAAAGATCGCTGCCGCGACGGCCACGACCGCCGCTCTTGCCCTTGGTGTCGCCGCCTGCGGGAGCAGCGAGCCCACCAAGCCGGCCGAACCCCAGGCGTCCGCCGCCGCCTCGGGCCCGAAGTTCGCCGGTCAGACCCTGACGGTCTGGCGACTCGGGGCCCCCAACGACGTGCAGACCAAGTACATGGAAGACCTGAACGCCAAGTTCAAGGAGCAGACGGGCGCCGAGGCCACGGTCCAGTGGATCCCTTGGCCTGACGCCCAGAAGAAGTGGACCGCCGCGCTCGCCGGCGGCGAGGGCCCGGACGTGACCGAGTTCGGCAACGACCAGGTCGCCGCCTGGGTCGCCCAGGAGGCCCTCGCCGACATCACCGACGTGGTGAAGGCCAACGCCGACTTCCAGCAGATCCCGCAGAACCTGTGGGGCTACGAGACCATCGACAACAAGATCTATGCCGCGCCGTGGGGCGGCGGCACCCGGGCCGTCCTCTACCGCAAGGACTGGTTCAAGAGCCTCGGCATCGAGGCGCCCAAGACCTGGGACGACCTGGTGGCCGCGGCCAAGCAGATCGTCGCGAAGAAGGGCAAGGACGTCGACGGCTTCGCCTTCAACGGCGGCTCCGACGCCAACATGTCGCTCTCGCCGTTCGTCTGGTCCGCCGGCGGCGACTTCGCCGCCTTCGAGGGCGGCAAGTGGATCGGCAAGCTGACCGACCCGGCCTTCAAGGAGGGCTTCCAGTTCTACACCGACCTGGTGGCCAAGGAGGGCGTGTCCGGCAAGGCGCGCCTCGCCCAGAACTCGGTGGACATCAGCCAGCGCTTCGCCGCCGGCAAGGTCGGCATGTACGTCACGGGTGGCTGGGACATCGACACCATCAAGGAACAGAGCAAGGGCAAGGTCGGCGACGACCAGATGGCCTTCTTCTCGCTTCCCAACAAGGAGGGCAGCGGCCCGGCGCCCGCCTTCCAGGGCGGCAACGACATCGCCATCTGGAAGGACGCCAAGAACCCCGAACTGGCCGCGGAGTACCTCAAGCTCGCCGCGGGCAAGGAGTTCGGCACGCGGTACGCCAAGGAGGGCGGCCTGCTGCCCCTCTACCCCGACGCTCTGGCCGACTTCGCCAGCGACCCGGTGCAGGCGCCGTTCGCCGAGACGTTCAAGGTGGCCAAGGGCTTCCCGGCCGACCCGAACTGGGCCGAGGCCAACGACACCAAGGCCGTGCTGCAGAACGCCGCGCGCGCCGTCATCGAGGGCAAGAAGAACATCGACACCGCCCTCGCTGACGCCAACAAGGAACTCGAGACGATTTTGAACCAGCAGTAGCCATGGCGCAGACCTCCACGGTCGCCCGGGGCGGAGGCAAGTCCTCCGCCCCGGCGCGGCGCCGGTCCCACCGCCCTCCACGCCGGTCAAGCGGCATGCCGGCCTGGGTCATCCCCTACGCCATGCTGCTGCCCGGCCTCCTGGTCATCGCGATCCTGCTGCTCTATCCGCTGTACCAGATGGTCGACATGTCCTTCCACAAGGTGGGACTGCGGCAGATCCGGCCCAACCCCCAGCCGGCCGAGTTCCTGGGGCTGGGCAACTACACCCAGGTCTTCCAGTCCGACCTGTTCTGGTCCTCACTGCGCAACACCGTGGTCTTCGCCGTGATCACCGTCGCGCTCACGCTGCTCACCGGCACGCTGGTCGGGCTGCTGCTCCACAGGCTCGGCAAGAAGATGTCCACCTTCGTCATCGTCGGCATCATGGCCGCCTGGGCCACCCCGCCCACCGCCACCGCCATCATCTGGAAGTGGCTCTTCGACCCCGACGCCGGCGTGGTGAACTGGTCGCTCAACCTGCTTCCGGACTGGTTGTCCAGCATGGTCCTCGGACGGTCGGACTGGTCGGGCCAGCCCTGGCTCAACGATTCCACGACGATCTACCTGGTGCTGATCGTCGCCGTGGTGTGGGCGTCCTTCCCGTTCATCGCGGTGTCGGTGCTGGCGGGGCTCAAGAGCATTCCGTCCGAGCTGTACGAGGCGGCCAGGGTCGACGGGTCGACCCCCCTCATGACCTTCAGGCGGATCACCTTCCCGCTCCTGAAGCCGGTGTTCTCGGTCCTGCTGGTGCTCTCCGTCATCTGGGACTTCAAGGTCTTCACCCAGCTGTACGTGCTCGCTGGTGGCACGACCAACAGGGACGCGTTCAACCTGTCGCTGTGGGCGTACACCGAGGCGTTCAGCGCACCGCCCAAGATGGGCTTCGGCGCCGCCATCGCCGTCATCCTCACGGTGATCATGCTGCTGATCACCGCCGTCTATGTCCGGCAAATCGTGAGAACGGAGGACGTGTGATGAATCCGCGGACCACCAAGCGGCTGAAGCTGTCCGGGTTGAACGCGGCCGGCGTCCTGGTCTTCCTGTTCGCGGTCTTCCCCGTCTACTGGATGGTCGCCACGGCCTTCAAGCCCAACGACGAGATCTTCACGACGCGGTTCATCCCCTTCCCGTTCGCGCCCACCCTTGACCACGTCTCCCGGGTGCTGACCAAGGGCGTCGCCGGGCACTCCGTATGGCAGTACCTCATGAACAGCGCGGTCGTCGCCCTGGGCACCGTGCTCATCGGCTCGATCTTCGCGCTCCTGGCCGCCACCGCCGTGGCGCGCTTCAGGTTCAAGTTCCGTACGAGCTTCCTGATCCTGCTGCTCATCGTGCAGATGGTGCCCGCCGAGGCACTGCTGATCCCGCTGTTCCTCATGGTCAAGCGGCTCGGGCTCTACGACCAGCTCCTGGGCCTGATCGTGGTCAACGTGGGATTCACGCTCCCGTTCGCGATCTGGATGCTGCGGACCTTCGTGGCCGCCGTGCCCAAGGAACTGGAGGAGGCGGCGGCGATCGACGGGGCCAGCCGGTTCGAGACGTTCTGGAAGGTCCTGTTCCCCCTGGTGGCGCCGGGCCTGGTGGCGACGAGCATCTTCTCGTTCATCACCGCGTGGAACGAGTTCGTCTTCGCGCTGACGCTGATCAACGACCAGGGCTCGTACACGATGCCCGTGGCGTTGCAGTTCTTCACCGGGCAGCGGTCGACGGACTGGGGCGGGATCATGGCCGCCTCGACCCTGATGACCATCCCGGTCATCGTGTTCTTCCTGCTGGTGCAGCGACGCATGGTGTCGGGCCTGGTCGCCGGCGCCGTGAAAGGCTGACCATCAGAGCCTCCCAAACTCTGAGCTAAGGAGTCGAGTACAGCCATGTCTGAGTTCTCCGTGGGCGAGTCCTCCGTGGACGGGTTCTCCGTGGGCCGGTCCTCCGTGGACGGGTTCTCCGTGGGTGATTCCTCCCTGGACGGGTTCTCCGGGGGCGGAGGCGACCGGGGGCTGCACCGTCTCGCGGCCGGCACGCTGCTCGCGGCCTTCCCCGGCACCACCGCGCCCGAGTGGATCCTGCGCGAGCTGGAAGAGGGTCTGGGCGGGGTCACGCTCTTCGGCTTCAACGTCGCGGGAGCCGAACAGCTGGCGGCGCTCACCGCACAACTGCGCGACGCCGGTGACCCCGTCATCAGCCTGGACGAGGAGGGCGGGGACGTCACCCGGCTGGCGTACCACGTCGGCAGCCCGTACCCCGGCAACGCGGCACTCGGTGCCGTCGACGACGTCGAGCTGACCCGCCGGGTCTACCGTTCGATCGGCGACGACCTCGCCCGCTGCGGCGTCAACCTGGACATGGCCCCCGACGCCGACGTCAACACCGCCGACGACAATCCCGTCATCGGGACCCGTTCGTTCGGCTCGGACGCGGCCCTTGTGGCACGGCACACCGTGGCGGCCGTGGCGGGGTTGCAGGACGCCGGTGTGGCGGCCTGCGTGAAGCACTTCCCCGGGCACGGCGCCACCCGGCAGGACTCCCACCTGGAGATCCCCCTGGTGGACGTCTCCCGCGAGGTGCTGTGGGAGCGCGAGCTCGTCCCCTTCAGGGCCGCCATCGAGGCGGGCACCAAGTCGATCATGACAGCGCACGTGCGGGTCCCGTTCCTGACCGGTACGGCTCCCGCCACGCTGTCGGCCGCGGCGCTGACCGAGCTGCTCAGGGGCGAGCTCGGTTACGACGGCGTGGTGATCTCCGATGCTCTCGACATGCACGCCATCACCGAGAGCGTGGGGCTGGGCGGAGGTGCCGTGCTGTCGCTGGCGGCCGGGTCGGACCTGCTCTGTCTCGGGCCGCTGCCTACGCGGGAGCAGATCGGCCAGGTCAGGGCCGAGATCGTGGCCGCGGTCCGCGACGGCCGGCTTCCGCTCGCCCGTCTGGAGGAGGCCTGCGAGCGCGTCGCCCGGCTGCGTGGCTGGTTCGGCTCGCCGCGCGAGGAGGCCAGGGACGGCAACGTGATCGGCCTGACCGCCGCCCGCCGGGCGGTGAGCCTGTCGGGTACGGCGACCCCGCTGGTGAACCCCTTCGTGATCGAGGTGGACACCCCGCCCACGATCGCCGTCGGGGACGTGCCGTGGGGATTCGCCCCGTGGCTGCCGGACGCCGAGATCGCCCGGATCAAGCCGGACTCGGCCGACACCACCGGGCTGCTGGAACGCGCGCGGGGGCGCTCGCTGGTGATCGTGGTCAAGGACGCCCACCGCCACCGCGCGAGCCAGGACATCGTCTCCGCGCTGCTGGCCGCCCGCCCCGACGCGACCGTCATCGAGATGGGCCTGCCGATCTGGCGTCCTTCCGCGGCGGCCTACATCGCGACATACGGCGCCGCCCGCGCCAACGCCCAAGCCGCCGCAGAACTCCTCACGGCCTGATCATCAACCCACCCCCGACCAGTGCCCCCCCGTGAACGACCAATGCCCCACCGTAAACGGCGCCGCCCCCACCGCTCCCCTCCTCGCCGTACCGGCGCCGGCCAAAAGACCCAACAGCGGCGAGGAACGGGCACGTGCCGGACACGGTGGTCGGGGTGGTCGGGATGAGGAGGTGAAGAGCTCCTCGCGCGAGTTTGTGTCGGTGGTGGCGGCCAGGAGGTGAAGAGCTCCTCGCGCGAGTTTGTGTCGGTAGTGGCCGTCAGGAGGTGAAGATCTCTTCGCGGGCCTGGTCGAGGGCGGCGAGGATGGCGCCGCGGAGGACGGGGCGGCCTTTCACCTCGCTGACGACGACCTCGGGGCGTATCGGGCAGATGGCGGCCACGGCCTCCTCGACCCGATGGGTCAGGGCGCCGCCGCCCGCCCGGCCGACCTCGCCGTTGAGCACGACCAGCGTGGGGTCGAGGACGACGCAGACCGAGGCGACGCCGAGAGCCAGCCGGTGGGCCAGCTCGTCGAGGAACGCCGACCCCGCCTCCCCGCTCTCGATGGCCGCGCGCACCGAGTCGGCGGCGGACCCGCCCGCGAAGCCGTAGGGCTCGGCGAGCTCGGCCACGGCTTCGGCGCTGATCAGGGACTGCAGGCCACCGGCCAAGGCAGGAAGGCGCCCGGGGACCGCCTTGACGTCCGCGGCGAGGGGAACCCCCGGCACCGGAAGGTAGCCGATCTCGCCCGCGCTGCCGGAGCGCCCGCGGTGCAGCCTGCCTCCGAGCACGACGGCGAGGCCGACCCCGCGCTCCACCCAGAGCAGGACGAAGTCGTCGATGCCCTTGGCAGCGCCCTCGGAACGCTCGGCGATCGCGGCGAGGTTCACGTCGTTCTCTATGGTGACGGGCCGTCGCAAGTCGTGGGCGAGGGCTTCGTGGCTGCCCTCGTGCCACCCGGGCAGGTCGAAGGAGAAGCGCACGTCGCCGCTGCGCGGGTCGACCACGCCCGGCGTGCCGATCACGATGCCCTTGAGGCGCGACAGCGCGACCTTCCCCGAGCGGCACGCCTTCACCACCGCGTTGTGCACCAGCGCCACCGGATCGCCGTGGCCATTGGTGGAAACCGTCACCTCGGCCACGATTTCGCCGTTGATATCCGCGATCGCGGTCGTGATGGATTCCGGTCCGACATCGAGCCCGGCCACATACGCGGACGATGCGATCACCCCGTAAAGGGCCGCATTGGGCCCCCGGTTCCCCGCCTGTTCCCCCACCACCTCGACCAGGCCGCGCTCTTCGAGCCTGGAGAGCGTCTGGGACGCGGTGACCTTGGAAAGACCGGTCATGTCGCCGATCTGTCCCCTGGTCAGCGGCCCGGAGGCGAGCAGGAGCTCCAGCGCGGCCCGGTCGTTGATCTCCCGTAGCAACCTGGGCACGCCAGGACGTCGCTCCATCGCATGCTTTCTTGTCGTCGGTCCCCGTTGGGTTTATCACAAACGCGATGCGCGGTGTGACACAACCATTCATCAGTAAAGCTTCCTGCTAGTTTACCGGCATCACCTGCCGGCTCCCGTCCGGCGAGATGACCGTCTTCTTGCGAGAGGTCGTCTTCTTCATTGCCGGAGCTTGCTTTCCGGGTGCCGGTGACACGAGGATCACTCATGTCTTTGTCGAGGAGAGCCATGGGTGAGCCCGCCGTCGAGTCCCCAGCCCGCGCCGGGCGTGCCATCTCGCTGTGGCGACCGCGGCCCGGGCCGTTCACCCGTCACCAGATCGCGGTGACCGCCCTGGCCCTCGGCATCGTGCTGTTCACCCAGGTGCTCCGGGTCTTCCTGCCGTCGCTGATCACCCTGTTCGGCCGCGCGGGCGACACCCCGCCCGAGCAGATGGGTCTCTACGCGGCCCTGTGGTTCGTCCTGCCGTTCGCCGCCGTCCCGCTCGCCCGCGCGGCGGGTCCGCGGCGCGTCGTCCTGGGCGGCGCGATCCTGCTGGCGGCCGTCCGTTTGGCGCTCCAGGCGACGGACGGCGGCTCCCCGCAGCTCTACCTCGCCGGCGCCGGCGTCTCGCTCGGCCTCGTCTTCCTGTACGGCTGCGCGCTCACCGTCCCGCGTAAGGCCGCGCCCACCGCGATCGCCGCGGGTCTGGCCGTCTCCGCGGTAGGCCACCTGGCGCTCGGCCAGATGGACCTGGTGTGGCGCGACGGCCCGCTCCCCTGGCTCGCCGTCGTGGCCCTGTGCGCCGCCTTCCTGTGGTCCGTATGGCTCGCGCCCGTCGCCGAGGACGTCGCCTCCGGGAGGCTCTGGGTCGTTCTCGCCTGCGCCCTGGTCCTGAACGGCATGTACCTGGAGACGATCGGCCTCGCGGAGCCGCCGGGAAGCGGTCGACAAGGTCCCGCGCAGATCGCGATCATGATGGTGGTGCTGGTCGCCGGCCAGTTCGGTATGGTCTCCTTCGCCGCCTGGCCACCCCATCAGTGGTGGGTCGCGATCGTCGTGCTGCCCCTGTCGGCGGTGCTGATGATCGTGTCGTCCTCAGCGGTCCCGGCGCCGTTCGCGGCGCTGGCCCTCGGCGCCTGCCTGGCCATGGCCGGCCTGCCACGCGCCTCCTCGCCGGCGCGG
Organism: Sphaerisporangium flaviroseum; assembly: GCF_039537005.1. Taxonomy (NCBI): domain Bacteria; kingdom Bacillati; phylum Actinomycetota; class Actinomycetes; order Streptosporangiales; family Streptosporangiaceae; genus Sphaerisporangium; species Sphaerisporangium flaviroseum. The sequence continues at coordinate 187,420 of NZ_BAAAZR010000008.1, read as the reverse complement.
AGCGGCCTCGCGCTGCTCGGCGGGATGCTGGTGTTCCTGGTCGCCGTCTTCGTCTACTACGCGGCCTACGACATCGACCTTGGAGTGGCCAACGGCATCGTGCCCGGCCTGCTGGCGGTGCTGATCTCCATTCTGGCGTTCACGGCCGCGAAGGGCAGGCGGATGCTCCTGACCCGGCCGCCTCACCGCTGGAGGTTCGCGGCCCTCGCCCTGGTGGTCGCGGCGGCCACCGCCGCGGTGACGTGGCGGCCCCTGCCGGCCGTACAGGCCGCACCCCGCGCGGAGTTCACGCTCGTCGCCTACAACATCCGGATGGGGTTCGGGCTGAGGGGCACCCTCGACCTCGATCGGATCGCCGCGTGGGCCAGGAGCGAGCGTCCCGACGTGATCCTGCTCAGTGAGGTGGACCGGGGCTGGCTCCTCAACGGCGGCCACGACGGCCTGGCCCGGATCGCCGGCGGACTCGGGATGCGCTACCACTTCGCCCCCGCCGCGGACGGCCTGTGGGGTGACGCGATCATCACCAACCTGCCGATCGGGCAGATCGTGTCGCACCCCCTGGGCAGGCACGACTACCCGACCGGCGCCCAGGCACAGACGGTCGTCGTCGAGGTCGGCGGGACCGAGGTCGGGATCGTCAACACCCACCTGCAGGCGCCCCCCGGCCAGGCGCCGGAGGTGGCGGCCATCGCCAGGGACCTGGCGGTGGCCGCGACGCGGGCGGGCACGGGCGGTCCCCGGCCGGTGGTGCTGGCGGGTGACCTCAACATCACTCCGGACGACCCCGAGATGCGGGTGCTGGAGGCCGCGGGGCTGTCGGACGCCTTCCACGGAAGGGGAAATCCTCTGACATCCCCGGCGGACAACCCGGTCAAACGGATCGATCACGTGCTGGTGAGCCCCGGTCTGGCCGTGGTCGACGCCCGGGTCCCGCGGGTCACTTTCTCAGATCACCTGCCGGTGGTGGTGCGGATGCGCGTAACCAGGGTTTAACAGGCGGGATAATCGACAACATGCGTCTTTCCGCCCGTGTCGACTACGCCCTTCGCGCCGCCGCCGAGCTGGCCGCCTCCGGCAGCGGCCCCACCACCGTGGGCGAGCTCGCCAAGGAACAGGAAATGCCCCCCAAGTACCTGGAGAACATTCTCCTCCAGATGCGCCGGGCCGGTCTGGTGCGCGGCCAGCGCGGTCCCGAGGGGGGCTACGTCCTCGCCAGGCCCGCGACCGAGATCTCCCTGGCAGATGTGATCCGTGCCGTGGACGGGCCGCTGGCCAACGTCCGGGGCGAGCGTCCCGAGCACGTCGGCTACCGCGGAGCGGCCCGATCGCTCCAGCAAGTGTGGATCGCCCTGCGCGCCAGCGAGCGCGCGATCCTCGAGGAGGTCACTCTGGACCAGATCGCCGCGGACACGCTGCCCGACCGGGTGCTGGAGCTCGCCGCCGACCCGGCGGCCTGGGACTGACCGGGCCATGCCCGAGGGCGACGCCGTCTATCGTGCCGCGGCCAAGCTGCGAGCCGCCCTCGACGGACGGGTGCTCACCCGTTCGGACTTCCGGGTGCCCCGGCACGCCACCGCGGACCTCACCGGCCGCACCGTTCTCACCACCGTGTCGCGCGGCAAGCACCTGCTCACCCGGGTCGAGGGCGGGCTGACCGTCCACACGCACCTGCGCATGGACGGGGCCTGGCGGATCCAGGCGGCAGGGACGCACCTGCGCAGGGGCGACGTCGTACGGCTGATCCTCGCCAACGAGCGCTGGCAGGCCATCGGGATCAAGCTGGGGATGGTCGACCTGCTGCGCACCGATCAGGAGGACCGGGTCGTCGGGCACCTGGGACCCGACCTGCTCGCCCCCGACTGGGACGCCGAGCAGGCGGCGCGAGCGGCGCGTAATATCGCGGCGAATCCGGACATGACGATCGCGGAGGCGCTTCTCGACCAGCGGAACGTCGCCGGGCTGGGCACGATCTGGCGTGCGGAAACGCTGTTCCTGTCGGGGATCTCGCCGTTCAGGCGCGTTCGAGAGGTGGAGAACCTCGAGAAGATGATGTCGCTGGCGCACCGGCTGCTTGATGCGAACAAGGATCAGCCCGGTGGTCCGCTGACCACGGGGGACCAGCGCCCTGGAAGGCGACTCTGGGCGTACGGCCGGGCCGGGCGGCCCTGTCTTCGCTGCGGCAACAAAGTGGTCGGCGGTGAGCTCGGGGCGCAGCCATACGAAAGAGTGATCTTTTACTGCCCCGCCTGCCAGCCCCGCTAACGGGCCCGGTCACCGGACAGCGCGCGACACACGGACCATCACCAGTGAGATCACTGTGACAGCCCGACTTATCAGGACGAAAGCCGCAGCCGCGAACTACGCGGCGACCATGTCCTTGACTTCGGGAAAGCCGTCGAACTCGGGACCCGACATCGTGCTGGGCACGGTCTCGGAAATGGGCAGACGCTCGTGCTCGGGCGCATCGGCCAGCACGGGCGCGTGTTGAAGCTCGGCCAGCGCGAACTGGTCGGAAACCTCACGGAGCACCTGCGAGAGCGGCACACCAAGGGCGCCGCAGATCGAGGCGAGCAGCTCTGAAGACGCTTCCTTCTGGCCACGCTCCACCTCGGACAGATAGCCCAGGGAGACACGTGCCAGGGTGGAAACCTCACGTAGGGTGCGTGCCTGCCGCACCCGCAGCCGCCGCAGCACGTCACCGAGCAGCTGACGCAGCAGGACCATCTGTCGCTCCCTCCCTGGCGCAGGCGCCTTCACGACGTTCCGCGCGGTCGGTTCGTATCGCCCGTTTTTCGATTGCCCTTCGTACATACTCCTCGCCGTCATCATTGGTTCGCTCGGCCCCTTTGCCGGGCGTACGCCGGACCTGCTCCTCACCGATGGGTCACGAACCTCGCTCACCACTCCACCGTACCTGCATAGACCAATGGGGCGGCAGACCGTGGGGAGCATGTTCGCTGGTGACGTAACGCGGTAATCATCCGGTATGTTCCCCCATTTGTGCCTCCAGCACACCTCTGAGAAGATCCAAACCCTCCGTCACGGTACTTTTGCGGATCTCTTCCCGAGAGCCCGGCAGGATCACGTCACGATGCCAAACCGCGCCCCCAGGGCCGCTCACGGCGACGTGGACCGTGCCCACCGGCTTGCCGTCCTGCTCGTCCGGCCCGGCGACGCCGGTCACCGCCAGCCCGTACGTGGCGCCGGCGAGCGCCCGGACACCGGCGGCCATCGCCGCCGCGACGTCCGGATGAACCGCACCCTCCCTATCGAGTAGATCTTTGGGAACGTCGAGGAGCCCGGCCTTCAGATCGGTGGCATAGGCGATCACTCCGCCCCGGAACGCGGCGGAGGCGCCGCTCGGGGTGGTGAGGGTGGCGCCGATGAGCCCGCCCGTCAGCGACTCGGCCACCGCGACGGTGGCCTCCCGGCGTACCAGCAGGGAGAGCACCTCGGCGGCGGCCGAACTCACTCGCCGCGTGCTTTCTGGGCGACCTTTCGCAGCCGTATGGCGCGGATGACGTAGTCGAGCCCGGTGACCACGGTGACGGCCAGGGCGAGCCCCATGGCGATCCACCTGATCGGGTCGGGCACGAGGGGGAAGATGTAGAGCGCGATCGCCACGATCTGCAGCACGGTCTTGACCTTGCCGCCGTAGCTGGCGGGGATGATGCCGTGGCGGATCACCGCGAAGCGCAGCGCCGTGACGCCGATCTCCCTGAGCAGGATCGTGGCGGTGACCCACCAGGGCAGCTCACCGAGCACCGACAGGGTGACCAGGGCCGCGCCGATCAGCGCCTTGTCCGCGATCGGGTCGGCGATCTTCCCGAAGTCGGTGATCAGGCCGTACCGCCGGGCGAGCCAGCCGTCGAGCTGGTCGGTCAGCGAGGCGAGCAGGAAGACGAGGAGGGCCGCCGACCGCCAGCCCTCCCCCTCGACGAACATGCAGGCGACGAAGAACGGTACGACCACCAGCCGGAGGACGGTCAGCACGTTGGCGATGTTCCACGGGCTGACGCGCCGAGCCAGGGATTCCACAAGCGGCTCGGTGCCGGTCTCCGGCGGGTTCGTCATGGCCCGGCCTTGATGCGGGCGATGAGGTCGACCCCCTCGGCGTCGACGACCGTGGCGCGCACGATCTGCCCGGGGACCAGCCCGATGCCCTGGACCGTGACAGAGCCGTCGACCTCGGGACCCTGGTGGGCGGCACGGCCTTCGTAGCCGCCGTCTCCCAGGTCTTCCTCGACGAGCACCTCGATCTCGGTGCCGATGCGCTCCTCGGCGCGCTGGGCGGTCAGCTCTTCCGCGAGCTCGGTCAGCGCCGCGACCCGCTCGTCGATGGTGTCCTGGTCGAGCTTGCCGCCGAAGCGGGCCGCCTCGGTGCCGTCCTCGTCGGAGTAGCCGAAGACGCCGATGACGTCGAGGCGTGCCTCGTCGAGGAACCCCACCAGGTCGCCGAACTCGGCTTCGGTCTCGCCGGGGAAGCCGGCGATGAAGTTGGAGCGCACGCCGGCCTCCGGCGCGCGGTCGCGGATCGTCTCCAGCAGGTCGAGGAACCGGCGGGGGTCGCCGAAGCGGCGCATGCGGCGCAGCACCGGCCCGCTGGCGTGCTGGAACGACAGGTCGAAATAGGGTGCGACACCCTCGGTGCCGGCGATCACGTCGATGAGGCCGGGGCGCAGCTCGGCCGGCTGGAGGTAGCTGATGCGGACCCGCTCGATGCCCTCGGTGGCGGCGAGCTCGGGCAGCAGCTTCTCCAGGGCGCGCAGGTCGCCGAGGTCCTTGCCGTAGGAGGTGGAGTTCTCGCTGACGAGCACGAGCTCCTTGACGCCCTGCCCGGCCAGCCAGGCGGCCTCGGCCAGCAGCTCCTCGGGACGGCGCGAGACGTACGCGCCGCGGAAGGCGGGGATGGCGCAGAAGGTGCAGCGGCGGTCGCAACCTGAGGCGAGCTTCAGCGAGGCCACCGGGCCGCCGGAGAGCCGCTTGCGCAGCATGCGGGGGCCGCTCGCGGGCGCGAGGCCCTCGGGCAGGTCGCCGTGGCCCGGGATGTGAGCATGGCCGGCGGAGCGCTCGACCGGGCTGATGGGCAGCAGCGTGCGGCGGTCGCGCGGGCTGTGCGGCGTCAGCGACCGGCCCTCGAGCACGTCGTCGAGGCGCGCGCCGATGTCGGTGTAGTCGTCGAAGGAGATGACCGCGGAGGCCTCGGGAAGGGCCTGCGCCAGCTCCTTGCCGTAGCGCTCGGCCATGCAGCCCGCGGCCACGACCTTGGCGCCGGAGTCGGAGGCGGCGAGCAGCGTGTCGATGGAGTCCTTCTTCGCCGAGTCGATGAAGCCACAGGTGTTGACGACGACGACATCGGGGTTGTCGTCGTCGAGCCGCCACCCGGCGGCCTCCATTCGCGCGGCGAGCTCCTCGGAGTCGACTTCGTTACGCGCGCAGCCCAGCGTGATCAACGATGCGGTTCGGCGGGAAGACATGATGGTCTCTACGGTATCGGGAGTTGGCCACCGCCCGGCGCACTCCCCCCGTACTTCGGCCGCCGACTCTCGCCGGCGGCGCGCCGAGACGCCCTCTGGCACGCCGCCGGGAGGCCACCGGCGTCATCTCGAACCGGGCGCCTCCGGACCGAATGATCGGTGCACCGTCTGCCCGATCTTGCCGGGCACGCCCACGTGCTTTCCGTTCACCTGCAGGTCGACGCCGCCGGCGTTGCCGATGGTGACCCGCATCTCCTTGCGCGCCTTCCACGTGGAGGTGGTGCCCGCGGGCATGGTGCCGCGGAACATGTGCTTGCCGTTGGCGTCGCTGACCTCGAGCCATGATGGCTTGTTGGCCTTCACCTGAAGTGTCACCAGATCGCTAACCGGTTTGGCCGCCTTGGGGTGGGTCGACGGCTTCGGCGTGGCCGGGACGGTGGGGCCGGTGGTCGGTTTGAGGTCGGCTGCGGTGGTGATGGTCTCGCCGGATCCGCTCATCACCCTGGTCACCCCGAAGACGGCGACGATGGCGAGGGCGATCGCCATGGCGGTGGACCAGTTGGGACTGCGGCGTTCACGGAGCTTGATCGTGCTCTCCGCCTGGAACACGGCCGCGGCACGGACCGGGAGGGGGACCCCGCCGTGTTCCTCGTCGTATTGGTGCACGATGGCGTCGGGGTCCAGCCCGAGCGTCTTGGCGATGTTGCGGACGTGACCTCTTGTGTAGAAGTCGCCCCCGCAGAGCGAGAAGTCGTCTCGCTCGATGGCATAGATGACCGTCTCTCTGATCCGCGTGCGACCGCTCAGTTGAGCGACCGTCATGCCTGCCGCGTGTCGTGCCGCGGCCAGCGTCACTCCAATGCTCATACGTCCCCCTCGCCGTGCACCCTGCGCTACGCGCCCGTATTCCGACGATGCGTAGTCATTCACATTCAACCAGTTACCGAGGGGGTCGGTGGCGGAGGGGTCACTCTCCGCGCAAGTCGGCGAGCAGGCCGGGCAGATCGTCGGGTTTCACCATCACCTCACGCGCCTTGGAACCCTCGCTCGGGCCCACCACGTTCCTGCTCTCGAGCAGGTCCATGAGGCGGCCGGCCTTGGCGAAGCCCACGCGCAGCTTGCGCTGGAGCATCGAGGTGGAGCCGAACTGCGTGGTCACGATCAGCTCGGCGGCCTGCACGAGCAGATCGAGGTCGTCGCCGATGTCCTCGTCGATCTCGCGCTTGGCGGCGGCCACCGCGGAGACGTCGTCGCGGTACTCCACCTGCATCTGCGCCTTGCAGTGCGCGACGATCTCGTTGATCTCCTTCTCGGACAGGAAGGCGTTCTGCAGGCGCATGGGCTTGCTGGCGCCCATCGGCAGGAACAGCGCGTCGCCCTGGCCGACCAGCTTCTCCGCGCCCGGCTGGTCGAGGATGACCCGGGAGTCGGCGAGCGAGGAGGTCGCGAACGCCAGCCGGGACGGCACGTTCGCCTTGATCAGGCCGGTCACGACGTCGACCGAGGGGCGCTGGGTGGCGATGACCAGGTGGATGCCGGCGGCGCGCGCGAGCTGGGTGATGCGGACGATGGAGTCCTCGACGTCACGCGGGGCGACCATCATCAGGTCTGCCAGCTCGTCGATGATCACGAGCAGGTAGGGATACGGCTGGTAGACCCGCTCGCTCCCCGGCGGGGGCACGAGCTTCCCCGCGCGCACCGCCTTGTTGAACTCGTCCACGTGCCGGAAGCCGCTCGCGGCCAGGTCGTCGTAGCGGCGGTCCATCTCGCCCACCACCCATTCGAGGGCCTCGGCGGCCTTCTTGGGGTTGGTGATGATGGGCGTGATCAGATGGGGGATGCCCTCGTAGGTGTTCAGCTCGACCCGCTTGGGGTCGACGAGCACCATGCGCACCTCGTCGGGCGTGGCGCGCATCAGGATCGAGGAGATGAGCCCGTTGACGCACACCGACTTGCCGGCGCCGGTGGCGCCAGCGATGAGCAGATGGGGCATCTTGGCGAGGTTGGCCACGATGGTGCGGCCCTCGACGTCCTTGCCGAGTCCCACGATCATCGGGTGGTGGTCGGCCTGGGCCACCTGCGAGCGGAGCACGTCGCCGAGGCTCACCAGGTCCTTGTCGGTGTTCGGGATCTCCACCCCGATGGCCGACTTGCCGGGGATCGGGGACAAGATGCGGACATCAGCTGACTTAACGGCATAAGCGATGTTCTTGGTGAGGGCGGTGACCTTCTCCACCTTGACCGCCGGGCCCAGCTCGATCTCGTACCGCGTCACCGTCGGGCCACGGGTGAACCCGATCACCTGCGCGTCGATGGCGAACTGCTCCATCACGCTGGTGAGCGCGTTGACCACGGTGGTGTTGGCCTTGGTCTGCGGCTTCGGCGGGGTGCCCTGGCGCAGCACCTGCAGGTCGGGCAGCGCGTAGGGCCCTGCCTGCGGGGAGAGCACGAGCTGCTCGACCTTGCGCGGCGCGGGCGAGGGGTGGGGAGGCTCCGACGCGCGCACCGCCTCCACCGGCTCGTCGTCGACCAGGCCGGGGACGATCTCCGGGGAGTGGTCGGCGTTCTTACCGGGGGTGTCGGCGATGAGCGGGGTGTCGTAGGGCTTGATGTGCTCGCCGATCTCCGGCTCGCCGTCGACCCCGGGCTTGCCGCCGGAGGACCCGCCACGTGTCTTGCGGGGACGCCGCACCCGCTCCCCGGTCTTGCCCGGGGCCTCTCCCGCCGCGCCCTTCTGGAAGAGCATGTGCTGGATCTCGGACAGCCGCTCGGGCACCCGGTGGACCGGGGTGGCGGTGATCACCAGGATGCCGAACCCCGAGAGCATCAGGAGCAGCGGGATCGTGATGAACGCCGGAAGGATGCTGGACGGCGGCGCCGAGACGATGAACCCCACCATGCCGCCGGCCGCCGAGACCTTGTCCATGCCGTCGGTCTTCCCGGGGCCGGAGGGGTACGGCGTGGCGTGCGCCACGTGGATGATGCCGAGCAGGCCGGCCAGCAGCGCGGTCCAGCCGATCATCATGCGGCCGGTGTCGGCGTTCTGGTCGGGATGCCTCAGCAGGCGCCAGGCGATCAGCGCGAGCAGGATGGGCACCGACCAGGCCAGCGAGCCGAGGGCGCCGCGCATGACCGCGTCGACCACGGTCGCGACCGTGCCGCGGGTGGCACGCCAGGTCATCGCGGCGAGGATGATCGCCCCGCCCAGCACCGCCAGGCCGAGCCCGTCGCGGCGGTGCGCGGGGTCCAGCTCGCGCGCCTGCTGCCCGAAGGCGCGTGCGGCGGTGCCGATGCCGTTGGCGAAGAGCAGCCACACGCCGATGAACAGCTTGCCGATCGCCAGGAAGACCCAGCTGATCGGGTCCGGAGCCGCGGAGGCGGGACGACGGGCGGGCGCACGGCCGCCCTGGCGCCCGCCGGAGGCCCGCGTGCCGGTCGGCCGTTTCGCAGGGGACGTACGCGACGACGGGGACCGCTTCGCCGACCCCTTTGGGGTGCTTTTCGACGTACGGGTGGCCATGCTACTGAGGGTACGCATGAGGCGCCCCTGACGGCGGGGAGGCGCGCCGGGCCGGGTAACGATGGTCCACGGGATTGTGTTCTATGTGTTGACATCATGTTTCATGTAATGGAATCTCCATCCAATGGGACGTTGGAAGGAGGACTGATGTCCGCACTCGACTGGTCCGTGCTGGCCGCCTACTTCGTGGTAATGGTCGCTATCGGGGTGTGGTCCAAGAACCGCATCAGGACCGTCATCGACTACTTCACAGCCGGGGGAAAGATCCCCTGGTGGCTCTCAGGGATCTCCCACCACATGTCGGGCTACAGCGCGGTCATGTTCGTCGCGTTCGCGGCCGTCGCCTACGACTACGGGCTGACCGTCTACGTCTGGTGGGCGATGACCATCGGCATCGGCGTGGGCATCGGCGCCTTCCTGTTCGCCGCGCGCTGGAACCGGCTCAGGTCCAAGCACGGCGTGGTCTCGCCGCTGGAGTACCTGACCCGGCGCTACAACCTGCCCACCCAGCAGGTGATGGCCTACAGCGGCGCGCTGCTGAAGGTCGTCGACATCGCCGCCAAGTGGGTCGCCATCTCGGTCCTGCTCAAGGGCTTCGCCGGCATCCCCATCCAGTACGGCATCGCGATCACCGGCGCGGTGACGGTGATCTACGTGACGGTGGGCGGCCTGTGGGCCGACGTCCTCACCGACTTCGGGCAGTTCATCATCCAGGCCGTGGCCGGCGTCGTCATGTTCGTGGCCGTGCTCGGGCACCTCGGCGGCGTCTCCGCGCTGTGGACGATGTGGGACAGGCTTCCCCCCGGGCACGGCGACCCGCTGACCGGGCCCTACACCTCCACGTACTTCTTCGCGTTCCTGCTGATCAAGACGTTCGAGTACAACGGCGGCATGTGGAACCTCGCCCAGCGGTACATGGGCGCGCCGTCCGGATCGCAGGCCAAGAAGGCCGCGCTGCTGTCGAGCGGACTGTGGCTGGTCTGGCCGCTGGTCCTGTTCATCCCGATGTTCGCCGCCCCGCTCATCGTGCCGGGCCTGGCGAACTCCGACCAGTCGTATGTACGGCTCGCGCAGGAACTGCTGCCGGCGGGACTCATCGGCCTGGTGCTCGCGGGCTTCTTCTCGCACACGATGGCGATGGTGTCCTCCGACGCCAACGTGATCTCCGCGGTGATCACCCGCGACATGCTGCCGGTCTTCGTCAAGCGGGTCAGGACGTTGACGGCCCAGGGCGCGCTGAAGCTGGCCCGGGTCACGACGTTCATCTTCGTGGCGACCAGCATGACGATCGCGATCATCACCCAGGGTCAGGGCGTGGTGCTGAAGATCGTCGTGGACGTGGTGGCGGCCACGATGGGGCCGATCTCGATCCCGCTGATGCTGGGACTGCTCCCGTGGTTCAAGCGGAGCGGGCCCACGGCGGCCATCATCTCGTGGGCGGCCGGCCTCAGCGTCTGGGCCGTGATCAAGTGGGTCATCGCGTCGACCAACACGACCCTGGTCGTGGCGGCGCCACTGGTGACGTCGCTGATCCTCTACGTCCTCATCGGCTTCCTGCGTCCGGAGAACACCCCCGACAGGGAGGAACTGGTCGACTCGCTCGGCAGCGACTCGCCCCCCGAGCGCGCCTCCGTCCCCGCGTAGGCCGGGGCCACGCGGAACACGGGAACAAGAGCAGGGTGGGAGAGGTGGACATCTCTCCCACCCTGTCGTGGGCTTACTGGGTTACTTGTCCGATTCCAGGGTGCCGGCGTTGGCCACGTCGGACTTCTCGATCTCCCAGAACACGATGCGCACGGATTCCCGGCGCGCCTTCAGGATGTCCACGGCGGCATCCGTGACCGCCGCCACGAAGTCACGGCGCTGGTCCATGGTCCGTCCCGACAGCAGTTCCACGGTGATGTTCGGCATGATGACCTCCGGGTTGTATTTGTTGCATCACATGAAATCAAATTCCACTACATGAACCAAGAAGGAGTCCGTCGTGGACGTGATGGTGATCGGCGAGCCGCTGGTGGAGTTCTCGGCGTCCACTCCCCTGACCGAGGCGGACACCTTTCACCTGTCGTTCTCCGGTGACGCACTGAACGCCGCCGTGGCGGCCGCCGCGACCGGCGCGCACGTCGCCCTGGTGACGCTGGTGGGCGAGGACGAGTTCGGTGCCCGGCTGATCCGGTTCGCCGCCGCCCACGGCATCGACACCCGCTGGATGCGCCAGGGGACCGGCTCCACGGGCGCCTACGCGGTGGGCGCCGACCCGAGCGGCGAGCGCGCCTTCGGCTACATGCGGGCGTGCAGCGCGGCCTCCAGGATGGGCCCTTCGGACGTCGCGGAGGCGCCCCTGCCGGAGACGTCCGTGCTGCTGCTCAGCGGCGTCACGGCGGCGCTGTCGCCCTCCTGCGCGCATGCCGTCCGTTACGCGGCCGAGATCGTCGGCGAGGCCGGGGGGAAGGTCGTCTACGACCCGAACTTCCGTTCCCGGCTCACCACCGCCGGCACGGCGGCCGGCATGCTGGCGGCGATCGCCCCGCACGCCGCCCTGGTGACCCCCTCGTGCCCCGGCGACAGCATTCCGCTCCTGGGCACCGACGAGCCCTTCGCGGCCGTACAGGTGTGCAGGGAACTCGGCGCGCGGGCGGTGGCCCTCACGCGGGGGCCCGAAGGAGTGCTGCTCGCCGACGGCGACGAGCGGCCCGTGGAGATCCCTGCCGTCCCGGCCAGGGTCATCGTGGACCAGACCGGAGCGGGGGACGCCTTCGCCGGCACCGTGGCCGCCAGGCTCGCCCTCGGCGACCCGCTCCAGCGGGCCGTACGGGCCGGCACCGCCGCCGCCGCCGTCAGCCTGGAAGGCCAGGGAGGCACCGGACGGGTCGCCACGCCCGGGGACATCGAGCGCCTGCTCGGCGAGCTGTCGGGGACGCCAGAAGCGCCGTAGGGCGATCAGCGGGCGACGGCCGCGGCGGGGGCGCCGAGGGCCAGGGAGACCTCGCGGGCCGCGGCGATGACCACGGGGGCCAGGACCTCCAGCCCGTCGCGCTCCATGTCCATCGCCAGCGAGGAGATGGAGATGCCGCCCAGCACCCGCCCGGTGTGGTCGAACACGGCAGCGCCGACGCAGCGGATGCCGGGCTCGTTCTCCTCGTCGTCCAAGGCGTAGCCGACCGCGCGCACCTTGGAGAGGTGGGCGAGAAGGCCCTCGACGCTCGTCAGGGTCGCGGGCGTCAGGCGGGCCAGGCCGGTGCGCTCGGCGATGACCCGCACCTCGTCGTCGCTCAGCTCGGCCAGGATGGCCTTGCCGATGGCGGTGCTGTGCAGGCGCAGGCTCATGCCCACCCGCGAGGGCATCTGGTAGGGCCTGCGGCCCTCGAGCTTGTCGACGTAGACCGCCTCGTCACCGCTGAGGATGCCGAAGTGGGTGGTGTAGCCGGTGCGCTCGTGCAGTGCCCGGAGGGCGGCGGAGGCCTGCCGGGAGGGGTCGAAGCGGCTCATGACCTTGCCCGCGAGCGTGAGGATGCGCGGGCCCGGCTCGTATCCGCCGGCGCCGTCGGCGCGGGCGAAGCCCCAGTCGACCAGCGACTGCAGGATGCGGTGAACGGTCGACTTGGAGACGCCGGTCGCCGCGGCGATGTCGGTGACGCGGTGGTGCTCGGCGATCGCCTCGAGCACCGCCAGCGCCTTGTCGATTGAGCTGCCTTCCCTGACCACGCCCTTGAGCCTACTAACTCGTGCGGATCCGATCACCGGGCGAGCCAGCCTCCGTCGACGGCGAGGAGGTGGCCGTTGACGTAGTCGGAGGCGTCCGAGGCGAGGAACACCGACGCGCCCACGAGGTCCTCGGGCGTTCCCCAGCGCCCCGCCGGGATCCGCGCCCTGATGGCGGGCTCGCGATCAGGGTCGTCCCGCAGCGCGCCGGTGTTGTCGGTGGCGATGTACCCAGGGGCGATGGCGTTGACCTGGACGCCGCTCGCGGCCCACTCGCAGGCCAGTGCCCGGGTGAGGCCGGCGACGGCGTGCTTGGCCGCGGTGTACCCGGGAACGTTGATCCCGCCCTGGAAGGAGAGCATGGACGCGATCATGATGATCTTCCCGGAGCCGCGCTCCAGCATGGGACGGCCGATCGCCTGGCTCAGCAGGAAGACCGCGTCGAGGTCGACGTCGAGCACGGCCCGCCAGTCGGTGTAGGAGTGCTCCACCGCGGGCGCCCTGTGGATGATTCCGGCGTTGTTGACCAGGATGTCGACGCGGTGCCGCGAGAGAAGCTCCTCGACCGCCTGAGGCAGCCGGGCGACGTCCGACAGGTCGAGGATCCACCGCCAGGCCTCCCTGCCGGCCTTGCGGACCTCGGCCTCCACCTCGCCGAGGTCGTCGTTGCGGCCGTGCAGGACGACGTCGGCGCCCGCCTTCGCCAGGCCGACCGCGATCGCGCGGCCGATCCCCGTGCGGGTGCCCGTGACGAGCGCCGTCCTGCCCTCCAGCGAGAACATCACCGCATCGCGCCGATCGCGACCTGCTCCATGTCGTCGTACGCCTGGTTCTCGCCGCCCATCGCCCAGACGAAGGCGTAGTTGCGGGTGCCGAAACCGCAGTGCACCGACCACGACGGGGAGATCACGGCCTGGCGGTCGGCGACGATCAGGTTGCGCGTCTCGTCCGGCCTGCCCATGAGGTGCACGATCCGCTGGTCCTCGGGGAGGTCGAAGTAGAGGTAGATCTCGGTGCGCCGCTCGTGCGTGTGGCACGGCATCGTGTTCCACATGCTCCCCGGCTCCAGCACCGTGACGCCGAGCACGAGCTGGCAGCTCTGGATGCCCTTGGCGTGGATGTACTTGTAGATCGTGCGGTCGTTCGACCCCTCCTGCGAGCCGAGCCGCACGGGCTCCGCGTCCTCCAGCCCGGCCCGGACCGTCGGATGCTCGGTGTGGGCGGGGGTGGAGACCAGGTAGAACGCCCCGCCGGTGAACGACACCGCACGCGCTCCCCTGCCGATGTACAGGCACTCCTTGGCGCCCAGCTCGTACACCGTGCCGTCCACGGTGACCGCGCCGTGATCTCCGACGTTGACCACGCCGAGCTCGCGGCGTTCGAGGAAGTACTCGGCTCTGAGCGGGTCCGGGCAGGGAAGGTCGAGGGACGTGTCCCCGGCGAGCGCTCCCCCGACGACGATGCGGTCCTCGTGCGAGTACACGAGGCGGACCTCCCCGGGGACGAACAGCTCCTCCGCCAGGAAACGGCTCCTGAGCCGGTCGGTCGTCATGCCCGGCACCTGGTCGGGTGCGGTCGCGTACCGTACCTCCACCACGCCTCCTTTATCCCGTTACATAAAATGGCATATTGCTATATAAAATAACTACCGGCGTGCGAGGTCAAGCGGGCAACGTGGAGATCGCTGACCGGCGGAAAGGTTCGTCAGTACGTGCGGCGGACGCCGCGGGCGGCGACCTCGATGCGGTCGCGGGCCTCCAGCAGGCAGGCCGCGATCTCCTTGTCCCGGCCGGCCGTCAGCCGGGGAACCGGCACCGAGACGCTGACCGCGTCGCGGGGCGGATAGGCGATGTCGAGCGCCACGCCGAAGCAGCGCAGGCCCTCGGTGTTCTCCTCGCGGTCGATGGAGTAGCCCCGCTTGCGGATGCGCCGCAGGTCGGAGACGAGCTGGCCCTGGTCGACGATCGTGTTCTTGGTGAGCCGCGGCAGCTCCGCGGGCAGCAGGCGCGCCACCTCCACGTCGTCGCGCGTCGCCAGGATCGCCTTGCCGAGCGAGGTGGTGCTGGCCGGGAGGCGGCGGCCCACCCTGGTGAAGGGCCGCAGGTAGTGGCGGGACGCCCTGGTGGCGAGGTAGACCACGTCGAAGTGGTCGAGCCTGGCGAGGTGGACGGTCTCCCCCGTGACCTCGGCGAGCCAGTCGAGCGCCTCGCGCGCGATCTGGACCACCGGGTCACCGTCGATGTAGGTGGCGCCGACCAGCAGAGCCCGCATGCCGATGCGGTAGAGGGTGCCGGTGACGTCGGTCTCGATCCAGCCGAGGCCGACCAGCGTGCGCAGCAGGGCGTGCAGGCTGCTCTTGGGGTAACCGAGCTTGCCCTGCAGGTCGGACAGGCTGTGCAGGCCGGGATACTGGGCGAAGAAGTCGAGCAGCTCCACGGTCCGCACGGCGGACTTGACGTGCGGCATCGCGGTACCCTGCTCGGTCATCTACGTCCTCCCAGCCGCACGTTACCTTCATATTCTCCCCGGTCACGACTCGACGACGCGACCGCCGACCCATGCGTAATCAGGATCGTCCCGGTCGAGCTCGCCCAGCTCCGCCGCGTACTCCTCCGCGTCGTCCCTCGGCTCGTAGCCGAGCGCCGTTCCGGCGGCGTGGTCCCACCAGTTGCGGGTGTTCGCCGAGACGCCCCACACCGTGGCGTAGGTGAGGTCCGGCGACGTCAGGCAGGCGTGGACGAGCCGCACCATGTCCCCCAGGCTGATCCAGGTGGACAGCTCGCGGGGCAGCTTCGGGCGGGGCCGGAAGCTGCCGATCCGCAGGGCGGCCACGCGCATGCCGTACCTGTCGGAGTAGTAGCGTCCGAGCGCCTCGCCGTAGGCCTTGGAGACCCCGTAGTGCGAGTCCGGCGCCACGGGCGTGTCCGCCGGAGCGAGCTCCTCGCGCGGCGTGAAGCCCACCGCGTGGTTGCTGCTGGCGTACACGACACGCTCCACCCCGGCCAGCCGGGCGGCCTCGAAGACGCGGTACGTGCCCTCGATGTTGGCCGTGAGGAGCTCCTCGAAGGTGGCGGACGTGGATGGGACGCCGGCGAGATGCACGACGGCCGTCACCCCGTCCATGGCGCTCCGCAGCGCCCCCGCGTCGGTGACGTCGCACCGGACGACTTCATGGTCGGTGCGGTCGATCGGCATCCTGTCGAGCAGCCGCAGAGTGTGACCGTACTGGGGCAGGCCGTCGGTCAGGCAGACGCCGATTCGACCCGCCGCACCGGTCACAAGAACGTTTTTCACCATGCCGCCACCGTATGGGCCGCGACATAGTCCGCGTCAAGATCGTCACCCATACCAGGGCGGGCCGGCAAGGTGACGTTGCCCGCGTCGTCCAGCGGATCGACGATCGAGCGGAGATGCGGCGGAGGGGTGTCGTAGTCGGAGTGCGGGTGCAGCAGGCCACGCTCGTACCACTCCCCGCACAGGGTCGCCCCGATGACCGCGAGCGCCCCCGAGCCGTTGCCGTGGATCTCGCAGCCCATCCCGAACGACTCCGCCGTGTGCACCGCCTTCAGCGCGGGGATGACGCCGCCCGAGGCGACGACCCCGACGCGCAGGATGTCGCACGCCCCCGCCGCCACCCACTCGGCCCGCGCCATGTGCTTGCCCCAGGAGGTCTCCGGGCCGAGGATCGGCGTCGCGAGCTGGTCGGCCAGCCACTTGTACGACTGGACCGAGGCCTCCTCCATCGGCTCCTCGTACCAGGCGAAGTTCAGCTCGTCGAGCGCGCGCCCGAGCTTGAGCGCCTCGGTGCGGCTGTACCAGTGGTTGCTGTCCAGCATCAGCGCGACGTCCGGCCCGACCGCCTCGCGCACGGCCGTACAGGCCTTGATGTCCAGGTCGACGCCGTGGGGCATCGGGGGCATCCAGGTGTGGAGCTTGATGCCGCGGTAGCCGCGCGCCACGAGTTCCTTCGCGAAGTCGGCGTAGTCGGAGAACGACGCGAGGCCGCCGGGGAGGTCGTCGCCGCACATGGTGCTCGCGTAGGCGGGGATCGTGGAGCGCGCCCCACCGAGGAGCCGCCACACGGGAAGGCCCAGCTTGCGGCCCGCGAGGTCCCACAACGCCTGGTCGACGCAGCTCAGCAGGCGGTCGGTGAGGTGGCCGTGCGCGCCGCGCTGGCGCCGGGCGATCGCGTGCCAGAGGCGCTCGCGATCGAGGCTGTCCTGGCCCACCAGGACCGGGCGCACGTGCGCCCGGATCATGCTGTCTCGCAGCGTCTCGGCCTGGCCCAGGCAGTAGCCCTTGGCGCCGTCGCCGTCGGTGATCTCCAGCAGGGCTTCCTCGACCTCCCTGGGAGGCCCGGGATGCCGGTGCCCGTGCCCGTCGACCACGGACCTGATGACGGTCGTGAACACGGTGACGGTGACCCGCTCGATGACGGCCATGCCACTCCTCTCCTCGGTCTGCCTGAACGGCCCGCGTCCGGGTGGAACCCGGGGCCGGCGCCCACGGTCAGGGGATGGGCGCCGGCACCGGGGTCGTGACCCGGGGTCCCAGAGCCTAGGAGTGGGACTTCTTCCACTCCGCCTGGGCCTCGGTGAGCTTCGTCGCCATCGTGTCGAGGAACTCCTGCGGCTTCATCTGGCCGAGGAGCACCTTCTGGAACAGCGGCTCGGTGTCGGCCTTGGTGATGGCGGAGAACTGCGGCAGGTAGTAGGGCGGGGAGACCACCGTCGTGCCGGGGTCGCCGAGCACCTCGACCGCGTTCTTCAGGTACGGCCGCTCATCCAGCCACGAGTCGGCCTGGGCCTCCTTGTTCGCCGGGATCTGGCCGGTCTGCTGGTTCCAGTAGCTGTTGCTCTCCTTGGAGACCAGGAAGTCCACGAACTTCCAGGCCGCCTCCTTGTTCTTGCTGTTCTTGAACACGGCGAAGCCGTCGACCGGGTTGGCCACGATGGTGCGCTTGCCCGACTCGCCCACGGGCATCGGATACGCGTCGATCTTGTCCGCGCCGAACGCCTTGACGTGGTCGTTGTACGACCCGAGGTTGTGGTGCATCATCGCGACCTTGCCGCTGGTGAACTGCGCCACCATCTTCGGGAAGTCGTTGGTGACGTCGGCCTCCGGCGTGTTCTTCTTGTACAGTGCGGCGATCTTGGTGACCAGCTCGACGTTCTTGGGGTCGTTGACGGTGCTCTTGCCCGAGCTGTCGAAGAACTCGGTGACCCCGGAGTAGGCGTAGGCCTCGGCCAGGAGCTGGAAGATCGATCCGGCGCCGCCGCGGATCGTCCAGCCGTACTGGTCGGGGGCCTTGGTGAGCTTGTCCACCGAGCTGAAGAAATCGTCCCAGGTCTTGGGCGCCTCGACCCCGGCCGCGGACAGCTTCTCCTTCTGGTACCAGACGACGTCCAGGTTGGAGGTCGCGGGGACCAGGTAGAGCTTGCCGTCCGGGGTGGTCTCCTTCACGGAGGTGAGCATGCTGTCGAGCAGCTTGCCGTTCGCCTGGCTCTTGGCCAGCCAGTCGTCGGCCGGTTCGAGTGCCTGCTGCCCCGTGAGGTTGGCCAGGTAGCTGGTGGTCACGCCGCCGACGTCGGGCGTCTCGCCGCCCGCGACGGCGGTGTCGTACTTCTGCTGGACCGAGGCGATCGGGATGCCGACGTACTCGACGTGGATCGTCGGGTTGGCCTTCTCGAACCGCTTGATCAGTTCCTGGTAGATGGGCGTGCGCACGCCGCCGTTGTTGTCCCAGAAGGTGATGGTCGTCTTGTCCGACCCCCCGCTCCCGGAGCCGGAGTCCGAGCCGCAGGCCGTCGCGGTCGCGGACAGGGCGAGGACGGCGACGGCGGCCGTACAGACCTTTTTGATGGTTCTCATGGTTTGGTGTCCTCCAGGCGGGGGGTGCTATCCCTTCACGGCACCGGCGCTGATGCCGTGCACGAGATAGCGCTGAATCACTGCGAACACGCAGACGACGGGTATGGCCGCAACCACGCCACCCGCCGCCAGTGCTCCGAAGTCGGCGCTGTACTCGCCGATCGTGTAGCTGAGACCGACGGGGATCGTGAAGTTGTCCTGCTTGCTGATGAACATCAGCGCGAACAGGAAGTTGTTCCAGGTGTGGATGAAGGCGAACGACCCCACGGCGATGAGCCCGGGCCGGAGCTGCGGCAGCACGACCGCGAAGAAGGCCCGCATCCGCGTGCAGCCGTCCACCATCGCCGCCTCCTCCACCTGGAAGGGGACGGCGGAGACGAACCCGCTCATCAAGATGATCGACAGCGGCAGGTTGAACACCGTGTCCGCCACCACCAGGCTCCACAGGGAGTTGATGAGCCCAAGGCCCCTGAAGATGGTGAAGAGCGGGATCAGCATCATGGCGCCCGGGATGAACTGCGTGCACAGCAGGGCGACCATGAAAGCCGTGCGGCCCCGGAAGCGGAACCGGGACAGCGCGTATCCGCCCATGAGGGCGATGACCGTGGTGAAGAACAGCGACAGCACGCCCACGATCACGCTGTTCTGGAAGAACACGGCGTAGCCGATGTCATTCCAGACGGTGTCGAAGTGCTCGAAGGTGATCGGCCACGGCACCGGCGCGGTCGAGCCCGTGGGCCGGAGCGCGAAGACGATCATCCAGTAGAACGGGACCAGCGTGAAGACCAAGTAGAGCACCAGCGGGATGTGCAGGCGCAGCACCCTGCCCCGGTCCTTCCGCCGCGGGCGGGGCGCGGTGGCCCCGGTCCGCACCTCGGCGGGGCGTCGCGTGATGACCTCGGTCGCCATGGAACCGTCCCTCATGCCTTGTGATCCGCGCCGAACCGGCTCAGCCGGAGGTAGAGGAGCGAGCAGAACAGCAGGATCAGGAAGCCCGCCGTGGTGAGCGCGGAGCCGTACCCGAAGTCCTTGGAGTCGATCGCACGCTGGGCCACGTACAGCGGCAGGGTGGTCGTGATCTGGGCCGGCCCGCCGCCCGTCAGCGTGTAGATCAGGTCGACGTTGTTGAACTCCCAGACCGAGCGGAGCAGCGTGGCCAGCACGATGGCGTCCCGCAGGTGCGGGAGCGTGACGTGCACGAAACGGCGCGTACGGCCGGCCCCGTCGACCGCCGCCGCCTCGTACAGCTCCCCCGGGATGCCCTGCAGCCCCGCGAGCAGCAGGATCGCGAAGAACGGCACGCCGCGCCACAGCTCGGTGATGACGACGGCGCCGAAGACGGTGTCCGGGTTGCCCAGCACTGCGGCCTCGGGGGCGCCGAGGTAGCGCACGATGCCGGTGGTCGGGTTGTACAGCAGGATCCAGATGCCCGTGGTGAGCACGCCGGAGACCGCCCACGGCGAGAACACCAGCGACCGGGCGAGCCCCCGGCCGATGAAACTTTCATTGACGATGAGGGCGAGCGCCAGCCCGAGAACGAGTTGCAGCGCGATCTCGACGACCACCCACTTGGCCGTGAAACCCAGGCTGGACCAGAACAGCGGGTCCTGGAACAGCATCTCCCGGAAGTTGTCCAGGCCCGCGAACCCGTTGGCCCATGGCCTGGTCAGGTTGTAGTGCCGCAAGCTGTAGTACAGGACACTGCCGATGGGGTACACGAGGAACACCGCGATCAGCAGGACCGTGGGGGAGATCAGCAAGTACGGGGCCCAGCGCAGGGCCCAGGGGCGTCCCCTCGGCCGGGCCGTCCTGGCCAACGCCACCTCGCGCTCCGTTCGGTCGGGTGACACATTCCTGAACCACGTTCACATTTGTGGACGCGCCGTCAACGTAGGAACGCGACACGCGCGCTGTCAACCCTTTGCCACGTAACCAAAGCATTTCGAATGCCGGGCCGGCGCGTTTCCGCCGCTCCCTTGACTGGTGGGGTCTGTCCGCCATACGTTCCATACGTTCATATACGTGAATACAGTTCTGGAATGTGTACGCGAGAGAGGACCGCATGACTGCGCTGGTGGATCGGCTCGACGGGCTGCTGTTCTTCCCCGTCACACCGTGCGACGACCGGGAGCGGCTCAACCTCGACGCCTTCCGCCAGCACGTGCGGGAGGGCGTCGCGGCGGGATGCGGCGCGGTGTTCGCCTGCTGCGGGACGGGCGAGTTCCCCTCGCTGGGGCTGGACGACTACGCGGCGTGCGTCGCCGCCGCGGTGGAGGAGAGCGCCGGGCGCGTGCCCGTCGTCGCGGGCACGGGCTACGGGACGGCGCTGGCCTCGCGGTTCTCCGCCGCGGCCGAGGCCGCGGGGGCCGACGGCCTGCTCGCCCTGCCGCCCTACCTGGTCCAGGCCGACCAGGACGGCCTGCGGCGCCACTACGAGGCGCTGGCCGACACCACCGGGCTCCCGGTCATCCTCTACCAGCGCGACAACGCGATCTTCGAGCCCGACACGGTCGTCGCCCTGGCCCGCCATCCCCGGATCGCCGGTTTCAAGGACGGGTACGGCGACCTCGACCTGCTCCAGCGGATCATCAGCGCGGTCCGCTCGGCCTCGGCCGAGCTGCTCTACTTCAACGGGCTGCCCACGGCGGAGATGTCGGCGCTCCCCTACCGGGGGCTCGGCATCACCCGCTACTCCTCGGCGGTCTTCTGCTTCGTGCCCACCGTCGCGATGACCTTCCACAAGGCCCTGGTGAGCGGCGACGACATCATGGTCGACCGGCTGATCGACGAGTTCTTCCGGCCGCTGGTGGAGCTGCGCCGCCAGGGCGCCGGATACGCGGTGTCGCTGGTGAAGGCGGGTGTGCGGCTGCGCGGGCTGGACGTCGGCCCCGTGCGCGCCCCGCTCGGCGAGCCCGCCCCCGAACACGTCAAGCGGCTCGGTGAGCTGATCGAGCGCGCCCTCGAGGTGATCGAGGGCTCCTGACCTTCGCGTTTGGGCGCCATGTCTCGGGGAGGCGCCCACCGGGGACCCACGCGGGCACGCCGCCCGCCTGGCCCCGACCCCCTGGAGGCTGCCCTCGGCCAGAGCGGGAGCTTCCCTGACCCAGGAGGTATCCCTTGACAACACCCTTGAGAACGACGGCCGTGCTCCTCTCGGCCCTGTGCGCGGCGGCGCTCGTCACGGTCCCCGCGGCCTCAGCCGCGACGGCGGCGCCGGCCGGCTCCGGACACGCGGGCAAGGACGTCCCCCTGGGGCGGCGCACGCTGCCCGCCGGGGACGGGTGGGCCGCCGCGACCACCGGA
>NZ_BAAAZR010000008.1:0-165511 GCF_039537005.1 Sphaerisporangium flaviroseum | reverse complement strand
ACACCGTGAGGAACCGCCAGGAGCTGGTCGCGGCCCTGAACCGGGGCGACGCGACCCCGAAGATCATCTACGTCAAGGGCGTCGTCGACGGGAACACCGACGACTCAGGCGCCCCCCTGACCTGCGACGACTACGCGGTGAACGGCTACACCCTCCCGGCCTACCTCGCCGCCTACGACCCGGCGGTGTGGGGCCGTGACACCGAGCCGTCAGGACCGCTGGAGGACGCGCGCGCCGCCTCGGCGGCCAGCCAGACCGCGCACATCAAGCCGAAGGTCGGCTCCAACACCACCATCGTCGGTGTCGGCCACGCGGTGATCAAGGGCATGAACCTTCATGTCGACAAGGCCGACAACGTCATCATCAGGAACATCACGTTCCGGGACGCCTACGACTGCTTCCCCCAGTGGGACCCCACCGACGGCGCCGAGGGCAACTGGAACTCCCTGTACGACAACATCTCCGTCACCGGCTCCACGCACATCTGGGCCGACCACAACAGCTTCGACGACGGCACCAACCCCGACTCCGCGCAGCCGCTGTACTTCGGCCGGCCGTACCAGGTGCACGACGGCGAGCTGGACATCACCAACGGGTCGGACCTGGCCACGGTCTCGTGGAACCGGTTCGCCGACCATGACAAGACCATGCTCATCGGCTCCACCAACAACCCGGCCACCGACTCGGGCAAGCTGAACGTGACCGTGCACCACAACGTGTTCGACACGATCTTGCAGCGGGCGCCGCGCGTGCGGTTCGGCAAGGTGCACGTCTACAACAACTTCTACAACATCCCGGCAGGCACCGGGTACGTCTACAGCCTCGGCGTGGGCGTGGAGTCCAAGATCTACGCCGAGAACAATCACTTCCGGCTGGGCCAGGGCGTCGGCGCGGACCAGATCATCTACAACTGGGGCGGCACCGCCGTCCACGCGACCGGCACGCTGGTGACCACCGGCACCACGACCCGTCAGGTGGACATCCTCGCGGCCCACAACGCCACCCACGACCCCGACCTGTCCGGCGACGTCGGCTGGACGCCGACCCTGCACACCAAGGTGGATCCGGCCGTTCTGGTGCCCGTCAAGGTGCCCCTCCTGGCCGGCGCGGGCCGCCTCCGCTGACCTTCGGCGACCCTCAGGGACCGTCACGCCGGCGCCCGGCGTGACGGTCCGTCTCGCGTCCTGACGGCGGGGTCGCCGTGGCGTCCGCTTCCGTGAAACGGAGGATCGACGGTCAGCTGACCGTGGCCAGCCAGGGCTCGTGGGCACCGGAGAACGGCGGCGCGCCCTGGCCGACCGCGTCCATCAGCCAGGCGGCCGACCGCTCCGCCTGGGTGACGACCTCCCCCGGATAGGAATAACGCACCTGGTGCTCGGCGAACTCGTCCTCGTCGTCGAGCAGGACACGGCCGTCACGCAGGCGGATCACGTCGAGGTCGAGATCGACCATGGTCACCTGGCCGTCCCGCCATCGCGGGACGGTCGTGATGTCGCAGTAGATCGCGACCTTGCTGGGCGTGCCGTTGAAGGTCGCGGTCCACCAGGCCCCACGCGGGAAGAGAATGACGAACGGCTGCGGCCAGATGACCTCGGGCTCGCTGCCCCGCCGGCCGATGGAGCCCGCCGGGCAGCCCGTCCAAATGCCGTGCTCGTCCTCCCCCAGCAGCGCCGCCCCGTGGTGCCAGTGGAGCGAGCCGTCGAACTTGGTGTAGACGACCTCGAGGGCCACGCCGGTGGCGCCCGCCTCGGGGGCCTGGACGCTCACCGGCGGTTCAGCTGGTTTCTCAGGCATGCGGCTCCTCGCGCGTGGCGAACGACACTCCAGCACGGAAACCTACGCCTGCTCACACCTCGACTACCACCGGAATAATCATGGGCCGGCGACGGTAGGTGTCGCTGACCCAGCGGCCGACGATGCGGCGGGTCAGGCGGCGCATCTGCTGGAGATCGGCGACCCCGTCGGCCCCGGCCTCCTGAAGCGCCTTCTCGATGAGCGGGATGACCGCGTCGAACGCCTCGATCTCGATGCCGGACCCGCGCGCGTAGACCTCCGGCCCACCGCTCACCTTGCCCGTCGTGGAGTCGACCACGACGACGACGGAGATGAACCCCTCGTCCCCGAGGATGCGCCGGTCCTTCAGCGCCACGTCGGTGACCGCGCCCACCGAGGAGCCGTCCACGTAGACGTAGCCGCACTGCACCGCGCCGACGATCCTCGCCCGGCCGTCGACCAGGTCGACGACCACGCCGTCCTCGGCGATGACGATGTGATCGTCGGGCACGCCGGTCAGCGCCGCGAGCTTGGCGTGCGCGCGCATGTGGCGCCATTCGCCGTGCACCGGCATGAAGTTGGACGGCTTGGTGAGGTTCAGGACGTACAGCAGCTCGCCCGCGGCCGCGTGGCCGGAGACGTGCACCAGCGCGTTGCCCTTGTGGATCACGCGCGCGCCCCAGCGGGTGAGCCCGTTGATGACCTTGTTGACCGCCGTCTCGTTGCCCGGGACCAGCGAGGACGCCAGCAGGACGGTGTCGCCCTCGGCGACGCGGATCGGATGGTCGCGGTTGGCCATGCGCGACAGCGCCGCCATCGGCTCGCCCTGCGACCCCGTGCAGATCAGCACGA
This sequence comes from Sphaerisporangium flaviroseum, assembly GCF_039537005.1. Classification (NCBI taxonomy): domain Bacteria; kingdom Bacillati; phylum Actinomycetota; class Actinomycetes; order Streptosporangiales; family Streptosporangiaceae; genus Sphaerisporangium; species Sphaerisporangium flaviroseum. The sequence continues at coordinate 162,886 of NZ_BAAAZR010000008.1, read as the reverse complement.
CGTCCTCCGGCGGCCACTCCTCGATCTCGCGGGAGTCGACCAGCAGCCCCGGTGGCACCTTGAGGTAGCCGAGCTCCCGCGCGACCGTCATGTTGCGGACCATCGACCGGCCGATGAGCGCGACCTTGCGGCCGTTCTCCTCGGCGGCGTCGAAGACCTGCTGCACCCGGTGCACGTGCGAGGCGAAGCAGGCCACGATGATCCGCTTGGTCGCGCTGCGGAAGACCTCGTCGATGACCGGGCTGATGGTGCGCTCGCTCGGCACGAAGCCGGGCACCTCGGAGTTGGTCGAGTCGGACATCAGCAGGTCGACGCCCTCGGAGCCGAGCCTGGCGAACCCGCCGAGGTCGGTGAGCCGGCCGTCGAGCGGGAGCTGGTCCATCTTGAAGTCGCCGGTGTGCAGCACGATGCCGGCGGGTGTCCTGATCGCGACGGCCAGGGCGTCGGGAATGGAGTGGTTCACCGCGAAGAACTCGCACTCGAACGGCCCGAACCGCTGCCGCTGCCCCTCGGCCACCTCGACCTTCACCGGCTGGATGCGGTGCTCGGTGAGCTTGCTCTCGATCAGCGCCAGCGTCAGCCGCGAACCCACCAGGGGGATGTCGGCACGCTCGCGCAGGAGGTACGGCACGGCGCCGATGTGGTCCTCGTGGGCGTGCGTCAGCACGACCGCCTCGATGTCGCCGAGACGATCTCTGATGTAGTCGAAGTCGGGCAGGATCAGGTCGACGCCCGGCTGGTCGGGCTCTGGGAACAGCACGCCGCAGTCGACGATCAGCAGGCGGCCGTCGAACTCGAAGACCGCCATGTTGCGGCCGATCTCACCGAGCCCGCCCAGTGCGACGATGCGCAGGCCGTTCTCCGGCAGCCCCGGAGGGGGCCCGAGCTCGGGATGCGGATGACTCATGCTCTACCCCCGTCAATGCCGGCCCGCCGCCCACGCACGGCTCCCTCGCCGAGCCGTGCGGCGCGTCGCGGACCGAGATCACTGTGTCTCTCTCTCAAACTCTCTGTTCCTCCCCGCCGTGTTCAGCGCACGGCGACTCGTTCGGATGGTTCTCCGCCGTTCACGTCACACGCGCGGCGGGCAGGCCAATCAATTCTCGCGCGCCTTCCTCGGCGCGCGGCACGTCAGTCGGACAACTTCACGCCGCCCGCGACCAGATCTTCCCTCAGGAGCGCGAGCTGCTCGCGGGTGGCGTCCACCAGGGGAAGGCGCACCGGGCCCACGGGCCGGCCCATCAGGCCGAGAGCCGCCTTGGCCATGATCGCACCCTGGGTGCGGGTCATGATGCCGGTGACGATCGGCAGCAGACGCCGGTGCACGGCACGCGCGCCCTCGACGTGGCCGGAGGAGAACAGGCGGATCATGCCGGCGAGCTCCGCGCCCACCACGTGGCTCACCACGCTGACGAAGCCGGCGGCGCCGACCGAGAGCCAGGGCAGGTTGACCGCGTCGTCGCCGGAGTAGAAGACCAGGTCGGTGGAGGCCATCACGTGGGAACCCGCGAACAGGTCGCTCTTGGCGTCCTTCACCGCGACGATGCGCGGGTGGGCGGCGAGGCGCAGCAACGTCTCGGTGCCGATCGCCATGCCGGTGCGCGTGGGGATGTCGTACAGCATCACCGGCAGGCCGGTCGCGTCGGCCACCGACGTGAAGTGGCGGTACAGGCCTTCGCTCGGAGGCTTGTTGTAATAGGGCGTCACCACGAGGAGGCCGTGTGCCCCCGCACTCTCGGCGGCCTTGGCCAGCTCGATCGAGTGACGGGTGTCGTAGGTGCCCGCTCCGGCCACCACCGTGGCCCGATCGCCGACCGCCTCGATGACGGCCCGGAGTATCCGATCTTTCTCCGCGTCAGTGGTGGTGGCGGACTCTCCTGTCGTGCCGCTCACGACCAGTCCGTCGTTGTTCTGCTCGTCCACGAGGTAGGTGGCCAGGCGCTGCACACCCTCGATGTCGACGGCACCGTCGGCCGTGAACGGCGTGACCATCGCGGTCAGCATGCGACCGAAGGGCGCGTCGGAGGTTCCTATAGGCGATGCCATAGACCGAACGGTACCCGGATCCGGGGAGACGGTGGACCCCGCCACCCCGGTTCGCCACACCAGTGGGCTTGATTATGGTGTGTACCGCTTGCGCGGGAGATGTTGAGACATGGATAGAGGCCGCCGATATGTGCTCGGGGGTACACACATCGACGACCTCTACCCGAGCAATCGGACGCACTTACGGGGGCGTTACACGCTTCTGAGGAGAATTTTCCGATCCCCTGAGCTCCCCGGGTCACCAGAGGTCCACAGCGCCCCCAGCGGCAGGCGCCACCGGCTTGCCGCCAGGCCCTCGGCGCAGGTGGGAGGACCCGCATCTCCTGCTAGGCAGGCGTTCCCGCAGCGTTCGCCACAAGGCGTAGCCACAGAATCGCGTTTGGTAAAGTTGGGACTCCAAATCTTCGTCATTACTCCCAGTTGTCCCGCGATTACGGCAAGATAGGAAAACGATCTCGACGCCCTGAGGGATGGACGGATGACTGGTAACGACCCGGTGTACCTCCGTGTGGTCGAAGAGCTGCGGGCGCAGATAGTCGACGGCACCCTGCCGCCGGGCGCGCCGATCCCGTCTCGCGCCCAGCTCACCCAGCGCTTCCGCGTCGGCGAGACCGCCGCCCGGCACGCACTCCGTGTGCTCGCCGCGGAAGGCCTGATCATCGGCAAGGTCGGCTCGGGGCACTACGTCCGCGAGAAGTCCGTGCTCTACCCCCTGCAGCGATGCCGCTACATCGACCACGACGCCCCCTTCGCCGCCGACATGCAGGCGGGCGGCCACCGCGCCACCTGGGACTGGCGCAGCGAGACGGTCAAGGCCGGACGCGAGATCGCCCGCCGCCTGCGCCTCGACGAGGGCGACCCCGTGACCCGCACCCGCTATGTCTTCCGCACCGAGGGCCGGCCGATGCAGCTCGCCACCTCCTACGAGCCCGCCGATCTCGGCAGGCCGCAGTCCTGCCCCGAGGAGGGCACCAACGGCCGCAAGAGCCTCCTCGCCCGCATGTCCGCCGCCGGTGTCAAGATCACCGATATCCGGGAGAGCGTGCACACCCGGGTGCCGCAGCCGACCGAGAGCGACCTGCTCGACCTGCCCACCGGGGTGCACATCCTCCACGTCGAACGCACCCACTGGTCTGGCGAGCGCCCGGTGGAGACCAGCGACATCGTCGTCCCCGGCGACCGCTTCCGCCTCGTCTACTCCGTTCCCCTCGGCGCCTAGCCCCTCGGCCCGCGGTCACCAGGAGCCCGGCCCGCACCCCGTCATGAGCGGGCGCGCTGGGTCGCGGCGACGCACACCAACACGGCCAGCGCGCCCGCGACCGTGGCGACCTCCAGCCTCTCGTCGAGGAGCAGCCAGGCCCACAGCAGCGAGAGAGGCGGCTGGAGGAGCTGGGTCTGCCCCGCGCGGGCGATGCCCCCCATGGCGAGCCCCGCGTACCACGGGATGAAGCCGAGGAACATCGACACCAGGGAGACGTAGGCGAATCCGGCCACCGCCTCGGCGGTCGGCCGCTGCGCGATCGTCATCGACAGCAGCACCGTCAACGGCACGGCGACGGGCGCGGCGACCACCAGCGCGTAGGAGATGACCCGCCATCCCGGCGTGTGGCGGGCGAGCCGTCCGCCCTCGGTGTACCCCACCGCGGCGCAGACCAGGGCCGCGACCATCAGCAGGTCCGCGACGGCGAGGCTCCCGCCTCCCCTGCTGACCGTGAAGATCGTGACGGATACGGCCCCACCGGTACTGGCCACCCAGAAGGCCGTCCGGGGCCGTTCTCCGGCTCGCAGGACGGCGCAGACGGCCGTGGCGGCCGGGAGCAGCCCGACGACGACCGCCGCGTGCGACACGCTCGCTCCGGCGTTCAGGGCGAGCCCGCTGAACAGCGGGAAGCCGAACACCACGGAAAGCGCGATGACCGCGTACGACTTGAGCTGGGAACGCGGTGGTAGCAGCGGAGCACCGGCCGCCATCAGGCACAGCGCCGCCGCCAGCGCGGCCACCGACGCCCTGCCGATCGCGACCAGGTATGGATCGAAGCCGCGCATCGCGAAAGCCGTGGCCGGAAACGTGCCGGAGAAGGCGAGCACTCCGAGCCCCGCCAGCAAGGTGCCCCGCAATGGGCTTCCAGCCCCGCGGTGAGGCGCTGGACGCTCGGGGGGCACGGCGAGCGCTACTGACGAGGGGACGATAGCGCTATTCTTGGATCTCATGAACGACGATAGCAGTATCGTCCGGGTCGCCGCTCTCCTGCGTGAGGAGACCGGGAGGCTGAGGCCCGGCGACCGCCTCCCGTCCAGCCGCGAGCTGACGCGCCGGCACGGGGTCAGCCCCGTGACCGTCTCCCGTGCGCTGGCCGTTCTCACCGCCGAGGGCAGGGTGGTCACGCGACCGGGGAGCGGCGCCTTCGTCGCCTCCGCGCCCACCGCCCCGGCCGGCGACGCCTCCGACCTCTCCTGGCAGACGGTGTCCCTCGGTGACCGGTGGGTCGACGACTCGACGGTCACCGGGCTGCTCACCTCGCCGCCCGAGGGGGTCATCCCCCTCACCGGCGGCTACCTCCATCCCGGCCTGCGGCCCTCCAAGGCCCTGGCGAACGCCGCCACGCGCGCCGTGCGCCGCCCTGACGCCTGGGCGCTTCCCCCGCTCAACGGCCTCGCCGAGCTGCGGCGCTGGTTCGCCACGGAGGTCGGAGGCGGCGTCACGCTGGCCGACGTCCTGGTCGTCAGCGGCGGGCAGGCGGCGCTGACCCACGCCTTCCGCGCCCTGGCCGGCCCCGGCGCGCCGATGCTGGTGGAGACGCCCACCTATCCGGGCGCGCTGGCCTCCGCCCGTGCCGCCGGCCTGCGCGCGGTGGCCGTGCCCGTCGACCGGGACGGGGTGCGGCCCGAGTTGCTGGCCGAGGCGTTCGCCGTCACGGGGGCGCGGGTCTTCTACTGCCAGCCCACCCTGCACAATCCCACCGGCGCCGTGCTCCCGGCCGAGCGCAGGGAGCAGATCCTCGCCGTCGCCCGCGCGGCAGGCGCCTTCGTGATCGAGGACGACTACGCGCGCTACCTGGCCACCGGCCCCATGCCGCCCTCGCTGATCACCCTGGACACCCACGGCACGGTGGTCCACATCAACTCGCTCAGCAAGGTGACGGCGCCGAGCATGCGGGTGGCCGCGGTGATCGCCCGGGGCCCGGCGGCGCGGCGGCTGCGGGCCGCCCAGCTCGTGGAGTCGTTCTTCGTCGCCCGCCCCCTCCAGGAGACCGCCCTTGAGTTCCTCGGATCGCCCGCCTGGCGCCGTCACCGCACGTCCGTCACCGCGGAGCTGACGGTCCGGCGCGACGCGCTCGCGGCCGCCCTCGCCCGCCACCTTCCGGCCGCGGAGGTGCGGCTCGTGCCCCAAGGCGGGGTCCACCTGTGGGTGCGGCTGCCGCGCGAGGTGGACGAGACGGCGCTGGTCGAGAGCGCACAGCGCGCCGGGGTGCTGGTGAGCCCGGGCACGATCTACCACGCCGCCGAGCCCCCCGCGCCCCACATCCGGGTCACCCACATCGCGGCGGCACACGTCGCCGAGCTGAACGAGGGCGTCCGCCGTCTCGGCGCCTCTCTCGACGCGCAGCTCAGCCGCGGGCACCGGTGAGCGGCTCTACCGGAGGCGACCCTCGGCTGCCTTACAGTGATGACATGTACGGGCCGGCGGAACTGCTCCGCGACTTCGTGAACACCCACGAGATCGAGGGCGACAACGACGAGCTGGCCTCCCCCGCCGAGCTGGCCGTCTGGCTGCGGGAGCACGGGCTGATCTCCGATGCCGACCGCGCCGTCGACGACGACTGGGCTCTGGCCGTCAACCTCCGGCAGGGGCTGCGGTCCGCGCTGCGCCACCACCTCTCCCGCGGCCCGGTGCCGCGGTCCTCGGCGCCCGAGCTGGAAGCGGCGCTCGCGGCGCTGCCGATGCGCGTCACGCTCGCGGACGGGACGCCCCGACCCGAACCACTGGCCACCGGCGCCACCAGGGGCCTCGGGCTCCTGGCGGCGGCCGTCCTGGAAGCCCACGCCGCAGGCGACTGGCCGCGCCTGAAGGTCTGCGCCGAGGACACCTGCCAGTGGGCGTTCATCGACTCCTCCAAGAACCGCTCGCGCTCGTGGTGTTCGATGCGGACCTGCGGGAACCGCACCAAGACCCGCGCCTACCGCGCCAGGCGCCGGCACGACCCCTGAAAGGCTTCGCCACACGGCATCCGCGTCCTTGGCGGCCGAGGAACCCCGATACGGTGTGAGCAGACGAAAGGGGACCGGCCGACATGGCAGACGTGGGGGTACGCGCCGCGCGACGCGAGGACGTCCCGGCGGTGACGGCCACCCAGATCCGGGCATGGAAGAGCGGCTACCGCCATGTCCTGCCCGAAGGGCCGCTGGAGCAGATGACCGGCCCGTCGGCCGAGGAGATGTGGAACCGCCAGTGGGATGAGGCGGTCGTCTCCCCGCCCACGCGGCACCACCGCCTCCTGGTCGCCGTGGAGACCGAGGATCTCCTGACATCCCTCGGTGGCGGCCACGGCGGGCCGGGCGGGCAGCGGGTGGTCGGGGTCGCCTCCCACGCGCCGGCCGAGGACCCCGACCTCGACCCCTCCACCACGGCCGAGCTGCTCACCCTGCTGGTCGATCCCGACCACGTCCGGCGCGGGCACGGCAGCCGCCTGCTCAACGCCACCGTCGACCACCTCCGCGAAGACGGCTTCGCGACCGTGGTGACCTGGGTCTTCGCCGACGACAAGGCGATGCTCGGCTTCCTCACCTCCGCGGGATGGGGGCCCGACGAGGCCGAGCGCATCCTCGACATGGGGCGCCCGGTCCGCATGATCCGCCTCACCACCGACATCAGCTGACCTCACCGCGCTCGGAGAAGCTCCCGCGCCGACGTCACCCCCCTTATCCGGCGCGTCGCGGTGCGGGCGAACCTCCGCCCGGCCCCCGGCACCAGCCATGGGCGGGCCATGAAATACCCTGCATACGCGAATCCCGGGGTCACGTGGACCAGGTTCTCCACGGCCTCACCGGGACCTGACTTCATGGAAAGAAGAGGGGCGACGTTGGCGACACCCGCTCAGTGGCTCGCCGGGGCACGGCCCCGCACCCTTCCGGCGGCGGTGGTCCCCGTCGCCGTGGGCACGGGCGTGGCCGTCGCGTACGGCGGAGCGGTCTGGTGGCGGGCGCTGCTGGCCCTGTTCGTCGCGCTGATCCTCCAGGTGGGGGTCAACTATGCCAACGACTACAGCGACGGCGTGCGCGGCACCGACGAGGACCGTGTCGGCCCGCTGCGGCTCGTCGGCTCCCGCGTGGCCGCTCCACGGTCGGTCCTGCTCGCCGCGCTCGGATGTTTCCTGGCGGCGGCGATCGCGGGCCTGGTCCTGGTCCTGGTGACGCGTGCCTGGTGGCTGCTGCTGGTGGGCGCGCTCGCCATCGCCGCCGCCTGGTTCTACACCGGAGGTTCCCGCCCCTACGGCTACCGTGCCCTCGGGGAGATCTCGGTCTTCGTGTTCTTCGGCCTGGTGGCCGTCACGGGCACGACGTACGTGCAGGTGGAGTCGCTTCCCCTGCTCGCGGTGGCGGCGGCCGTGCCGGTCGGGCTGCTGGCCTGCGCGATGCTCGTCGTGAACAATCTGCGCGACATCGCGACCGACGGCCCGGCGGGCAAGCGCACGCTCGCCGTCGTGCTCGGTGACGCCCGCACCCGGCTGCTGTACGTCGCCTGCCTCCTCACGCCGTTCGCCATCGCGCTGGCGATCGCCCCTGTTCGGCCGTTCGCGCTGCTCGCCGTGCTGGCGCTGCCGCTCGCGCTCGGCCCGTCCAGAGCCGTGCACGGCGGAGCGACGGGCCGCGCCCTGATCACCACACTGCAGCAGACCGGCCGGCTCCAGCTCGCCTTCGGCCTGCTCTTCACGATCGGCCTCGCTCTGTAGGACCATCGGCTCGGAGCGGCCCCGAGAGCCACTCGGAGCGGCCCTGAGAGCCACCGGCTCCGAGCGGGCCTGGAGGCGCCGGGTCGGCCTCAGGCGCCCTGAAAGCCGCTTGGGGCGCTCCGAGAGGGCCCACAGGCCGCCCGGGCGAAGGCTCAGAGGTCGAGGAGGTTCTCCAGGCCGACCGTCAGCCCGGGGAGCTCCCGGACGCGGCGGACGCCGAGCAGCACTCCGGGTGTGAAGGACGAACGGTTCATGGTGTCGTGACGGATCGTCAGGATCTCGCCGTCGCCGCCGAGCAGGACCTCCTGGTGGGCGATCAGGCCCGCCAGGCGCACTCCGTGAACGCGCACCCCGTCGACGTCGGCGCCGCGGGCCCCGTCCAGCTCAGTGCTCGTGGCGTCCGGCATGGCGCCCATGCCCGCCTTGCGCCGCGCCTCGGCCACCAGCTCGGCCGTGCGCCGGGCCGTGCCCGAGGGGGCGTCGGCCTTGTTGGGGTGGTGCAGCTCGATGATCTCGACCGACTCGAAGTAGCGCGCGGCCTGCTGGGCGAAGTGCATCATCAGCACGGCGGCGATGCCGAAGTTGGGGGCGATCAGCGCGTTGACGCCCGGGTTCTCCGACAGCCATCCCCGCACGGTGGCCAGACGGCCGGCGTCGAAGCCGGTGGTGCCGACCACGGGGTGGATGCCGTGCTCCACGCACCACTTCATGTTGTCCATGACCACGTCGGGGTGGGTGAAGTCGACCACCACCTCGGCGGGCGCCAGCGACTCGATGGAGTCGCCGACATCGACGGTCGCCACCAGCTCCATGTCGTCCGCGGCGTGCACTGCCTTGCAGACCTCGACACCGACGCGCCCTCGGGCGCCCAGAACTCCAACCCTGATCACGACGCCCAAGCGTAGCGCGAAGAAGCCCGGACCCTCGCAGGGGTCCGGGCCTCGACCAGGCTCGGCAGGTCGTGTGCCACGCACACGGCCCTCGCCGTCAGGCGATGAAGTTGCTGAAGTCCTTGTCGCCGTACGGCCCGATGACGGCGAGCGTCAAGGGCTGGGAGAGGATCTCCCTGGCCACGGCGTCGACCTCGTCGGGGGTGACGGCGTCGATGCGGGCCAGCACCTCGTCGACGGACATCAGCGTGTCGTAGACCAGCTCGCTCTTGCCGATGCGCGACATGCGCGAGCCGGTGTCCTCAAGGCCGAGCACGAGACCGCCGCGCATCTGGCCCTTGCCGCGCACGATCTCCTCCTCGGTGATGCTCTCGACGACGACCCGCGCGATCTCCTCACGGCAGATCTTCAGCACGTCCTCGATCTTCGCCGGGAGGCACCCGACGTAGACCCCGAACTGGCCGGTGTCGGCGTACTGGGCCGTGTAGCTGTACGCCGAGTAGGCCAGGCCGCGCTTCTCGCGGATCTCCTGGAAGAGCCGCGACGACATGCCGCCGCCGAGGGCCGCGTTGAGCACGCCCAGGGCGAAGCGCCGGTCGTCGGTACGCGAGAACGCGGTGGTGCCGAGGACGAGGTTCGCCTGCTCGGTGGGCCGGTCGACCACGCGCACACCCGAGCGCGGCCCGGCACCGGGGCCGGACAGCCGTGGCGGGATCGGCGTCCCGGAGCCGCTGAGCGCGCCCGCCCGCTGGTAGGCCGAGGCCACCAGCTCCACCACCCGTTCGTGGGTGACGTTGCCGCACACCGAGATCACGGTGTGCGGGGGCAGGTAGTAGCGCTGGTAGTACTCCGCGATGCGCTCACGCGACAGCGCTTTGATCGACTCGACGGATCCGAGAATGGGCCGCCCGATGGGCGTGTCGCCGTACAACTCCATGGAGAACTGCTCGTGCACGACGTCCGAAGGGTCGTCGTCGTGCATGGCGATCTCCTCCAGGATCACGCCGCGCTCGGACTCGACGTCCTCGGCGGCGATCAGGGAGGAGGTCACCACGTCGGCCAGCACGTCGATGGCCAGCGGGAGATCCTCGTCGAGCACCCGCGCGTAGTAGCAGGTGTACTCCTTGGCGGTGAACGCGTTGATCTCACCGCCGATGCCCTCGATCGCCGCGGAGATCTCCAGGGCGTCGCGGGTGGGAGTGCCCTTGAACAGCAGATGTTCGAGGAAGTGGGTGGCCCCCGTGTGCTCGGGGGCCTCGTCACGCGATCCGATACCGACCCACATGCCGACCGCGACGGAACGCACGGTCGGCATGGTCTCGGTCACCACCCGGAGACCACCGGGAAGGACGGTGCGCTGAACGACCCCGACACCGTCCCTGCCGGGGTGCAGAGTGGTGGTCGTCACGAGTTGCGGTCGTCCCGTCCGCCGCGGGTGCGCGACCGGCGCGGCCGGTCACTGCCACCGCGGTCACCGCGGTCACCACGGTCGCTCCGCTCGCCGCGCTCCTCGCGCGGCTCGGAGTCGGCGGCGCTCGGCGCCTCGTCGACGGAACCGCCCTCGTCCTTGGCGGCGGCCTCCTTCTCGATGACCTCGACCGGCACCAGCGACAGCTTGCCGCGCGAGTCGATCTCGGCGATCTCCACCTGCACCTTGTCTCCGACGTTCATGACGTCCTCGACGTTCTCGATGCGCTTGCCGCCGTGCAGCTTGCGGATCTGCGAGACGTGCAGCAGGCCGTCCTTGCCGGGCAGCAGGCTGACGAACGCGCCGAAGGCCGCGATCTTCACGACCGTGCCGAGATAGCGCTCGCCGATCTCCGGCATGTGCGGGTTCGCGATCGAGTTGATCGTGGTCCGCGCGGCCTCGGCCGACGGGCCGTCGGTCGCACCGATGTAGATCGTGCCGTCGTCCTCGATCGTGATCTCGGCGCCGGTGTCGTCCTGGATCTGGTTGATCATCTTGCCCTTCGGGCCGATGACCTCGCCGATCTTGTCGACCGGGACCTTGATCGTGATGATGCGCGGCGCGGTCGGGTTCATCTCCGCCGGGGAGTCGATCGCCTCCTGCATCACATCGAGGATCGCGAGACGGGCGGCCCTGGCCTGCTTGAGCGCGCCGGCCAGCACCGTCGCCGGGATGCCGTCGAGCTTGGTGTCGAGCTGCAGGGCCGTGATGACGTCACGGGTGCCGGCGACCTTGAAGTCCATGTCGCCCATGGCGTCCTCGGCACCGAGGATGTCGGTCAGGGTGACGAACTGGTCGCCCTCGCCGATGAGGCCCATCGCGATGCCCGCGACCATCGCCTTGAGCGGGACACCCGCGTCGAGGAGCGCCATGGTCGAGGCACAGACCGAGCCCATGCTGGTCGAGCCGTTGGAGCTCAGCGCCTCCGACACCTGCCGGATGGCGTACGGGAACTCCTCGCGGGTCGGCAGCACCGGCATGAGCGCCCGCTCGGCGAGCGCGCCGTGGCCGATCTCGCGGCGCTTGGGCGAACCCACGCGGCCGGTCTCACCGGTGGAGTAAGGCGGGAAGTTGTAGTTGTGCATGTAGCGCTTGGTGCGCTCGGGGTTGAGCGTGTCGATCATCTGCTCCATGCGCAGCATGTTCAGCGTGGTGATGCCCAGGATCTGGGTCTCGCCGCGCTCGAACAGCGCCGAGCCGTGCACCCGCGGGACGACCTGGACCTCGGCGCTCAGCTGCCGGATGTCCTTGGTGCCCCGGCCGTCGATGCGGACGCCCTCGCTGATCACGCGCTCACGCATGAGCTTCTTGGTGAGCGCCCGGAACGCCGCGGAGATCTCCTTCTCGCGGCCTTCGAAGTCGGGACCCAGCTTCTCCAGGGCGAGTGCCTTGACCCGGTCGAGCTCGGTTTCGCGCTCCTTCTTGCCGGCGATGGTGAGCGCCGACGCCAGCTCGCTCTTCACCGCACCGGTGACCGCCTCGTAGACGTCCTCCTGGTAGTCGAGGAAGACGGGGAACTGGGCGGTCTCCTTGGCGGCGACCTGAGCGATCTGGTTCTGCGCCTCTACGAGCACCTTGATGAACGGCTTGGACGCCTCGAGGCCCTCGGCCACGGTCTCCTCGGTGGGAGCGACCGCGCCCTCGTTGACCAGCTTGAGGGTGTCGCGGGTTGACTCGGCCTCGACCATCATGATCGCGACATCGCCGTCCGGGAGGACCCGTCCGGCGACGACCATGTCGAAGGTCGCGCCCTCCAGCTCGGAGTGGGTCGGGAACGCCACCCACTGGCCGTTGATCAGAGCGACGCGGACGCCGCCGATCGGGCCGGAGAAGGGCAGGCCGGCGAGCTGCGTCGACAGGCTGGCCGCGTTGATGGCCACCACGTCGTACAGGTGGTCGGGGTTGAGCGCCATGATCGTCGCCACGACCTGGACCTCGTTGCGCAGGCCCTTGACGAAGGACGGACGCAGCGGGCGGTCGATCAGACGGCAGGTGAGGATGGCGTCCTCGGACGGCCGGCCCTCACGACGGAAGAACGAGCCGGGGATCCGGCCCGCCGCGTACATCCGCTCCTCGACGTCCACGGTGAGCGGGAAGAAGTCCAGGCTCTCCTTGGGATGCTTGGACGCGGTGGTGGCGGACAGGACCATCGTGTCGTCGTCCAGATAGACGACGGAACTTCCCGCCGCCTGGCGCGCGAGCCGCCCGGTCTCGAACCGGATGGTACGCGTGCCGAATGAGCCGTTGTCGATAACGGCTTCCGTGCTGTGGACACCCTCCACGGGGGACCTCCTTGTGTCGGTCGCCCGCGTCCGTGCTGTGATCGCACTCGCTCAGGCACTCGCCGGCCGACCGGTGTAGTCGCGGTCGGCTCGCTCGTGCCCGGCTCCGTTATGCCGGCTCCCCGTCATGTGCAGCGCCGGTCTTCGATCGAAGCACCCGGTCTGCACGGCATATGCGCCGTCGACATCCGGAAGCCACTACCGAGGACCGGCCCGCAGGCGTCACGGGAACGCGCGTTGTGCTTGTGCGGGACGCGGGGCACTTTCTCGGCTGTTCAGTTGTCTTGCTCGAGGCCAGTTTGCTCAGAAGCGGTCTCGCGTCGCGCTCCGACGCGCCGACCGGGCTTCTCGCTATCGGGGAGGCCTGCCCCCGATATTAGAGAGGGAGCGGCGCGAGCCGCTCCCTCCTAGACTATCGGCGCAGGCCGAGCCGCTCGATCAGGGTGCGGTAGCGCGTGATGTCCTTGCTCATGAGGTACTTCAGGAGCCGGCGGCGACGGCCGACCAGCAGCAGCAGCCCACGGCGGCTGTGGTGGTCGTGCTTGTGGGTCTTGAGGTGCTCGGTGAGCTCGGCGATGCGCTTGCTCAGCAGCGCGATCTGCACCTCGGGGGACCCGGTGTCACCGTCAACGGTCCCATACTGTTCGATGATCTGCTTTTTGGCGGCGGTGTCGAGCGACACGGCTCTCCTTCAACTGTCTACGGGCACGCGTCAGATGATTGCTCACGAACGACCGTGCGTACCTACAGTCGCCGTAACCGTCGGCGGGCAGCGCGCATCGCGCCGAAACCGAGCCGACACGTCAGGCTACCATCGCCACGGACGGCTCGCGTCGGTCAACCGCGGGTGAGGCGGCGTGCCTCGGCGACGTCGAGGTGCATCTGCTCGATCAGGGCCTCGATGGAGTCGAACTTCAGCGTGTCGCGAAGGCGTACGGCGAAGTCGACGACGACGTGGGCGCCGTAGAGATCGAGATCGTCGCGGTCGAGGGCGTACGCCTCGACGGTGCGCTCGACACCCTCGAAGGTCGGGTTGGTGCCGATGGAGATCGCCGCCGGCCACCGCTCGCCCTCGTAGGGCGAAGGCGACTGCGTGCACTGGAGCCAGCCCGCGTAGACGCCGTCGGCCGGGATCGCCGTGAAGGCCGGTGACTCGACGTTGGCCGTGGGGTAGCCCAGAAGCGCCCTTCCCCGCTGATGGCCCCGCACGACCACGCCCTCCACGCGGTGCGGCCGGCCGAGCGCCTCGGCCGCCGCCTCGACCTCGCCCACCGCCAGGCGCTCGCGGATGAGGCTGGAGGAGATCGCCTCCCCGTTGCTCACCAGGGGAACCCCCTCGGCGACGAAGTCGTACTTCTCGCCGAGCTGGCGCAGCGTCTCCAGGTCGCCCGCGGCCTTGTGGCCGAACCGGAAGTTCTCCCCCACCACGACCCCGGCGGCGTGCAGCCGGTCGACGAGCACCGCCTGGACGAACTCGTCGGGGGTCATGCGGGAGAACTCCAGCGTGAACGGCAGCACGCACACCGCGTCCACGCCCAGCATTCCGAGCAGCTCGGTGCGGTGCCGCGCCGTGGTGAGCCGGGGTGGGTGGCTCCCGGGCCGCACCACCTCGTCCGGATGGGGGTCGAAGGTGATCACCACCGAGGGAAGGCCCAGCTCCGCCGCCATGGCGACGGCGCGTTCGACCATGCGCTGATGACCTTGGTGCACACCGTCGAACACCCCGATCGTGATGACAGACCTGCCCCAGTCTCCGGGCACGTCGTCGAGTCCGTGCCAGCCCTGCACCTCGACCTCGCTCCTGTGCTGATGGTCACGCTCACCCAAGCCTGCCATGCGAAGCGGTTTTCTCCGCACGGGGACGAGGGTAGCCCAGCGGGATGAGGCGACGGGCGAGGGGCCCGCTCACTCGCCCGCCCGGCCGGTGCCGCCGGTGCGCTCGTAGACGTCCTGCTCGAAGTCCTCAAGGAGGCTCTCGCAGGTGGTCAGCCACCGCTCGCACTCGCCCCGGCCGGGGCCGCCGAACCAGTCTCTGCCCACGACCTTCTCGAACCAGCGCTTGATCTTGTCGAGGTCCTGCCGGATCTCCTCCGACTCCTCGAACGTGTAGTTGTCGCGGAACCGCTCGAACTCGATCTCCTTGACGAACTTGGTCTGGCACTCCTCGATGATCTCGGCGTATTCCTTCCCCGCCATGTCCTGGAAGTTCTGGACCAGCGTGACGTCCTGCTCACGATCACCGGTCGAGATCGGGAAATAGTAGGAAATGCCGCCCAGGGTCTCGATGCGCTGCCGGATCTGCCGGAGGTCCTCCTCGATCGTCCCCATGCGCGGGAAGACGCAGACCGCCTGCTGCAGGTAGAGGCCGCCGAGCCGCTTGAGCTCGCGCCACACGGCCACGCGTACTCGCGAGGGCTCCGAGGGGACCTTGTAGATCAGCAGAAGCCACGCGTCGGGCACCATGGCCGACAGGTCCTCGGCCCCCGCCTTCTCGGGCGTGCGACCGGCCGCTGAACTCATGCGAACTCCTCGTGGCGGGCTCCGCCCGGCGTGCCATGGCGGTTCCTCAGCCTACCGTTCAGCCCTGTACGCCCCCGGATATCGCACCGGCCCAAGTGCCGTCCCGGGACGCCGTGGCGCCGTCACAGGGACGCCGTGGCGCCGTCACAGGGACGCCTTCAGGCCGGAGCCGCAGAGCGGGGCCACGACGGCGCCCTCCATGAACGGCGACCCCTCGGCGCGCAGCCGCCGCACGGCCGCGTACGAGACCGCGCCCGTCGGCTCCACCCACAGCCCCTGTGCGGCGAGAGCGGCGTGCGCCCGCGCGATCTCCTCCTCGGTCACGGTGACGACCGCGCCACCGGTCTCACGGACGATCTCCAGGATGCGCGTGCCTCGCGGCGGGGCGGCGATGGCGATCCCCTCGGCGACCGTCGCCTCAGGGGTCACCGGCTCGACGTCCTCCCTGCCCGCGGCGAACGCCGCCGCCAGCGGGGCGCAGCGCTGCGCCTGCACGACGACGACGCGCGGAAGGCGATCGACGAGCCCGGCCGCGCGGAGTCCCGCGAACCCCAGGTAGGCGCCGAGCACCAGCGTGCCGTTGCCCGCAGGAAGCACCAGCGTGGCCGGAGCGGTCTCGCCGAGTTGCTCGAACACCTCAAGGGCGTAGGTCTTGGTGCCCTCGTAGAAGTAGGGGTTGTACACGTGGCTGGCGTAGAAGGCGCCGGTCGCCTCCACCCGCTCCACGGCGGCCCTGGCCGTGTCCTCGCGCGATCCGTCCACCACCGTCACCTGGGCGCCGTGCCCCCGGATCTGCAGGAGCTTCTTGTCGCTGGTGCCGGCCGGCACGAAGATCTCGGCGGCCAGGCCGGCGCGGGCCGCGTACGCCGCGACGGCCGTGCCGGCGTTGCCGCTGCTGTCGGCGACCAGCCGCGTCGCGCCGAGTAGCCGGGCGAGCGCGACCAGCATGACCGCGCCCCGGTCCTTGAAGGACCCCGTCGGGGAGGCGTACTCGACCTTGAGACGCACCCCCTCCTCGCCGTCCGGGGACGCCCCGACCAGCGGGGTCATGCCCTCGCCCAGGCTGAGCTCGCGGCCCGGCACGGCGATGGCGTCCTGGTACCGCCACAGGGAATGGTCGCCGCGACGCGGACTCCAGGTCACCGCGGCGGCAGGCAGGTCGAGCAGCCCGCCACAGTCGCACCGCCACCGTTCCACCGAGGGGGTGGGGCGGCGCCCGCAGGAGCACCGGTAGCTCGGGAGGTCGGGGAACATGGGCGCCTTTCGAGGTGCCGTGAGGTGCTGGGACGAGCCGCCGCACCGCTCCGGGATCAGGGGACGAAAACGGCGAGGGGCCGCAGGGTGCTGCCGCGCTCCTCCACAAGGGCGAGCACGGTGCCGTCAGGTCCGAACACGCCGATCGGCCCGCTTCCGAGCCCGGCCGAGGGCAGCCGCCCTCCGTGGCCGATCAGCTTGGCCTGGTCCTCGGACACGTCCATGCGGGGGAAGGCCGCCGCCACGGCGTCGGCCATCGGCAGGATCACGCACGCCTCCGCGAGCTGCTCGATCGTCCGGGCCACCGACAGGTCGTACGGCCCGACCCGGGTGCGGCGCAGCCGGGTCAGATGCCCGCCGACCCCGAGCGCCGCACCGAGATCGCGCGCCAGCGAGCGGATGTAGGTGCCGCTGGAGCAGCTCACCGAGGCGTCCACCTCGATCGCGTCCCCCTCGCGGCGGATCGCGGTGATCTCGAAGGCGTGGACGGTCACCGGACGGGCCTGCAGCTCGACCTCCTCGCCGGCCCTGGCCCGCTTGTAGGCGCGCTCGCCGTTCACCTTGATGGCACTGACCTGCGGCGGGACCTGCATGATCGGACCGGTGAGCGCGGCCACGCCGGCCCTGATCGCCTCGTCGGCCACCTGGGCGGCCGAGGACCGGGCGAGGACCTCGCCCTCGGCGTCGTCGGTGTTGGTGGTCTCCCCCAGCCGGATCGTGCCGTCGTAACCCTTCTCGGTGAGCGTCAGGTGGCCGAGCAGGCGAGTGGCCTTCTCGACGCCGACGACCAGCACTCCGGTGGCCATGGGGTCCAGGGTGCCCGCGTGCCCGACCTTGCGCGTGCCGGCCAGGCGGCGCATCTTGCCCACCACATCGTGGGAGGTCCAGCCCGCGGGCTTGTCCACGATGATCAGCCCGCTCGGCGGGGCGGGCCGCTTGACCCGGGCCGTACGAGCCGGGGCCGCTCCGGAGGAGCCGTCCTCCGGAGGGACGCCGGAGGTGTCAGGTGCCGCGCCGCTGTTGCCGCCCGCCGTACTCATCGGAACATCCTCGAAGAAGCTCATCGGCGCATCGCCGAACCGGAAGATCAGGTGGAGGGGCCGGGCGACGCGGACGCCGAGGGCCCGAGGAGCGAGCGGAACCTCGCGATGGTCTCCTCAGGGGGGTCGTGCGAGGTGAAGCCCGCCGCGCGCACGTGCCCGCCGCCGCCCATGGCGATACAGGCCCGGCCGACGTCCACCTTGCCCTTGGAGCGCGTGGAGACCTGCCAGGCCCCCTCGTCGTCCTCCTTGAGCACCACGGCCACGTCGGGCTCGTCGGTGCGGCGGATCACGTCGATGATGCCCTCGCACTCGTCGTAGGGCAGGCAGTACGCGGCCCGGTCGGCACGGGCGACGTAGGTCCACACCATGCCGAGCCCATCGGCGGCGCCCGCGTCGAGCGTGACCCGGTCGAGGACCGCCCCGAGCACCTTGAGGTAGGCGAACGGGGAACGGTCCCACAGCTCGCGCGCGATCTCGTCGGTGCGCAGGCCGGTCGCGACCAGCCGCGCCGCCATCTCGTGCACGGCCGGAGTCGTGGAGGCGTGCCGGAACGAGCCGGTGTCGGTGACCAGGCCGGTGTACAGGCAGGTGGCGATGTCGCGGTCGATCGGGAGGCCGAGGCGCCCCAGCAGCTCCTCCACGAGCATGGATGTGGAGGCGGCCGAGGGGTCGACCAGCGGGACGCTGCCGAACCCGGTGTTGGAAGGGTGGTGGTCCACCACGATCAGCTCCCGGGCCTTGCCGGCGTTCGGCGCGAGAAGCCCGAGGCGGTCGACCGTGGGCGCGTCGAAGCTGATCATCAGCTCGGGCTCGGCGGGATAGGCGGCGGGCTCGACCAGCAGGTCCTGGCCGGGCAGGAAGCGCAGCAGGCGCGGCACCGCGAACCGGCGGTCGCCGAACGACGCCCTCACCCGCTTCCCCGCCCGGCGAAGCGCCATGCCGAGGCCCAGCATCGAGCCCAGCGCGTCCCCGTCGGGGGCGACGTGGCAGACCAGCGCGACCTCGCTCGCGCCCAGCACCAGCTCGGTGGCCCGCCGCCAGTCGGCCTCCCGCACCGCCGGCGCAGGAGGCCGCGAGGAAGGTCGTGCGCCGGACATCACGGTGTGGAACGCCCCGCGCGGTCGGTCGGTTCGGCTGCGGCCTCCCCGAGCAGGTCGTCCTCGCCCTCCTCGTCCTCCTCGCCGGGCTTGCGGTACGGGTCGGGCTCGCCGGCGTGGACGGCCCCCTCGGCCTTCTTGGCGATCTCCTCGTCACGGGCCTTGGCCTCGGCGAGCAGCACGTCGAGGTGACGGGCGCTGTCGGGAAGGGGGTCGTGGCTGAAGGTCAGTGTCGGGGTGAAACGCACACCGGTCTGGCGGCCCACCTCGGAGCGGATGACGCCCTTGGCGCTTTCCAGGGCGGCGGCGGTGTCGGCACGTTCGGCCTCGGAGCCGAACACGGTGTAGAAGACCGTCGCATCGCGCAGGTCACCGGTGATCTTGGTGTCGGTCACCGTCACGAAGCCGAGACGGGGATCCTTGATCCGCCGCTCCAGCATCTCGGCGACAACCTGCTGAATGCGGTCCGCAAGTTTACGGGCGCGTGCTGCGTCCACGATCGCGCTCCCCCTCTTTGCTCGCTTTACTCGCTTTACTGATTAACGGCCCGCGGGAAGCATGGCTTCCCACGGGCCCTAATCCTCGTCCTCGTTGATGAGCCGTCGCCGCGCGGACAGCACCTCGATCTCGGGGTGGTAGGTCACCAGCCGCTCGCAGGCATCGAGCACCTCACCGCAGTTGGCGGCCGTGGCCGAGACCACGGCGACACCGATCTCCGTACGGCGGTGGAGGTCGAGGTGGCCCGTCTCGGCCACCGCGACCGCCGGGAACCGGCGACGCACCTCGGCGACGAGAGGACGCACCACGGAACGCTTCTGCTTCAGCGAATGCACGTCGCCCAGCAGGATGTCCAGAGTCAGAGCACCTATGTACATGGCTGTCGCCGCGACCTCGGCGCGAAGGAAAGCGGGGGTGTCCGTGGGAGCGAACCCACGGACACCCGCCGCCCTACTTCTCGCACTATCAGGCGCGCGGCTTCTCCCGCATCTCGAACGTCTCGATGACGTCGTCGATCTTGATGTCGTTGTACCCGACACCGATACCGCACTCGAAGCCCTCGCGGACCTCGGTCGCGTCGTCCTTGAAGCGGCGCAGCGACGAGACGGTCAGGTTGTCGGCCACGACGACACCGTCGCGGATGATGCGGGCCTTGCTGTTGCGGGTGATCGTGCCCGAGCGGACCAGACAGCCCGCCACGTTGCCGATCTTCGGAACCTTGAAGACGTCCCGGACCTCCGCGGTGCCGGTCTGCGCCTCCTCGAACTCCGGCTTCAGCATGCCCTTCAGGGCCGCCTCGATCTCCTCGATCGCCTGGTAGATGACCGAGTAGTAGCGGATGTCGACGCCCTCGCGCTCGGCCAGGTCGCGCGCCCGGACCTCGGGGCGCACGTTGAAGCCGATGATGACGGCGTTGTCGTCCGCGATCGCCAGGTTGACGTCGTACTCGGTGATCGCACCGACGGCACGGTGGAGCACCCGGAGGCGCACCTCCTCGCCGACGTCGATCTTGAGCAGAGCGTCTTCCAGGGCCTCGACGGAACCGGAGACGTCACCCTTGATGATGAGCTTGAGCTCGTCGACCTTGCCCTTCTCCAGGTCGCTGAACAGCTCCTCGAGCGTGCGCCTGCGGCTGGACCTCGCCATGTCGGCGATGCGCTGCCGGGCCGCCCGCTGCTGGGCGATCTGACGGGCCATGCGGTCGTCGGTGACAACGATGAAGTTGTCGCCGGCGCCGGGGACGGCCGTCAGACCAAGCACCAGGACCGGACGCGACGGGTCGGCCTCGGTGACCTGCTCGCCGTTGTCGTCCAGCATCGCCCGGACGCGGCCGAAGGCCTCGCCACAGACGATCGAGTCGCCGACCCGCAGGGTGCCGCGCTGCACGAGCACGGTCGCCACGGGACCGCGGCCCTTGTCGAGGTGGGCCTCGATAGCGATGCCCTGGGCGTCCATCGTCGGGTTGGCGCGCAGGTCGAGCTCGGCGTCGGCCGTCAGCAGGATCGCCTCGAGCAGGTCGTCGATGCCGAGACCCTGCTTCGCGGAGATGTCGACGAACATCGTCGAGCCGCCGTACTCCTCGGCCACCAGACCGTACTCGGTGAGCTGGGCCCGCACCTTCGTCGGGTCCGCGCCCTCCTTGTCGATCTTGTTGACCGCCACGACCACAGGGACGCTCGCCGCGTGGGCGTGGTTGAGCGCCTCGATGGTCTGCGGCTTCACGCCGTCGTCGGCGGCGACCACCAGCACGGCGATGTCGGTCGCCTGGGCACCACGGGCACGCATGGCGGTGAACGCCTCGTGACCCGGGGTGTCGATGAAGGTGATCTTCCGGTCCTGACCCTCGTGCTCGGTCGAGACCTGGTAGGCACCGATGTGCTGGGTGATGCCACCGGCTTCGCGAGCCACCACGTTGGTGTTGCGGATGGCGTCGAGCAGCTTGGTCTTACCGTGGTCGACGTGACCCATGACGGTCACGACCGGCGGGCGTGCCGCGAGGTCGCTCTCGTCGCCCTCGTCCTCGCCGAACTCGATGTCGAAGGCCTCGAGAAGCTCGCGGTCCTCCTCCTCCGGGCTGACGACCTGGATGGCGTAGTTCAGCTCGGCGCCGAGAAGCTGCAGCGTCTCCTCGTTCACCGACTGGGTGGCGGTCACCATCTCGCCGAGGTGCAGCATGATCTGCACCAGCGACGCGGGGTTCGCACCGATCTTGTCGGCGAAGTCGGACAGCGAGGCTCCGCGAGGAAGGCGCAGGGTCTGGCCCGTGCCACGGGGAACCTGCACGCCGCCGATCGACGGCGCCTGCATGTTGTCGAACTCTTGACGCCTCTGGCGCTTGGACTTGCGGCCACGCGTCGGCCGGCCGCCGGGACGCCCGAAGGCACCCGCCGTGCCACCGCGGCCACGGCCACCGCCGCCACCGGGACGACCGGCGAAACCGCCGCCGCCACCGGCACCTGCGCCGGCGCCGCCACCGGGACGACCACCGGCACCCGTGCGGGGACCGCTGAAGCCGCCGCCGCCACCGGGACGACCTGCGCCGCCACCGCCGCCGCCGCCACCGGGACGACCGCCACCGCCGCCGCCACCGGGACGGCCACCGCCGCCACCGGGACGACCGCCGCCGCCACCGCCGCCACCCTGACCGGGACCGGACGGGCGCGAGGGCATCATCATCGGGTTGGGACGCGGACCGCCAGGACGGGGACCACCGGCACCGGGACCGGGACGGGGGCCACCCGCGCCAGGACCGGGACGCGGGCCGGCCGCTCCAGGAGGACCGGAACGAGCGCCCGGCGGACGCGGCATCGCGCCGTCGCGGGGACCGTCACGACGCGGCTCGCGAGGACCGGCGCCTTCACGGCGCGGCTCGCGGGGACCGGCGTCACGAGGAGCACCGTCACGACCGGGAGGAGCCCCGGCGTCACGGCCGGGACGCGCCGGGCGCTGACCCATGCCGCTCGCGTTGGACGAGAAGGGGTTGTTGCCCGGGCGCGGGCCGCGAGGACCCGGCTTCGGGCCACCGGGCCGCGGGGCACCGGACGCCGGAGCGCCGGAACGCGGACCCGCCGGAGCACCACCGGGCGCGCCCCCGCCAGGAGCGGAGGACGCCGCGGGACGCTGCTGCGCCGGGCTCGGCCGGGGACCCGGCTTCGGACCGGCGCCGGGACGCCCGCCCGGCGCCGCCTGGCGAGGCGCGTCGGTGCGAGGAGCCTCGAAGCGGGGCGCCTCGGAACGCGGGACGTCGGGACGCTGGGCCGGACGGGCGGCCTCGGGAGCCGCCTCGGGACGGGCGGCCTCCGGACGCGCCGTCTCAGGGCGCGCGGCCTCGGGACGGACCGTCTCGGCGCGAGCGGCCTCGGGCCGCGGCGTCGCCGGACGGGGAGCCTCCTGCGGAGGCTGGCTGACATGGGGCATCGGAACGGGCGGACGCGGCGCGACGTTCGCGGGACCGGGTCGCGGACCTGGCCGCGGGCTGGGGCCCGGGCGCGGAGCGGACTGACCCGGTGCGGACGCACCGTTGCCGGCCGGGCTCTGCGCCGGCCGGGGGGACGCCTTCGACGGCGCCCTGGACGACGACCTGTCGCCGCCCCTGGAATCGGAGGATCCCCTGGAGAACGCCTCCGTAAGCTTGCGGACCACCGGCGCTTCTATCGTAGAAGACGCCGATCGCACGAACTCGCCCATTTCTTGGAGCTTGGCCATCACGACCTTGCTCTCGACTCCGAACTCCTTGGCGAGCTCGTAGACTCGGACCTTCGCCACTGCACTCCCTAACTCGGCCCGGGAGGCTGTGCCGCCGGACCGTCGCTACCTAGACGTACTCATCGCCGCATGCTCATCAGGCGCTCATCGCTATCTGACCCGCCTATCGACTCGGCGTCCTACATGACAGTTGGTAACCATTCACCCGGCCCTACTCGACGTCAAGCCCCGCGAGAGAAGCCCGCAGACACGCCACGTCGAGCGGTCCCGCGACTCTGAACGAGCGCGGAAACGCCCGGCGACGTTCGGCGAGCTCCAGGCAACCGAGAGCCGGATGCACATAGGCACCCCGGCCCTGCAGCCGTCCTCGCTGGTCGGGAACGATCTCGCCCTCGACCACCACCAGGCGGAGCAGCTCGGACTTTACCGTGCGAACCCGGCAGCCCACGCATGTTCTCAGCGGGGCCGCCCGGCCACCGTATTCAAGCTTACCTTGTAGACGCATCGGCGGGACCGACCGCATCCCCCGTCGCCGCCGCTTCGGTATCGGGACGAATGTCGATGCGCCATCCGGTGAGGCGGGCGGCGAGACGGGCGTTCTGCCCCTCTTTGCCGATCGCCAGCGAAAGCTGGTAGTCGGGCACGGTGACCCGGGCCACGCGGCCCTCGAGATCGATGACCTCAACATGGGAAACCCGCGCGGGCGACAGAGCATTCCCGACGAAGTCGGCAGGATCGTCCGACCAGTCGATGATGTCGATCTTCTCGCCGTGCAGTTCGGTCATCACGTTGCGCACCCGCGAGCCCATCGGGCCGATGCAGGCGCCCTTGGCGTTGACCCCGCCACGGCGCGAGCGCACCGCGATCTTGGTGCGGTGACCCGCCTCGCGGGCGATCGCCGCGATCTCCACCGTGCCGTCGGCGATCTCGGGGACCTCCAGGGCGAACAGCTTCTTCACCAGGTTCGGGTGGGTGCGGGACAGCGTGACCGACGGCCCCTTGTGCCCCTTCTTCACCTGCACCACATAGCAGCGAAGCCGCTCGCCGTGGATGTACTCCTCGCCGGGGACCTGCTCGTTGTGCGGCAGGATGGCCTCGATCTTGCCGAGGTCGACCAGCACCACCCGAGGGTCCTTGCCCTGCTGGATGACGCCCGCCACCAGCTCGCCCTCGCGGCTGGCGAACTCGCCGAAGTTGATCTCGTCTTCCGCGTCCCTGAGCTGCTGGAGGATCACCTGCTTGGCCGTGGTCGCGGCGATGCGGCTGAAGTTGCCGGGGGTGTCGTCGTACTCCCTGACCACCTGCCCCTCGTCGTCGAGCTCCGCCGCGTAGATCATCACGTGTCCGGAGACGCGGTCGAGCTCGGCACGCGCCTTGGAGGCGGCCCCCTCGGTACGGAAGTACGCGATCAGCAATGCGTCCTCGATGGCCTTGACGACCAGGTCGAAGGAGATGTCCTTCTCCCGCTCCAGGCTGCGCAGGACGCTCATGTCAATGTCCACAAGGCTCCCCCTCAGCCCTCGTCGCCGTCGTCGCCGGCGTCTTGTTCATCGTCTAGCTCATCTCCGTCGAGCCGGCGGAACTCCACCTGCACCCGGCCCTTGGCCGGCTCGGCCCAGCCGAGCCGGCGTGTTGTGCCCCCGACCTCCAGCTCGACGCCGGAGTCGTCGACGGCAATAATGCGGCCCTCCACCGAGGTGCCGTCGTGCAGGTCGGCCTTGACCAGCCGGCCTTTGGCGCGCCGCCAGTGGCGGGGCTCGGTCAGCGGGCGGTCGACCCCGGGCGAGGTCACCTCCAGCACGTATGGGCTGCCGCCCATCACGTCGCTGTCGTCGAGCGCCTGCGACACCGCCTGGCTGACGTCGGCGACCTTGTCGAGGCTCACACCGTCGTCGCCGTCCACGATGATCCGCAGGAGCCGCCGCTTGCCCGCGGGGGTGATCGTGACGTCTTCGAGATCGAGACCCTGCGCCGTGGCGACGGGCTCGAGAAGTTTGATCAGGCGGTCACGTCGAGCGTCGGCGCCCATGCTGACCTCCCAGTTGAATTATCGTCCATCCCGCGGGACGGCCGAAGGCGTACCTCGCCCAACGGTTCACCAGCCTATCGACACCAGGGCGCGGAAAGAGCGTCACTCGGTTACCCACCCGGCGACGCGCCGTACGATGCTATGTGCCAAGCCAGGAAAAGCCGTCATCCACGGGAGGCCATACCGTGCGTCAGCGTGCCCTGACCCGGCGCGCGGTGTTGCGCGGGACCGCCGCAGGAGCGGTCGCCGCGGCCGTCGCCGGGTGCTCGCCCACCGAGACCCCGCCGCCCGTGGCGCCCAAGCCGCCCGACCGCGAGACCGTGCTGCTCACGAAGGTCATCGCGGACAAGGAGCAGATGGTGGCGCTCTACCGGCAGGCCGGGCACGCGGAGGCCAGGCTCGCCGCCGTGCTGCGGCCCTTCCAGCAGCGCCACGAGGCCCACCTGGCCGAACTGCGGCGACGCCTGCCGTCCGGCCCGCCTCCGACCACCGCCTCGCCGGCCCCTTCCGCGCCCGCGAGCTCCCCGCCCACCGTCGCCAAGGTCTCGGTCGGCCGGCTGCGCGACCTGGAGCGCAGGGCGGCGGCCACCCGGCCCCGCCAGATCGGTGACGTCTCCCCCGCCCTGGCGCAGCTTCTCGCCAGCATCGGCGCCTGCGAGGCCGCGCACGCCACCGCACTGGCGAGGGCATCGTGACCGACGCGTTGCAGGGGCTGAACAAGGTGCTCGACGCCGAGCACGCGGCGGTGTACGCCTACGGCCTGGTGGGCGCCCGCACCAGCGGCGGGCAGCGGTCGTCGGCGTCCGCCGGCTTCAACGCCCACCGCGCCAGGCGCGACCAGATCAGGGCCCTGATCACGGCCAGGGGCGGCACGCCGTCGGAGTCCGGCGCCGCCTACGACCTGCCCTTCCCGGTGAAGGCCGCGCGTGACGCGGCGCGCCTCGCCGCGCTGGTGGAGGACCGCGTCACCGCCGCCTACCTCGAACTCGCCGCCGTCGACGACTCCTCGCTGCGGCGGCTGGCCGCGCTGGCCATGCAGGAATGCACGGTCCGGGGGTACGGCTGGCGTCCCACGATCGCCACCCTGCCCGGCTGGCCGGCCGGTCGGCCCACCGCGCCGCAGAGGGGGGAACCACGCACCTCTCCCCCGGTTTCCCTTGACCAGTAGATGATTTAGGCCTTACGTCCACGTTTGCAGGCGGCATTCGGGGTAGTTGCGTGTCCATCGGAGAACACGGAGGGACACATGGGCTGGAGTTACCGTAAGTCGATCAAGATGGGGCCGTTCAGGCTCAACCTGTCTCGGCGCGGTGTCGGGCACAGCGTTGGCGGACGTGGCTTCCGTGTCACCAAGACCGCGGACGGGCGACGCACCGTCACCGTGAACCTGCCCGGCGGATTCCACTGGCGCAAGACCCTCGGCAGCAGCCGTAGCTAAAGGACATCGACGAAAGCACGATATCGAAAGCGCGTGCCGTACAGCATTGAGCTGGAACGGCGCGTGATAGGGGAGCTCGCCACCCCGGGCCGAGAGGCGGTGGGCTCCCCTCGCAATGCGCCCTCGCATGCGATGCCATCGCGGACGCCGAGGGCCGGCCCAGGATGCGGCGCATCCTGGGCCGGCCCCTAGCGCGGGACTCGGAGGGTGATCAGCCGCGCTGGTCGCAGCCCACGGCGGTCACCACGCGTTCGGTGGCCTCGGCGAGGGGGATCTCTTCCTTGACGCCGGTCCTGCGGTCGCGAAGCTCCACGACGCCCTGGGCCAGCCCACGGCCGATGATCAGGATGGTCGGAACGCCCAGCAGTTCGGCGTCCTTGAACTTCACGCCGGGCGAGACGCCGCTTCGGTCGTCGACCAGCACGCGCAGGCCCCTGGCCTCGCACTCTTCGGCGAGCCGCAGCGCCACCGCGATCTGATCGTCCTTGCCGGTGCCGACGATGTGCACGTCGGCGGGCGCCACCTCGCGGGGCCAGACCAGGCCGAGCTCGTCGTACTTCTGCTCCGCGAGCACGGCCACGGCGCGTGAGACGCCCACGCCGTACGAGCCCATGGTGATGCGGATGGGCTTGCCATCGGGGCCCAGGGCATCCAGACCGGCCGCGTCGGCGTACTTGCGGCCGAGCTGGAAGATGTGGCCGATCTCGATGCCGCGGTCGATGGAGAGCGGGTGGGCGCACCGGGGGCAGGCGTCGCCCGCGCGCACCTCGGCCGCCTCGATCGTGCCGTCGGGCTCGAAGTCACGGCCCGCCACGACGTGGGCCGCGTGCCGGCCCTGCTCGTTGGCCCCGGTGACCCAGGAGGAACCCGCGGCGACGCGGGGATCGACCAGGTAGCGGATGCCGAGGTCCTTGAGGACCTGGGGACCGATGTAGCCGCGCACCAGGCCGGGGTGCTTGGCGAAGTCGCCGCCCTCGAAGATCTCGGGGACACCCGGAGACAGCGCCGCCTCCAGCCTCTTGAAGTCGACCTCGCGGTCGCCGGGCACGCCGACGACCAGCGTCTCGGTCGTGCTGGAGCCGGGGGTGCGCACCTTGACCACGACGTTCTTGAGGGTGTCGGCGGCGGTCACACCGAGGCCGTACCGCTCGTTGACGAAGGACACCAGCGTGTCGATGGTCGGGGTGTCGGGAGTGTCGAGCACCTGGGTCGCGGGGTGCTCGGCGGTCACGGCGGGGGGCGCCGGCGTGATGACGGCCTCGGCATTGGCGGCGTATCCGCAGTTGTGGCAGGCCACGAACGTGTCCTCGCCGGTGACGCAGGGCGCCAGGAACTCCTCGGAGGCCGAGCCGCCCATGGCGCCGGACATGGCGAAGACGATCTTGTAGTCGATGCCGAGCCGGTCGAACAGCTTGATGTAGGCCTCGCGGTGCATCTCGTACGAGCGCTTGAGGCCGTCGTCGTCGAGGTCGAAGGAGTAGGAGTCCTTCATGATGAACTCGCGGCCGCGCAGGATGCCGGCCCGAGGACGCGCCTCGTCGCGGTACTTCGTCTGAATTTGATAGAGGATGACCGGGTAGTCCTTGTAGGAGGAGTACTCCCCCTTCACCATGTCGGTGAACATCTCCTCGTGGGTGGGGCCGAGCAGGTAGTCGCCCCCCTTGCGGTCCTTGAGCCGGAACAGCGTGTCGCCGTACTCGGTCCAGCGGCCGGTGGTCTCGTAGTGCTCACGGGGCAGCAGCGCGGGGAACAGCACCTCCTGGCCGCCCATGGCGTTCATCTCCTCGCGCACCACGCGGGCGACGTTCTCCATGACGATCTTGCCGAGGGGCAGCCACGAGTAGATTCCCGGGGCGACGCGACGGACATAACCGGCGCGGACGAGCAGCTTGTGGCTCGGCACTTCCGCGTCCGCCGGATCCTCACGCAGGGTGCGCAGGAACAGGGTGGACATACGCAGCAGCACGGCTACTCCTCGGTCGCGGGGATTGACAGGTATACAGGCTATCGAGTCTCGCGCGGGCGTCGCCCGTTTTACGCCCCCTATCCTGCCCGGGAGCCCTGTTGGCCAAGCAATCGCTTGGTTAGGCTGGCCCCATGGACCAGACGGCGGAGCAGCGCCACCTCCGCGCCACCGTACGGGACTTCCTGCGCGACGTGGGCCCGTCCACCACGACGCCCGGCGGCCGGGCGAGCGGCGGGGAGCCCCGCGACGCCCTCCGCCGGCTGTGGCGGAGGTTCGCGGG
The DNA here is from genome assembly GCF_039537005.1 of Sphaerisporangium flaviroseum. NCBI lineage: Bacteria > Bacillati > Actinomycetota > Actinomycetes > Streptosporangiales > Streptosporangiaceae > Sphaerisporangium > Sphaerisporangium flaviroseum. The sequence goes on along the minus strand of NZ_BAAAZR010000008.1, from coordinate 134,419 downwards.
CGAGATCGGAGTCGCCGGTCTCGCCGTCCCGGAGGAGTACGGCGGGGCGGGATGCGGCATGGCTGAGGTGGCGGTCGTCTGCGAGGAGCTCGGCCGGGCGCTGTCCCCCCTTCCCTACCTGTCCACCGTCGTGCTCGCGGCCGAGGCCGTGAAGGCGTGCGGGGACAAGGAGGCGATGCGCCGCCTGCTGCCCGGCATCGCCGACGGCTCGGCGACCGCCACCCTGGTGCTGCCCGGCGACGCGGACCTGCGCCTCGACGGGGACACCCTGTACGGCACCGCGCCTTACGCCCTCGACGGGGAGATCGTCCTGGCCTACGCCGGCGGCTTCCTCGTCCAGGCGTGGCCCACGGCCCGCAGGCCGCACGTCACCCTCGACCAGACGCGTCCCCTCGTCGAGCTGACCTTCGACGGCGCCCCCGTACAGCGCCTCGGGGACGCCGGCCCCGCCGGACGGGTGCGGGAGCTCGGCGTGACCGGACTCGCGGCCGAGCAGGTGGGCGGCGCCGCACGCTGCCTGGCCTCGTCGGTGGCCCACGCCGCGAACCGCCACCAGTTCGGCCGCCCGATCGGGTCCTTCCAGGCGATCAAGCACAAGCTCGCCGACGTGCTGCTCATGGTGGAGTCTGCGAGGTCCGCCGCCCAGGCCGCCGCGGCCGCGACGGACGACGAGCTTCCCGTACGCGCGGCCATCGCCGGGTCGTACTGCACGGAGGCCTACCTCGCGGCCGCCGGGGAGAACATCCAGATCCACGGCGGCCTGGGAGTCACCTGGGAGCACGACGCCCATCTCTGCTTCAAGCGCGCCACCGCCGACGCCCAGCTCTTCGGGCCGCCGCAGGCACACCGCGAGCGGCTGTCCGAGACGGTGTTCCAGGGCCGGCGCGGCGGGGCGTCGGCTTGTTGACGCTCATCGGGGCTGGTAATCTCGCCAAGCGAGCGCTTGGTTAACTAGACCGATCGAGTGGTGGAACGGAGGCGCGGATGACGTCCCTACGGATCAGCCTGGGATACGAACTGGAGGTCCGCGGGCGCACCCGCGAGGTGGAACGGCAGGCATTCGAGAACGTGATCGGCCAGGTGGTGCTGGGAGACCGCCTGGGATGCGACACCGCGTGGTTCGTGGAGCACCACTTCACCCGCGGCTTCTCCCATTCGTCGGCGCCGGATCTGATCCTCGCCGCCATCTCCCAGCGCACCGAGCGGATCCACCTGGGCCTCGGAGTGGTGCTGCTGCCCTTCCAGTCCCCCATCCGCACGGCGGAGCGGGTCGCCACCCTGGACGTGCTCAGCAACGGGCGCGTCGAGTTCGGTACGGGCCGGGGGGCGTCCCCGCTCGAGTACCAGGCCTTCCAGCGGCCGTTCGAGCAGTCCCGCAAGATCTGGGAGGATTCCCTGGAGGCGGTCCTGGCGATCTGGAACGCCGACGGCGAGCCGGTCAGCCGCTCGAACGAGTTCTTCGAGATCCCCGACGTGGCCGTCTACCCGCGGCCCACCCAGCGGCCCCATCCCCCGGTATGGGTCGCGTCGACCTCCCTGGAGGGCTACCTGGCGGCGGCCAAGCACGGGTACAACCTGCTCGGCATGACCATGCTCAAGGGCATCGACGACGTGGCGGCGGACATCGCGCGGTACAAGGAATGCCTCGCGGAGAACGGCTTCGACCCCGCCACCCGCAGGATCGCGCTGATGATCCCGTGGTACGTCGCGCCGACCCGCGAGGAGGCCATCGAGACCGCCGCGGACCCGGTCCTGTGGTACATCCGGCGCCAGGTCAACCTCGTCACACCGCCCGACTACTACGACGCCCGGCACGCCACCCACAAGGTCCTCGGCCAGCTCGCCGCCGGGCTGCCGCCCGAAGAGGCGATGGCGACGTTGCGCGAGCACCTCATGGTGGTCGTCGACGACGTGGAGGGCTCACGCAAGGCCGTCGCCCGCATCGCCGAGGCCGGCGCGACCGACCTGATCCTGCAGGCCCAGGTGGGCGGCCTCGCCAACGACCGCGTACGCGACTCGATCGAGCTCTTCATGGGGGAGGTCGTGCGTTGACGCCGACCCGCTGGCTGACCAGGGACGAGCTCGGGAAGGCCGCTCGTGGCGCCACCGGCCTGTTGCAGGTCGCGCCCGACGCGTCGAGCGCCTGGCCGCTGGACGCCGCCGACCACGCGGCCGCGCTCGGCCTGACGGCGCGGGCGCTGGCGGCGGCGGGGGTCGGCGACCGGGACAGGGTGGTCGTCGCGCTGGGCGAGCCCGCCGGAGCGCTGTGGGCCGCCGCCGGAGCCGAGGCCGCCGCCGCCTCCGCATCGGTCGGCCCCCGTGGCCGCATGCGTCTGCACCACGCGCTCAAGTCGCTCGGCGCCACCACCCTGGTGATCACGCCTACGGGCGCGATGGACTTCCTCTCCCGGCTGCACCTGGAATTCCTGCTCGACCCTCTCGACCTCGGGCTACGGCATCTGGTGCTCGTCGGCGAGATCGCCTCCCGGCGCACGCTGAGCCACCTGGCCGGCGAGTTCGAGGCCGGCGTGACGGAGGTCTACGCGAACCCCTACAGCGGTGGCGCGCTGGCGTGGCGGGACTCCGACACCGCGCCGCTGACGCCACTGGCCGGCGGGCTGCTCGGCCTCGCCTCGCTGGACAAGGACTCGCCTTTCGAGGGGTCCGGCGGGCTCGCCGAACTGGTCCTCACGCCGTCCGCCCACTCCGCGCTCGGCGACGCCGTCATCCGCACCGGGCAGGTCGCCCAGGTGGGCGACGCGGCCGAGATCCCCGCGCCGTCCCACACGGTCGGCGACCACGTTCTGATCAGGGGCGTATGGCTGTCGCTGCCCCGCATCGAGAAGGCCCTGGCCAAGATCGACGGGGTTTCCCACTGGGATCTCGCGATCGCCCGCCAGGGCACGCTCGACTCCGCGACACTGAGGGTCTCCTTCAACCGCCAGAGCCTGATCGGGAACCCGATGTGGAGGTCCAGGATCGAGCAGTCGATGTCGGCGCTCACCCCGATCAAGCTGGGTGTGGAGGTGTCCGGCGAGGTCGCCGAGACGGCACGTCCCGGCACCGTCTCCGACGCCCGGGGCCACCATCTCGGCAGGGACCGCACCGCCATAGCTCACTAGACGGGAAGCACGAAGTCCGGGAGGCGCGACCATGGTTCCCGAAGAGACAGACGTTGGGCCCGGCGGCACGGGCGTGGCGGCCGTGCCGGACTGGGGGACGATCCCCCGCATGCTGCGCGACCAGGCGGCCCGCCACCCGGAGACCACGGTGATCGTCGACGGCGAGGTGCGCCTGACGCTCGCCGAGCTTCGCGCCCGGGCCACCATGGTCGCCAAAGGGCTCATGGCGCTCGGCGTCGAGCGTGGCGACCGGGTGGCCATCTGGGGGCTCAACGACGTGCACTGGGCGGTGGGCGCCTACGGGATCTGGGACGCGGGCGCGGTCATCGTGCCGCTGTCGTCGCGCTACAAGGGCATCGAGGCGGCCGAGGTGCTCGGCAAGACCGGCGCCACCGTGCTGATCATGGGCGACAACCTCGACGGCGCTCCCCCGTTCGCCGAGGTGCTGGCCGCGGCCGCGGGAGCACCCACCACCACGCCGGTACCGGCCGGGGACCCTGGCCCCACACCGCGACCGGCACGGAGCCCAGGCGCGACAGAGCCCGGGGTGGAGCGGCCGTTCGCCGGGCTTCCCGAGTTGCGCCACGCCATCGTGCCCGAGGGCCTGCGCCATCCCGGCACGCTCCAGCCGTCCCGCGTGCTCGCCGCCGGCGACCTGATCGCGGACGAGGACGCCGAGGCGAGGGCGCTCTCCGTGCGCCCGGACGACCTGTGCGAGATCATGTCCACCTCCGGCACCACGGGCACGCCGAAGGGCGTGATGCTCGACCACGGGCAGGTAGTGCGCGGCTACTGGGACTGGGCCGAGATCGTCACCCTCGGGGAGGGCGACCGCTACCCGGTGATCGCCCCGTTCGCGCACGGGTTCGGCCTGAACGCGGGCCTGGTCGCCGGGGTGATGCGGCGCGCCACGCTCATGCCCGTCAAGGTGTTCACCCCCGGTGGGCTCCGCGACCTGGTCCTGGAAGGGCGCATCACCATCCTCGCCGGGGCTCCCACCCTCTTCCACCGCCTCCTGGACGAGGTGGACATCACCGGGCATTCCGTCCGTGTCGCGATCTGCGGCGCCGCGGCCGTGCCCGCGGAGCTGATCCACCGGCTGCTCCGTGAGGCGGGCCTGCAACGCGTGATCAACGCGTACGGCCTGATGGAGGGAACGGTCGTCTCGATGACGCGCGCGGGCGACCCGGTCGAGGTGATCGCCTCCTCCACCGGCAGGCCGGTGCCGGGCATCGACGTCAAGATCGTCGACGACGACGGCAAGGAGGTGCCGACCGCCGAGCGGGGGGAGATCCTGCAACGCGGCTACGGCGTGATGCGCGGGTACTGGGGCGAGCCCGACAAGACCGCCGAGGTCATCCGGGATGGCTGGCTGCACACCGGCGACATCGGCACGCTCGACGCCCGCGGCAACCTGGCGGTGGTCGACCGCAAGAAGGAGTTGTTCATCGTCAACGGGTTCAACGTCTCACCTGCCGAGGTCGAGAGCCTGCTGCTGCACCGGCCCGATCTGGCGCAGGCGGCCGTCGTGGGCGTCCCCGACGGGCGTTCGGGCGAGGCCGGACGTGCGTACGTGGTGCCCCGGCCCGGCGCGGCACCCGACCCCGCCGAGATCATAAACTGGGCACGAGGGAACATGTCCAACTACAAGGTGCCCCGCCAGGTGATCGTCGTCGACGCGCTGCCCTTGAACGCGAACGGAAAGATCGACAAACGCCTGCTCCGTGCCAGGGCCGCCGAGGAGGCGCCGCCCGGCGACCGGCCGGCCGAGACCGGCCGGGGATGACCGAACTGGATTATCTCGATCACCTGCCGCGTGCGAGTCTGGCCGGAAGGACCGCGTTCCGCGAGAATCTGCTCCATGACGATGTGGGGCCGACGGGTCCCGCTAAGGAGGCCACATGTCGCTCCGCGTGGCGATCGTGGGATCGGGTCCCGCCGGGATCTACACCGCCGAGGCGCTGACCAAGCAGGCGGGCGAGCCCGTCGAGATCGATGTGCTCGACCGGCTGCCGACCCCGTACGGCCTGGTCAGGTACGGTGTCGCGCCCGACCACACCTCGATCAAGTCCATCGCCGGCTACCTTCGTAAGGTGCTGGAACTGCCCTCTGTGCGGTTCCTCGGCGGCGTGGAGCTCGGTTCGGACATCACCGTCGACGACCTGACCGGCAGCTACGACGCGGTGGTCTACTGCACGGGCGCCATGGTCGACCGGCATCTCGGCATCCCCGGCGAGGACCTGCCCGGCAGCGTGGCCGCGACCGACTTCGTCAACTGGTACTGCGGCCATCCCGACATGCCGCCCGACACCTTCTCCCTCGACAGCACCGAGGTGGCCGTGATCGGTGTCGGGAACGTCGCGGTCGACGTGGTGCGCATCCTGGCCAAGACCGCCGAGGAGCTCCGGTCCACCGACGTGCCGCAGGAGGTCCTCGACCGCCTGGCGAAGAGCCAGGTGACGGGCATTCACATGATCGGCAGACGCGGCCCCGAGCACGCGAAGTTCACGCTCAAGGAGCTCAGGGAACTGGGCGACCTGCCGAACTGCGACGTGCTGGTCCGCCCGGAAGAGGCGGGGAGCGGGGACGTCAGCGAGCTGTCACGGCAGATCCGCGGCAACGTGGAGGTCCTGCGAGCCTGGTGCGCGCGCGGTGCCACGGGGCGTCCGCGCCGGCTCGACGTCCGGTTCTGGCTGCGTCCGGTGGAGATCCTCGGCTCCTCGCGTGTCGAGGCGCTGCGCCTGGAGCGCACGAAGCTGGTCGACGGGCGGGTCACCGGCACCGGCGAGTTCGAGACCATCCCGGTCGGCATGGTGCTGCGCTCGGTGGGCTACCAGAGCGTCGCCCTGCCGGGCGTGCCGTTCGACGGCGCGACGATGACCGTGCCGAACGTCGCGGGGCGGGTGTCGGAGGGGCAGTACGTCGCAGGCTGGCTGAAGCGCGGGCCCACCGGGGTCATCGGCACCAACAAGTCCGACGCCGCCGAGACCGTGCGCACGCTGCTCGCCGACCTGGGCTCGCGCCCCGAGCGCGCGGCCCCGGCCACCCGGCTCGACGATCTGCTCGCGGCGCGCGGCGTCACGCCCGTGACCTACGACCAGTGGCTCGCCATCGAGGCGGCGGAGGCGTCGCTGGCCACCTCGCTCGGACGCGGGGAGCACGTCAAGCTGGTCGGCCGCTCGGCGATGCTCGCCGCCTTCGGGCGCACGCTCTCCCACTGACCACGCGGCACGGGCCGTCTCCGTGACCAGATGGTGACTCACCGCGACCGGTGACGTTTGCGGGGCGTTCGGAGCGGAAGGAGTATCGGGACGGCGGCACCGTGCCACGGCGCGGACCGGCCGGACCATCCGCACAGGGGGCCGTTCCATGACCACGCAGACGCACTCGCATGCCCGCCGGGCCGTCCGGGGAGCCCGGTGGTGAACACGATCGCCGAGCAGTTCGTCGAGGTACTGCGCCAAGGCGGCGTGCGCCGCGTCTACGGTGTCGTGGGCGACAGCCTCAACCCGATCGTGGACGCGATCCGCCGGGCCGAGGGCATCGAGTGGGTACATGTGCGCAACGAGGAGGCGGGGGCGTTCGCCGCCGCGGCCGAGGCCCAGCTCACCGGGAGCATCGCGGTCTGCGCGGGAAGCTGCGGCCCCGGCAACACCCATTTGATCCAGGGGCTGTACGACGCCCATCGCACGGGCGCACCGGTGCTGGCGCTGGCCTCGCACATCCCGTCACCGGAGATCGGCACCGGCTTCTTCCAGGAGACCCACCCCGAGCGGGTGTTCACCGACTGCAGCCACTACTGCGAGATGATCAGCCGGCCGGAGCAGATGCCGAGAGTGCTGCGCATCGCCATGCAGTACGCCGAAGGCAGGGGCGGGGTCTCGGTGGTGGTGCTTCCCGGCGACGTCGCCGCCCTGCCCGCCGCGAACCGCACGGGCACCAGCACGCTGGTCGAGGAGAAGGGCGTCGTGATGCCTCCGCCCTCTCAGGTGCGGGCGCTGGCCCACGCCCTGAACACCGCCCAGAAGGTCGCCCTCTTCTGCGGCGCGGGCTGCCAGGACGCCCACGAGGAGGTCATGGCGCTGGCCGCCAGGGTGCTGGCCCCGGTGGGGCACAGCCTGCGCGGCAAGGAGTGGATCCAGTACGACAACCCCTACGACGTCGGGATGAACGGCCTGCTGGGGTACGGCGCCTGCTACGACGCGCTGAACGAGGCCGACCTGCTGGTGCTGCTGGGCACCGACTTCCCCTATGACGCGTTCCTGCCCCAGCGGCACACCGCGCAGGTCGATCACGACCCCATCAAGCTCGGCCGCCGCACGCCCCTGGACGTCGCCGTGCACGGCGACGTCCGCGAGACGCTGCGCACCGTGCTCCCGCTGCTGGACCGGAAGACCGACAGGGGCTTTCTCGACCGAATGCTCCGCGAGCACGCCCGGTCCCTCGAACGCGTCGTCGACGCCTACACAAGTGACGTCGACCACCATGTGCCGATCCACCCGGAGTACGCCACGGCCATCCTGGACGACCTGGCGGCCGACGACGCGGTGTTCACCGTGGACACCGGCATGTGCAACGTATGGGCCGCCCGCTACATCACGCCGAACGGCAGGCGGCGGGTCATCGGGTCCTTCCTGCACGGCAGCATGGCCAACGCGCTGCCCCACGCCATCGGCGCGCAGTTCGCCTACCCGGGCCGCCAGGTGATCTCGATGTCGGGGGACGGCGGCCTCGGCATGCTGATGGGCGAGTTGCTCACCGTGCGCCTGCACGACCTGCCCGTGAAGATCGTCGTGTACGACAACTCCTCTCTCGGCATGGTGAAGCTGGAGATGCTGGTGGAGGGATTTCCCGACTACCAGACCGACCACGACCCGGTCGACTACGCGGCGATCGCGGCGGCGGCCGGCATCCCCTCGGTGCGCGTCGAGCAGCCTTCACAGGTCCGCGAGGCCCTGTCCCACGCCCTGGCGTCCCCCGGCCCCTACCTGGTCGACCTGGTGACCGACGCCAACGTCATAGCCATGCCACCAAAGGTCACACCCGCCCAGATCAAGGGCTTCGCCCTCGCCGCCGGCAAGATCGTCGTCAGCGGCGGCGTCGGCAAAATGCTGGACCTGGCCCGCGCCAACCTCCGCAGCATCCCCCGCCCCTAGAGAGTCGGGGCCGGAGATACGCGTTGGATCAAGTGCCCAGGCGCGATCGCACAGCATGGAGTTCCTTGCGGAGTTCCTCCCAGGGAAACGATGCGGCGCCAGGGGCACCCGAGTCGGGTGCGGGGAGACGGCCGAAGTCGAGGATGAGCGTGACACCCGAAGCCCGGAGCAACTCGATGCTGGCCGTGAACGCCGGATGGCGCGCGAGGGCGACGTTGGGCCATGGAACGGAGATGATCGGCAGGCCGAGCCCGAGTGCTTCGTTCAAGAGGCCAAGCGCCAGAGTGTCGCTGATTCCTTGCGCCCACTTGTTGATCGTATTGAAGGTCGCGGGAACGACGGCGAGAGCGTCGGGCGCGGGGAGGATATCCGGCTCTTCCGGTCTCTTGTAGTCGCTTCGGACTGGATATCCCGTGAGCGTGCCCAATCTCTGAGCATCAATGAACTTGGTCCCCGAGGGAGTCGCCACCACGCAGACCGTCCAGCCTTCTCCCCTCATGTACTCCACCAGCCTGGGAAGCTCCCCCGCCGGCCGTCCTCCACAAGCGATCACATAGAGAACCGGCTTACGCTCAGCCATTATCACACTCTCAGGACTTGACCGATTACCCACGGTTAAGCTCGGTAACCAGCGGGCGACTGCGAAGTCTGCAGCGAACATTACGTCCGGAGTCAAAGGTCGTGCCATGGGAACCGCGCACTCGGATGGCCCAGCCGGCCCGCCGCCCACCCCACCGGCCCGCCGCCCCTATCGGACGCCCCAGTCTGGGTGGGAAGCACCGGCCCACCACCCAACCGGGTGCCGGGAGGGCGAACCAACCCATCACACAACCACCCGCCCGAACCGCCACTTCACCCACCCGCCCTGCCACTCCCTCACCCAGCCCGCCGCCCATCGGACGCCCCGACCCGGGTGGGAAGCACCGGCCCACCACCCAACCGGGTGCCGGGTGGGCGAAAAACGTCCATTCCGGCGGGTTCGCATCGCTTGTCTTGGTGAGCGCGTACGTGTGGCGGTGGGCTAAGCGTCCGTGGTGGATGGGTCGCCTAGGGCCAGGTGGGCGCGGTGGAGGGTGGCGGTGAGGGTTTTGATCGTGGCCGGTTCGTCCATCACGCCGCCGCCCGCGCCGCGCCGTGCCTCCCAGGCGCGTACCCGCTCGGCGTAGGCCTCGTGGTTCGCGAGGTGGAAGGCGTAAACCGTGGCGTACCGGCTGACGAGGTGCGAGGGATGCATGTCCCAGCCCTGGTAGAACCCGTTGCGCAGCGAGTGGCGGACCATCGCGGCGTGGGCGCGCCACAGCGCGTGTACGTCCTCGGTGGTGTCCGAGGAGGGTGAGGCGGCCAGCGAGCCGTCCGACAGTTCCACTCCGGTGCCCGCCAGCGCGGTGCGCATCACCTCGCGAGCGTGGTCGCACACCGGGTGGTCGAGTCGCTGCTCGGCCGGAGAGAGCCCGCAGGCGGCGGTGTAGTCGAACACCCCGAAGTGCGCCGCGGCGAGGCGCCCGCCCAGCGAGGGCACCAGGTCCCGCGAGCGCATGAGGAACATCACCGTCTGCGGCGCCTCCACCTGCATTTCGAACCGCAGCGTCCCCTCCCCCAGCCCCAGGCCCTCCTCCAGCGCGGCGAGGCGCGAGGCGAACTGCCCGAGATACGCCTCCATCAGCACCTTGGGGAAGGTGATCGTCAGGCCGTCGGGGATCTCGCCCAGGTGTTCCGTCACCCCGGTCAGGAAGCCGTCCAGCGTCCGCAGGCTCCGCGCCGCGTCCCCGTCGGCGAACGACTTGACCCGCAGCCCCCAGCGCCGCGGCAGCGTGCCCTCGGCGTGCATCGCGGCGACCGTCTCGGCCGCGTTCCGCACGTGGGCGTCCTCTTCCTCGCCGGGACGCACGCCGTACCCGTCCTCGAAGTCGATGCGCAGGTCCTCGACGGGCTCACCCGCCAGTTTGAGCACCACACGGCGCCGCACCGCCGCCGCGAGGCCGGCGGGGAGCGGCCCGAACACCGGCGACAGCTCGGCGTCCCCCGGGAGGTGGCGTTCGAGCAGCCCCAGGGCCGCGTCTCCCCACGATCGGACCGTGTGGCGGTCGACGCGGTCGGCGGGGACGTACACCGTGTGCACGGGCTGCCATTCGCCCGTGGGGCCGGGGTAGCGCTCGGCCTGCTCGGCGAGCGTCACGCCGAATCCGGGGACGTGGTGGTCGCCGAGGGTGGTGCGCACGTCAGATCGTGTCCACGAGGTCCCGCCACCGCCGGACCCGCTCGCGGTCGACGTGGTGGGACCACGACTCCCGTACGGCGCTGCCGACGTGGAAGGCCCGCACCCCGTAGTCCAGCAGTGGGGGGACGAGATGCGGCTTGAGCCCGCCGCCGGCCAGGATCAGGGGCGCGTCGCCCGCCTCGGCGCGGGAGCGCAGCACGGGCAGCCCGGCCGCGATGCCCGACACCTCGCCGGAGGTGAGGACGGTGGCGAGGTTCGGCAGGAGCCGCACGGCGCGCCAGCTCGCCTGGACGTCGGCGGCGTGGTCCACGGCACGGTGGAACGTCCACGGCAGGGGGGTGACCGCGTGGATGAGGGCCTCGGTGGCGGCCAGGTCGACGGCCCCGTGCTCGTCGAGGAACCCGAAGACGAAACCGGCCGCCCCGGCGTCGGCCAGGGTGCGCGCGTCCCGTTCCAGATTTTCGAGCTCCTCGGGCGTGGCGGTGAACCCCCCATTGGAACGGAGCATCACCATCTGGGGCAGCGCGGACTGCTTGGCGATCGCCGCGACGGTCTCCGGGGCGGGGGTCAGCCCGCCCACGGACATGTCGGCCACGATCTCCAGGCGGTCCGCGCCGCCCTCCTCTGCGGCCACGGCGTCGCGCACGTCAAGCGCGATCACCTCGAGCAGCGATCCGGTCATGGGTCCAGAGGTTATCGGACCCTCCTGTCCCGAGTTGGACCGCTACCGCCCACAGGCCCTCACCTGTCCGGGGTTGGACGGCTAGTGCATGATCTCTCCCGGCAGCCGAGAGCGTCCGCTATGGCCTGATCTCATCCGGAGTACGCTCGCGAAGCCCTGCGCCTGCGCGGATGCGGAACGGCGGGTGAGGCCAGGTCGGCGGGCCGCTGGAACAACGCGCCTGAGGCGCGGTGCGGGAGGTCCACCGTGCGGACATGCCGGAACCCCAGCTTCCGGTAGTAACCCTGGAGCCCCGGGTTGTTCTTGGAGCAGTCGAGCCGCAGCCACCGTAGCCCGTTGGACGCCGCGCGGAGGGTCGCCCAGTCGAGCAGGGTCTCTCCCATGCCCTGACCGGACAAGGACCGCTTGACGGCCAGCTTGTGGACGTACAGGCCGGTTTCCGGGTGGTCGCCGCGCCTCCAGAACTCAGGGTCGGCGTGGCCGTCCAGCGCGAGCGTCGCCGCCGGAACGTGCGGCCTGCCTCCTTCCCGGTCCTCTTCGTCGTCCAGCACGTACAAGGTGCCCTCGGCGATCAGCGGTTCGATCCGGGCGGCGGGGAAGCCGCCGACCGGCCACTGCCGGATGCCGCGACCGTGCAGCCAGCCTGCCGCGTCGGCCAGGAGTGCCAGCACTCCTGGGAGGTCGTCAGGGGTGGCGTTACGCAGGGTGAGTGACCTTGCTGGGTGGAGGGTGTCGGAATGCATCGATCATCCTTTCGTCGCTACCTGTAGCGCCTCGAACACGCAACGTGCTCGATCGGGGGCGCACGGTCCTATCAGTGAAGGCCTGTGTCAACGGCGTTCGCCGCAGGGCCGGCGGGCATCGTGAGCCGAGGGGCGGCCCCAGCCCGCGCCGGAGGCGGGACGGCGCGGCCGGGTCACGGCGTGCGCGGCGCGCGCGAGATCAGCTCAGTGCGAGCTCGTACCTGATCAGATGCTTGTCGGCAGGAAGGACCGACACGGCGACCCGAACCGGGGTGTCCTCACGGTCATAACCAACTCGGACATATACGACAACAGGGGTACCAGGTTCGAGTTGGAGACGGGTGGATTCCTCTGGAGTTGGCATACGTGCGGATATGTCATCCACAACGCGGACCTGGCGGTGGCCCAGCTCCTCCAGCACGCGGTTGGCCCCGCGCGTGATGTCGGCCGGGCGTGCGATCTCGGAGTCCCGGACCAGGGCGTGCGGGAAGTAGGAGTCGTTGGTGTTGTAGGGCTGGTCGTCCACATATCGCAGGCGGCGCCGCACCACCGCGACCGAGTGCTCCTCCAGCTCGAGCCTGGCCGCGATCTCCTCGGGAGGCTCCACGATGGAGACCTCGATCTCCTGCCCGGGCTTGCGGCCCTCCTTGGTGACGGCGTCGGCGAAGGCTTCCCTGCGCAGCACGCCGGGAGAGGCGCTGAGCTCGTCCTGGGGACGCATCAGCAACGCGCGGCGGTCACGGACGAAGCTGCCGCGACGGCGCATCCGGGTGATCAGACCCTCGTTCTCGAGCTCGGCCAGGGCGAGTCGTACCGTGTTTCGGCTGACCTCATGGCTGTCCATAAGGTCCATTTCCGTCGGCAGCTGGGCCCCGGGCCCGAGCTCGCCGGAATAGATGGCCCTGCGCAGCTCGCCGGCCACCTGCTGGTACAGCGTCGACCGTGCCAAATCTCACCTACGGTTGCGTCCTTTTGTACCTACGAATCTAGACGATCTCGATCTGACAGCAAACAACCCCTTGACCCAAGGCTCTCCACACCGCATTATCCAAACGTTGGTACAAATCCATCAAAGGGTCGGCGAGGAGGTGAGGGCCTGTGCTGGCGGTTCGAGCGGGCACCCCGTATCTGCCCTGGCACGATCCACGCGAGGCGACGCGTCTACTGCGCTACGCGCTGCACCGTGAGGGTTTCACCCACACCTACCAGAGCAGCGGAAACGGGATGTCCGTGCTCTCGGTGACAACCGACCTGACCGTGTGGTGCAGGAAGGGCTCGTTCGTCTGGAACGAGGACGGCCTCACCATGACCCATCCGGCAGCCGATCCCGTCGGCGCCGCCCAGCTCATCAAGCGCCGTTTCCGAAGGCCGGTTGACGAAGCGTCCGAGGACCAGGCGGACGACCGGCCTCCCACCGACTCCGTGCGGTAAACGACGGCCAGGACCCCAACCCTCGCCGGGGTCCTGGAAGTCGCGCCGGGGCGGAACGTGTCCTGGCGGGTCCCCCACGCCCGCCAGGACACTTCCGTTATCACGGTCATCCCGGGCGAGGCGGCCGTCAAGGCCGGTCAGGCCGGCAGCGAGCGGCGCAGTTCCTCGGCGAGCAGCGGAACGACCTCGGCCCAGTCGGCCACGATGCCGGCGTCGGCCGACTGGAACACCTCCGCCTCCGGATCCGGGTTGACCGCGATCACGAACCTGGCGCCGCGCACGGCCACCATGTGGTTGAACCGCCCGGACGCACCCAGGACCACGTACACCTCAGGCGCGATGGAGCGGCCCGTGATGCCGATCTGCCGTGACCGGGGCAGCCAGCCCCTGTCGGTCACCTTGCGCGTACCCGCCAGCTCGCCACCGAGCGGCTCCAGCAGCGGTTCCAGCTCGTCGTAGCGGGCCGGATCCACCCCGAGTCCCACGCCGATCACGACCCGGGCCGTCTCCAGGCGCGAGGGATCGTCGTCGGTGATCCATCCGGTGACCGACACCCGGTTCCTGGCCAGGGTGTGGACCTCCGTGACAGGTGCCACCGCGCCGTGCCGCGCCTCCGGCACGGGGAACACGCCTGACCGCACGGTGGCCATCTGGATCTGCGTGCGGCAGGTCACCGCCGCGACGAGTTGTCCGCCGAACGCGGCCTTCCAGCACACCAGGCGCCCGTCGACCGCCTCCAGCTCCACGGCGTCGCCGGTGAGCCCCGCGCCCAGCCGTACGGCGAGCCGGCCGGCCGCCTCGCGACCCCAGGATGTGCCCGGCGCCAGGATCGCCCACGGCCTCGCCTCGCGCGCCCAGCCGGCGGCCGCCTCGGCGACGTCCTCCGGCGTCATGCCCTCCATCACCGACGTGGACGCCATCTGCTCGCCCTGGACGCCGGAAGGGCCGGCCGCGCACAGGCCCACCACGGAGTCTGCCCACCATTCGCCCTGCGTCCCTGCCGGTTCCGTGGTGATCAGCGTGGTCGCGCCGTCCAGCTTCGCGGCCAGGGCGGCCGCGCCGCCGAGAAGCTCCCTGGTGATCCTCGGACGTCCCGGCTCGCCGAGCACCGCCACGATCGCCCCCGACCCGGTCCGCCGCTCGGCGGGCACGGCCGGTGCCATCCTGTCGCCGGTGAGGCGGTTCTCCCTGAGCAGGGCGCAGGCCGTGCGGACCTGATCGCGGACCGGCCCGGAGAGCACGACGCGGTGGCGGGGCACGGAGAGCATGCGGATGTCGCCCACCTCGGTGGGACTGCCGGCCGCGCCCCAGGGCCCCTCGCCCAGGTCGGCCGCCGTGAGCGTGCGGATGCGTCCCGAGCAGTCGGCGCGCTCGTCCGCGGGCACCTTGCACGGGTCGCACAGCCGCTCGGCCGCACTGATCACCGCCGGCAGCCGGGCCCGTACGTGGAGGAAGCCGTCGTCGCGCTCGCACCTGGCGTCGATCTCGCCCGTGACGCCCGAGTGCCCCTCGCCCTCGGTCGCCATCGCGTCCTGGACGCGGTCGAGGGCCATCTCTCGGACGCCCGAGAGGAACGGAAGGCCGAGCAGCTCGGCGACCTCGGGGCCGACCTGGCCGGTGTCGGCGTCCACGGAGTTCAGGCCGGTGATGACCAGGTCATACGGGCCGGTCAGCCTGATCGCGGCGGCCAGGGCGCGGGCGGTGGCGAGCGTGTCGGAGCCGGCGAAGGCGGGATCGGTGACCAGGATCCCCCGCTCCGCCCCCCAGGTGATCGCCTCCCTGAGCACCTCCTCCGCGCTCGGCGGACCGAGGGTGATCACGGTGGTGCCGCCCAGTTCGACCCCCTTGGCCACCGCGCGACGGCAGTACGGGTTCATCTCCAGCGGGACGCCCACCCGTTCGAGCCGCCCTTCCACGAGGCGCATCCGCTCGAACGCGGGGATCTGCTTCGCCAGGACGGCGATCCTCACAACGGCCGCCAGCCGATCAGGGAGAGTCCTTCGTCCACGTAGGTGTAGGACGCCTGGACGGGCCGGCCGGCGACCGGCTCCTCGTGGGACTCCCAGTTGCCCACCATCACGCAGTCGGGGGCGTCGGCGAGGGTGATCATGACGACGGTGTACGGCGTGCGCGTGTCGGGCAGGAACGGCTGGTGAGTGACGATCCAGCTCAGGACGTGCCCGGTGGGGCTGACCGGCTGCCAGTGCCACTCGCGGCCCCGGCAGCGGTGGCAGTACGCGCGGGCGGGGAAGCGGAGCGTGCCGCAGCCGTCGCAGGCCTGGATCACGAACTCGTGCCTGGAGACCCGCTCCCACCACTCGGCGGAGTCGCGATCGGCCACGGGCTTGATCATGTCAGCCCTTCCGCAGGATCAGCGCCGAGGTCGCCGGCAGGATGTAGCCGGGCTGGGCGGTGGACAGCGCCACCTCGGCGCCCGGCACCTGGCGGTCGCCCGCGTCGCCTCTGAGCTGCGAGACCGCCTCGGCGATGTGGTTCACCCCATGCACGTAGCCCTCCGACAGGAAGCCGCCGTGGGTGTTCACCGGAATGGACCCGCCGAGCGCCGTCGCCCCGGACGCGACGAACGGCCCGCCCTCCCCCTTGGCGCAGAAGCCGTAGTCCTCCAGTTGGACGATCGCCGAGTAGGTGAAGCAGTCGTAGAGCTCGGCGACGTCGATGTCGGCGGGCCCGGCGCCGGCCATGGCGTACAGGCGGGGCGCCAGCTCGGCCGCGCTGGTGACGGTGGGGTCGGCACGGCTCTCGCCGCCGGACAGGAAGGAGTCGCCGCCTCCCCAGGCCGCCGCCGAGATCAGGACGCTCGGGCGGCGCAGGTCCCTGGCCCGCTCGGCCGTGGTGACGACGAGGGCGCAGGCTCCATCGGTCTCCAGGCAGCAGTCGAGGAGACGGAACGGCTCGGCGATCCAGCGGCTGCCGAGGTAGTCGTCCATGGTGATGGGCGTGCGCATCAGGGCTCGTGGGTTCTTGGCGGCGTTAGCTCTCTGGGTGACGGCTAGCTGTCCAAAATGTTCAGCTTTAGTGCCATATTTCAGCATATGAGCGCGTGCATACATCGCATATTGCTGCGGTGGGGCCACGTACCCGTAGGGCGCCTGGTACTGCACTTCCGGGCTGACGGGCACCGCCCGGCCCGTACCGCCCATGCGGAACTCCGACCGGGCGTTGATCGCGCGGTAGCAGACCACCGTCTCCGCGACGCCCGCGGCGACCGCGAGGGCCGCCTGGCCGATCACGGAGTGGGAGACGCTGCCCCCGCCGAACTGGTCCAGGTACCACGAGGGCGCGTGGATGCCGAGCGCCGGTCCGACGACGGACGGCGCGGCCGAGTCCCCCACGCGGTGGGTGGCGATGCCGTCCACGTCGTCCGCGGTGAGCCCGGCGTCCTCCAGCGCGGCGAGCACGGCCTCGCAGGCGAGCGTCAGGGTGCTGACCCGGGAGTTCTTGGAGAACGCGGTGTAGCCGACGCCGGCCACCGCCGTACGGTCGCGGAAGCCGCTCACGGCGCGATGCCTCGCGCCGGCGTGGAGGCCGCGCGCACCAGGCCCGTGCCGATCACTCCGCCTCCCCGGTGCGTCGGTCGCTCAAGCAAGCGCTTGTACGGTTCGAGGTTAGGTGCGCCTCAGTGATGATGTCAACGATCTCCGTGGCAGCGGCGCCCGCTTGACTTCAACCACGGTTGAGGTTGCACGCTTGTCACGCCGATCCCGCACGCGGAAGAGGCCGAGGGATCAAGGAGACGCACTGACATGGGGAAACGCGCGCCCGGCTTGACAGTCCGGCGGTCCGGCTCCTATCGTCCAAGCAAGCGCTTGGTAAAGTAAGGGATACGATGGAGGAGCAGTCCCCCGCGCGGTCTCCCCGCAGCGCACTTCCCGGGGGCAGTCAGGCGCCACCCAAGGAGGCGAGTACGACGATGAGCACCCACACGGCCCGGCTGATCGCGCCACACGGCGCCACCGCGGCCCACGGGCACCCCACCGCCGTGCACGACGGCCGTCCGATCCCCCCGCCTCCCCTGCCGCCCTTCGCGAACGGGCAGCCCACCCCTGTGCCCGCCGTGCAGGCGGGCCCCACCGCCAACGGGCAGCCGGCCGCCGCGGCCGACGGCCGCCCCGGCGGCGGAGTGGGCGCGCAGCACTTCAGGAACGTGCTGGGCCGCTTCGCCACCGGCGTGGTCGCCATCACGGCGATCGACCAGGACGGCGAGCCGTGCGGACTGGCGGCCAACTCGTTCACCTCGGTCTCGCTGGACCCTCCGCTGGTGGCCTTCTGCGTCGCGCACACCAGCTCAAGCTGGCCACGGCTGCGGTCGGCGGCACGGCTGTGCGTCAACGTCCTCGCCGAACACCACGAAGAGGTCAGCAGGCAGCTCGCCGCCAAGGGCGGCGACAAGTTCGCCGGCCTCGGCTGGACCCTCTCCCCCGGCGGCGGCCCGATCCTCGACGGCGCCCTGGCGTGGATCGACTGCTCGGTGGAGGCCGAGCACCTCGCGGGCGACCACATCATCGTCGTGGCCCGCGTGCACGGCCTCGACACGCACGCCGACCACGGCCCTCTGGTGTTCTTCCGCGGCGGCTACGGCCGGTTCCAGGCATGAGCGACGGCTTCCGCGAGGAGGTCCGTTCCTGGCTTGAGGAGAACCTGAGCGGCCGGTTCGCCGGCGCCCGCGGGCTCGGCGGTCCGGGCAGGGAGCACGAGGGACACGAACTGCGCGTCGCCTGGGAACGCCACCTCGGAGCCGCCGGATGGACCTGCCTCGGCTGGCCCAAGGAGTACGGCGGCCGCGACGCGCCCCTGGAGGATCAGGTGATCTTCCACGAGGAGTACGCCAGGGCCGACGCGCCCGCCCGGGTGGGGCACATCGGCGAAGGGCTGATCGGGCCGACCATCCTCGACTTCGGTACCGACGAGCAGAAGCGCCGGTTCCTGCCGCCCATCCAGGCGGGCGAGGAGCTGTGGTGCCAGGGATACTCCGAGCCGGACGCCGGCTCCGACCTTGCGGGCGTGCAGACGCGCGCCACCCTGGAAGGCGGCGAGTGGGTCGTCACCGGGCAGAAGGTCTGGACGTCGCTGGCGCACGTGGCCGGCTGGTGCTTCCTCCTCGCCAGGACCGAGCCCGGCTCCCAGCGGCACCGCGGCCTGTCGTACCTGCTGGTGCCGATGGACCAGCCGGGCGTCGAGGTCAGGCCCATCGTCCAGCTGACCGGCACGAGCGAGTTCAACGAGGTCTTCTTCGACGGCGCCCGCACGGCCGCCGCCAACATCCTGGGCGCCCCGGGCGAGGGCTGGCGGGTCGCGATGGCGACGCTGGGGTACGAGCGCGGCGCCTCGACCCTCGGCCAGCAGATCGGCTTCCGGCGCGAGCTGGACTCGGTGATCGCGACCGCGGAACGCACCGGCGCGGCGCGGGACCCGGTGCTGCGCGACCGGCTCGTACGGTCGTGGCTGGAGCTGGAGATCATGCGGTTCAACGCCCTGCGCACGATGACCTCGCTGTCGGCCGGCGAGCCGGGCCCCGAGGTGTCCATCGCCAAGCTCTACTGGTCGGAATGGCACCGCAGGCTCGGCGAGCTGGCGCAGGCCGTACAGGGCAAGGAAGGGCTGGTCACCGGCGGTGAGCCGTACGACCTCAACGACCTGCAGCGGCTCTACCTGTTCAGCCGCGCCGACACCATCTATGCCGGTTCCAGCGAGATCCAGCGCAACATCATCGCCGAACGTACGCTCGGCCTGCCCAGGGACCGCTGACACCGGCGCGCCTCCAGCCCCCGCGTGCGCTCGCCCCGGCGCGCGCACGACCCGAGAGGAGCCTTCAGATGACACCCGGCTACCCACGCGCGCACGGGCTGCTCGAAGGGAAGGTCACGCTCGTGACGGCCGCGGCCGGCGCGGGCATCGGGTACGCCACGGCGAAACGCTGCGCGGAGGAGGGCGCCATGGTCGTCATCTCCGACCGGCACGAGCGCCGCCTGGCCGAGGCCGCCACTTCGCTGACCGAGCTGACCGGCGTGAAGCCGCTGGCGGTGCCGTGCGACGTCACCTCGGAGGCGCAGGTGCTCGCGCTGTTCGACGCGGCCATGGACGCGCACGGGCGCCTCGACGTCGTGGTCAACAACGCCGGCCTGGGCGGCACGGCCGACCTGGTGGACATGACGGACGAGCAGTGGCACGCGGTCCTGGACGTCACGCTCAACGGGACCATGCGCTGCACCCGCACCGCGCTCAAGCACATGATCCCGCAGGGCCGCGGTGTGATCGTGAACAACGCCTCGGTCATCGGATGGCGGGCGCAGAAGGGCCAGGCGCACTACGCCGCCGCCAAGGCGGGGGTGATGGCCCTGACGAGGTGCGCGGCGCTGGAGGCGGCCGAGCACGGCATACGGATCAACGCGGTGGCGCCGTCGCTGGCCATGCATCCCTTCCTGGCCAAGGTGACCAGCGACGACCTGCTCGCCGAGCTGACGGCGAAGGAGGCGTTCGGCAGGCCGGCCGAGCCCTGGGAGGTGGCCAACGTGATCGTGTTCCTCGCCTGCGACTACTCCTCCTACATGACCGGCGAGGTCGTCTCCGTCTCCAGCCAGCACCCCTGAACGAACCGACCGGTCGGTATGGACGGAGCCCGGACCGTACGGCATCATCGGATGGCATGACTCTGTTCTCGGTTGAAGGCAAGACCGTCGTCGTCACGGGCGGTTCCCGGGGCATCGGGAGGATGATCGCCGCCGGGTTCGTGGCGGCGGGGGCCACCGTCTACATCTCCTCGCGCAAGGCCGCCGACGTCGAGAAGACGGCCGCGGAGCTGGGATGCGTCGCCGTACCCGCCGACCTGTCGACACCTGAGGGCATCGATACGCTGGTGTCGGCTGTCGCCGAGCGCGAGGACCGGCTTGACGTCCTGGTGAACAACGCGGGCGCGACCTGGGGCGCACCGCTGGAGGAGTACCCGGAGCATGCGTTCGACAAGCTCTGGGGCATCAACGTCAAGGGCGTCTTCTACCTGACCCAGCGGTTCCTGCCACTGCTCCGCGCGTCCGCCTCCGCCGACGACCCGGCCCGCGTGGTCAACATCGGCTCCATCGACGGCATCCGGGTGCCGGGGGTGGAGAACTACGCCTACTCGGCCGCCAAGGCGGGCGTCCACATGCTGACGCGCCACCTCGCCCACAAGCTGGCCGCCGAGTTCATCACGGTCAACGCCATCGCCCCGGGCCCGTTCGACTCGAAGATGATGGCCTTCGCGCTCGACGATCCCCAGACGCGCGCCGCGATCGCGACCCAGGTCCCGCTGGGCCGCATCGGACGTCCCGACGACATGGCGGGGGCGGCCATCTACCTGTCCTCCCGGGCCGGCGCCTACCTGACGGGAGCCGTCATCCCCGTCGACGGGGGGATCTCCACGGGCTGAAACCGCCTCCGTCGCGCCCTCGCGGCGGTGGCGCATGGTGATCACCGACACACGATCTGCGTTGCCATCTCGGACAATAGCCCCACAAGTCACGCAGATATAAAGAATCACCCTTGTCATGGACAAATGGTGATGACACGGTGATCACATGCTCAAGCGTTTCAAGGTGGTCGCACCGGCCGTACTGGCCTTCGCGATCGCCATCCCCGCCGGGTCCGCCCAAGCGGACCCCACCCCCGCGCAGGCATCCGGCACGTGTGACCCCACCCAGACCACGCCCGTGTACCTCAACAAGGTCCCCACGCCCAAGAGCGTTCTCGGATTCGACCTCGGAGAGCGCGAGGTCACCACCGCCGAGTCCGACACGCTGCTGAGCGCGATCGACAAGGCGAGCGACCGCGTCGTCTCCGGCACCCTGGCCACCACCGCCCAGGGCCGTCCCCTGAAGTACGCGATCGTCGGCAAGGCCGCCAACGTCACCAAGGGCGCGCTCGCCGCCACGGAAGTGGCGATCAAGGCGCTGCGCAGCCCGCTCACCCCGTCGGCGCTGGTCAAGCAGATCGCCAAGCGCAGCCCGGCCATTCTGTGGGTGACCGGCAACGTGCACGGCAACGAGGAGAGCGGCGCCGACGCGGCGCTCAAGACCCTGTACGACCTGTCGGACCGCGACGACTGCGCCGCCAAGCGCATCCTCGACAACGCGACCGTGGTCGTCCTGCCGATCCAGAACCCGGACGGCCGCGAGGCGGACAACCGCCGCAACGCATACGGCTTCGATATGAACCGGGACTGGTTCGCCCGAACCCAGCCCGAGACCGACGGCAAGCTCGAACTGCTCCGCAAGTACCCGCCGCAGCTCTACATCGACGCGCACGAGCAGAGCGGCACGGCGTACTTCTTCCCGCCGAACGCCGACCCGATCTACCACGACATCGCCGAACCGGCCTACGACTGGATCAGCAACCTGTACGGCCAGTCGATGATCGACGAGTTCACCCGGCGGGGCATCCCGTTCACCAACCGGGACGTCTACGACCTGTTCTACATGGGATACGGCGACACGGTTCCCACCACGGGCTTCAACGCCGCGGGCATGACGTACGAGAAGGGCGGCAGTTCCCCGATCGCCGCACGTACCTTCGAGCAGTACCTCACGCAGTGGGTGTCCCTGTCGGCCGCCGCGTCGAACAAGGAGAGCATCCTGGCCACCTGGCACGGCATGTACGCCGAGGCGCTCAAGCAGGGCCTCGCCGGCAAGCTGGAGCCGAACCAGGTCTACAACCCCGGCCACGAGGTCATCACGCAGGTGCCGGACCGGCTGGTGCGCCACTACTTCCTGCGCGCCGACGACCCCGCCAAGAAGGCCGCGGTCGAGTCGATCGTGCGCCGACTGCAGCGCATGGACGTCAAGGTGTTCACGCTGGCCAAGGCGACCACCGTCCCGGACTTCAAGGAGTACGGCAGGGCGCCGGCCCGGACCACGCTGCCCAAGGGCACGTACTGGATCCCCATGGCCCAGGGCCAGAAACACTGGATCCAGGCCATGCTCAACGAGGACAGCTACACGCCGTTCCCCTACTTCTACGACGTGACCGCGTGGAGCCTGCCGCTGCTGGCCAACGTGTCGGGCGGCTCCTCCGGCGGCATCCTGCCGCTCGTCGCGGCCCCCGCCAAGCAGATCCCCGCCGTGGTGTCCCCGCCGGCCCCGGCCAAGCGGCCCAAGGTGGGCGTGCTGCAGCTGTCGGCCACCTCGACCTCCACCTACGAGTCCCTCGGCTGGCTGCGGCACCGCCTCGACCGCGAGTGGAAGCTGCCGTTCACCACGCTCACCCCGGCGGACGTCGCGGCCGGGAAGCTGGCGGGCGTCGACGTCCTGCTGGCCCCCGCCGGACCGGCGTCCGGGGCCAACACGGCCCTCGGCCAGCCCGGGCGTGACGCGCTCAAGGCGTGGGTGAGCGACGGTGGCCGGTACGTCGGCTGGCGGGGCGGCGCGCAACTCGCCTCCCTCTCGGGGCTCAGCACGGCGACCTTCACCGAGCCGACGTCCGACGTCCCGGGATCCCTTCTCCGCGTCAACGTGGCCAAGGGCCCGCTCGCCGCCGGGGTCGGGCCCACGGCGTGGTCCTTCTACGAGTACGACCTGCTGATGCGGGCCTCGAACCCGTCCCAGGCCGTGGTGTCCTACCCGGCCGCGGACTCGCCCGACTGGTTCGTGTCCGGGTTCGCCTCGGGCGCCGAGGAGCTCGGCGGGACCACCGCGGTCCTGGACGAGCCCGTGGGCCAGGGCCACGTGGTCCTGTTCGCCGCCGAGCCGAACTACCGGGCGCTGACGGATGGCACGACGCGGCTGCTCACCAACGCGATCACCGCCGACCTGCCCCGATCCCCCGCCGCCCGCTCCCTCACACCGTCCCCCGACTCCCGCACCTCCCCTGACGCGACAGCCGCGGCGGCCGCGATCCCGGACCGCGAATCACCGATCCGGATCACGGTCGACCCGGCGGACAAGGCCAAGGTCGCCTCGGCGCTCTCCGGCTTCGGCGCCAAGTGGACCGAGCAGGCCGCCCCCGACGGCGCGGTCCGGTTCGTGGTGGACAACCCAGGGGGTCTCAGCCTCGACGAGCACCCCTGGGCCACCAAGATCTCCGCCGCCCTCCGCACCGCCGGAGTGACCCCGCTGGCGGTGGTGCTTCCCTAACAGCTCCCTCAGACGTACGGCTCGCGCCTCCCACTTCCCAGGAGACGCGGGCCGTACCCATGAGGCGGCGGGGTCCGGTGGCAGGGTCCGGTGGCGGGGTCCGGTGGCAGGGTCCGGTGACGGGGTCCGGTGGCGGGGTCGTTCAGGTCCCAGTTCCGGGGTCGTCGTTCAGAGGAGGTCGCGCAGGGCTGTGGTGAAGCGGGCGGCGGCGCCGGAGGCGTGGGCCAGGTAGCAATAGGGCTCGGTCAGCTCCAGCTCGATGAGCACCGGGGTGCCGTCGGGCACGCGGACCAGGTCGACGCGCGCGTACAGAAGCTCCTCGGAGACCGTGCTCAGCACGTGCTCGGCTACTTCCAACTGGTCGGGCGCGGGGTCGCGAAGCTGGACCACGAGGTTGGCCGTCGGAGGGCCGGCGACGCCGTCGGCCAGCATGGCGTTGCGGCGGACGGCGTGGCTGAACCTGCCGCCGAAGTAGATCAAGGAGGTCTCGCCCTCGTCCTCCACCATGTGGAGGTACGGCTGCACCATGGCGATCTGACCCTTGGCGACGAGCCGCTTCGCGTGGACCTCCGCTTCGGCGCGATCGGTCGTACGAACGGCGTCGCGCGCTCCCGCCGAGATGGCCGGCTTGACGACGTAGTCGTCCCAGGTGGGAAGATCCAGCCCGTTATCTGGACCCTCACCTGGGCTGATCCAATGCGTCGGCACTGTAGGGACCCCGGCCTCCGCGAGCTCGCGGAGGTAGGTCTTGTCGGTGTTACGCTCCAGCACGGCCGCCGGGTTCAGCAGCCGCGTCACGCTCTCCGCCTTGTACGCCCAGTCCACGAACTCCTTGCGACGGTCCAGGTAGTCCCACGTCGAGCGGACGACGGCCGCCTCGAAGGACGCCCAGTCGGCGGCCGGGTCGTCCCAGCGCACCGCCGCACCGTCGATCCCGGCCCGCGCCCAGCTCGCCAGCAGCACTTCCCGGTCATCGTCCGGCCCATCAAAGGTGACATAGGCGATCTTCACGACACTCCATCCGTACGCGACTCGTCAGTACCGTGAGCATCGTACGGACATGTACGTGTATGGGATGTATTACACCGGTCTTCCATGGCACCGGGAGCATCCGACGAGCGTATGGAGGCCCTCCCGGCATGCACTTGATCGGGGCACCCATGTGCCGCCCACCCACACTGGGGACTCCGGCGAAGTGAGCCGGTGGCGCATCTCGAACGGCCGAGTGGGTGAGCGATGGAGTGTCCGTACGGGACAATCACCACATGACGGCCTTACTCATCGGCGCCACCCAGATTCCCGACGGTACCTGGGTTCGCGGACGTGGGCTGCGCAACGTTCCTCCGACCGGTCCGGCACCCGACTTCGGGCTCTATCTCGGCTCTTCACGTCTTCAGCGCCGCCATCAAGCCGCCCTGCCCTGGCCACACGAGTGGATCCCCTGGCCGGACTTCCTGCTTCCCCTGGACCGGCACGCCGCCGCCCGGTCCATCACCGAGTTGCACGACCACGCACGGTCGGGCCGTGCCGTCGAAGTCGCCTGCGGAGGAGGTGTCGGCCGGACCGGGACCGTCATGGCCTGCCTGGTCACCCTCACTGGCCTGCCACCTCACCAGGCCATCGAATGGACTCGCGAGCACTACCACCACCGAGCGGCCGAAACGCCCTGGCAGCGCCGGTGGGTGACCTGGTTCGCCACCCACACCGCGTCATGACCGAAGGGTTCCCGTGGTCAGTACGTGGGGGACGTCATGTCGTCAATCGATGCCACTCAGCCAATCGTCCTGAGCATCTGCCAATCGCTCTCCAGCGGTAACGGGACGAATCGGCACGCGAACTCAAGGCCGGAGTCCTCGCCATCACCGCGGACTTGCTGCTCTTGCTGAATCAGCCTATCGGTCAAGGTTGTGTCCGACATAATATGGGCATGAGGAAGTTGCGCTTCTATCGCTCGGCACGGAAGCACCGCATCGGGCGGGCGCACGCCCTGCATGTGGTCCAATCCGGACCGCCTGCTGTCGTCCCGGCGACCGACCCGAGCCTGGAAGACCGATGGGTATGGATCGGCCCGGACGATCGGGGCATCGAGCTGGAGGTGATCGGCATCCTAACTGACAAATATTTAGTGATCCTGCACGTGATGCCGACCGCGTTGAGGAGGAGGAAGCCATGACCGAACACGGGGCAGCCTGGCCTCCGGAGGACATCGAACTGATCGTGGACGACGACTCAGACATCGACAGCGACTCAGAAGAGATCTACGACAGCAAGGGCAACCGGATCACGGACGAGTATGTGAACGACGCGATCGCCGATGTCCACCGGGCAATAGAGGAGGGCCGCGTACCCGTACCGACCAGCCGTGGCGGCCGGCCATCACTGAGCGGCGAAAGCACACACTCTCCAAGGGTCTCTTTCCGCGTACCCGAGGAACTGCGAGAACGCGCGAAGGCCCGCGCCGCCCAAGAAGGAAAGACGGTCTCTGCGCTGGCCAGAGAAGCCTTTGAGCAGTTCCTCAGAGCAGGCTGACTTTACGCAAGCGTAGACGCAAGCCCACCGGATTTCACTCATCACCATGAGTGAACCTATTTCATCCTCGCCTGGAGGATCGCTGGTCACAGCATGATCGCAAGCTGTCAGTTCCGGTCGTGACGTGAAGAAACCCCTGGTAGACGGGTTGATCACCACAATCACGTCCGACACCACCAGGGGTTTCGAGTGCTGTTCTACCGTGCCGCCGTTGATTTGTCGCGTTCAACGCTGAACTACGTGGCCGGACTGATCCGGCGCCACCGCAAGAGGATCGGGTCCACTTGGCGGTTGCTGAACCCCGGTCAGCAGGCCCTGCTGGTCCTGGTCTACCTGCGCAAGGACGAGACTTCGCCGAGATCAGCGCGGGGTTCGGGGTGTCAGCCGACCGCCTGGCGATATGTGGAGGAGACCGTTGTGATCGCGGGTCCGGACGGAACGATCCTGTGGACCTCCGGCGCGCTGCCGGGCAAGACACACGACCTGACCGCCGCCCGGGTGTGGGGCATCCTGCGCGAGCTTCGCCATTCCGCCGAGCTGCTGGGCCGCCACGCTCGCCGGCCCGTCGCCTCCTTGACCCAGAGGACACCGAGCACTTGGGGACTGTGCGCATAGAGGCGCGCCGCCCAGCGTCAGTGGCTGACCCAGTTTGGGACTGGCCGTGCTGCCTTCGTGATGACCTTTCGCCTGGCGCAGGTGGCGCTGCCGCACCAGGCGGGGATGTGTCCCGATGGGGGCCTTGCCGAGCACCATCACAGTCCTGACCACCTCGCCCTGTCGGTGTCACTCAACACCGTCGCCGGAGGAGAATCGACGTGGCAGCCCCCCCGAACTCACCACAGCGCAGTCCCACCCCGATGAGGCGATCGTGTTGGGCGTGGAAACTCATACCGACGTTCACGTCGCCGCGCTGATCACCATGCTGGGCGTCCTGCTCGGCACCCGCGCCTTCCCCGCCACGGCCGCCGGCTATGCGGCGCTGCTGACCTGGGCCCGCGCCCACGGGCACGTTCGCCGCGCCGGCGTGGAGAGTACCAGTCCCCACGGCACGAGAACACTCTCCATTTCCGTACGCCGACGCGAAGATCAGCATCGCGCCGGAGTCGTCACGTAGAGGGGGTCACCAGCGACTCCGAATGGCATGGGATAGGCGATCGATCAGCTGCTCTCGAGGCTCTGAAGCATGATCACGTACGAGCAGCGTACGGATAGCCGCCTGTGCAGGGTACCTACCCAGGTCAGTGGCATGATCTCGTCTGCTCTCCGGAGCCGGAGCGCAAGTTCGAATCTTACAGGGGGCACATGATTCTGATCAGTGGTTCCGGCCGCCGACCAGGGCAAATGACGCATGAACGGGCGGGCCTCCAGTCTCACGGAGTCCGCCCGTTCTCGTTGACGCTCAGCAGCTGTGGGCCGGTTATGGGCCATGATCCTTTGACTCGTCCAACTGACGCCGGCCGATTGACGATCTACAGCTGCCGTAACCGCATACGATCCCAAGATCAGATGGTCTATAGTCCGCCTGATGTGTCAGCAGAGCACGACGTGCTGATAGTAGGCGGGAGATACCCTGTAGAATGTGCGCTTTTGACCTTGGGCGTAGTATTGGCAGGGGGTATCGGGTGTGCCACCCATGTGAATGCTCAGATAAGCCGAATAGGGGCAATTATTCGTAGCGCTGATCGTTGGCAATGTGGAGTCGCGTGCCACGCAGGACGGCGCATACGTTCCGTGGGCATTCGCAGGCGTAGCGGTGAGAACACTCCCGAGGAGCACGCCGACTGCGGCCGCCGCCATGAAACCTAACCTGGCCTTACGCATCGTTCTCCTTGTGTGATCGTGTCGCCCCCCGGCGGAGCGTCCGACATGCGCATATGATCGCGCGCGAGCTGCACAGGATCCGCACAGGCAGTCCGGCCGCGTCGGCTGCTTCGACCATCACAGCATCCTCAGCGGTGGGATCGGCGAGATTCAGTCATCACCGCACGAGCCCAGGAATCCACGTAAGACACGCCCTTAGCGACGGATCACGGCTGTGACCAGGAATCCATGTAAGACAGATGACCGGGTCCCAGCGCCCTTCTTGAGTGCAAACCTGGGCGGGCAGCACATGGGTACCCCGATCAAATGCATGCCGGGAGGGCCCCAAAACACCGATCAAACACCTAGCCGCTCGATCACTCAACACCTAGCCAAGTCCGTGGATCAATATCCGGGCCGTCTCCAGTGAGCACCACTCAAGCGCTTGACGTAGACCACTCTCCACCTGTCGACCAAGGGCTTGCGCGCTCATCAACAGGCCACCGGCACCAGCGGACGCCAGATGAAATTCAAGGCATTTGACCTGCGGTTTCTCCAAGCGGCTGACGCGGGTGGCAAGAACAAGACTGTTTCTCCGGAATCTCCCGAGGCACTCTGGGCTGGCCCTGACCGACCCCCAGGGCCGACGGCGGGAGATGGAAATGACGATGACACCGGATGCCGATGTACCCCTTCACCTGGCGGGTAACAACGCGCCGATCTCCGAAGAGGTGACGCTGAAGCCAAGCGAAGTGATCGGCGCCATCCCGGAGAAGCTGTCCGGCCAGTACTTCCGCAACGGGCCCAACCCCCGGACCGGATGGTCGCCCCACTACTTCGCCGGCGACGGGATGATCCACACGATCGCGATCGAGAACGGAGAGGCCACGTGGTACCGCAACCGCTACGTGCGGACTCCCCTGTTCGAGCACCCGGGGGAATCACGGTTCGCCCTGGCCTTCGATCCGGTGACCTCGCGCATCGACTACCGCGTGTCCACGGCGAACACTCACCTGATCGCCCATGCGGGCCGGCTGTTCGCCCTCGAAGAAGGCGGTTTCCCATACGAGGTGACGCCTGAGCTGGCCACGATCGGGGCGTTCACGTTCGACGGAGCGCTGCGGACGCCCATGACGGCCCATCCGAAGACCTGCCCGATCACCGGGGAACTGCTGTTCTTCGGCTACCGGCTCCGGCCGCCGTACCTCACCTATTATCGCGCCTCCCCCCAGGGAGAAGTGCTCCAAACCCAGGTCGTGGACGTGCCGCGAGCCACGATGATGCACGACTTCGCCGTCACCGCCAACTACGCGATCTTCATGGACCTGCCGGTCGTGTTCGACGCCGAGTCCGCGGGCGCGGGAGGCCCGCCCTGGAGGTGGGACGACGGGCATCGGGCCCGGTTCGGCGTGCTGCCACGGGCCGGCGGCGAGGCCGTCGTACGGTGGTTCGACATCGACCCCTGCTTCGTGTGGCACACCATGAACGCGTTCGAGGACCAGGACACGATCACGATCAGCGGCTCCCGCGTCCCGACCCTGTGGCGGGACGGCCCGCAGGATGTGGGCGGCGGGCTGCCGTCCCTCCACCAGTGGGTGCTCGACCTCCGCACAGGAAGGGTCACCGAGACGCGTCTGGACGACGCGCCGAGCGAGTACCCCCGGGTCGCCGACGGCAGCATCGGGCTCCCCCATCGTTATGGCTACACCGTCAGCTTCTCGATGGACGCCGAACCCGGCCACTCCGAGATCTACAAGTACGACCTGGCCGGTGGCGGCACTCGCGGCGTCCACCGTCTCCCCTCCGGGCACACCTGCGGGGAGGCCGTCTTCGTCCCCAGGGGCGATCGCCCATCGACAAGCGGTGAGGACGACGGGTATCTCATGACCTTCGCCCACGACCGCGCGCGAGGCACCGGCTACCTGGCGATCCTGGACGCCGCCGACCTCGGCGCGGCCCCGGTCGCGGAGATCCACGTCCCCGTACGCATCCCCACCGGCTTCCACGGCAACTGGATCCCCGGCCACCGGTAGACGAGGCCGGCCGGCAGGCCCTGGCACTCCACAGTCGCTCCATGACCCCCCACGCATCGCGATTTGCCTGAACGGTTCTTCGAGACGCCAGGAGGCGGGTAAGAAAGGCATGACTGGGGGAAGTCATGAAAAAGATCACGACTGTCGTCGTGCTCGCCACGATGACGATGTTCGGTACCGTCGCGGCCGGGGGGCCGCCGGACCAAGATGAGAAGCAGTCCGTCAGCGACGATCAATACCGGATACTGATCCGTCAGTGCAAATACGCCGATACGCAAAAGGCCCGGGACGAATGCCGGGCAACGGTAGAGAAGAAGTATGTGATAGGCAAGGAGCCGACCGACCTTGACTGCCGGACCTACTCCAGCGCGACCGTGTGCGGCGTGCTGAAACTCAGTGAGCGGGAAATGCAGTGTGTGAAACAGTCCGTCGAAAGCGGTTTGACCAGCCGCCGCGCCGAAGTCGAGTGCTACGTCTTCTACTGAGGTCTCACGGCATGGTCGGCCGGCTCATCCCTTACACCGGCTCGAGGTTGGGAGCATCGGCGCGCTGACGCCCGGAGCTTCCAACCTCGCACAGTTGCGAGCAGGCTCGCGCGACGACAACGCTCACGACGGCGTGACGCCGTACACCGCGTCGGGGGTCGGAGCGTCGGCCAGAAGCTTGCCGACGGCCTCGCCGATCTCGTGGACCTCCCACCTGGCACCCTTGTCGACGCCCGGTCCGTGGCTCCAGCCCGTGGCGATCGAGATCATGCCGCCCTCCACCTCGAACACCCGCCCGGTCACGCTCGCCGAGTCGGCCGACCCGAGCCAGACCACCAGAGGGGCCACGTTGCCCGGGTGCATGATGTCGAAGCCCGTCTCCGGTCGCGCCATCATCGCGGCGAAGACCTCCTCGGTCATCCGTGTGCGCGCGGCGGGCGCGATGGCGTTGACGGTGACGCCGTAGCGCTTGAGCTCGGCGGCGGCCGTGTGGGTGAGCGCCAGGATGCCCGCCTTGGCGGCGGCGTAGTTGCCCTGTCCCACGCTGCCGAGCAGTCCCGCGCCGGAGGAGGTGTTGATCACCCGGGCGTCCACGGGTTCGTCCGCCTTCGCGCGTTCCCGCCAGTACGAGGCCGCGTGCCGCAGCGGCAGGAAGTGGCCCTTGAGGTGGACGCGGATGACGTCGTCCCATTCCTGTTCGGTCATCGAGACCAGCATGCGGTCACGGACGAACCCGGCGTTGTTGACGAGCACGTCGAGCCTGCCGAAGGCGCTGAGGGCGGTCTTCACCAACCGCCCGGCGCCGTCCCAGTCGGCGATGTCGTCGCAGTTGGCCACCGCCTGGCCACCGAGGTCCTTGATCTCCTCCACGACCTCCTGCGCGGGACCGCCGGAACGGCCCGCTCCCTGAAGGCCGGTACCCAGGTCGTTCACCACGACCTTCGCGCCCTGCCGGGCGAACTCAAGAGCGTGCTCGCGTCCGATGCCCCGTCCGGCCCCGGTCACCACGACGACGCGTCCCGCACAGATACCGCTCATTCACCGTTCCTTTTCCGCCATGATCGCCGATTCTTTTTCCCTGGAAATCGGCATATATGTGCACATCAGGGAAGTTGTCGCCAAGCTGGGACCTCGCCGCCCCCGTGGACGTGGATACGCGCGCCGGTCACGTACCCCGGCGACCCCAGCCACAGGCAGGCCTCCGCCACGTCCCCCGGCCTGGCCATGCGCCCGGCGGGTACGGTCGCGGCCACCCGGTCGAAGTCGCCGCCGTAGTGGGCCGCCGCGTTCTCGGTCTCCGCGAGGCCGACCACGACGGTGTTGACCCGGACGACCGGCGCCCACTCGGCGGCCAGGCATTCGGCAAGGTGGTGCAGCCCCGCCTTGGCCGCGCCATAGGCGGAGGTGCCGGGAGAGGGCCGGTCGCCGCTGACGCTTCCGATCATGACGATCGACCCCTCCGACCGGGTCAGCAGCGGACGGGCTCGCTGGGAGACCAGCAGAGGAGCGGTCAGGTTCAGCTCGATGATCTTGGCGTGCAGGCGCGGGGAGGTGCCGTCGAGCAGCGCGTACGGCGAGCCGCCGGCGTTGTTGACCACCACGTCGAGCCGCCCGTACACCTGCTCGATCTCGTCGAAGAGCCGGTCCACCTCGCCCGGATCCCGTACGTCGGCCGCGACGAAGCGAGCCTGGCGGGACGGTCCGGCACCCGCGGGGAGGCTGTCGGGTTCGCGGGGCAGGCGTTCGGGCGGTTTGCGCGCGCAGATGACCACCTCGGCACCGGCACCGAGGAAAGCCGAGGCGATCCCGGCGCCAAGGCCCTTGCTGCCCCCGGTCACCAGGACGACCCTGCCGGCGTAGTCGTAGCTCACCATCCGCACCACCACCCCTCACGTAGCCATCGTGCTACCGTACCAAGCAAGCGTTAGGTGCCAACGGTACGGCGCGAGGGGAGTCATGGGAATCACAGTGCACGGCGGCCCGATCGCCGAGGTGGTCGTCGACGTCCCCCCGGTCAACGCGCTGCCCGTCCAGGGATGGTTCGACCTGGCGGAGGCCGTGCTGGCCGCCGGGCGGGATCCCGGCACGCGGGTGGTCGTGCTCCGGGCGGAGGGCAAGGGCTTCAACGCCGGGGTCGACATCAAGGAGATGCAACGCACCTCCGGCTTCGGGGCCCTGGTCGGCGCCAATCGCGGATGCTACGCGGCCTTCGCCGCCGTCTACGAGTGCGAGGTCCCTGTGCTCGCCGCCGTACACGGCTTCTGCCTGGGCGGCGGGGTGGGGCTCGTGGGCAACGCCGACATCGTCGTGGCCAGCGAGGACGCCTACTTCGGGCTGCCCGAGGTCGACAGGGGTGCGCTCGGCGCGGCGACCCACCTGGCGAGGCTCGTGCCCGCGCACCTCATGCGGGCCATGGTGTACACCTGCCGAAACG
This sequence comes from Sphaerisporangium flaviroseum, assembly GCF_039537005.1. NCBI lineage: Bacteria > Bacillati > Actinomycetota > Actinomycetes > Streptosporangiales > Streptosporangiaceae > Sphaerisporangium > Sphaerisporangium flaviroseum. The sequence continues at coordinate 101,665 of NZ_BAAAZR010000008.1, read as the reverse complement.
TGACCGCCGCCGAACTCCACCACCACGGATCGGTGCTGGAGGTGGTCCCCCGCGACAGGCTGAGGGACGCGGTGTTCGAGGTCGCGGAACGGATCGCCGGCAAGGATCCGTACGTCATCCGCCGGGCCAAAGAGGCGCTCAACGGCATCGATCCGGTCGACGTCAAGCGCAGCTACCGGTTCGAGCAGGGCTTCACCTTCGAGCTCAACCTGATGGGCGCGGGAGACCGTCACCGTGACGCGTTCGTCGAGGACGCCCCCGAGGAGACCGCTGATGAGGGACAAGACGACGTCGATCGAGGAGATCGTCGGGTCGCTGGAGGACGGCATGACGATCGGGATCGGGGGCTGGGGGTCAAGGCGCAAGCCGATGGCCCTGGTCCGCGCGATCTGCCGCTCGCCACTCCGTGACCTGACGGTGGTCTCGTACGGCGGGGCCGACGTGGGCCTGCTGTGCGCGTACGGCAAGGTGCGCAAGGTCGTGGCCCCCTTCGTGACCCTCGACTCGATCCCCCTCGAACCGCACTTCCGGGTGGCCCGGCAGACGGGGGCGATCGAGTTCACCGAATACGACGAGGGCATGTTCATGTTCGGCCTGCTGGCGGCGGCCCACCGGCTGCCGTTCCTGCCCACGCGGGCGGGCCTCGGCTCGGACGTCATGCGCGTGAACCCCGGCCTTCGCACGATCCGCTCGCCGTACGACGACGGCGAGGAACTGGTCGCGGTGCCGGCCCTGACCATGGACGTGGCCCTGCTGCATCTGAACCGCGCGGACCGGCGGGGCAACGCCCAGTACCTCGGCCCCGACCCCTACTTCGACGACCTCTACGCCAAGGCGGCCGCCCGGTGCTACGTGAGCTGCGAGCGGCTCGTGGACACCGCGGACCTGCTGAAGGAGGGACCGGTGCAGTCCCTGCTCATCAGCAGGTCGATGGTCACGGGCGTGGCCGAGACGCCGGGCGGCGCCCACTTCACCACCTGCGAGCCCGACTACGGGCGTGACGAGGCGTTCCAGAGGAGCTACGTCACCGCGGCCGCCGACCCGCAGGCATGGGCGTCGTTCCGCGAACGCTTCCTGTCCGGCGACGAGACCGCGTACCAGGACGCCGTACGGCAAGCACGCGAGGAGGCGGCACGTTGACATCCGACCAGGTGGGCACCGCCGATCGTGCGGAGACGGCAGGCGCGGCACCACCGACGCGGGCCGAGGTCTGCGTGGTGGCCTGCGCGGAGGCGTTCAGGGGCGACGGCGAGATCCTGGCGGCCGGCATCGGCGGCGCGATCACGGTCCTGGCCGCGCGCCTGGCGAGGCTGACCTTCGAGCCCGACCTGATCACGCATGACGGGGTGTGCCTGCTCACCGGCGACGTGCCCGCGCTCGGGGAGGACCCGGAGGTGGTGGAGGGCTGGCTGCCGTTCCGCGACCATCTCTGGCTGGTGCTCCAGGGCCGGCGGCACGTCATGCTGGGCGCCAGCCAGATCGGCCGGCACGGCGACAGCAACATCTCCTGCATCGGCGAGTGGGCCCGGCCCACCTCGCAGCTTCTCGGCGTGCGCGGCGCCCCGGGGAACACGGTGTGCGATCCGACCAGCTACTGGATCCCCAGGCACTCCACCCGCGTCTTCGTGCCGAAGGTCGACATGGTGAGCGGAGTCGGGTACGCCCGGGCGGCCGAGGCGGGGCCGAGCGCCTCGCGCCACCACGATCTCCGCCGGGTCGTGACGAACCTCGCCGTACTGGACTTCGCCACGCCTGACCGTACGATGCGCCTGGCCTCGGTGCATCCGGGGGTGACGGTGGAGCAGGTGGTGGCCGGCACGGGATTCGAGCTCGCCATGCCCGGGGGCGAGGTGCCCGTGACCCGCTCACCCACCGCAGAGGAACTCCGGATCATCCGCGAGGTGCTCGACCCGCGGTCCCTGCGCGACCGCGAGGTCCCTGAATGACCTCCACGCCCGGACCCCGGCCCGAGGCCGCCAGGTGGACGGCCCGTACCGCACTGACCGACCTGGTCGGATGCCGGTATCCGATCGTGCAGACCGGGATGGGCTACGTCGCGGGCGCGCGGCTCGCGGCGGCGACGTCGAACGCCGGCGGCCTCGGGATCATCGCGGCGGCCACCATGTCGGTGGAGCAGATGACCGACGCGATCCGGTCGGTGAAGGAGCGGACCGAGGCGCCGTTCGGGGTCAACATCCGGTCCGACGCCGCCGACGCCCGCGATCGGGTCGAGGTGATGATCCGTGAAGGCGTGCGGGTGGCCTCCTTCGCGCTCGCCCCCAAGCAGGAGCTGATCGCCCGGCTCAAGGACGCGGGGATCGTCACGATGCCCTCCGTGGGCGCGCGGCGCCACGCGGAGAAGGTCGCCGCGTGGGGGGTGGACGCCGTGATCGTGCAGGGGGGCGAGGGCGGCGGGCACACCGGGCCGATACCGACGACCCTGCTCCTCCCCCAGGTCGTCGACGCCGTGGACATCCCCGTCGTCGCCGCGGGCGGGTTCTTCGACGGGCGAGGCCTCGTCGCGGCGCTGGCCTACGGCGCGGCCGGGATCGCCATGGGCACGCGGTTCCTGCTCACCTCGGACTCGACCGTGGGCGACGAGGTGAAGAAGCTCTACCTGGGGATGTCGGAGACGCTCGTGACGACCCGCGTGGACGGCGTGCCGCATCGGGTGCTGAAGACCTCCTTCGTCGAGTCGCTCGAGAGGACCCGCGCGCTCACCGGCCTGGTACGGGCGGTGGTCAACGGCGCGCGGTTCAAGAAGATCTCCGGCATGACCTGGGCCGACATGATGCGCGAAGGGCGCCGGATGCGGCACGGCCGTGACCTCACCTGGGCCCAGGTGCTCCAGGCGGCCAACACCCCGATGCTGCTCAAGGCGGCCATGGTGGACGGCCGCACCGACCTCGGCGTGATGGCGTCCGGCCAGGTCGTCAGCGTCATCGACGACCTGCCGACCTGCGAGGAGCTGATCACCCGCGTCATGGCCGAGGCGCGGGACGCCCTGTCCCGCCTGCCCGGCATCGACGGCGCGCGGGACCGCTGACACCGGCGCGCCCTTCCGGGTGCGGCGGCCATCTCCCGGTCCGTATCCGCCTTACCCTCGGCGGACCGGCCGTAAGCCACCTCCTCCGCCGACCGGCCGGAGACCACTTCCTCGGCCGACCGGCTGTATTGCTGGTATCCATATTTGGACGCAGTCAGGAGATGATCGCGATGGACCACCGCCTGTTCGGACGGACCGGTGTGAAGGTGAGCCCCATCTGCCTCGGCGGCATGATGTTCGGCTTATGGGGAGACAACGGGTACGAGGAGTCCTCGAAGCTGATCCAGCGGGCGATCGACGCCGGGGTCAACTTCATCGACACCGCCGACGTCTACTCGTACGGCGAGTCCGAGGAGCTCATCGGCAGGTTCCTCTCCGAGAACGGCCTGCGCGACCAGGTCGTCCTCGCCACCAAGGTGCACGGCCCGATGGGCGAGGGCCCGAACCAGGGAGGCAACAGCCGGCGCTGGATCATGCAGGAGGTCGACAACAGCCTCCGCCGGCTGCGTACCGACTGGATCGACCTGTACCAGATCCATCGCCCCGACCCCGCCGTCGACATCGACGAGACGCTGGGCGCCCTGACCGACCTGGTACAGGCCGGAAAGGTGCGCTACATCGGAAGCTCCACCTTCCCCGCGCATCAGGTGGTGGAGGCGCAGTGGGTCGCGGAGCGGCGGAACAGGGAGCGGTTCGTCGCCGAGCAGCCGCCGTACTCGATCCTGGCCCGCGGGGTGGAGGCCGACCTGCTCCCGACGTGCCAGAAGTACGGCCTGGGAGTGCTCGCCTGGAGCCCGCTGGCCGGGGGCTGGCTCACCGGACGCTACCGCGAGGGCACCGAGCTCCCGCGGAGCAGGCGCGCCGCGCTGCTCCCCGAGCGCTACGACATGGAGCTGGCGGAGAACCGGCGCAAGCTCGCCGCGACCGAGCAGCTCGCCCGGCTGGCCGAGGAGAGCGGGCTCTCGCTCGTCGAGATGGCGCTGGCCTTCGTGCTCCGGCACCCGGGCGTGACCTCCGCCATCATCGGCCCCCGGACCATGGAGCACCTGGAGAGCCAGCTCACCGCGGCCGACGTCCGGCTCTCCGGCGACGTGCTCGATCGGATAGACCAGATCGTGCCGCCGGGGGTGAACCTCAACCCCGCCGACGCCGGGTGGCGGCCCCCCGCCCTGGTCGACGCGTCGCTGCGCCGTAGGCCCTGAAGTCGACGACGGTCCCGTCCCAGGTCACGACCCCGGGCGGAAACCCCGGCCGGGTCAGCCCTGGTCGTCCAGCAGGCCGGTGAGGACCTCGGCGGCGGCCTGGCCGCAGACCCGGGCGGCGCCGTGCGTGGCGATGTGGATCGCGCCGAGGTCGGTGCGGCCGGGCAGTCCCATCTCCACCACGACCCCGTCGGGCCGTACCTCCAGCAGCCGACCGGCCGCCGCCGCCAGCCAGGGGTGGCGGTGGGCGTCGCGGACGACGATGACCAGCGGACGGTCGGCCGCCGGGCCGATGACGGCCTCGTCGAGCACCTTGGTGGAGCTCGCCTCGTCGAGGCGGACCACCGTGGTGCCCGGCAGCAGCTTGCCGAGCGGCTCCCCCACCCCCCAGGGCATGTCCTTGTCGATCGCCAGGTTCATGCGGGGGGACAGCTCGACCACGTGCGGAGCGGTGGCCAGCGGGAGCACGCCGGCTCCCGGGTGCCGGGTGACGCGGATCGCACGGCGTGCGGCGGCGAGCCCGGCGCGCATGTGGTCACGCCGGGCGGGCCCGTCGGCCCGTCCGGCCCCGGTCCAGGCCGCGAGCGCGCCGACCCGGCGGGCGGCGTCGGCGAGCCGTTCCTCCGGCAGCAGTCCCCCGGTCACGGCGTCGGCGATGGCCTCGCGGATCGTCGCCACCACCGCGTCGTCGGAGTTCTCCCCGCCGACGCAGATGAGGTCGGCACCCGCGGCGATCGCCCGAGCGCTCCCGCCGCCCACTCCGTAACGCTCCGCGATCGCCGCCATCTCGACGGCGTCGGTGATGACCACGCCGTCGAAGCCCAGCTCGTCGCGGAGCAGGCCGGTCAGGATTCGAGGGCTGAGCGTGGCGGGAAACTCGGGGTCGTAGGCGCTCACCAGCAGGTGCCCGGTCATCATCATGCGCACGCCTGCGGCGATGGCCGCCCGGAACGGCCGCAGCTCCACGTCCCGAAGCTGCTCGCGCGAAGCCGTCACCCCTGGCAGGCCGTGGTGCGAGTCCACCTCGGTGTCCCCGTGGCCGGGGAAGTGCTTGGCGCAGGCGGCGACGCCGGCCGCCTGCAGTCCCCGTACCCAGGCGGCCGTGTGCCGCGCCACCAGCCGCGGATCCTCGCCGAACGACCGCAGGCCGATGACCGGGTTGCCGGGATTGGAGTTGACGTCGGCGGCGGGCGCGAAGTCGACGTTCACGCCGGCGGCGACCAGGTCGGTTCCGAGGTCCCGCGCGATCTCCTCGGTGAGTGCCACGTCGTCCACCACGCCCAGCGCGTAGTTTCCCGGACGGGAGCTTCCGGTGTGCGCCTCCAGACGCGTGACGTCGCCGGTCTCCTCGTCGATGCCGATGACGGCGTCGGGACGCTCGGCGCGCAGCGCGGCCGTCAGCTCGGCGACCTGCGAGGGAGTGCCGATGTTCCTGGAGAACAGCACGACCCCGGACAGCCCTTCACCGAGGCGGCGGCGCAGCCATTCGGGCGGTGTCCTGCCCTCGAACCCGGGGAGAAGGACCGAATCGGCCAGACGCAGTAGCTCGGGGCTGCGCTTCATGCATTCTCCTCGCCTGGCGGCCGGTCAGCGGATCACGCCGGGTGCTGCCAGGCCTGGACGGCTGCTCACGGCGCCCGCTCGCGGGTCCCGTGTAGGACAACCCGACAACCTAATAGGAAACTTTCCTATTTTCCATACCTGTGACTTCGGCATCTCGCCACGTGAGAAGGCCTGCACGACATAGTCAGACCATACCTACCCGAGCCAGCAGTCCCGGCCGCCGAGCCGGCGGGCCGGGTCAGACGCGCTCGATGACGGTGACGTTGGCCTGACCGCCGCCCTCGCACATCGTCTGCAGGCCGTAGCGGCCTCCCGTGCGCTCAAGCTCGTGCAGCAGCGAGGTCATCAGCCGCGCGCCCGTGGCGCCCAGGGGATGGCCGAGGGCGATGGCTCCCCCGCTGGGGTTGACCCGCTCGGCCTCCGCCCCGGTCTCGCGCAGCCAGGCCAGCACCACCGAGGCGAACGCCTCGTTGATCTCGACGACGTCGATGTCGTCGATCTTCATCTCGGCCTTGACGAGTGCGCGGGCGGTGGCGGGGATCGGCGCGGACAGCATCATGATCGGGTCGGCGCCCCGGGCCGACATGTGGTGGATACGGGCGCGGGGGGTGAGCCCGTGCGTCCGCAGGGCGTCCTCGGAGGCGATCAGCAGCGCGGCGGCGCCGTCGGAGATCTGTGAGGACAGGGCGGCGGTCAGCCTGCCCCCCTCGACCAGCGTCTTCAGGCCGGCCATCTTCTCGAGCGTGGTGTCGCGGCGCGGGCCCTCGTCGGTGAGCACGCCGGCCAGGGGGGCGATCTCGCGCTCGAACCGGCCCTCGTCGATGGCGTTGAGGGCCTTCTGGTGGGACTCGAAGGAGAACTCCTCCATCTCCTCCCGTGAGATGTCCCACTTCGCGGCGATCATCTCGGCACCGCGGAACTGGGACACCTCCTGGTCGCCGTACCGCGCCCGCCAGCCCTTGGAGCCGGAGAACGGGGTCGCGAAGCCGAGCGCCTGTCCCGCGACCATCGCGTGAGCGATCGGGATCATGCTCATGTTCTGCACGCCCCCGGCCACGACCAGGTCGGCGTTGCCGCTCTGCACCGCCTGGGCGGCGAAGTGGACGGCCTGCTGGGAGGAGCCGCACTGGCGGTCGACGGTCACGCCGGGGACCTCTTCCGGCAGTCCGGCCGCGAGCCAGCAGGTCCGGGCGATGTCCCCCGCCTGCGGGCCGATGGTGTCCACGCAGCCGAAGACGACGTCGTCGACGGCCGCCGGATCGATCCCGGTACGGTCGACGAGCGCGCGCAGAACGTGGGCTCCGAGGTCGGCGGGGTGGATCGCGGCCAGGCCGCCTTTCCTGCGCCCGACGGGGGTGCGTACGGCTCCGACGATGTATGCCTCGCTCATGGCAGGCCGTCCTTCCGGTCCTTCGCCCTCAAGGTACGCAAGCCGTACAAATCAGCCATCGCCAAGGGTAGCAAGCGCTTGGTAGACGAGGGAACATAGGGTGAGCAGGCGACTCACCGCAGGCGTTAGGTGAACAAGCGATTGCACGGAGGCCCATAATGGAGGGCGTGAATACGCGTAAGAACTCCGGCGGTGCGTCGGCGGTCGCGGGGGCGACCGGAGGAGCTCCCCCACGGGGCGGGTCCGCGGCGGCCAAACGCCAGGGCGCCACGCGGCGGTCGGCGGCATCGGGCTCCGCGTCCGAACGCCGCGACCACCTGGTGAAACTCGCCGCCGAGCTCTTCGCGCGCAAGGGTTTCCAGGCGACCACCGTGCGCGAGATCGCCGATGAGGCCGGCATCCTCTCCGGAAGCCTCTACCACCACTTCGACTCCAAAGAGACGATCGTCGACGAGGTCCTGTCCACCTTCCTCAAAGACCTTATCGGGCGTTACAAGGCGGCGCTCGACCAAGACGGCGACCCGCGCACGATCCTGTCCGAGATGGTGCGCATCGGCTTCAGCACCCTGGAGCCGCACCGCGCCGCGATCACCGTGATGCAGAACGACTGGAACTATCTGCGCTCCCTGCCCGGCGACCGCTTCGACTACCTCATCAAGGCCGAGGACGAGGTCGAGCGCATGTGGGTGGAGCAGATCAAGCGCGGCCAGGCCCAGGGCCAGTTCCGTGCCGACGTCGATCCCAAGCTCACCTACCGCATGATCCGCGACACCATCTGGGTGGCCGTGCGCTGGTTCCGCCCCGGTGGCCGGCTCAACACGACCGGACTCGCCGAGCACTACGTCACCGTCCTGTTCGACGGTCTCGCCACAGGTGAACGGACCAGCCACAAAGCATGACCCCGCTCCACAAAGCCGTCCGGACGGCGCTCACCGAGGTCGCCGACGCGGCCAAGGCTCCCGTCATGCAGGCGTACATGAAGTCCGCGATGCCCTTCCTCGGTGTCCAGGCCGTGCCGCGGCGGGCGGCGGTGAAGCGGGTGCTCACCGAGCACCGCATCGAGGGCGCGCCCGAGTGGCGCCGCACCATCCTCGCGATGTGGCGCGACGCCGAATACCGCGAGGAGCGGTACGCCGCGATGGAGCTGTCGGCGTTCCGCTACTACAAAAGCTTCCAGACGCTCTACACCGTGCCGATGTACGAGGAGATGATCGTCACCGGCGCGTGGTGGGACTACGTCGACGACCTGGCGATCAACCGCATCGGGCCGTTGCTGCGGGCCTATCCCGACACCATGCGTCCGCTCATGCTCGAATGGGCCGGCGGCGACGACCTGTGGCGGCGGCGCACCGCGATCCTGTGCCAGAACTCCTTCAAAGAGCGCACCGACGCGGGCCTGTTATACGCCTGCATCGAGCCGAGCCTGGCCGACACCGACTTCTTCGCCCGCAAGGCCATCGGCTGGGCCCTGCGCGAGTACGCCAAGACGGACCCGCGCGAGGTCATCCGTTATGTCAACCACAAGGGCCTGAACGGCCTGAGCCGCCGTGAGGCCCTGAAGAACCTGCCGGTCACCTAGCCCGCCGCGGTGATGGTCATCCGGCCCTGCGCAGCAACGCCGCGCTGCCGTAACTCCCGCCGAAGCCGGTGACCAGGGCCATCTCGTGCTCTCCGCCCCTGAGTTCCCGTACGGCCTGCGCCACGTTGTTGAGGCCGTGGACGTAGCCCTCGGAAAGCAGGCCGCCGTGCGGGTTGACGGACCGGTGCCCCCGCTTGAGCAGGTACGTACCGAGTTCCTCGCGCTCGACGAAGCCGAAGTCCTCCAGCTGCCGGGGCACGAGCCAGGAGTAGGCGTCGTAGAGGAGCGCGACGTCGACGTCGCGTGGTGACCGGCCCGATGCCGCCCACAGCATGGGGGCGACGTAGGCGGAGAAGACGGCCGTGACGTCGGGCGCGCCGTCCATGGCCGAGCAGCCGGGTCCGCCGCCGCGTACCACCGCGTGGATGCGCGGGGCGTCGGGCGCGAGCCGTACGTCCCTCACCACCAGCGCGCAGGCGCCGTCGGTCTCCTGGCAGCAGTCGACGGTCCGCAGCGGGGTGCAGACGTAGGGCCTGGCGAGGTAGTCGGCCAGCGGCAGCGGGTCGCGGCGCAGGGCGCGGGGGTTGGCGGCGGCGTTCTCCCGGGACTGGGCGACGACGGCGTGCAGGTGCTCCTCGGTCAGCCCGGTGTCGTGCAGGTAGCGCCGGGCGGCGAGGGCGAACATCGGGATGGGGCCCGCCATGCCGTAGGGGATGGTGAACCGCTCCTGCGGGCCGGTCGAGACGGTGTTCATGCGGGTGCCCGACCGCCCGTTCATCGCCCGATATACCAGGACATTTCGCGCTATGCCGCTGGAGATGAGCATCGCGGCGTCACCGAGGATGGACGCCGTCTGGGTGCCGCCCCCGCTGATGTCGTTGTGCCAGCCGATGCGCTCCATCCGCAGGGCCCTCGCGACCTGCACGACGGGCACCGAGTCGTTCATGTGGTAGCTCAGCACCGCGTCGACCTCGTCCGCGCCGATCCCCGCGTCCGCGAGCGCCGCGCGGGAGGCCTCGACGGCGAGTTCCAGCTCGGTCCGGCCGGACGCCCTCGTCAGGGCGGTCATCCCGATCCCCGCGACCGCCGCCCGCCCGGCGAACCCCTGCATGTCACCTCTGCCCGGATCGTGGTTGAAGGTGCCGCTCGCCGGGGCGGGGCGCGATCCACCCCGGCGAGCGGCGTCTGTGGACGCGGCTACACGCCGTACACCCTCGCCGCGTTGCCCGAGAGGATCTTCTCCTGGTCGTCCTCGGGTATGTCGTGCAGCAGCTTGGCCACGTAGTCCTTGGTGTTGGGCCACAGGCACAGGCTGTGCGGATAGTCGGTGGAGTACATGACCATGTCGGCGAGCCGCGGCCAGCCGTTGCGGATCAGGTCGTAGCCCACGTAGTCGTCCAGGGAGGTCACGAAGACGTTCGTGCCGCAGTACTCGCTGGGCTTGCGCGAGATCGGCAGGTTGGCCCACGCCTTCTCGCACTCGTAGGTCTCGTCCATGGTCTGCATCCAGAACGGCACCCAGCCGTGGTTCACCTCGCCCACGACCAGCTTCAGCCCGGGGAAACGCTCGAACACGCCGCCGTAGATCAGGTAGGTCAGCGGCTGGACGCCGGCGAAGAACCGGAAGACCGTCCCGGCCAGGTTGATCTTCCCGCTGGTGACCATGTCGTCGTACTGCGGCCCCTGGTACGTGCCGCCGAAGGTGCGGTGGAAGGTCACCGGCACGCCCGTCTCGTCGGCGCGGGCCCACAGCGGGTCGTAGTACGCGTCGTTGTACGGCTTCTGCGGAAGTCCGGGGATGAACATGCCACGAGCGCCCTTGGCAAGGCAGCGGTCGAACTCCTCCACCGCCGTCTCGATGCCGTCGTCCACCGGCAGCATGGGCAGTCCGACCAGGCGGCCGGGGTCGGCGGACTGGAACTCCTCCAGCAGCCAGTCGTTGTAGGACCTCATGCAGCTCACGCCGAGCTCGCGATCCGGGTGCACGTAGGTGAAGACCGCGTTGGCGGGATAGACGACGCTGACGTCCACCCCGTCGGCCTCCATGTCGGCCACGTGGGCGGCGCCGTCGTAGTTGCCCGGCATGATCTCGTCGAACCGCAGGCCCGAGGCCCTGAAGTCCTCCTTGGACCGTCCGGCCATGGCCTCCAGCCCGAACGTGCGCTTGGGCGGCTGCCCGTCGAAGCTCCAGCCGTCACCACCGTCCGCCCCGCGCATCATCCTGGGGGCACGGTCCCGGAGGTGGGCCGGCACGCGTTCGAAGACGTGCGGTGGTTCGTTGATGTGGCAGTCGGCTGAAATGATCCGCGTCATTGAGCGCCCGCCTCCCGGTCGAGGTGTTCGGCCACCGCCCGTCACGGTAACGCCCGCGCCATTGTTAGGCAAGCGCTTGCTCGGTATAGCCGGATCAGGCGCTCATGGGGCCGCTCCAGCCCGGACCGGCGGGCCGAAAGCCCCTACCGGTGGCTTCGTGTAACTCCTCCAAGACAGAAGAGACGAAAAATCGTCACATGATCATCACCATCGTGTTTTTCGTCTATATTCAGCCATAGGGCGTTAGTCACAGGGTGTTATGTCTCCGGACTACGAGGCGAGGGCACGGATGAGCGATCAGGAGCAGGCTCCACCCGGGATCGATCCCAAAACCCCCAGCGTTGCCCGGATGTACGACTACTACCTGGGCGGCAAGGACAACTTCGCCGCGGACCGCGAGGCGGCCGAGAAGGTCATGCAGGTGCTGCCGGACGTGCGGCACGTCGCCCGCGAGAACCGCGCCTTCCTGGGCAGAGCCGTGCGCTTCCTGGCCGAGCGGGGGATCCGCCAGTTCATCGACATCGGCACCGGGCTCCCCACCGGCAAGAACGTCCACCAGGTGGCGCTGGAGACAGCGCCCGACTCGCGCATCGTCTACATCGACAACGATCCGATCGTGCTCGTCCACGCCCGCGCCCTGCTCGCCGACAACCCCCAGACCCTCGTCGTCGAAGGCGACCTGCACGATCCCAAGTCGCTCACCGAACACCCGGAGCTCCGGACCCACATCGACTTCGAGAAGCCCTTCGCGATCATCCTCTGCGCGATCATGCACTTCGTCGCGGACGACGAGGAGGCCACGAGCATCATCACCCACCTGCGCGACACCCTCCCGCCCGGCGGCGCCCTGGTGATCTCGCACGGCTTCAGGGGCGACCTCGACGAGGAGGCGATAGCGCGGGCGGAGGAGATCTACTCCCACACCAAGGGAGCGCTCAAGGTGCGCGACCGCGGCACGATCAGTGAGTATTTCACCGGGCTCGACCTGGTGGAGCCGGGAGTGGTCCACGTGGGGGCATGGCGCCCGGAGCACGACCTGGAGGAGGACCCGGCGGCCCCCGGCGTCCTCGGCGGAGTCGGCATCCTCCGCTGATCCACCCCACTGGATAGTAAGAGTATCCAGAACGGCGGTACGATCCCTTCATGCGGATCTCCCAGCTCAGCGCCGCGTCGGGGATACCGATACCCACGATCAAGTACTACCTGCGCGAGGGCCTGCTCCCCCAGGGCGAGCAGACGGCCGTCACCCGCGCGGAGTACGGCGAAAGGCATCTGCGCAGGCTGAGGCTCATCCGCGCGCTCCTGGAGGTCGGCCGCCTGCCCGTCGCCTCTATCAGCAAGATCATCGCCGCGGTGGAGGACGAGGAGATGCCGGTCCACCAGATGCTGGGCACGGCCCACTACGCGCTCTCCTCCCCCATGGAGCCGCGCCCGGACGACGAGGAGCACCGGGCGGCACGCGAGCGCGTGAACGGGCTCATCGAATCCATGGGCTGGACCGTCAACCCCGAGGCGCCCACCCTGGACGAGCTGGCGCAGATCCTGGTCCGGATGGACCATCTCGGCATGCCCGCCACCGAGCAGAGCCTGCGTTACTACGCCGAGCTGCTGATGCGCCTGGTCGCGGAGCACGAGATGGAGAAGATCCCGTTCGACGGCCCGAGGGAGACGGCCGTCGAGTCGCTGGTGGTCGGCACGGTGCTGTACGGCAAGGCCTTCGACGTGCTCAGAAGGCTGGCCCAGGAGTCGGAGTCGGCCCGCCTCCTCGGCGGCTGAACCGGTCCGCTAGCCGGCACGCGTCAGCCAGCGGGCGGCGCCCTTCACCAGCGTGCGGTGGGCGGGGCTCTCGTAGGAACGCGAATCGTGACCGAGGGCGTCGTACACCAGCCTTCCCCGGCCCGCCGTTCGCGCCCACACCAGCGGCTGCCCGAGCGCCGACGCCAGCGGCACGACATCGGGGAGCACGTCGAGATCGGAGTAGACCTCGTCGATCAGTTCGAAGTCTCCGAGGCCTTCCACGATGGGATGGCCGCCGTGCACCTTGACCTCCGCCGGTCCGAGCGGTGGGTGGTGGGAGACGCCCCAGGCCCAGGACGCCCCGAGCATCTGCCGCCACCGGTCCCAGTCGTCGAAGCAGATCGCCGCCGCGTGCATCGCCAGCACCCCGCCTCCCCTGTCGAGATGGCGGAGCAGCCCCGCACGCGCGTCCGGGGGCAGCTCGAAGGACGACCCGCCCTCCTCCGCCGACCATCCGCCGTCCATGCAACAGCGCAGCGCATTGACGGTGATGAGCTGAACGTCGGGACCCGCGCCGAGCGCGCCGGCGATGTCCTCGGTGATCTCGGACTGGATGCCCACCTCGGACAGCAGATCGGCGAGGACTTCGGACGTCGCGGGGAAGTCGTGTGCCACGCCCCCGGAAAGGATCAGGTTCGTCGCCACGGGAACACCTCATCATGAACACCGGGCACGCGCCAACCTCGCGATGACCTGATACGCTGCCCAAGCGAGCGCTTGGTTACGGAACGGCCCGCCGGGCCGTAGCCGGGAGCGTGACGCGGGCGCGACGACAGGGCATGTGGAGACGACCGCCAGGGGTACTGCCGATGAAGTTCTCGACCTTCCACCTCTTCCACCGGTTCGACGGCCAGAGCTTCAAGGAGGTCTACGACTACCATCTGCGGCTCGTCGACCTCGCCGAGGAACTGGGCTTCCACGGGGTGAGGCTGGCCGAGCACCACTTCCGCGATTACGGCGTGGTGCCCAACCTCTTCACGATGCTCGCGCACCTCGCCGCACGCACCTCGCGCCTCCGCCTCGGCACGGGCATCGTGGTGCTGCCGCTGCACAACCCCGTCCACGTCGCCGAGGAGGCGGCCCAGGTGGACGTCCTCTCCGGCGGCAGGCTCGACCTGGGCATCGGGCGGGGATACCAGAGCTTCGAGTTCGAGGGCTTCGGAGTGGATCTGGCCGAGGCCCGCGACCGCTTCAACGAGTCGCTGGAGATGATCCTCGGCCTATGGGGCAGCGACAACTACCAGCACGTCGGGAAGTTCTACAAGACCGGAACCGAGGTGTCGCTGGTGCCGAAGCCGACACAGGCACCGCACCCGCCCATCCACGTGGCGGCGGTGTCCCCCGAGACGGTCACCATGTACGCCGAGCGGGGCCTGCCGATCCTCGCCGACCCCGCGGCGCCGTTCCACAAGGTCGCGAAGGCGGCGGAGACCTGGCGGGCGACCGCCGAGGCCGCCGGGCACGATGTGGCGGCGGCCGAACTGGTCGTGGCGCGCAGCGTGTACGTCGCCCCGACCGCCGAGCAGGCCCGGGACGCCCAGGCGAGGTTCGAGAAGCTGTTCGACCGGGCCCGGATCTTCAACGAGAAGAGCGCCCCCATCGACTCCCGTACCGGCAAGGCCGCCCAGGGCTTCGAGTACTACCAGGACCGCTACCTCAAGGGCGGTTCGGTGAGCAACGAGTTCCGGTGGGAGCAACTCGAGGTGATCGGCGACCCCGAGCGAGTGATCAGCCAGATCCAGATGCTTCAGGACTTCGGATTCAGCAATCTGATGTGTGACTTCGGTAGCACCAGGCCGATCCCCATCGAAGAGATGGAGAACGTGATGCGGTTCTTCGCCGCCGAAGTCATGCCCGCGTTCCAGCAATGACCCCCGCTCAGGAGGCGCGATGAGCACCGTCCACCGTCTCACGCTCGCGGACATCCTCGCCGAGCACAGCCGCAGCCGCCCGCTGATCACCGCCGTCGTCGACGGTGACGTGCGGCTCGATTACCCGCGGCTCGAAGAACGCGTCGCCCGGCTCGCCGGCGCGCTCGCCGCCGAGGGGGTCGGCGCGGGGGACCGGGTGCTCTGGCTCGGGCAGAACTCCCACCGCGTGCTGGAACTCCTGCTCGCCGCGGGGCGCCTCGGCGCGATCCTCTGTCCCGCCAACTGGCGGCAGTCACCGGACGAGCTCGCCTTCGTGCTGAGCGACCTGTCCCCGAAGGTCGTCGTGTGGGAGCGGTCCGAGGCCGTCGAGGCCGTACGGTCCAGAGCGGCCGAGGCCGTAGGGTCCGGTGGCGCGAGGTGGGTGCTCTCGGGAGACGAGTACGAGGAGTTCCTGGCCGGCGGCCCGGTGGAGCCGGACGGCTTCGTGGACGACACCGCTCCCGTCCTCGCGCTCTACACCGCCGCGTTCGACGGGCGTCCGAACGCGGCGCTGCTCAGCCACCAGGCCCTGGTCGCGCACTCGGCGTCCCTGCTGCACGTACGCCAGATCGAACCCGGCTTCACGTTCCTCAACTCCGGGCCGCTGTTCCATGTGGGCACGATGATGTTCTGCCTGGCCACCCTGCTCGCCGGCGGCACCAACGTCTTCACCCCTGCCTTCGACGCCGAGGAGGTGTGCCGGCTCATCGACGCCGAACGGTGCACCCAGGCGTTCCTGTTCGGCCAGATGATCGACGCCGTGGTGGCGGCGAACGCCGGAGGCAAGTACGACCTGAAGTCCCTCGGCTTCATCTCGCACTCGGAGGAGTGGGACAGCATGATCACGGTGTCCGACACGCCGTGGTGCCGGTCGAAGATGGGCGGATACGGCCAGACGGAGGTCGCCGGCATGCTGACCTTCCTCGGGCTCGCCCCCGGGGCCGCCGGGTTCGCCGGCCGTCCCTCGCCCCTGGTGCAGGTGCGCCTGCTCGACGCGTCCGGCGAGGAGGTCCCCTCGGGAGAGGCCGGGGAGATCTGCGCGCGCGGCAAGTCCATCTTCTCCGGCTACTTCAACCGCCCCGAGCTGAACGTGAAGAAGTTCCGGGGCGGCTGGCACCACACCGGCGACCTCGGCCGCAGGGAACCCGACGGCACGATCACCTTCATCGGGCCGAGGCTTCGCATGATCAAGTCGGGGAACGAGAACGTCTACCCCGCCGAGGTCGAGCGTGTGCTGAAGACCCACCCCGCCGTGGCCGACGCCGCGGTGATCGGCGTCCCGGACGATCAGTGGGGGCAGTCGGTGAAGGCCGTCGTCGTGCTGAGGCCGGACGCCGTGGCGGACGCCGAGGCTCTCGTCGGGCACGTACGGGGCCTGCTGGCCTCGTACAAGAAGCCCAAGCACGTCGAGTTCGCGGAGTCCATCCCCAAGAAGGGCTTCACCCCCGACTACGACGCGCTCGACGAACGGTACGGGGGCGGCGGCTACCCCGGCGCCTGACGCGGGCATCAGGCTCCCCCGAGCAGGTTCGGGGCGGGCAGGCCGAGCGTCTCGGCGAGCTGGGCGATCGGGCCGAACAACGGCCGCCACCGGCTGAACGCCGTCCCCCGGCCGCGGCCGGGGGACGGAGGCGGGTCCAGAACGCCACCCGGACCCGAGGATTCCCCTGAACGCGCCGCTCGGCGCCGCGGCGTGTTCCCTCAGAGGATCGCGAGCGGGTTGATGGGGCTTCCGGTCCCTCCCTCGATCTTCAGCGGGGCGGCGATGAACAGGAAATCCCTTCTCACTCCGGCACGGCCCCGGCCCGTGCTCTCCCCCTCCCCCTCACTTCCGCTTCCGCCCGCTCCCTCGCTTCCGCTTCCGCCCGCTCCCTCGCTTTCGCTTCCGGTCGTGGCCGTGGTCGTGGTCGCGGTATCGGTTCCGGCCTGGTCCGCATCGGCGAGGGCGCCGGCAAGGTCCTCCAGCCAGAGCATCTCGGCCAGGTGGATGCCGTGTCGCCACAGGAAGATCATGTGGAGGTCGTCCTCCAGGCCCTCGTCGGCGAGCTGGCGGGAGTTCAGTCCGCCGATCGCGGCGTTGTCGGAGGCCACCAGCGCGACGTCGCGGGAGGCCAGCCAGCGCCCTCCGTCCCCGGACAGGCCCGGCTGTCCCGACCAGTACTCCTCCCTCGACCTCTCCCACACCAGCGGCCATCCGGTACGCAGGACCGCCACGTCGCCGGGACGTACATCCGGGGCCATCTCCTCCAGCAGGTCACCGGATACGCGGAAGTCGGCGGGCAGGTGGTCGAGGCCCAGGTGGCGAGGCAGGTCGAAGAGCACTCCACGCGCCGCCACGCCGCCCACCGTCTCGATGCCGCACCGCGAGGCGCCGTACGACCGGACCCGCGCGGCCGGATGCCCGTTGTAGAGCGACTCGCCCGACCACATGTGGCACAGCGCGTCCATGTGCGTCGTGGTGCCGTGGTGGGTGACGATCAGCGCGTCGTCGGCCATCCGCAGCCCCGCTCCGATCGCCTTGGCCCCGGCCGCGTAGTCGCCGCCGTCGACCGACATGAAATGCTGCGGCAATGGCCGGCCCCGAAGGTGTGGCACGGTCGTGGGGGCCGGTGACGAGGTCGCGCCTCTGATCGGCATCGACAGGCTGATGACCCGGCCGGTCGACGCGGTGGCGAGCGCGGCGAGCACGACGTCCGGAGTCAGCAGATTGAGGGTGCCACGCTGATCTTCTGGGCCGAACCGGCCCCAGTTGTTAGGCTCGGTAACCAAGCAAGCGCTTCCTTTCTAACGGAGGTCCGGAATGACCGCTCACGGCGACTGCGATCCTCGGTTCGCCCGGGTACGCGAGGTCTTCGAGAAGCACTTCGCGGAAGGCAAGGAACTGGGCGCGGCCTTCGCGGTCTTCCTCGACGGCGAGCCCGTCGTGGACCTGTGGGACGGGGTCGCCGACCGGCACACCGAGCGCCCGTGGGAACGTGACACCCCCGTTCTCGCCTACTCCTGCACCAAGGCCCTCACCGCCACGGCGCTCCTGCTCCAGGCCGAGCGCGGACTGGTGGACCTCACCGGACCCGTCGCCGAGGTCTGGCCCGAGTTCGCGGTGAACGGCAAGGACAAGATCACGATCGAACACCTGCTGACCCACCAGTCGGGCCTGCCGGCGATGGAGGAGGAGGTGCCCGTCGAGGAGTTCGAGGACATGCCGACGATCGCCGCCCGAATCGCCGGTCAGTCCCCGATCTGGGAGCCGGGCACCGCCCACGGCTATCACGCGATCACCTACGGCTTCCTCATCGGAGAGGTGATCCGGCGGGTCACCGGCAAGAGCGTGGGCGAGGTGGTGGCCGCCGAGATCGCCGGGCCGCGCAAGCTGGAACTCTGGCTGGGCGCCCCCGACGACGTGGCCGCACGCGCGGCCCGCCTCTCCGCGGGGGACCGCTCCGGCGTCTCCGGTGGCTCCGGTGGCGGAGGCTCGGCAGGCCTGCGCACCGTGACCGAGTTCCCCGGTCAGGGACCCGGCGACCCGCTGTACGAGATGTCGAAGGCCATGGGCGATCCGGGGAGCCTGATGAACCGGGCCCTGGGCAACCCGAACCCCAACAAGCTGAAGGGCGGCGCCAACCACCCGGTGATCCTCCGGGCAGGCTGGCCCGCGATGGGCATGGTGGCCACCGCGCGCGGCCTCGCGGGGTTCTACCGCGACCTGCTGGCGGGCGACATCCTCAAGCCCGAGACCCTGGAGGACGCCACGCGACGCCGGGTCGGCGGCCCGGACAGAGTGCTGTTCCTCGACAGCGCCTTCGGCCTGGGTTACATGCGTCCCTCGCTGACCTTCCTCACCCCGGGCAAGGGCAACGAGCGGGCCTTCGGGCACACGGGGCTCGGCGGATCCCTGGGGCTGGGCGACCCGGGGCACGGCCTGGCGATGGGGTACACGATGAACAAGTTGGCCAGAGCCCTGACCGGCAGCCTCCGCGCCTACCACCTGGCCGAGGCCGTCTACGACTCCCTCGACTGACAGCCTGCCGACTGAGGCGAGACCGTCCGCCATACCACCACCGGCTGAAGTCAGACCGACCGCCATACCGGGACCGGCGCGAGTCAGGCCGTTCGCTGTACCGACACCGGCTGAAGTCAGACCGACCGCCATACCGGGACCGGCGCGAGTCAGGCCGTTCGCTGTACCGAGACCGGCTGGGCCGGGCTCGTCCGCGCGTTCGGGCGGGGGCCGGCCGGGGATCGGTGTGCTCAATGCATCGTGATTCCGCCGCTGACGGACAGGGTCTGGCCGGTGATGTAGGCGGCGCGGTCGGTGCACAGGTAGGCGACCAGTCCCGCGACGTCGGCGGGGGCGCCCAGCCGTCGCAAGGGGATCCCCTTCGCGATCTTGTCGACGAGCCCCGGCTTCTCGGCGTCGATCCGCCTCAGCATGGGCGTGTCGGTCGGCCCGGGGCAGACGACGTTGCTGGTCACCTCGTGGCGCGCCGCCTCCCTGGCCAGGGTCTTCGCCAGCCCGAACAGGCCCGCCTTGGTGGCGGCGTAGGCGCCCTCCCCGCCCGAACCGGCCCGCGCGCCGTCCGAGGAGATGAAGATCAGCCTTCCCCAGGAGCGGGAGAGCATCCCGGGGAGCAGCAGACGCGTGAGCAGCATCGGGGCTCGCAGGTTGATCGCCCACATGAGGTCCCAGGCCGCGGGGTCGCTGGTCACGAACGGTTCCACGATGGACACCCCGGCGTTGTGCACGAGGATGTCCACCGGGCCTAGCCGACCGCAGAACTCCTCGATCGACGCAGGGTCGGCCAGATCGACGCGCATGGGCACCGCGACCGGCTCCACGGTCCTCGACGGCGGGGTGGACGCCGCCTCCCCGCCGGACACCCGGGTGAACGCATCCTCCCCGCCCGACGGCCGGGTGAACGCCGCCTCCCCGCCCGACGGCCGGGTGAACGCATCCTCCCCGCCCGACGGCCGGGTGGACGCATCCTCAGCGCCCGATGGCCGGACGGGGTCCCGCACGATGTCCGACAGGTCGGCGGCCACTCTTGCGGCGCCCGCCTCGTCGACGTCCGCGACGATCACCTGGGCGCCTAGAGACACGAGGTCGGCGCAGATGGCCGATCCGATGGCCCCCGCTCCCCCGGTCACGACGGCCCTCCGTCCGCCGAGACCCATGCCGCTCATCACGCGAAGAGCCTATCGACCTAGCACTTGCTTGGCCATACTCACACCCACCGGCGTGGGGCGGCGGAACGCGCCAGGCGACGGGCCATCCAGGGGCATCGGGTGGCGCGGGGCGGGACCGTCCAAGGTCATCGGGTGGCGCAGGGCGGGACCATCCAAGGTCATCGGGGGGTGTCGGCGGGCGCCGTCCAAGGTCATGGGGTGGCGCAGGGCGGGACCGGCCAAGGTCATCGGGGGGTGTCGGCGGGCGCCGTCCAAGGTCATCCGATGGCGTAGGGCGGGACCGTCCAAGGTTCTCGGGGGGTGTCGGCGGGCGCCGTCCAAGGTCATGGGGTGGGGCGGGGGGTGGGCCAGGCTTGGGTCACTTGTTGGGTGGTCACCCGGGCGGCCAGGAGGCTGATCGTGTTCCTCAGGACCGCCGAGGCGTAGTCCTCCGGGAAGCCGGCCACCGCGTCGACGACCACGGCGACCCGGTAGCCGAGGTTGACCGCTTCCAGCGCCAGGCCGGGGATCCCCAGGTTGAGGGAGACCCCTGTCGCCACGACGGTGGAGACGCCCAGGGAGCGCAGGAGCATGTCCAGGGACGTGCCGGTGAACGGCGAGAAGCCGTGGCCGCGCCGCGACTCCAGGTCGGCGGGGTCCCACAGCTCCGGGACGACCTCCACCGCGCCGGTGCCCTCCAGCATGTGCTCCGGATCCTTGAGCAGGGCGGTGATGAACGGGCTGTTCGCCGAGTGCGACCCGGCGCGATCGGCGCGGAAGGCCGCGGTGCAGTGGACCACCGGCACCCCGGCGGCCCGGGCGGCCTGGAGCAGGGCCCGCGTGTTCTGGATCACGTCGTTTCGGGTGCACGCGGCGACCAATTCCGGAAATTTGGACAGATCGCCGACGATGCCGCGTTGCATCTCCATGACCAGAACAGCGGCCCGGCCCGGCGCCACCATCGCTCCGATGTCCAGCGGCACGACATTTCCCCTTCCGAGCGAGCACTTGCTTGGTTATGCGAAATACAGGCTAACACCTTGACATATGCTGATCCGGCACACCTTCCGTAATCGAATCGTCACAGTCAACGATCTACCATTCTCGTGACATTTGGCGTATCGGATGAGACCTTCGTCAGGGGAGACGGGGAGCATCATCACCTTTCGAGGGGACAGCGATGAACGCCTGGTCCGTACCGGGATACCGCGAGGAACGCGTGCTCGGCTCCGGAGGGAGCGGGCGGGTCGTTCTCGCCACCTACATCGGCACCGGCGCCCATGTGGCGATCAAGTACCTCAGCGACGAACTCAGAGCCGACCCCTACTTCCTCGCGGCGTTCCGCGAAGAGGCGCGCACGATGGTCGAGATCGGCGACCCGAACGTCGTGCGCTTCTACGAGTACGTCGAGAGCCCCCTCGGCGCCGCCATCGTCATGGAGCTCGTGGACGGGGTCTCGCTCCGCAAGATCCTCCACGAGCACGGAGCCACCAGCCCCGAGGCCGCGCTGGTCGTGCTGAAGGGCTCGCTCCTCGGCCTGTCCGCCGCCCACGCCGGCGGCATCGTCCACCGCGACTACAAGCCTGAGAACGTCCTCGTCCAGGCCGACGGGTTCAGCAAGCTGGCGGACTTCGGCATCGCGACCCCCACCGGCCAGTCCGGCATGCCTTCTGGCACCCCGCCGTACATGGCGCCCGAGCAGTGGAACGGCGCTCCCGCCAGCCCCGCGACCGATGTCTACGCCGCGACCTGCGTCTTCTTCGAATGCCTTGTCGGGCGCAAGCCGTACCGTGCCGACCACCCCGCCGCCCTCAGGCACCAGCACCAGAACGCCCCTGTGCCGGTGGAGGCCGTGCCCAGCTCGGTGCGCGCTCTGGTGAGTCGTGGCCTGGCGAAGAATCCCGCCGACCGCCCCCTGACGGCGCGGGCGTTCGTCGGCGAGCTCGAGGTCGCGGCGCTCGCGGCCTACGGGCCCGAGTGGGAGCAGCGCGGCCGCCGCCACCTGGCGGAGCTGGCCGCCCTTCTCGCGTTGCTCTTCCCCCTGGCCGAGCCGGCGCCGCAGGCCAGCAGCAGCCTGGCGCAGACGGTGCTGCGCCGGCCGCTCCGCCAGACCTCGCGCGTGCTGGTCGGCACCGGCGTCCTCGCGGTCGGAGTGGTGATCGCGGTGCTCGCCGCCAACCGCGGCGGCTCCCCCGTACACGACGTCGCGCTGACGTCGTCCCCCAAGCCGACGGTGCAGGCGGCCGTGGCGTCGCCCACCGACGTGCCGACGAAGGCGCTGGAGAAGAAGCCGGTGACCCCGGACGCGACGCCGAGCGCGTCCCGGCTCTCCTCCAATCCCCCGGTGACCGAGCAGAGCCCCGCGGCGAGCACCGAGCCCAGCGCGACGCCCACGAAGGCCACCAAGCCCACCCCGACCCCGGCCCCCACGCCGACCCCCACCCCAACGCCCACACCGACCCCGACCCCGACCGTGCATGCGGTGAGCGGTCTGACCGTCGTCGGGTTCGACGGGCGGGTCGCCACGGTGCGGGTGCGGACGTCGACGCCGCAGAACGTCACGCTCGCCCTGAGGTTCGCCGAGGGACCCTCGCCCGCCAAGCTCGTCCTGGGCGGCCCGAAGACCTTCGTCCTCTCGGGCTCGACCTCCTACACCAGGCCCGTCGACGGCGGCTTCGCGGCACCGCCGTGCGGCGTGACCCTCTACCGGCAGGTGACGGTGTCGACCACGCCCAAGGCCAAGGGCGACGCCGCGAGCAAGGTCGTCCCGGTGCGAGGCGCCCCGTGCCCACCGCCCTCCGTCGACAACGTGTCGCTCGAGTGGAACGGCCGCACCGCGGAGGTCGGCGTACGGACCGGCGGGACGGGCGCGGTGCGCCTGGCGGCGGAGTTCACCCGGCGAACCGGAGAGGGCTCGGCCACGGTGGTCGACCGCGCGAGCCGCACCCTGTCCGGCGAGAGATCGTACAACCTCTCGCTGCGGGCCGCCTTCGATGACGTCGCGTGCGGCACGACCGCGCTCTTCGGTGCGCGGGTGACGACGCAGCCCGCGGCCGCCAACGGCACGCAGTTCAAGGAGGTCAGGGTCGCGGGGCCCAAGTGCACGCCGCCCACGGTTTCGATAACTTCCTGGGACGGCAGCACGCTGAGGGTCAGGGTGAAGAACGCCAGGCCCGACGCGGTCAGGCTGTCCGCCGCCTTCGAGCAGACCCTCACCGTGGGTGAGCGCACCATCAACCGCACGTCCTCCCGCCAGGCCACCCTGTCCGGCGGCACCGTCTACGACCGGGTCTACACGGTCCGGTTCGCGACCCCGCAGTGCGGCTACACCGACGCCCGGCGGGTCACGGTGAACATCAGCTCGGCCCTCGGCGCGGCGAGCGATTCGAGCAGGTCCGTCCGCAGGGGCCCGGCCTGCCCCGAGCCGGAGCCCGAGCCGAGCGAGGAGCCGACCAAGGAACCCCCCACGCCGGAACCCAGCGAGGAGCCGACCCGCGAGCCGAACGACGACCAGAGTGAGGGCCCCATCCTGACCTGATCATCAGGCCGCCCCCCGGCGGCCTGCGTGAGGCCTTGTTAGTCAACCAAGCGTGCGCTAGCTTGGCTTGCGATGACCGGTGACACCACGCCCTACTGGGACGCCTGCCGCCGCCACGAGCTGGTGGTCCAGTCCTGCGCGGCCTGCGCCCGGCGGGTGCATCCGCCGGCCGCCGAGTGCCCCTCCTGCGGGGCCGCGGACCTCGCCTTCGCGCCCGTGTCCGGCGACGCCGTCGTGCACACGTTCACCATCGTGCACCGCGCCTTCGTCCCCGCGTTCCGGGGGCGCGAGCCGTACGTGCTGGCCTGGGTCGACCTCGCCGAAGGTGCCCGCGCGTTCGGCCAGGTGGTGGAGTGCCCGCCCGAGCAGGTGCGCATCGGCATGCCCGTACGGGTGACCTTCGATCATGACGATCTACCTCAGTGGAGGCCAGCGTGAGCGCGCACGCCCAGAAGCTAGGCAATGTTCTGATCCCCGTCGCCGATCTGGACAAGGCGGTGGCCTTCTACACGGAGACTCTGGGCCTGACGGTGAAGTTCCGGGACGGCGACCGCTTCGCGGCTCTGGACGCGGGGGGTGTCACGATCGCGCTCGCCGCCCGGGCGGAACAGGTGGCCGGTCCGGTCACCGCCCCCTGCTACAAGGTCGGCGACGTCGCCGAGGCCGTACGGGACCTGACGGAGGCGGGCGCCGAGCTGGTCAACGGCCCTGAGACCGGTCCCCACGAGATCAGAGCCGTGCTCCGCGACCCCTCCGGCAACGTCTTCGTCCTGTATTCGTCCCTCTGACCTCCCCACCCAGATCCACACACCTCTCTATGTGGAGGCCGTCCCATGGCGCGATCGCATGGCACCCCCTACGGCAACTACGGCTACGCGGTCCTCACCGCCAACGCGCTCCGCACGCCGGACAGCGTCGCGCTGACCTACTGCGGTGAGCAGAGCTTCACCTACGACCAGCTGAACCGGCTGGTCAACCAGCGCGCCCACGCCCTCCGCGCGTCCGGGATCGAGGCGGGCCGGCGGGTCGCCGTGCTGCTCAACGAGACGCTGAAGGTCGCCGAGGTGTACCTCGCCCAGGCCAAGCTCGGCGTGCTCACCTCGGCGCTCAACCCCTACTGGCCGGTGGAGACCTTGCAGGCGGTGGTCGCGCACTCCGAGTGCACGGCGTTCGTGTACGACGCGACGGTGGAGCAGGTCGTCGACCGGATCCGGCCGGACCTGCCGGGCGTGACCACCTGGATCAAGGTGGGCGGCCCCTCTGCGGAGGCCGGCGTGGTGGACCTCGACGCGCTGACCTCGGGCGCACCCGAAGACGAGCCGGAGCCGGCCGGGTTCGGGGACGACCCGCTGGCGCTCTACTACACCTCCGGGACCACCGGGCTCCCCAAGGCCGTCGTGCACACGCACGCCTCCTCGCTGGCCACGGCGCAGATCTGGCTGGACGTGCCACGCGACCCCGGCTCGGTCTTCGGCACCGGGGCGATCATCTGGGGCATCGGCTTCCCGGCGATCGTCGGGCCCGCCCTCTACACCGGCATGCGCCTGGTGCTGGAGCAGGACTGGGGCCCGGCCAACTTCCTGCGGGTGGTCCCCAGGGAACGGGTCACGCACGTCTCGCAGATCCCGTCCTTCTACGCCGCGCTCCTCGGCTCGGACGACCACGCCGGCGTCGACCTGTCCACGCTCCGGGTGATCATGCTGGGCGGCGAACCCCTCACCGCCGCGCTCCTCGCCCGCATCAAGGAACGGCTGCCCGAGGCGGGGGTCTACAGCTACTACGGCCAGACCGAGGCCCCGTACACCTGCTTCGGCCGGGTGGACGACGGCAGCACCCCGCTCGGCGCCTCGGGCCGTGCCAGGACGGGCTGCGCCGTACGGGTCACCGGCCCGGACGGCGAGCGCGTCATCGGCACGACCGGCGAGATCAACCTCGCGGGGCCCCATCGGATGGCCGGATACGACAAGCTGCCCGACCGCACCGCCGAGGTGCTGCGGGACGGCTGGTACGTCGGCGGCGACCTCGGCGTCGTCTCAGCGGAAGGTCACCTGACCGTGCTCGGCCGCCGTGAGGACGCCATACTCAAGGGCGGGCAGTGGAGCCAGCCCGCCGCCGTGGAGGAGGCCGCCGTCGCCGTGGACGGCGTCGCCGAGGCGGGCGTGGCCGGCGTGCCCGCCCATGTCGAGGGGCAGGACGCGGTGTCGCAGAAGATCCTGCTCGCCGTGGTCCCCCGGGCCGGTCAGTCGCTGGACGCCGAGAAGCTCGCCGCCGCGCTCGCGGAGCGGCTTCCCGAGCACCAACGGCCCGACCACATCCTGGTCGCCGACGAGCTGCCCCACTTCCAGGACGCCTCGGGCGGTCCCGGCAAGCTGCTGCGCCGGGAGATCCGCGAGCGTTATCAGCATCTCCTGGACGAGGCGTGATCCCTGAGCACGAGGTCAAGGCCCGGCTGCGCGACTTCGGCGTGGCCGTGCCCAGGGGTGTCACCGCGGACGGTCCCCCGGGGATCGCCGAGGCCGCCCAGGGGCTGACTCCCCCGCTGGTGCTGAAGGCCCACGGCCCCGGTCTGGTGCACAAGTCCGACGCCGGAGCGGTACGGCTGGGGCTGGCGTCGGCGGCCGACGCGGCCGGAGCGGCCGCGGAGATGCGCGAGCGCCTGGCCGCACAGGGGATCACCCCCGAGGGGTTCCTCGTCGAGGAACAGGCGCCCCCCGGGGTGGAGCTGATCGTCGGCCTGGTCCGCGACGCCGGTTTCGGACCGGTGGTCCTCACCGGCCTGGGCGGGGTGTGGACCGAGGTCATGCGCGACACCGCGCTGCGGCTGTGCCCGATCGGGGAGGCCGACGCGAGAGAGATGCTCGCGTCGCTGCGGGGCTGGGCCCTGCTGACGGGTTACCGCGGCGCCCCGGCCGTGGACGTGGAAGCCCTGGTCAAGCTGCTGGTACGGCTCGCCGGTCACGGAGGTCTGTGGGAAGAGCTGGACCTCGGCGAGTTCGAGCTGAACCCGGTGATCGCCTCCCCCGGCGGGGTCATCGCCGTGGACGCGCGCCACCTCCCGGCGCTCCCTACCGCCGTGGACGCGCGTCACCCTCCGGCACTCCCCGATGGCGGGCGGGACCTGCCCGCGGACACCATCCGCGAAGCGGCCCCGCCGACGGACTTCACCGCGCTGTTCGAGCCGAGGAAGGTCGCGGTGGTCGGCGCGTCCACCACCCGCCCCAACTTCGGCAACATGTTCCTGGAGTTCTACAAGCTCACCGGCGTCCCCGTCGTCGCCGTCCACCCGGAGGCCGGTGAGATCGCCGGCGTCGCCGCCGTGCCGACGACGGCCGGCACAGGCGCCGACTACGCGCTGGTGGCCGTGCCCGCCGCGCGCTGCGCCGACGTCGTACGCCAGGCCACCGGTATCCCGTTCGTCCAGGTGATGAGCGGCGGGTTCGCCGAGCTTGGCCATCCGGAGCTGGAGAGCGAGCTTGTCAGCGCGGCACGCGAGGCCGGGACGCGGCTGCTCGGCCCCAACTGCATGGGCGTGTACAGCCCACGCGGAGGGCAGACGTTCGTCGGCGGCGAGCAGGGGCCGCCGGGCAGCGTCGCGATGATCTCCCAGAGCGGCGGGCTGGCCGGGGAGGTCATCAAGGTGGGCGAGCGCCGCGGCCTGGCGTTCAGCCGGGTCGTGACCGTGGGCAACTCCGCCGACGTCACCCCGGCCGAGCTGCTTCGCTGGCTCGCGGCCGACCCCGAGACCTCGGTGGTGGGCCTGTACCTGGAGGACCCGCGCGACGGCCGGGCGCTGTTCGAGGCGCTGACGGCGGTGCGCGGGCGGCTGCCGGTGGTCCTGCTCGTCGGGGGCCGCAGCACGCAGGGCCGGCGCGCCGCCGCCTCCCACACCGGAGGTCTCGTCGGGGACGGCCGCGTATGGCGGGCCCTCGCCGAGCAGAGCGGAGCGACCCTGGTGGCGGGCCAGGACGACCTCATCGGCGTCCTGTCGTTCTTCCAGGCCCACGCCGCGCGCGTGGACGTGCCGGGCGATCCCGGCGTGCTGCTCATCGGGCCCAGCGGCGGCGCCGGCGTGCTCGCGGCCGACGTCCTCGACGGGGCGGGGCTGGCCCTCGACTCCCTTCCCGCGCCCGCGCGTGACGCGCTCACCGCCCTCGGCGTCGGGGTGGGCAGCTCCCTGGCCAACCCTCTGGAGATCCCCGTCGGCCCACGGGCACGCGCCGGCCTGGTCCGCGAGGCGATCGCCGCCATCGTGGCCCGGCAGCCGTACCCGGACGTGGTGGCCCATGTGAACGTGCAGAGCTTCTTCACCTACGGCGACACCGCCGAGCCGCTGTACGCGTACGCGCGGCACCTCGCCGAGGCCCAGGCCGAGCTGCCCGGCACCAGGATCACGCTGGTGACGCGCAACGGCGAGTGCGCCCCACCGGGGGTCGAGGACGAGGTACGCGCCATCGTCTCGGCCGCCGGCATCCCCGTCTTCCGGTCCATGGAGGGCGCCGCCGCCGCCGTCGCGGCGGGCAAGCGATTCGCACGCGCCCGTACGGGCGTTGTGACCACCTGGACCTCGCCCGCCCCGGCCCTGGACATCGGCGCCACCTGATCCACCGGTGTCCAGACCAAAGGCACCGAGCTCCGCATTTCGAACTCCGGAGGAACTCATGGGGATACTCGACGGGAAGGTCGCCCTCATCACGGGCGGGGCACGAGGCATGGGCGCCGCCCACGTCCGGCTGTTCCTCGATGAGGGAGCGCAGGTCGTCTTCGGTGACGTCCTGGAGGACGAGGGGAAGGCCCTCGCCGAGGAGACCGGCGCCGTCTACGTACGGCACGACGTGACCCGGCCGGAGGAGTGGGCACGGGCCGTGGAGGTCACCACCGAGACGTACGGCAAGCTGGACGTGCTGGTGAACAACGCGGGGATCCTGAAGTTCCGGCGCATCGCCGACATGACGGTGGAGGAGTACGAGCGGGTCCTCGATGTGAACCTCAAAGGCACCTGGCTCGGGGTGAAGTCGGTGATCGAGCCCATGAAGGCCGCCGGGCGCGGCTCCATCGTCAACATCTCGTCGGTCGAGGGCTTCATCGGGGCCGAGGGGATGTCGGCCTACGCGGCCTCGAAGTTCGGCGTGCGAGGGGTGACCAAGGCGGCCGCCCGTGAGCTGGCCGGGGCGAAGATCCGCGTCAACTCCGTCCATCCCGGAGCCATCAACACCTCCATGGCCATGGATCCGGAGATCATGGCAGAGGTGGACGGCGAGGCCTTCATCAAAGCCATGGTGATCAAGCGTTTCGCCAAGCCGGTGGAGGTCTCCCACGTGGTGGCGTTCCTGGCCTCCGACCGGTCCAGCTACTGCACCGGCAGCGAGTTCACCGTGGACGGCGGCATGCTCACCGGCGCGGGTTACTGACCCGGCCGGGCGGTCACGGCCACGCCCTCCGCCGGTGATCGCCCGATCACCGTGACGTCCTCCGCCGGCGATCGCCCGGCCACCGTCACGTCCTCCGCCGGCGATCGCCCGGCCACCGTCACGTCCTCCGGCGGCGGTCGCGAGGGCACCGCCGGCTGCCGGGAGCACGTGAACCAGATCGTCTTGCCGGCACCGCCCGGGACGGGCTCGACGCCCCATCTGTCGGTGAGCGCGGAGACGATCCGCAGGCCACGCCCGTGTTCCAGGTCCATCCCCGCCACGCGCAGCCGCGGCCATCCCGAGCCTCCGTCGGTCACGGCGCCGGCGAGGGTGCTGTGGCCCGCGCTGAGGACGAGGTGGATGGGCGGGCCGCCGTGGATGAGGGCGTTCCCCAGCAGCTCGGTGACGACGACCACCACGTCGTCGGTCAGGTCGTTCAGGTTCCACTCGGTGAGCGCCTCCCGGACCAGGGCGCGGCACTTGGCCGTGATGCTGGGGTCGGCGGGCAGCTCCCAGCGGGCCTCACGGGGGCAGGATGGGACGCTCGTCATCACGAATCTCCCTCGGCCGCTCGCGCCTTGGGGCGCGTCGGCCTCGTGACGGCCCCCGCACCCGATCAAGGAGGATCCGGGTAACGGGGCGGACCTTTACCTTCCGGTGGGCGGCATCCGCCTCAACAGGCGACCGGAAGGGGGCCGTCTGTAGGTCTGGGCGCCCGATCGGGCGCCGGGGCGCCCGAGGGTGGCGGAAACCGGCGATCCGGCCGCCGATTCTTCACAACACTTAGTAGTCGATAAAACGCTTTGGCTACTCTCGGTGTCGGCAATACGCATCCACGGGGGTCGGAGGGTACGCGATGCCACGTAAGCCACGCAGCCTCAAAGAGGAGATGGACCGCCTGACCACCGAGCTCCGCGAGCGGGGCTCCACATGGATCGAGGTGGCAGGCGAGTACCGGCGGCGCTACCGGCTCAACGCACGGCAGGCGTTCCGCGAGGCACACCGCTACACCCAGGACCGCGTAGTGGACGAGTGGAAGGCGCTGTGGCCTTCCGAGCCGTTCAGCGTGCGCAAGCTCGGCTCCTGGGAGGCGTGGCCCGGCGTCACCGGCAACGAGCCACCGGTCGCGGGGCTGAACCGGCTGGCCCGCATCTACGGGTGCAGGGCGTGCGACCTCGTCGACGGCGAGGATCACACGGGGAGCGACCAGAACGCGAATGTCGCCCGCAGGCGGGATATCCCGACTACACCTACCGCCGTTAACCTCACATTTAGCGACATTAAGGGCGTCTTGCCCGGTCAGCCGCTCCCCGGGCCGATGTCACCAGGAGAACTGCGTGATCGGGAGTTCGAGCAACTCGTCCACGCCTTCACGGATTGGGCAACCCAGATGAATCGACGTGACGTTCTCGCCCTGATCGGAGCCGCCGCCACCTCCGCCTACGCCTCGCCCCTCCTCGACCGGCTGAACGCCGACGAGTCGCAGCGGCTGACGATGGCGGCGGCCGATCCGAGCAGGGTCGACGACGCGACGATCGGCCATATCGAGGCCGTGTTACGGCACTGCACGCGCCAGGAGGACGCGCTCGGCCCCCAGGCGACGGTGGCCACCGTGCTCGCCCAGCAGCATCTCGTCGTCTCCCTGCTCTCCTCCGGGGTTCCGGAGCAGGTGCGCTCCAAGCTGCTGTCGCTGCTCGCCGACATCCGCCGCTGCACCGCGTGGATGCTGTTCAACCTCAACGACTTCAAGGGCGCCGACTACTACTACGCGCAGGCGCGCAACGCGGCCCACCAGGCCGACGACGACGCGATGTGCGGCATGGTGCTGGCCAACTGGAGCCAGCTCGCCACCTGGCGCGGCGACCCGCGCCTCGGCGTCGAGCATGCCCTGGGCGCGCTGGCCTGGGGTCAGCGGGCGGGCAGCAAGCTGCTGACCGCCTACGCCTGCGATGTGGGCGCCCGCGCCTACGCCGCCGTGGTCAGGCGCTCGGCCAAGGGGCAGCGCCGCGATGACCACACCCGATGCTTCCGGTCGGTCGACCAGGCTCAGCGAGAGCTCCACGGAGCCGACGCCGGTGACCCGGGCGCCCGGCTCGTCCCGTTCTACGGGGAGGGACAGTACCTGTCGACCAAGACCGGCTGCTTGCTGGACACCGGCGACCCGGCCCAGGCGCTCCAGCTGGCCGCGACCGCGGCGGCCGGCATCGACCCGGCCTTCGTCCGCAACGTCGCCTACATCCGGCTGAAGACCGCGCAGGCCCATCTCCAGCTCCGTGACGTCGAAGAGGCGTGCGAGGAGCTCGGGAAGGCGGCACGCCTGGCCGAGTACAACACCTCGCCGCGCCTGGCCCGGTCGATCATCGAGACACGCGAGAGGCTCAGCCCATGGCACCGCACCCGCAGCGTGGCCGCGCTCGACGAGCGTTTGCACGCCTCCCGCCTCATCGCCTGACCGCCTGGCGCGCGGCAATGAGGTGCTCACCTTAAGCGAAGATCACCCGGATGATAATGCATCGCCCTTGTGGTCCATGGACGGGCTGGTAAGCGATACATCGAGGGGCATGAACTCTTTCAGGTCCGGATGGCACGACATTCCCGTTGATCAACTGCGAACGATGACCAAGCCATCGTTAATGCCGAGAATTCCGCTTTTCGAGCGGACGAGAATGCCACGCGGCTCATTTCCGGAGTGCCAGAGCAGGGCTCCTGTCGTTTCCCGATCGTTATAGACGCGGGACATGCGCTCCGGGTTCATCTGGTGCCCTATACAGGCTGTTTCCCACCCGTTTACGAGTGCCAGCGAACTGTGCCCGCCCGGTGAAGGCGATATATGCCGCTCGTTGTACAGAATTTTACGGCAAAATCGGGAGAGGCCCGTCGGACGAGGCCGAGTCGGCGGCGGTGGAGCCCCGCGAGCGACGCCCGCCGCGGGACGGCAGCCTCGGTCTGCCGAGGGTGAGGAACGCCTCGGCCTGGAGCGCCGCGAGGCCGATGCGCGGCAGGTCGCGGGCCGTGGGGTACACCAGGAACCTCGGTTCCCAGTAGGGCTTGAACTTGGCGTTGAACTTGTACAGCGACTCGATCTGGAACCACCGCGACAAGAACACCAGGATGCCGCGCCAGGCGCGCAACACCGGGCCCGCGCCGAGCCGCTCCCCCCGGGCGAGCGCCGAGCGGAACATGGCGAAGTTCAGCGAGACCCTGGTCACGCCCAGGGCGGGAGCCGCCTGCAGGGCCTTGACGATCAGCAGCTCGTTGAGCCCCGGATCGGCGTCACGGTCGCGGCGCATCAGGTCGAGCGAGATGCCGCCGGCTCCCCAGGGGACGAAGTGCAGGATCGCCCGGATGTCTCCTCCGGGCAGGTCTCCGCCCTCCTCGCAGGCCTTGTGCGCCGTGACCACGACGCACTCGCCGTCGGCCGGGTCGCCGAAGCGGCCCAAGGCCATGGAGAACCCCCGCTCGGTCTCCGTGCCACGCCAGGAGCCCGCGGCCGTGCGGATCTGCTCCTTCTCCTCCTCACTGAGCTCGCGCACCCGGCGTACCAGGCACTTGTATCCCCCTCGCTCGGTGCGGTTGACCATCTGGCGGACGTTGCGCATGGCCCGCCCTTCGAGGCTGAAACCGGCGACCTCGACGATCGCCTCGTCGCCGATCTCGAGGGCGGACAGCCCCGCCTCGCGGGTCCAGATCTCGCCCCCGGCCTCGCTGCACCCGATGACGGCGGGGACCCAGGCGTGCCGCCTGACCTCCTCCATGAAGCGCTTGATCGCGCCGGGCCACGCCTCGATGTCGCCGATGGGATCGCCGCTGGCCAGCATCACGCCGGCGACCACGCGGTAGGCGATCACGGCCTTGCCGGAAGGGGAGAAGATCACGCTTTTGTCACGGCGCAGCGCGAAGTAGCCTAGCGAGTCGATCGCGCCGTGCCGGGCGAGCAGCGCGCGCACCCGCTTCTCGTCGTCGGCGCTGAGCGCGGCGACCGGCCGTTCGGGACGAAGGGCGAGGTAGAGCGTGGTGATCGCGGTCAGCGCGCCCAGCCCGGCCAGCGAGTAGTACACCAGGTCGGCCTTACGGTCGAGGGTGTACTGCACCGGCCCTTCCATGCCGATGAGGCCGAGGACGACGTGCTGCCACCGCTCGCCCACGGACGGACTGCCGACCATGGCCGACGGGTGGACGTTGACGACCAGCCAGCCGATGACCAGGTCGACGAGGCCGAGCGCGAGGAAGTTCCACAGGGCACGCCAGCGTGACCTGGGGTCGGACAGGGCATGGAACTCACGGCGATTGATCAGGAGAACGATGAACACCACCATGCTGATGACCGCGGTGGCCGACTGCCGCCAGCGCAGCGCCTCGACCAGCGCGCCCAGGGGCAGGAGCACGATCACGGCCCGCCAGGCACGCACCTTACGTCGGCGGAGCGCATGGGCCAGCATGACCAGCAGCACGCCGACCAGCAGCGAGGCCGCCGCCGCCAGCGTGGTGACGGTCCCCGGCAGGACACCGGCGATGGCGCTGACGCGGCTGCGGCGGAAATACGGGAACACGCCCCTGACGATGTCGAGTATCCCGACGATGAGCGCGGCGTATCCCGCCGCCGCCGGCACCCATGAGCGCGACGCCAGCATGCGGGAAAGGCGTGTCCGATCGTTCACGTGAGGACACACTAGAGGGTGAGGTCCGTGCGACGGGCGTCTCTGAAGTGATGCATCCTTACCCTGGCCCTATATCGATTGAGTAACTTTTGCTGGGCACTACCCTAAAAGACGCCGGGAGCGGCACCAAGACCGGGGGAGAGTTGAATTGGAACTCACAGCGATAAAGCTGGAGCTTCTGGTTGGCCTGTTCGCAGTAGCGGGCCTCGTGGCGTCAGTGTGGTGGATATGGCCGCGACTGAGCGTCCGCACCTGGCCGGCGATCGCGGGCCGCGTTGGAGTTCTTCTGGGGAACCAGATTCTCACGCTCGCGGCGCTTGCGCTCCTATTGAACAATTATTTCGGCTTCTACAGCAGTTGGGGCGATCTTTTCGGTACTAATGGGAGCATTGCCGCCCCGATCGTCCGTGACGACCAGAACGTCGATCCCGCGCAGGAGCCGGCGGGCAAGGTCCAGATCATCAGCAGCGCGCACGTGCCGCTGATCACCAGGGAAGGCGACACGGGCGGACGGCTGCAGCGGGTCGTGATCTCGGGTGCGACCTCCCGGCTGAGCTCGCCCGCGTACGTGTACCTCCCGCCGCAGTACTTCGAGAAGAAGTACGCCACCACCCGCTTCCCGGTGATCCTCGCCCTGACCGGCTATCCCGGCGACGCCGGCAACCTGGTCACGAGGATGAACCTCCCCACGCTCGCGGCCAAGGCCATCGACCGCAACGAGATGGTGCCGACGATCATGGTGCTCATGCGCCCGACCGTGGCGCCGCCTCGTGACACCGAGTGCATGGACGTGCCCGGCGGCCCCCAGGTCGAGACGTACTTCACCAAGGACCTTCGCGAGTCGATGGCCGCCACGTTCCGGGTCGGGACAGAGGCCGCCAACTGGGGCGTCCTTGGCGGTTCTACCGGTGGCTACTGTGCTCTGAAGATGAGCATGCGCCATCCGGAGGCGTTCTCCGCCGCGGTGGCCCTCTCCGGCTACTACAAGCCCCCGATCGACAGCACCACCGGCGACCTGTTCGGCGGCAGCCGTCAGCTCAAGGACCAGAACGATCTGATGTGGCGCCTCGGCAACCTGCCGCATCCGCCGATCTCCGTGCTGGTGACCAGCAGCAAGAAGGGCGAGTCGAACTACAAGGCGACGCTGGACTTCCTGGACGCCGTGAAGCCGCCGATGCAGGCGTCCTCGCTGATCCTCCCGAGCGGCGGGCACAACTTCAACACCTGGAACCGCGAGGTCCCGCAGGCGCTGCCCTGGCTCGCGCAGCAGCTCCACATGCCGGACGGCG
Organism: Sphaerisporangium flaviroseum; assembly: GCF_039537005.1. NCBI lineage: Bacteria > Bacillati > Actinomycetota > Actinomycetes > Streptosporangiales > Streptosporangiaceae > Sphaerisporangium > Sphaerisporangium flaviroseum. Next base: position 66,809 of record NZ_BAAAZR010000008.1, on the reverse strand, counting down.
GCACCTCCTCGGCCACGCCGACCCCGGCGTCGAGTCCCTCGTCCTGACCCGCGCGGGTGGAGCGTCGCCCTCCGGCGGGCGCGGGCCAGGCGTCTTCGGCGGTCTGGGCGGTTTCCGGTGGTCCGGGCAGTGCGGGTCAGCCGTTTTCGGTGGGCTGGTAGCCGTCCATCCACTGGGCGGGTGTGATGAACAGTGCGGTGGCCTCCACCAGGGTCTTGCCCTCCGACGAGACGATCGCGCCGTCGGCCCAGGTCTTGCGCCCCTCGCCGCGTGAGACGGCCGCGGAGGCCACCAGCGGCTCGCCGTAGGGCACCGGCTGCCGGTACCTGATGCTCAGCGTGCCGGTCACGCTGGGCCTGCCGGACGTGGCGACCGCGTCACCCAGCAGATGATCGAGGATCATCGCGCTGACGCCGCCGTGCACCGAGCCGGGCGGGCCCTCGTGCGCGGGGCGGAAGGTCACCTCGGCCCGGGAGACGCCGTCGGCGGTCCTTTCGATGACCAGCGGGAGGGCGTGCGGGTTGGCCTCGCCGGTGACGGCGTTGCCGAGGTGGCGGAACCGGCCGTCGGGCCCGAACTCGTGCGGCAGGGGGGTCGCGCGCCGGGTGGCGTTCAGCCGGTCGGCCAGCGCCACGATCTCGGCGGTCACCGCCGTCACCTCGTCCTCGGGCACGTCGGTCAGCACGACGGCGTCGACGAGTTCCCTCACCTGCTGGGCGAGCACAGTGAGGGCCGCCAGGCGGGCTTCGTCGCCGGACTCCTGAGGTACCACGAGATCGAGCGTCATGGGGGCAATTCTAGAACATGTTCTAGCCCACAACGTGCCACATGACCGATTTAGTCATGTTTGGGTAAAGGAATCCCATTAATGGCATGATCCGCCGGCGAGTGGTTTCGGCGCGAAAACCCCGGCGCCCACGGCGTTTCCGGCGCGCGGCCCTTCCGGACAAGGCGGGCCAGGGTCAAGACAAGGCCCTTTTGACCTCCTCTTTTCCTAGCTAACGTCCTCCTCCACAGAACACCTGACGTGCCCCGACGTCAGTGGCGCAAACCGGAAGGACCCCTCACTTCCCATGTCACCTGAACTGCAGAAGATGCTCGACCTGCTCCAGACCCAGCTCGGCTACAGCGAGCAGGGTGGCGGATACACGAAGTTCGGAGCCTGGTACGGCAAGACGGTCGAGTTCGACTCGGACTACTCCGCACAGCCCTGGTGCGACATGTTCCTGTCCTGGGCGGCCCACCAGCTCGGGTACGAGAAGTGGTTCGGACAGTTCGCGTACACCGTGAACCACGCCGAATGGTTCGTCGACCACGGCGCCTGGGGCACCACCCCCAAGCCGGGTGCCGTGGTCTTCTTCGACTGGGGCGGCTCCGACGTCGTCGACAACATCGACCACGTCGGCATGGTGGTCTCCGTCGACGGCCAGACCATCCACACGATCGAGGGCAATGTGGACGGCCGGTTCGTCAGGGAGAAGGTCAGGGACCAGAGCTACGTCGTCGGCTACGGCTATCCCGAGAAGGTCAAGGCCAAGTTGAGCGAGGTCACGGTGGTGACGAAGGCGTCGTTCGCCGGTCCCCAGGCCGGCGCGGCGCCCGCCGTACTCGCCGGGACGCGTTCCGCACAGGACGCTCCGGCGGCGGAGCCCATCGTTCCCGCGATGACCCTGGCCGCCGCGGAGTCCTCGATCCCGGCCACCGTCACGATGGGCATGCCGGCCGCGAACGGCATCGCCGGCGGCGTGGCGTCCCAGCAGGCGGACCTCGGCGCCGGCGCCCTGGTCGCTCCCGTGCTGATCGCCTCCCTGGTCCTGATCGCCTACTTCAAGGTCACGCACGCCTCCGTACGGCTGGCGCTGTCGATCGCCCGGCGAGGCCAGGACCGTCAGTCCGTGACGGCCGGGTCGCGGACGCCGTACCGGTCGGCGAACTCGGCCAGTTTCGCCACCGCGTCGCGGCCCCGCGTCCAGGGACGGACGATCATGCGGTCGACGCCGAGCCTCTCCCAGCCGCCGACCTCGTCCGGTCCCGTCAACGAGTAGGCGTGCGCGGTGACGGAGAAGGGGACCGCATCCGTGACCTCGCGAGTGGCGCGCATCGTGGCGAGCCGGTCGAGCTGCGGGCGGATCGACTCCAGCGTGTGCGGCATGCTGATCCAGCCGTCGCACCGGGTCGCCGCCCTCCGCAGGGCCGCGGCCGACTCGCCCCCGGACAGGATGGGAAGCCGTTCCTGGACCGGCTTGGGATCGAAGGCCACCTCAGGGAAGGTGAAGAAGCGTCCGGTGTGCGCGACGACCGGCTCCGACCACAGCCGCCTGGTCACCTCGATGGCCTCGTCCAGCCGGGGTCCACGCGTCGCGAAGTCCAGTCCGGCCGCCACCCACTCCCCCGGATACCACCCGGCGCCCACCCCGCAGATCGCCCGGCCGTCGGAGACGATGTCCAGCGTGGCGAAGGCCCGTGCCGAGACGAATGGGTGCCGCAGGGCGTAGAGGTGCACCGCGGTCCCGAGCCTCACCCGCGAGGTCAGCCCGGCCAGCCAGCACAGGTAGGCCGGAGCGTCGAAGAGCGGGGTCGCCGGAGAGATGCCCGGCTTGTCGGTGCCCGGATAGATGGCGAGGGACAGGTCCGTGGCGAAGACCAGATGCTCGGGCAGCCAGACCGACTCGAACCCCAGCTCGTCGGCGGCCACGGCCACGTCCTTCCACGCCGCTGGGTGCAGCAGCCCCAGCGGGACGCCGAATCTCACGCCCGCACCTCCTGGTGTCTCATGGCCATCTGCGCAGTTCGGGGGTGCCGAGGATCGCCGACCTGAGCCGAGAGCGGTGCAGGCCGGTGTTCCCGTAGGCCGACGCGAGCGACCAGACCCGGACCAGCCACAGCCGCAGGTCCAGCTCGTCGGTGTAGCCGATGGCGCCGTGCACCTGCAGCGCCACCCGGGCGGCCCGGTCGGCCGCCTCGCCGGCCGCCGCCTTGGCCGCGCTCACGTCCCGGTCGGCCGAAGGCAGGTCGCGGTCGGTGGCCAGCGCCGCCGCGTAGACCAGCGGCGCCGCGAAGTCGATCGCGATGGCGACGTCGGCGAGCTGGTGCTTGACCGCCTGGAAGCCCCCGACGGGCGTGCCGAACTGCTTGCGCGCCCGCGCGTACACCACGGTGGTCTCCAGCAGGTGCCGGGACAGGCCGATCAGCTGTGCCGCCACCGCGACCGTCACCGCCCGCAGGGCGGCGGGCCGGGCATGCGCCAGGCGGGTCCGCGGCGAGGGATCGAAGGCCACGGTGAACAGCCTGCGGACCGGGTCGACGCCGGGTTGCGGCGTCAGCCGCACGGCGTCGGCGGGCACCGCGTGGACCTCTCCGTCCTGCTCCAGGATCAGCAGGTCGGCGAGGTCGGCGTCCGGGGCGTAGACCTGGTCGCCGAGCCGCACGCTCGCGCGCGTCGTGCCCGCCGCCACCCCGGGCAGGGCGGACGCCGACGCGGCCGGATCGGTGGCGAGGAGTACGGGCGCGGCGGCGGCGGTCTCTGCGATCGGCCCGGGCAGGGCGGCCCTTCCCGTCTCCTCGAAGGCCAGGACCGCGTCGGTCATCCCGAGCCCCAGGCCTCCGTGGCGTTCGGGGACCAGCACGCCGAACAGGCCGAGCTTCGCCAGGTGCGGCCAGGCCGGCGTCCGGTCACCGCCCAGACCGGCCTCCCGTACGGCTCGCGGGGGGCAGTGGGCGCGCAGCACGTCCTTGACCGTCGCCGCCAGGGCGAGCTGGTCGTCGTTGAAGGCGAAGTTCATCGCGGCAGCCCGAGGACGCGCTCGGCGATGATGTTCCGCTGGATCTCGTTGGTGCCCGCGTAGATGGGACCGGCGAGGGCGAACAGGAAGCCGTCCAGCCACCGCCCGCCGTCCGCCGAGTCGGGAGCGCCACCGGAGAGCAGCCCGCGCTGGCCGAGCAACTGGAGGGCGAGCGTGTGCATGCGCAGGTCCAGCTCGGACCAGAAGACCTTCCCCATACTGGACGCGGATCCGATCTCCTCTCCGGCGGCGAGCCTGCGCGCGGTGCCGAAGGTGTGCAGCCGGTAGGCCTCGGCGTCGAGCCAGGCCCGCGCCACCTGGTCGGCCAGCACCGGGTCGGGGTTGAGGCCGCGTGCCAGCCGTACGAGCCGGTCGGCGGTGGCGAGAAAGCGGCCGGGGCTGCGCAGCGTGAGGCCGCGCTCGGAGGACGTGGTGGCCATGGCGATGCGCCAGCCCTCCCCCGGCGCGCCGAGCACCTGGTCGTCGGGCACGAACACCCCGTCGAAGAACAGCTCGGCGAATCCGTGCTCGCCGTCGAGCTGGGCGATCGGGCGGACCGTGACCTCAGAGAGCGGGAACATGAAGTAGGTGAGGCCCCGGTGGCGGGCCGACTCCGGGTCGGACCGGAAGAGCCCGAAGCCCCAGTCCGCGTGGGCCGCCCGGGAGCTCCAGGTCTTCTGCCCGTATAAGCGCCAGCCTCCGTCGACGCGCTCGGCGCGCGAGCGCAGGGAGGCGAGGTCGCTGCCGGCCTCGGGCTCCGACCACGCCTGCGCCCAGACGTCGTCGGCCCGTGCCATCCTGCCGAGGAACCTCTCGCGCTGGGCCGAGGTGCCCGACGAGAACAGAGTGGGGGCGAGCAGGAAGATGCCGTTCTGGCTCACCCTGCCGGGCGCGCCCGCCGCCCAGTACTCCTCCTCGAAGATCAGCCACTCCACCAGGGACGCGCCCCGCCCGCCGTACTCGTGCGGCCAGCTCACGACGGAGTATCGCTCGGTGGCGAGAAGGCGTTCCCACTCCCGGTGCGCCTGGAAGCCCTTGGCGGTGTCCATGGAGGGAAGCGGCGGGTCGGGCACGTGCGCCGCCAGCCAGCCGCGCACCTCCGCGCGGAACTCCTGCTCCGCCGGCGTGAAGTCCAGATCCACATGCCCTCCGTAGGTCGGCGCCTAACCAACCTAGCGCACGCTTGGTGAGCTGGCCATGCCCGATTCGCGGGTGATCAGGCGGGGCCCGCGCATGACTTGGAGGGCGCCGCGAGTAGCGTCGAGAATGACCCCGACCGGAGTGGGCAGCCATGGATTACACCGGATTTCTCGCCATCGTCCAGCATGAGGCGGGCCTCGACCGGCAGGCCGCCGAGACCGCCGCCCGCGTCACACTGGAGACGCTCGCCCAGCGGCTGACACCAGCCCAGGCCCAGGCCCTCGCCGCGCATCTTCCGGACGAGCCGGCACGGTGGCTACAGCAGGGCAACGACCAGGGGAACCTCTACGCCGACGAGTTCCTGCGCTGGGTCGCCCAGCGCGAGGGCGTCGACGTCCTCACGGCGGAGCGGCACGTGAACGCGGTCCTCCTGGCTCTGAGCAGGGCTGTGCCGGCCACCGTGTTCACCCGCGTGGTGTCGGAGCTCCCCGAGGACTACCAGGTCCTCATCGACAGGGCCCTGGCCCCGGTCCACGTGTCCGTCCCGCTGGAGCAGTTCCTGGACGGGGTCGCCCGCCGTGCCCGGCTCAACCGCAGGGACGCGTGGCGGGCCACCGAGGCGGTGCTGGAGACGCTGGCGGAGCGGGTCAGCGGCGGAGAGGTACGCGACCTGATGGAGGAACTCCCCGCCGAGCTGTCCTCGGCGCTGGAACGCGGCAACGACCGGAGCCAGGACGCCGCCAGGCCGATGCCGCTGGACGAATTCCTCTCCCTGGTGGCGGAGCGGGAGGGAGGGGTGCCCGTGGACAAGGCCCGCGCGCACACCCGAGCCGTCTTCGCGACCCTGCGCGACACGCTCACCAAGAAGGAGTTCCACGACCTCACCTCGCAACTGCCTCGCGTATACGTGGCGGAGCTCGCAACGGCGTGAATGGAATTTCCCCCAAGGCTTAAACGCACCCAGTGATGATACGTCGGCGAACCCGCATTGACGGCGGGTAGGCGAGAGCCCAGCATTGCCGCGAGGCACGGAAACGCCCTCTCCCACCTCCGGGAGGTCCCTGCACTTTGGCGCGTCCTCCCTCGTCAACCCCGCTGTACGCTGCAGATTTCGTCGTATCAGAGGCTGCGGTTCTCTCTCTGGCTCCGAACCCCGAGCTTTTGTGCCGAGCCCCGGGCACGACATCTCGCGCCCGTTCTCCATTCCTTTCAACGTATGTGAAGAAAGGCTGGTTCGGCGCGCGAAACCCCTTTTCACATGCCCCCGTGTGGAGACGCCAGATGCATCACCACAGCAATCCCCTGTCGCAACGATCGCCGTCGACCAGCACCCGAAGAGTCTCTCGCCGCAGGCGGGGCAGGGCGTCGATCTCCATCGCCTGCGCCCTGCTGTTCGTGCTGAGCGGGGTGGTCACGGCCACCGAGGCCGGCGCCGCCGTCCCGTTCGAGGTGCAGAGCCTGGACGGCAGCGGGAACAACGTCGCCAACCCCACATCGGGGAAGGCGGGCACCGCCTACTCACGGGTGGCTCCTGCCCGTTACGCCAACGGAGTGAGCACCCCGTCGACCGGGCCCAATTCCCGCTTCCTCAGCAACCGGCTCTTCAACGACGTCGACCAGAACGTCTTCTCCGAGCGGCGGGTCACCCAGTGGGGCTTCACGTGGGGCCAGTTCCTCGATCACACGATGGGCCTGCGCGATGATGCCGGTCCGACCGCGACCGCGGCGAACATCCCCTTCAACAGCGCGGACCCGCTCGAAACCTTCACCAACACCCTCGGCGTCATCCCCTTCACCCGCTCGGCGGCCACCGCGGGAACCGGCACCACCACGGCCAACCCACGCCAGCAGACCAACACGGTCAGCTCCTACCTCGACGCGTGGGCGGTCTACGGCGGCACCAGCCAGCGACTCGAATGGCTGCGCGAGGGTTCCGTGGACGGCAACCTCGCCAACAACAACGCCCGCCTGCTGATACCCGGCGGCTACCTGCCCCGGCGTAGCAGCCGTGGCGACGCGGCGACCGCGCCGGCCATGCAGGTCGACGGCAGGCTGCTGGGGAACCCGGCCAACGCGGTGGTCGCCGGAGACGTGCGGGCCAACGAGAACGTGGCGCTGACCGCGACTCACACGTTGTTCGCACGGGAGCACAACCGGATCGTCTCCCTGCTGCCGAGCTCCCTGTCGGAGGAGGACAAGTTCCAGATCGCCCGGCGCCTGGTCATCGCCGAGCAGCAGTACGTCACCTATAACGAGTTCCTCCCCGCCTTGGGGGTCAGCCTGCCGCGCTACACCGGTTACAAGCCCAATGTGAACTCCAACCTGACCAACGAGTTCGCCACGGTGGGCTACCGGGCGCACAGCCAGATCCACGGTGAGATCGAGCTGGACACCGAGGCCGCCCGCTACACGGCCGCACAGCTCGCGGCCTTCGAGGCACAGGGCATCGAGGTCGCCACCGAAGGCGACGACGTCGCGCTGGCGATCCCCCTCAACGTGGCCTTCTTCAACCCCGGCCTGGTGCCCTCCCTCCAGCTCGGCCCGCTGCTCAAGGCCATCGGCGCGGAGTCGGAGTACAAGAACGACGAGCAGATCGACAACCAGCTCCGCAGCGTGCTCTTCCAGGTTCCCGTCTCGGGCAACCCGGAGTGCCTCGACGGGCCGGCCCTGCCCGAGTGCTTCAGAGGTGTGGTCGACCTCGGCGCGATCGACATCGAGCGTGGCCGCGATCACGGGATGCCGACCTACAACCAGCTGCGCCAGGCATACGGGCTCGCGCCGCGGACGAGCTTCGCGGCGATCACCGGTGAGGCGTCGGACCTCTTCCCGTCCGACCCGCTGCTGACCCCCGGCAACGAGATCAACGACCCCGACAGCCTCGGCTTCACCCAGCTCTTCGACATCGACGGCGCGCCGGTCGCGCTCGGTGAGGACGGTGCGACGAGGTCCGTACGCCGCACCCCGGTGGCGGCACGGCTGCGGGCGGTCTACGGGAACGTGAACGCCGTGGACGCCTTCACCGGCATGGTGGCAGAACCGCACGTCGCCGGCACCGAGTTCGGCGAGTTGCAGCTCGCCATCTGGGCGAAGCAGTTCCAGGCCCTGCGTGACGGCGACCGGTTCTTCTACGGCAACGACCCCGGGCTCAGCTTCATCAGGCAGCAGTACGGGATCGACTACCGGCGGTCGCTGGCGCAGATCATCTCCTCCAACACCGACATCCCGGCCTCCGGTCTCAACGCGAACGTCTTCCTCGTCCCCGACGCCGACCTGCCCGCGGCGACGTGCCAGGTCGCCTACTCGATCGTCACCTCGTGGCCGGGGAACTTCCAGGCCACCATGGAGATCACCAACCTGCGTGCGACCCCGGTCAACGGCTGGACCCTCCGGTGGCAGTTCGCGAACGGGCAGACGTTCACCCAGCTCTGGAACGGCGTCGCCTCGCAGGCGGGGTCGGCCGCCACGGTGACCAACCAGAGCTTCAACGCGACCATCCCCGCGGGCGGCACTCTCACCGGGGTGGGGTTCAACGCCAGGTGGGATGACGCCACCAATGCGAAACCGCCCAACTTCACCCTCAACAACCTTCGCTGCGCCCTCCGCTAGCGCCGGGCGCTCGCCGTGGACGGGCGGGCCGGGCACAGACCGTATGCGGCCGTGCCCGGCCCGACCTCCGCGTTCAGCGGTCCACCCCGCGAGACCTCTCGTGATCGGGCACCTAGTCCACGATCCCCTGGACGACGCCCAGTTGGTAGGCGATGGTCAGCGTCTCCGACCTGTTCTTGGCGCCCAGTTTCCTGAACAGCCGGGCCTGGGTGTTCTCCACGGTCTTGGAGGCGATGCCGAGTGTGCGGGCGGTCTGGCGGATGGTGTGCCCGCAGGCGATGGAGCCGAGGATGTCCCGCTCCCGCGGGGTGAGCTTCACGGTCCACGAAAGATCTCCCACGCCGCTCTCCGAGGGGTCGAAGGGGAGCTTTCCGACGTACGCCGAGCTCATGACGAAGTATCGCCCGGCCACCAGGGGTAAGACCGTGCCAAGATCGCGGCGTAGCTCGTCCCCCCAGAGCAGCGCTCGCGCGCCTCGGCGGAGCGCGTCCATCACCGCGGTGAGGGCCGGCGGTGTTGATCGTACGATGATGACCGGAGCGCCCAGGCGTGCGGGCAGCGTCCAGTCGTGGGCGGTGGGGTCCATGAGCAGCACCGTCAGCGTGCCCCGATGCCAGCGCATCCAGTGATCGCCGCCCAGCTCTCGCGTGCGGGTGAGGACGAACGACGTGCCGCACCCGAGTAGAGCGATCACCACGTGCTGCAGGCAGGTGCCCGGCGCCGCGTGCACCACCACGAGTTCCGGACGACCGGCTTCGGGCCGGAGCCGCGCGACCCAGCCGGCGTTCCTCGGAAGGTCGAACAGACCGAGCGCGATCGCGCGGGCCACCGCGTGGCTCTGGGTGCCGACGCCGAGCTTCTGGTAGAGGTGCCGCTTGTGACTTTCGACGGCGCGTGGGCGGATCTTCAGCCGCTTGGCGATCTCCGGGACACTGTACCCGCAGCCGATCAACGAAAGGACGGTCAACTCCAGGCCGGTGAGAACATTGACCGATTTGCCACCGGCATCAGGCGGATGAAATACATGGCCGGTCTCGTCCATGATGGCTCAGGCTTCGTTCGTCATGCGGTCCGCCACCCTGTCCTGGTGGACGCTCCGGGAGGGTGCGATCATCCCTACAGAGTCGAACGATTAACCCGGGTTGTCAACAAATATGACTCTTCCGATAGGTCGATCAGGCTACGGATGGGAAACTTTCAGCAGCCCACGCACCAGAGGCTCTTCGGATGCCTAGCGATGTGAGTGAGCGACATCCACCCAAGAAGCAGGGGACATCCGCCGCAGTCGGCCTGACCTCCGCCACACCATGTGACAGCGGTCAGCCCAGGTAAGCGGCGCGGACCGAGGGGTCGTCCCTTATCTCGGCCGGGGTGCCGGTGGCGATGACCTTCCCGAGGTCCAGGACGATGAGGCGGTCGCAGGTGTCCATCACGAAGCCCATGTCGTGCTCGACCAGCAGCACCGTGGTGTCCAGGGCCGCGATGATCTCCTTCAGGCGGGCGGTCTGGTCGCCGTCCAGACCGGAGGTGGGCTCGTCCAGCAGGAGAACCTCCGGCCGGTCGGCCAGTGCGCGGGCCAGCTCGACCAGCCGGCGGCGGCCGATGGGCAGCGTGGCGGCGTAGGCGTCGCGGAGATCGGCGAGCCCGCACAGGTCGAGTACCTCATCGACCCGCCGGCGTCGCTCTCCTTCGCGGGCCCGGCGTGCGGGCCAGGCCACCAGGTCCGCCGGCAGCCCTCCGCCGCCGCCGCGCCACTCCATGGCCGCGAGCACGTTGTCGGCCACGGTGAGGCGGCCGAACACCTGGGTGCGCTGGAAGGTGCGGCGCACGCCCGCACGGGCGCGCCGTACGGCGGGGACGTCGGTCACGTCCCGGTCCCCCAGGCGGACCGAACCGCTGCTCGGCCGCCGCAGCCCGGACACGACGTCGAACAGCGTCGTCTTCCCGGCGCCGTTGGGGCCGATGACCCCGCAGATCTGCCCGGCGGGCACCTCGAACGACACCTCGCCGAGCGCCTTGACCCCTCCGAACGACACCGAGACGTTCTCGACGGCGATCATGAGACTCCCAGGTAGGCGGTGGTGAGACGGTCCGGGTCGACGTCGGAGCGCGGCCCGGTCCAGGTGATGCGGCCGAGTCGCATGAACGCCACCCGGTCGGCGACGCGCAACGTCTCGGTGGCCTTCTCCTCGACCAGCAGCAGGGCCACCCCTCGCTCCCTCAGCTCGGTGAACAGGGTGAAGATCTGCTCGACGATGAGCGGGGCGAGGCCCAGCGACGGCTCGTCGGCGATCAGCACCCGGGGCGGCCGGATCAGGGCCGGCGCCAGGGTGAGGAGTTGCTGCTCGCCGCCCGAGAGCGCTCCGGCCGCGAGATGGCGGCGGGCCGCGAGCTGCGGCAGCCGTTCGTAGACCGGATCGGGGTCGGAGAGCCATGTCCGGAGGTTCTCCTCCACCGTCAGCCCGGGGAACACCCCCCGGCCTTCGGGGGCGAGGAGCACCCCCTGCCTGGCCCGGCGGTGGGCGGGCCAGGCCGTGACGTCGATCCCGTCGAGCCGTACGCGTCCGGCCGTGACGGGCAGATCGCCCGCGGCGACCGCACAGGTGGTGGACTTGCCCGCGCCGTTCGCGCCGAGCAGGGCCACGACCTCCCCCGGCCAGACGACGAGGTCCACGCCCCGCAGTACGGTCACGTCGCCGTACCCGGCCACGACCGACTCCAGCGCGAAGACCGGCGCCCTGTCGTGATCGGTCGCCTGGGGCGCGGACACCTGGCCGGCCTCTCGCGGCGCGGGCGCGCGTTCCTGGGCGGATCCCCCCTCCAGCGCGGTGGCCCGGGATCGGGCGACTTCGCGTTGCGGGGCGGTGGCGCTCGTCCGGTCGAGGCGGCGTCGCCGCCTGCGGTGACGGATCTCGGCCATCTGGGCGAGCACGCCGTCGGGGTGCTTGGCGAGGATCATGCCGCCGGTGCCGAACAGGATCGCCCCGACATGCGCTGATACTTCGAAGTTGGAGAGGATCTCCGGGAACGCCGCCGCCACGACTCCCGCGAGCACCGCGCCACCGATCCGGCGCACGCCCTGGAGCACCACCACGGCGAGCCACAGGAAACCCGCGAAGGCGGGCAGGTCGGTGGCGGTGACCGAGCCCTTGAACGTGGCGAACAGCACGCCGCCCAGACCGGCGATCATCGAGGCCAGCGCGAACAGAAGGATCTTGGTCCGCGGCGCCGAGATGCCGGACGTGGTCGCGGCGGCGGGCGCCGATCGTACCGCCAGGATCGCGCGGCCGGACGCCGACCGTTCCAGGTTGCGGACCAGCACCCCGATGAGGCCGATCAGGACCAGCGGCAGCACCACCCGCACGCGCGGGTCGGTGGTGTCGGCGAAGCCGAAGCCGAGCGCCGGCAGCGGCCACCCGATCGTGCCGTTGCTGAAGGCGTCGATCTGGAACAGCACCTGGTCGGCCAGCAGCGCGAGGGCCAGCGTCGCGAGCGTCAGTATCCGCCCGCCGAGCCGAAGGGCCGGCAGCGCGACCAGGACGCCGACCGCGGTGGCCGCCAGCACCCCGATCGCGATGGCCAGGATCAGCGGCAGCCCGGAGGAGAAGGCCCAGCCGCAGGTCAGCGCCGCCATCGCCGCGAACGACGCCTGGGCCAGGTTGACCATGCCGCCGATGCCGGTCACCACGACGAACGAGCAGAAGATCAGTGCCAGGACCAGCCCTTGCGCCAGGATGCCGACGTAGTACTCGTCTGCGGTGAACGTCCAGGCCAGCAGCGCCACGGTCGCGACGATCCAGGGGGCGCGGCGCCGCCAGAGCGGCAGGTCGGCCAGGTAGTCGGGCGGTGGGGCGTCCTCGGAGGCGGATCCGGCCACCCGTTCCCGCGAGCGGTTCAGCAGGACCAGCCCGACGAACAGCAGGAGAACGGGCACGGCTGTACGCAGGCCGGTGACGTTCTCCGCGAAGTCGGCGTAACCCGCGACCAGGTTCTGCACGACGCCCAGTCCGAGACCGGCGGCGAACGTCACCGGGATCGAGCTCAGCCGCCCGAACACCGCCGCGGTCGCCGACACGAACAGCATGACCGTGAAGGCCGTCGAGTCCAGGCCGATCGTGGGGACGGCCAGCACGCCGGCGAGCCCGGCCAGCGTGGATCCGAGCATCCAAGCGAGCGCCGAGGAGGCGTCCGCGTCGATCCCACGCAACGTGGCGAGCCGCCGCCGGTCGACGGAGGCCCGCATGCGCAGGCCGTACGGCGTGTGCCGCATGAACGCCCACAGCCCGGCGGCGGCGAGCACGGCGAAGCCGAAGGTGATGAGCTGGTCGGAGTCGAGCCGGACGCCGCCGAACTCGACGGTGACCGGCGGGTACGGGCCGAGGCCGCGCGGCAGGGCGGTGGCGTCGGCCGCCGCCAGCACCCCGCCGGACAGTTCGACGATCCACAGGCCGATGGCGGGAAGGGCGATCGTCAGGCCGATGGTGCCGACGATCTGCGCCGTCTCGCCGGCCTGGGCGAGACCCCTGAACATCGCCTTGTGCAGCACGTAGCCGAGCCCGGGGGCGAACAGGACGAGCGAGACCAGGCCCGCCGCCCACGTGGGCCGGCCGAACCCGACCGTGAGCTCGTAGAAGACGAGAGCGGTGAGGAAGCCGATGGCGCCGTGGGCGAAGTTGAACACGCCCGTCGCCGAGTACGACAGGGTCAGTCCCGACGCCATCACCGCGAAGATGGCGCCGGTGACCAGACCGCTGAGAATGTAGCCGAGAAGCTCCGACATGGATCCCCCTGGTGTCAACCATCAGACGCCGGAGTCGCCTCCGGCGCCAGATGGCCCGCCGGTCACTTCAGCGGAACGTTGTCGAAGCACTTCATGTTCTTGGCGACCTGGAAGGCGCCGTCGACGAGCTTGACCAGGGCGCCGCAGCCGTTCGGCTCGCTGTGGTCCTTGGGGTACTCGATCCGGCCGAAGCCGGCGTTCTGGTAGGTGAAGCCCGAGTTGGCCGTCCGCAGGAAGCTCTCCCTGGTGACGTCCTTTCCGGTCTTCTCCAGCACCTTCAGGAAGATGTCCGCCGCCCAGTAGCCGATGGCCAGGTGCTGCGTGAGCGTGGTGCCGGGGGCGACCTTCTCGACGTCGGTCTTGAGCTGCGCGACCTCCGGGGCGGTCGACTCGAACGGCTCGAACATCGGCGCGGCGACGACGCCCTCCAGCGCCTGGGCGGTGGCCGGGTCCTTGAGGATGGCCGCGTCGTAGCTGGTCGCGTCGGTCAGCATGCCCTTGTAGCCGGCCTTCTTCAGCGCCGAGTAGAGCCCGGTGTTGAACTTGGTGCCCGCGATGATGGACACGACCACGTCCGGCGCCTTGCCCCCGTTCGACTTCATGATCTTGTTGACGTACGGCAGCCAGTCGGGGGGCGGCGCGGCGGCGGGCAGGCCGGAGTTGACGCCGACCAGCTTGAATCCCGCGGCCTGGAACGACTGGGAGATCGTGGTGCCGCCGTACTTGCTGCCGCTGGAGTCGGTGGTCTGGACGTAGACGGTCTTGCCCTGTGCTCCGCCCACGAGTTCGGCGAACTGGTTGCCCCACCAGGTCTGGGAGCCGGCTCCGGGCTTGGGCGCCAGGCAGCCGTTGTAGCCGAAGCCGGTGGTGGTGCCGCACCACTGGGGGCCGGTCGCCCAGCCGAACCAGGGCACCTTGTTCTGTTCCAGGAACACCGCGCCGCCGAAGTTGGGCGCGTGCACGGGGACGACGGCGAAGACCTTGTCCTTCTGGACCAGCTTCTTGGCGGCCGCGTCGCCCTTGGACGCGTCCTGGTTGTCGTCCTCGGCGCCGACGAACTCGATCGTGCGGCCGTTGACGCCGCCCTGGGCGTTGGCCCGCTCGAAGCGCGCCTTGGCGCCGATCTCGGCGTCCTTGGTGGAGTATCCGCTGGCGCTGGTCTTGGTGAGCACGCCGCCGATCTTGATCGTGGTGGCGGTCACGCCCTCCGTGCCGGACGCGCCCGGTGCGGCGCCGCCTCCGCCCGCCTTCTGCTCGGCCGCGCATCCGACCAGCGCCGCGACCATCACCAGCCCAATGAGCGCCTGCCGTCGCATACTCACTCCTTCGCGCCTTGTAACCGAGCGGGCTCCAGAGTTTTGGCCTAGCGCTCGCTTGGTTTCACGCAGACTAAATTCACGCCGTGAGCGTGTCAATGGAGGTACGGCGCACGGAGACCGCGGCCGATCGCCGGTCGAGCGGCGGACACGACCGTCGCTCACCTGCCAAGCGTTTGCTTGCTTTGATCTGGCCGTGTCGCTAGCGTTCGCATCGGAGCCATGGCTGACCCCGTGGGAATTCAGGTGGACGGAGCCCGGCGGATGTTGATGCGCGCAGCCGTACTGACCGAGTTCAAGGCCCCGATGGAGATCCGCGAGATCGAGATCGCCGACCCCGGTCCCGGCGAGGTCCGCGTGCGGATCGCCGCCTCCGGCGTCTGCGGCTCCGACATCAAGGCCCTCGACGGCAAGAGCCCCGTCGTCCGGCGGCTCCCCTTCGTCCTCGGCCACGAGAGCGCGGGCGTGGTCGAGAGCGTCGGGGCGGGCGTCACCGCCGTCGAGCCGGGCGACCACGTGATCGTCGCGATGAACGGTGCCTGCGGCCGATGCCGCAACTGCGGCGCCGGCCGCTTCCACCTGTGCGCCGGCCCGGCGAGGATGGCCGCCATCATGGGCACCATGCGCGACGGCGGCACCCGCCTGAGCGTCGACGGCACCCCCGCCCGCACGATGATCGGCATCGGCTCGTTCGCCGAGTACGTCGTGGTCAACGAGCCCATGTGCGTCAAGATCGGCAAGGACGCTCCGATGGACCTCATGTGCCTGCTCGCCTGTGGAGTGATCACCGGGGTCGGCGCGGTGCTGAACGTCGCCGAGGTACGGCCCGGGTCCAGCGTCCTGGTGGTCGGCTGCGGCGGCGTCGGCCTCAACGTCGTCCAGGGAGCCGTGCTCGCCGGAGCCACGACGATCATCGCGGCGGACGTCGCCGAGTCCAAGCTGAAGCTCGCGGAGAGGTTCGGCGCGACCCACACGATCCTGGTGGAGGACCTGGCCGGACAGGTCGGGGAGATCGTCCGTGGCGGGGTCGACTACGCCTTCGACGTCACCGGCGTGGCCGGCGTGCTCGGCACCGCGTTCGCGGCCACCCAGCCCGGCGGCACGACCGTCATGGTCGGCAGCCCGCCCGCCGGGAGCCCCCTGAGCATCGAGCCCTCCCTGCTGTTCGCCTCCCGCCGCCTGATGGGCACCCAGGGCGGCGACGCGGCGCCCGTACGGGACCTGCCGATGCTGGCCGAGCAGTACCGCCGGGGCCGCCTCGACCTGGACGCCCTGGTCAGCGAGCGCGTCCCCCTCGACCAGATCAACGAGGCCGTGGAGCACGTACGCCAGGGCGCGGTCGCCCGCAGCGTCATCGTCTTCGACTGAGGACCGAGGGACTGCGGCCGCGGCGGCCGGCCTAGGCGTCGAGGCCGAGCAGCCGGACCGCGTTGTCCTTGAGGATCTTGGGCCGGACCTCGTCCTTGATCGGCAGCTTCTCGAAGTCGGCCAGCCACCGATCTGGCGATATGAGCGGGTAATCAGAGCCGAACAGCACCTTGTCCTTGAGCAACGTGTTCGCGTACTGCACGAGCTGCGGCGGGAAGTACTTCGGCGACCAGCCCGAGAGGTCGATGTGGACCCGTGGCTTGTGCGTGGCCACGGCCAGCGCCTCGTCCTGCCAGGGGAACGACGGATGCGCCAGGATGATCGGCAGCCCGGGGAAGTCGACGGCGACGTCGTCCACGTACAACGGGTTGGAGTACTTCAGCCGCACTCCCCCGCCTCCCGGAACCCCGGCGCCGATGCCGGTCTGGCCGGTGTGGAACAGCGCCGGCACCCGCAGCTCCTCCAGGACCTCGTAGAGCCCGTACGCCATCCGGTCGTTGGGGAAGAACGCCTGCAGGTTCGGGTGGAACTTAACGCCGCGCACGCCGTACTCCTCGATCAGGCGCCGCGCCTGCCGGACCGCCGCCTTCCCCTTCCACGGGTCCAGCCCGGCGAAGGGGATGAGCACGTCGGCGTTGTCCGCACAGGCCTGGGCGATCTCGTCGTTCGGCACCGGAGGGTGCCCGGTCGCGGTCTCCGCGTCCACGGTGAACACGACGGCCGCCATGTTCCGCTCGCGGTAGAACGCGGCCATCTCCGGCACGGTCGGCCGCCGCTGCCCGGCCAGCTTGAAATAATCGTCGGCACCGCTCTTCAGCGCGCCGGAGAGCGACTCCCCGCCCTTCTCGGAGACCTCCGCGTGCGCGTGCACGTCGATCGCGACCAGGGAATCGACGTTCATCTTCGCCATCACATCCATGTCCCATCATTCGAATGCCGTACGACGCGTTCCTGCCCCGGTCACGCGGCCACCCTCACGTCCCGCCGCCGACCGGCCCGTAGAGCGACCGGAGCCGGGCCTTGAGCACCTTGCCCGACCCGTTGCGAGGCAGGGCCGGCACGAACTCCACCTGCTTGGGGATCTTGTAGTTCGCCAGCCGCCCGGAGAGGTGGCCGAGCACGTCGTCCGGCTCGGCCGGCACGCCGGGCCGCAGGACGACCAGGGCCTTGCCCACCTCGCCCCACTTCTCGTCCGGCACGCCGATGACCGCGCACTCGGCGACGGCCGGATGCCCGTACAGCACGCTCTCGACCTCGGCGGGGTAGATGTTCTCGCCTCCCGAGATGATCACGTCCTTCACCCGGTCGACGATGCGTATATATCCGTCTTCGTCGGCTACGGCGATGTCGCCGGAGTGGAACCACCCGTCCGGCGACACCACGCTCGCGGTCTCCTCCGGGCGCCCCCAGTAGCCCATCATGACGTTAGGCCCCTCGACGACCACCTCACCGGGCTCGCCGGGAGCGGCGTCGGTCCCATCGGCGGTGACCAGCCGGACGTCGGAGAAGAAGCAGGGCACTCCCGCGGTCCCCGCCTTGCGTACGGAGTGCTCGGCCGCCAGGAACAGCGCCCCGGGCGAGGTCTCCGTCATGCCGTACCCCTGCAGGAAGGTCAGTCCCAGCTCCTGATAGGTGTGGATCAGCGGCTCCGGCACGGGCGCGCCGCCGCACAGCAGGTTGCGCAGGCTGGACAGGTCCGCCTCGCGCCACCGGGGCGACTGGGCCAGGAAGTTGAACATCGCCGGGACGCCGAACATCAGCGTCACCCGCTCCGACTCGATCAGGTCGATCACCTGGTCCACGTCGAACGACGGCAGCAGGATGGCCTTGCCGCCCTTCAGCACCGTGGGCACCAGCGTCTGCGCCAGAGCGGCGATGTGGAAGAGCGGAGCGCTGATCAGCGTGACCTCGTCGTGCGCCAACTCGACGTC
The DNA here is from genome assembly GCF_039537005.1 of Sphaerisporangium flaviroseum. Taxonomy (NCBI): domain Bacteria; kingdom Bacillati; phylum Actinomycetota; class Actinomycetes; order Streptosporangiales; family Streptosporangiaceae; genus Sphaerisporangium; species Sphaerisporangium flaviroseum. The sequence goes on along the minus strand of NZ_BAAAZR010000008.1, from coordinate 48,886 downwards.
GACCAGGAGGTTGACGGTGTTCCAGGTCAGGTTCGCGTGGCTCAGCACGGCGCCCTTGGGCCGCCCCGTCGTGCCCGAGGTGTACATGATCAGGCACGGCTCGTCCGAGCCGACCGGCTCGTCCAGCGACTGGGCGTCCCCGGCGGCCAGCAGGTCCTCGTACTCCGTGGCGACCGACACGCGACGCGCCACGGGCAGCGCCGCGCCGATCTCCGCGTGCTCGGCTCCGCAGAGCAGGACGCTCGCGCCCGCGTCCCCCACGATGTACGACAACTCCGGCGCGGTGAGGCGCGTGTTCAGCGGGACGAACACCGCTCCCAGCGCGCCCGCCGCGAAGAAGGTCTCGACCAGGGCCGGATGGTTGAGCCCGAGGAACGCGACGCGGTCACCATGACGCACGCCGAGCCCGCGCAGCGCGGAGGCGAGCCGGTTGACCCGCTCGTGCAGCTCCCCATAGGTCCATTCGCGTCCGCCGTGGCTCAGCGCCACCCGCTCCGGCGTCATCCGCGCCCGCCGTCCCGGCCACGACCCCAACCCCTGATTGCGCATGACGCTCCCTGACGGTCAGGTGATCTCGCCATCAACTTAGGCTAGGCGGTGACGGCTGTCACTGTTCTGCCCAACCAACGGCGGCGTCGGGAACGGTCTCCAGGACGTGCGTGGCGATGGCGAGGGCCTCGCCCCGGAACCGCTCGTGCAGGGCGCGGCACACCCGCTGCGCGTGTTCGGCGGGCCAGCCGCGCGGCAGGTATCGCACGGGAAGCCGCGGATCGGTGCGGATGATGCGCAACCACTCGGTCAGCATCACCAGGGAACGTGCCAGATCGTCGGGCGCCTCCGGCATCGGGGCGGGCCGGTCCCACCGGTCGAGGAAGGCGCGGTACCGCCCGCCGAGATGGTCGAGGTCGTAGGCGTCCCGGATGAGGCGTTCCATGTCGGTGGGCTCCCGGGGCTCGGCCAGGAACACCTTCACGTTGGCGTCGGGCCCAAGGTCCAGATCTCGCACCACCGACTCCACGTCCACCTCGGCCGGAGAGATCCACAACCCGTTCTGCAGCGGGCCGAACCCCGCCCAGATCAGCCGCGAGCGCAACTCGTGCCGCTGGCGCTGCCAGGACTCGGGCAGGGAGAAGCCGATGAGCGTCCACCGGTCCTCGGCCGTGTCGTTGACGACACCGGTGTGCCAGATGCGCCGCTCGCCGTCCCTGAGGATCTCAAGGGTCCGCGGCGTGAGTCCGAAATACATCCGGCGGCCGTGCCGCTGCCGCCGCAGCAGCCCGCGGGAGGCCATCCGGCTCAACGTCGATCGCGTCGCCTCCTCCGAGACCCCGACCCGGGCGAAGACGTCGATGAAACTCCCCGAGAACACGCAGACGGGCCGGTCGTACACGTGGTTGCCGAGGAATGTGAGCATCACCGACTGGGATCGCAGAGCCGGCCCTGTGAGAGTGCTCTGAGCACGTGCCATCAACGCCCCCCTCCAAGATGTTCGGCATTCTATTGACAGCCGTAAGTGACATGCCTAAATTCAGGGCCGTCGGGGGTCCGGATCACACCGTCTTTTCATCACGCGGTGGCCGAACCAGCGCTTGATGGAGGCATGCGCGGGCGTCTGTCGCCGCGAAACCACCTCCAGGAGGCACACGTGCGCAAGCTCGTCCCAGCGATCGCCTGTCTCGCCCTGGCCGTTACCGCGTGCGGTGGAGGCGGTGGAGACGGAGCCACCGGCGGAGCCTCCGCAGACCCCATCCGCGTCGGCCTCATCGTCTCCCTCACCGGCAACTACACGCCCCTCGGCAGCGAGGACAAGAAGGCCGTCGAGCTCGCCGTCGAGCAGGTCAACGCCAAGGGCGGCCTGCTCGGGCGCAAGATCGAGCTGGTCCAGCGCGACGACAAGACCGCGCCCGACCAGGGCATCGTGGCCTTCAACCAGATCAAGGGCCAGATCGACGCGCTCATCGGGCCGGTGTTCTCCAACTCCGCGCTCGCCATCGAACCGCTGGCCCAGCGCGAGAAGATCCCCTACCTCTCCCTCGCGCCGGCGCAGGAGCAGGTGGAGCCGATCAAGTCGTACATCTTCGTCACGCCCGCGCTGTCCAGCATGTACGCCGAGCGGTACCTGCAGTACATGCAGGCCACCAAGGTCACCAAGATCGCGGTCGCGCACGACACCAAGAGCGCCTACTCCGTCGCCGGGCACAAGTCGATGGTCGCCCTCGCGCCGAAGTACGGCGTGACCATCGTCCGCGACGAGCCGTACGAGACCACGACCTCCGACTTCAGCGCGATCTTCACGCATGTGAAGGACTCCGACGCGCAGGCCCTGGTCTTCTGGGGTTCGGGCGCCCCCGGCGTCACGGCGGGCAAGCAGTACGCCGCCTCGGGACTGAAGGTGCCGCTGTTCCTGACCGCGTCCCAGGCCAGCAAGCTCTGGCTGGAGCCGATGGGCGCCGCCGCCGAGGGCATGACGGTGCAGAGCGCGATCGGCGTCGTGGGCGACCACCTGCCGGCCAGCAAGCAGAAAGAGGTCATCGACCAGATGGCCACGCCGTTCAAGCAGAAGTACGGATACCCGCCGCCGCAGTTCGCCCAGGACGGCTACAGCGCGAGCCTCCTGCTGTTCGAGGCGATCAAGAAGGCCGGGAGCACGGACAAGACCAAGGTCCAGCAGGCCCTGGAGAGCATGGACCTGGTGACCCCCAACGGCCGGTTCCGCTACTCCCCCACCGACCACTCGGGGCTGAGCCCGGACTTCATTTCCGTCAACACGGTGAAGGACGGGCAGTTCGTCCCCACCGAATGGGCCGAGGAACAGCTGTCCAAGACGGTCTCGGCCGAGTAGGTTGCCAGGTGCCGGGGGTCACGAACAGCCAACGACGGCAACGGAGTCACAGGACGTGCTGAGCGTCAACGGGGTCTCCCGCTCCTTCGGAGGGGTCTACGCCGTCCGCGAGGTGAGCCTCGACATCGCCGAGGGCGAGGTGCGCGGCATCATCGGGCCGAACGGCGCCGGGAAGTCCACGCTGTTCAACCTCATCACCGGCCACCTCCTCGCCGACCAGGGCACCATCTCCTTCCGCTCCACACCGGTGGACCGCCTGCCCCCGCACCGGCGTGCGCGGCTCGGCATCTCCATCGTGTTCCAAGGCGCCCGCGTGTTCCGTGGCATGACGGTCAGGGAGAACGTCATGGTGGGCGCGCACACCCGCACGCGCACCGGCTTCGCGGCGGCCGCCCTGCGCCTGCCCCGGCACCGGCGCGACGAGCGTGAGATCGCGAGGCGGGCCGACGAGGCGCTCGCGCGGGTCGGCCTCGGCGCGTGGGCCGACCGCCAGGCGGGCCTGCTCCCCCTCGGCCAGCAGCGTTCCATGCAGGTCGCCCGCGCGTTGTGCGCCGAACCGCGCCTGCTGCTCCTGGACGAGCCCGCGTCGGGGCTGCGGGCCGGGGAGCGCGAAGCCCTGGCGGTGCTGATCGAGGAACTGCGCGCCGCGGGCCTGACCATCATGCTGGTCGAGCACGACGTCACCTTCGTCACCCGGCTCGCCGACCGCGTCACCGTCCTGGACCTCGGCCGGGTCATCTCCGAGGGCACGCCCGGCGAGATCCGCGCCGACCCCCTGGTGGTCTCCGCCTACCTCGGAGACGCCTCGTGAACGAATCCGATACGCCCCCTGAACCATCCAGGACCGGCGGCACCATCGAGGTCACCGACCTGGTCGTCACCTACGGCTCGGCGACCGCGCTCGACCACGTCCGGCTGTCCGTGCGGAGCGGGGAGATGGTGGCGCTCCTCGGGCCGAACGGAGCGGGCAAGTCGACACTGGCCGACACGCTGTCGGGCATCCTCACCCCGCGGTCCGGCACCGTCGAGGTCGGCGGCAGGCTGGCGCACATCCCCGAGGGCCGCCAGCTCTTCCCCGACCTCACCGTGGAGGACAACCTGAGCCTCGGCGGCTGGCGCTCGCGCGAGCGCGATCCCGCCTTCGTGTTCGACCTCCTCCCCCGGCTCGCGGAGCTACGGAAGCGGCGGGCCGGCGTGCTGTCCGGAGGCGAGCAGCAGATGGTCGCGTTCGGCAGGGCGATGATGTCCCGCCCGGACGTGCTCGTGGTCGACGAGCTGTCCCTCGGCCTCGCCCCCATGGTCACCCGGGACCTCGCCGCCCACCTGGTGGCGCTCAACAGAGAGCAGGGGCTCACCGTACTGCTCATCGAGCAGAACGCCCGGCTGGCCTTCGGCGTGTGCGAGCGGGCGTACGTCCTGGAAGCCGGACGGGTCGTCGCCGAAGGGCCGTGCGCGGAGCTGGCGGAGAGCCCGCGGGTCGCCAGCGCCTACCTCGGCGGATCGATCGAGGAGACCCAGATATGACCGGGCCCGGGGATCCCGCGCCGGCCGCGCCGGCCGCGCCGGGGATGCGACGACGAAGGACCGCGACGTGAGAGAGCTCCTGACCTATCTCGTCAACGGCCTCGCCGTCGGCTGCGGGTTCGCGCTCATCGCCAGCGGGCTGGTCGCCGTCCACCGGGTGACCGGCGTGGTGAACTTCGCCCAGGGCATGTTCGCGGTCGTCGCGGGGCTGAGCGCGTCGTGGCTGCTCGGCACCGGCCTCCCGCACGGGCTCAGCGAGGTGGCCGCCGTGCTGATCGCGACGGTGACCGGGCTGCTCACCGGCCTGCTGGCGATCGGCAGGCGCGGCACCACGCCCCAGTCGTCCCTCATCATCACCCTCGGCATCGGCGTGCTGGCCTACGCGATCGAGATCTTCGTCTGGGGGGACCAGCCGCGGTCCTTTCCCGGCCTGCCCGGCTCGGTCACCCTGGGCGGAGTCGGCGTCCAGCGGCAGCACCTGCTCGTCATCGCCGCCACGGCCGTGACGTTCCTGCTGCTCACCGCCTTCTTCGGCCGCACCTACCTCGGCAAGGCGCTCAGCGCCTGCGCCTCCAACCCGTATGCGGCCCGGGTCATCGGCATCGACGTCACCAAGATGGGGCTGCTGGCGTTCGCCCTCGGCGGCCTGCTCGGCGGCGTGGCCGGGGTGCTGGTGACCCCGCTGCGCCCCATCTCCTTCGACACCGACGTCACGCTCATCGTCAACGGCTTCGCCGCAGCCGTGTTCGGCGCGCTGACCCGCCCGGGTCTGGCCCTCGTCGGCGCGCTGCTGCTCGGCGTCGCCGAGTCGATGGCGGCGGGATACGGCTACGCGGCCTACCAGACCGAGCTCGCCCTCGGCCTGATGCTCGTCATCATGGTCGTCCAGTCCACCCGGCGCGGGCCCGTCCTGGAGGAGACCGCATGAGCGACCGTATGAGACGCCTGCTGCCCGGCCTCGCCGTCGCCGCCGTCACGCTGGCCCTCCCCGCGTTTCTGGACGACAGCGCGCTGTCGGTGTACATCTTCCTCGGCCTGGCCGCGATGGTGACGGTCGGCGTCTCGCTGCTGATGGGGTACGCCGGCCAGGTCTCGCTCGGGCAGGGCGCGTTCTACGCCGTGGGCGGCTACACCGCGGGGATACTCGCCGTGCACGGCGGCCCCCCGGTGGCCGGGCTGCTGGCCGCGCCGGTCGTCGCGGCGGCGTTCGCCGTCGTGGTCGGCGTCCCGCTGCTGCGCCTGCGCGGGCACCATCTGGCGTTCGCCACGCTCGCCACGCAGCTGATCCTGCTGTCGCTGGCCGGACAGCTGGAGTTCACCGGCGGTGACATCGGGCTCCAGGGCATCCCGAGGTTCGGCGCCGGGTCCTTCGAGCTGGGCGACGCCTCCGGTTACGCCTATCTGACCTGGGCCGGGGTGGCGCTGGTGATGCTGGTGACGCGGAACGTCATCGCCTCCAGGCCCGGCCGGGCCCTGCGGGCGCTGGCCACCAGCGAGACGGCGGCGGCGTCCTCCGGCGTCCCGGTCGGCCGCTACAAGCTCGTGGTCTTCGCCCTCTCCGCGGCCTTCGCCGGGCTGGCCGGCGGGATCTACGCGTTCTACGTCGGGTACGTCGCCCCGGGGTCCTTCCCGGTGCTTCTGTCCATCGAGTACATCGTGATGGCCGTGGTCGGCGGGCTCGGCACCATCTGGGGAGCGGTGGTGGGCGCGGCCGCGATCACGCTGCTCGTCCAGGCGCTGAACGTCCTGGGCACGGCGCCCGGGATGCCGAGCTACGCCCCGAGCGTGCTGTCCTACGCGGTCTACGCGCTGCTGCTCATCGTGGTCGTCCTGTTCCTGCCCCACGGGCTGCTCCCCGCCGTGACCAGGCGCCTCTCGTCCCGGCGCGCCCGCGAGGCCGACGCGCGGCCCTAGCGCGCCGGCGGCGTACGGATCGCGAGCGCCGGTCGGCTCCGGCCGGTGGTCACCAGCCGCCGGTCAGCTCCGGCCGGTGGTCACCAGCCGCCGGTCAGCTCTGGCCGGTGGTCACCAGCCGCCGGTCGGGGCCGGGCGTCACCGGCTCCTCATCGTGGTCCTCGGCGTGATCGGTGATGGACAGGTTGGGCAGGATCCGGTCGAGCCACGCCGGGCACCACCAGTTGAGCCGCCCGAGGAGGACCATCGTGGCCGGGACGAGGAGCCCGCGGATGATGGTGGCGTCCACGGCGATCGCGACCGCGAGCCCCACGCCGAACACCTTGACCAACGGGTCGGGGTAGGCGATGAACGCGACGAACACCACCACCATGATGAGCGCGGCCGAGGTGATGACCCGGCCGGTGGCGCCCAGCCCTTCTGCGACCGCGAGCCGGTTGTTCCTGGAGCGCAGGTACGCCTGGCGGACCGAGGTCAGCAGGAAGACCTCGTAGTCCATGGACAGCCCGAACAGCACGGCGAACAGCATGAGCGGCACGTAGGAGTCGATCGGCACGGTGAAGAACAGCGTCGCCAGGTAGGAGCCGTCCATCGACACCGGTGGGTCCATGCCCACAAGCCTGCTGCCGAGCCCGTAGGAGAAGACGATGGCCAGCGCTCCGAACGCCGCGCCGAGCGAGATGAGGTTCATCAGCGCCGCCTTGATCGCCACCACAGGCGCGCGGAAGGCCAGCAGCAGGAGCAGGGCGCTGAGCAGCACCACGACGCCGATGACGGCCGGGGTGCGCTCGGCGATGCGGTCGCCCGCGTCGGTCATGCCCGCGACCTCGCCGCCCACGTGCAGCCCGACATCGGGCACGTGCAGGCCGCGGACCGCGCGGACCACGCCGGCCGTCCGGGGATCGCTCGGGGCGTACTCGGGCACGACCTGGAACAGCACGGCCGTCCCCGACGCGTTGATCTTCGCCGGGGCCACGTACGCGACGCCGGGGACGTACGTCAGCCGGTTCTTCAGGTCCTTCACCACCGGAGGCGGCGGGTCACCGGCGGGCGCCTTGGTGCCCAGCTCGCCGACCACGATCAGGGGGCCGTTGCTCCCCGGGCCGAAACCGGCCTGCATCAGCTCGTACGCCCGCCGGGACGACTGCCCGCGGTCGGCGTACCCGTCGTCGACGGTGCCGAGCTTGATGGCGAGGGCCGGGGCGGCGAGCGCGCCGAGCACGATCACCGCCGTCGCGAGCACCCGCCACGGGCGTCCCGCGACCCAGGTGCCCAGCCCGGCCCAGCCGTTCGCCGCCGAGTGCGCCCGGTCGCGCCGGGGGCCGACCAACGGCAGGCGCAGCGCGTTGACGCGGTGACCGAGAACGCCGAGCAGCGCGGGGACCAGGGTGAGCGAGGTGAGCACCGCGCACACCACCGAGATGCCGGTGATCCAGCCGAGCGTGCGGAGCATCGGGAAGCCGGCCAGCATCAGCGCGCTCAGCGCGATGACGACCGTGCCCCCGGCGAACAGCACGGCCCCGCCCGCGCCGGCGGCCGTGCGGCGGACCGACTCGTGCACGGGGACGCCGTCGGCGAGGAGCTTGCGGTGCCGTGACAGCAGGAACAGGGCGTAGTCGATGCCCACGCCGAGGCCGATCATGGACGCCATGACCGACGCCTGCTTGGGCACGTCCACGATGTGACCGAGCAGGCCGATCACCCCGAGGCCGACGGCGAGGCTGATGACGGCGGTGAAGATGGGCACCATCGCGGCGACGAGCGTGCCGAACGCCAGAAGCAGCACCAGCAGCGCGCAGGCCACGCCGATGATCTCGCTGGAGCCGGTCTTGATCTCCTTGTCGGCGGGGGTCCCGTTGTCGGCGGGAACGGCCTCGATGCCGGCCTGCCGTACGGGCTCGGCCGCCGCGGAGACCTGCTTGGTGGTCTCCGCGAGCTTGCTCGAGTCGTTGCCGGAGAGCCGGACGGTCATGACGCCGATCATCATGTTGGAGGAGAGGCCGCCCACGCGGTACGGGGTGTCCACCTGCACCACATGGGGGACCTTCCTGACCTCCGCCATGGCCTTCTCGACCGCGCGCTTGCGCTTGGCGTCGAGGAGCGGCCCGTCCTTGGAGTACAGGACGACCTGCATGGTGCCGCCGGGGTCGTACCCTGGTCCGAACCCGTCGCGCATGAGGTCGTGCGCGCGCTGGGCGTCGGTGCCGGGGATGGAGACGTTGCTGTTGACGGGACGTCCGAACACCAGCGTGCCGGCTGTCAGCACGCCCGCGACGATGATCCATAACGCGAGCACGGCACGGCCGTGCCGTGCGCACCATCCACCCAATCGACCCAGCAAGCTAGCCATCGGTGACCGTCCCAGACACTATTGAGGGATTGGAAACGTATGTGAAACGTTTGTTCTGTACGGCCGTGCAGGACGTCCGTTTAAGAGCTTAGGCGCGAACATCCAGAAACGCTCGACCGCGCTGAGAAGTGAGACGATGACCACATTCGACCGTGGCAGTGACACCCGTAGCAGGATCCTCACCGCCGCACGGCAACTGTTCGCCGAGCGGGGCTACGCCGCCACCTCCCTGGCCGACATCGCCGCCCGCGTGGGCCTGACCAAGACCGCCGTGGCCTACCACTTCCATCCGAAGGACAAGCTGGCCGCGGAGTTGGTCGCACCGGCGGTCGACGACGTCATCGCGCTGCTCGACGGCGACTTCGGCACCGATCCCCGCCTCTTCATCGAACCGCTGACGGACTTCGTGGTACGCCACCGTGCCGTCATCCGGCTCCTCATGGAGGACATCGGCGGAGCGGACGACGCCCCTCCGGGATCCCCCGGGGAGACGATCCGAGCATTTCGCGACGAGATCTACGCCAAGCTCACCGGCCCCTCCCCCGGCGACGCCGCGCGCGTCCGCGCCTGGGCGGTCATGGGATCCCTGCAGTTCGCCGTCGTCAAGACCATGGACCTTCCGCAGGAGACGGTGCGCGAGTTGCTCCTGAGCGCCGCCCTCGCCATCCAGGACGCGGCCCTGACCGGCGACCAGGGACGGTGACGGGTGCCGACACCCCCCGCGACCCCACACCAGCCCGACCCCGCCACCCATCACCACCCCACCACGCCCGACCCCGCCACCCATCACCACCCCACCGCACCAGACCTCCCGAGATCGTCCGGGCCCGCCGCACCGGACCTCCCCACACCGTCCCGACCCACCGCACCGGACCTCCCCGGACCGTCCGGGCCCGTCGACGCGCCCGGCCCCTCGGACCGGCCCGGCGTCCTGCGCCGGTGTGAGTCCGCGCTGCTCCGCCCGCCCGTGACCCTGCTGATCCACGGCGAGGCGGGCATCGGCAAGACCCACCTGCTGGCCGAGACCGAGGCACTCGCCAGGTCCATGGGCTACCGCGTGCTGCACGGCCAGGCACGCGACTTCGGCAGCGGCCTGGCCTACGCCTCGCTCGCCGACGCGCTGGGCCCGCTCCACGCCGACCCGGCCGCGCGGGAGCCGCTCAAGGAACTGCTGGACGCGATCGACCAGGCCGCGCTCGGCCTCACCGGCGCCGCCCCGGCCGTGCGCACGGCCAACCTCCTGGAAGGGCTGCCCGGCCGCACCTTCCTGGCCATCGACGACCTGCACCTCGCCGACGCCGACACGCTCGGCGTGCTGTCGTACCTCCCCCGCCGGGTGCGAGGTCTCGCGGTCGTGGGCACCGCCAGGCGCCTGCCCCCGATGGACGCCGACCTGGTGGTCCGGCTCAGCCCGCTGTCGTTCGAGGAGGTCACCGCGCTGGTGACCGGCCTACTCGGCCGCACCCCCAGCGAGCAGATCCTGCGGCGCGTCCACGAGGAGAGCCGGGGCAACCCGTGGTTCGTCCGCGAGGCGGTGCTCACGCTCGTGCAGGGCGGTGCGGTCCAGTCGGCCTATCCCGGCCCGCGCAGAGGCGCCATCCTCAGCCGCCTGTTCCAGCGCGACCAGGGCGGCCGCAACCTCGCCAGAGTGCTCGCCGCGCTGCGCCGCACCCGCCCGGCGGGCATGGCCGACCTGGACGCGCTGGCGGAGGTCGCCGGTCTCGACGGGGCCGACGCGGAGCGCGCGTTCGACGGGCTGGTCAGGGACGGCCTGGTCATGCCGACCGATCAGGGCTCCTACGAGTTCGCCCATCCGCTGGTCGCCGAGGCGCTGTACGCCGATCTCGGCCCCGCCGAGCGGCGCCGGGTCCACGCCCGCATCGCCGAGCTGCTGCACCGCCAGGGCCTCAGCGGGACGCGCCGGGTCCTGGAGTGGGCCGCTCACGTCGCCGAAGGCGGCACGAGCGCCGAGGCGCTGCCCGCCATGCTCCGCGCCGCCGAGCTGACCCGCTGGACCGCGCCCCTGTCGGCCGGTCACTGGTACGGCAGGGCCGCCGAGCTCGCCCCCGCCGAGGAGCGCGGCGTGCTGCTGGCCAGGCAGGCGCTGTCGTACTGGAAGGGCTCTCGACCGGCGGACGCGCTGCGCGCGGGCCGGGCGGCCCTCGCCCTGCTTCCCCAGGGACGCCGGCACACCCGCACCGCCCACACGATGGTCAACGCCGCGCACTCCATGGGGCAGTACGAGGTCGCGGTGTCGCTGGCCGCCGAACAGCTTCCCTTCTGCGACGACCCGACCGCCCTGCTCGCCCAGCAGGCGGTGGTGAGCACCCAGCTCGGCCTCGACTCCACCGAACTGGCCGGCAGGGCCTGGCAGGCGCTCCCGGGATGCCCCCAGGAGGACCTGGTGATCGCCCTCAGCGCGCTCGCCGGCGACGCGATCATCAAGGGCAGGTGGGAGGAGACCGAACGCGCGCTGGACATCCTGCTCTCGGCCTCCGCGGCACTTCCGCCCGCGGGCAGGCTGGCCTCCCTGGAGTCGGCGGCGCACATCCTGGCGAGCGGAGGGGTACGCACCCGCACGCTCGGCCTGCTCTCCCAGGCCGAGCAGATCTACCGTGGGCTCGGCTGGAACAACATCGCGGGACAGCACGTGCGCACCATGGCGGTGGTGCGCCGGCTCGGCGGCGAGTGGGAGCACGCGCTGCGGGACATCCGGTCCGACGCCTTGGCCCTCAGCGACGCCGGGCTGTGGGAGAACGTCGCGCTGCTGCGGAACATCGAGCTGGACATCCTGCTCGACCAGGGGCGGTACGACGAGGCGGAACCGCTGCTCGCCGACCCGCCGCCCAACTGCGTGCTCCAGCTCTCCCTGCGCGCCATGTTCAAGGCCAGGCGCGCGCTGGGGCTCGGAGACCGGGCGACGGCCTCGCGGCTGCTCGATGAGGCCCTCGCGAGCGGCCCGCCGGACGTCGTCCATCGCGTGCTCGGCTTCCGCGTCATGATGTACGAGTCGGCGGGAGACGTGGAGGCGGCCCAGGCGGCGGCCATCACCCTGGCCGAGGCGGCACGGAGCGGCACGCCGCGGGCCCGCATGATTTCCGAGCTGGCGTCGGCGGTCGTCTTCAAGGACGTGGCCAGAGCCGAGGCCGCACTGGAGAGCGCCAGGGCCGATGGGCTGAAGTTCGAAGAGGGCCGGGCACGCCTGGTCCTCGGCGTCCTGGGGGACGGCGCCCAGCTCGTGCGGGCGCACGGCATCTTCACCGACCTCGGCGCCGCGCCGTGGGCCCAGCGTACGGGCCGCCGCCTGAAGCAGGCCGGGCTCGCCCCCACCCGGGCCGCCGCCCTGACACCGGTCGAGCGGCGCGTGATCGAGCTGGTCGCGGGCGGCCTGTCGAACCCGCAGATCGCCGACGAGCTGCACTACAGCCGCAAGACGGTGGAGGTCTACCTGTCCCGCGTGTACGCCAAAACCGGCCTACGCTCCCGCGTGGAACTGGCCCTCGCCTACGAACGCGGCGAGGTGTGACCCACCGGCTATCGCGCTATACGTTCCGGTAAATATCCCGGCCGAATCCTGTATGGGAGGAGCAGACGCCCGGCAGTCGTAAGGCGGTAAAGATCCAAGATGTAGGGATATCCCTACTGCTGTTCGCGGTGGCGGCTGGGGCACGCTGGTCGCATGACATCACCGATCCTTGACCACGCGGACGCCGTCTGGGGCGGGTCGGTGACCCCGCAGGAGGTGCCGCTGCGGGACCTGCGCTCGAGGGGGGTGCAGGAGGTGGCCGAACGCGTGGTCATGTGGCCCGGGTTCGGGAACGTCTACGGCATTCGGGGCGATGGCGGCCTGGCTCTGTTCGACACCGGCAACAACGTGGACGCGGGGACGATGCACGCGGCCATGAGAGCCTGGTCGGACGAGCCGGTCCGCTACGCCATCTTCTCCCACGGCCACTTCGACCACGTCGCGGGGATGGACCCCTTCGACGCCGAGGACGCCCCGCGCCCGAGCGTCATCGCGCACGAGGACGTGGCGGCGCGGTTCATCCGGTACGCCAGGACCGCCGGCTACAACACCGTGATCAACCAGCGCCAGTTCGGCTTCACGCGGATGACCTGGCCGACCGCCTACCGGCAGCCCGACCTCACCTACCGGGACGAGCTCCGCGTCTCGCTCGGCGACGTGACCTTCGAGATGCACCACGCCCGTGGGGAGACCGACGACGCCACGTGGGCGTTCCTGCCCGAGCGCGGCGTGCTGCTGACCGGTGACCTGTTCATCTGGGTCACCCCGAATGCCGGTAACCCGCAGAAGGTCCAGCGGTACCCCGACGAATGGGCGACCGCGCTGCGGAAGATGGCGGCCCAGGACGCGGAGGTGCTGCTCCCCGGCCATGGCCTGCCCATCGTCGGCCCGGCCAGGGTACGGCAGGCGCTGACCGACACCGCGGACTACCTCGACTGCCTGGTCGAGCAGACGCTGGAGATGATGAACGCGGGCGCCCGCCTCGACGAGATCATCCACAGCGTGAAACCGCCGGCGGGACTGGCCGGCCGTCCCTACCTTCAGCCGCACTACGACGAGCCGGAGTTCGTCGTGCGCAACATCTGGCGCCTCTACGGCGGCTGGCACGACGGCAACCCGGCCCACCTCAAACCGGCGCCCGACGAGGTGCTCGCCACCGCGCTGGCCGACCTGGCCGGAGGCGCCCCGGCCCTGGCCGCCCGTGCCGCCACGGCGGCGGCGGAAGGGGACCTGCGCCTGGCCTGCCAGCTCGCCGAGCTGGCCATGCAGGCGGACCCGCTCGACCACAAGGTGCACGAGATCAGGGCGCGCGTCTACACGCTGCGGGTGCGGCAGGAGACCTCGACCATGTCCCGCGGGGTGTACACCTGGGCCGCCGCCGAGTCGCGAAGCGTGACCACCTCAAAGGACCTGCTCGACGTCTACCACGAGATAGCGGGCGGCCACACGTGGTGGGTCCCCCCGGCTCAGAGAAGCGCGGAGTAGCCGTCGAGCACCGGCAGGACGGTGGCGGCCGACGCGCTCGGGACGCTGCACACGACCTCTTCGATGCCCAGCTCGGCGTAGTAGTCGAGCTTCCCCTTGCTCGGCACGGTGCCGAACGGTACGACCCTCACCGTCGCCGGGTCGCGGCCGGCCTTGTCGTAGGCCTCGCGGAGGGCGGGCAGCGCGTCCTTCACGCCCTTGCCGCCGATCGGCATCCAGCCGTCGGCGTACTCCGCGACATGCGCGAACATCTTGGGGCCCGCCGCACCGCCGATGAGGACCGGCGGCCCGCCGACCGGCTTGGGCCAGGACCAGGACGGCTCGAAGCTCACGTGCCGTCCCTCGAAGCCGGCGACCTCCCGGCTCCACAGCTCCTTCATGGCCAGCACGTGCTCGCGGACGACGTCACGACGCGAGCCGTACGACACGCCGTGGTCCTCCATCTCCTCGACGTTCCAGCCGAACCCGACGCCGAGCACGAAGCGCCCGCCGGACAGGTGGTCGAGGGTGGCGACGGCCTTGGCCGTCACGATGGGGTCGCGCTGGGCCGCCAGCAGGATGCCCGTCCCGACGGTGAGGCGCTCGGTGACGGCCGCCGCGTAGGCGAGCGCGACCAGCGGATCGAGGGTCCGCTTGTACTCCTCGGGCAGCACGTCCTGTCCCGCGGCGGGCGGGGTTCTGCGTGAGACCGGGATGTGGGTGTGCTCCGGCACGTACAACGAGGTGAAGCCCCGTTCCTCGGCGGCGCGTGCCAGGTCGCTGACCGGCATCGCCTGGTCGGTGGTGAACATCGTGACGCCTAGCCGCATGACGCCGTCCTCTCCGTGACCTGTCGCGCGTGGCTAAACAAGCGATTGCTCGGTTAGCATTCCTAGGGTAGCTTGCCTGGCGGGTAGTCCTCATAGGAGGGGCGGTCATGGCATTCGCCGATGTCGACGGCGTGCGACTGTTCTACACGGATGACGGTGGCTCCGATTCGGTGCTGCTCCTCGTCCACGGCTGGGGATCGGACTCTCACGAATGGACGCACCATATCCCGGCGCTCCGCGAACGGCACCGTGTGATAGCCGTCGATCTCCGAGGCCATGGATACTCCACCTCCCGCGACACGGGCAACACCCCGCGCCGCATGGCCGCCGACCTGGCCGAACTGCTCGCCGGGCTGGGCACAGGCCCCGTGGTGGCCGTCGGCCACTCCATGGGCGGTCAGGTGGTCTCCCACCTCGCGGTCGAGCACCCCGATTCGGTGCGCGCGCTGGTGACGGTCGACCCCGGGTACGGCTTCACAGGCGCCGTCGCGTCGGCCTTCCCCGGCATGGTCGAGGCGCTGCGTGGCGGGGACACCTCCGCCGTCGCTGTGGACATCGACCAGTGGTCGTACACGCCGGCCACCCCCGCCTGGCTGCGCGAGTCGCACCGGCGGCGCACGCTGGCCACCCCGCCGCACGTGCTGGTGGAGGCGTTCGAGGCGATGTTCGCGGTGCCGGGCGCCATCGGGGTGCGGCCCAACTCCGACGGTTACCTGGCACGCCGGCCGTGCCCGGTGCTGACTTTCTGGTTCGACCCCGACCAGGCCGCCTGGGAGTCGGGGTTGTTCAAGGACCCCCGCTCGCGGGCGGTGGTGTGGGAGGGCAGCGGCCACCGGCTACACGAGGAACGTCCGGCGGAGTTCCTCCTCGTCGTCAACAAATGGCTGAAGGCGCTCGCCGGCGCTCGTGCATGAGGAGAAGTTTGCCGTGAAATTTTCCATAATGCTCAACCCGCAGATCCCGGGCTCCGGGTACAGCCAGGAGGAGAACGCCCGGGCCAGACGACCCATCGGCCGCGACACCGAGTCGTACCAGAAGCTGCTGGACGAAGTGCGCGAGATCGCCGTGCACGCCGACCAGATCGGCTTCGACGCCCTCATGATGACCGAGCACCACTTCCACTCGGAGGGTTTCGAGTTCTCGGTGAATCCGCTGATGGTCCTCACCGACCTCGCGGCGCGCACCGAGCGCATCCTGCTGGCGCCCCTCGGGCTCGTGCTGCCCGCCTGGGACCCCATCCGGGCGGCGGAGGACGTGGCCCTGCTCGACCAGTTCTGCAAGGGACGGCTCCGGCTCGGCGTGGCGCGCGGCTACCAGAACCGGTGGATGAACGTCCTCGGCCAGCGCTGGCGCGCGTCGGCGGCCCGGTCGGACGGATCGGCGTCCGACAACCGCAACTTCGACGTGTTCGGCGAGATCCTGCACATCATGAAGCTGGCCTGGACCCAGGAGACCCTCCGCTACAAGAGCGAGATGCTCGACTACGAGGTTCCCTCCCCGTACGACGGCATCGAGGGCTGGCCCGCCCTGGAATGGACCAAGACGTTCGGCGCCCCGGGCGAGGTGTCCGAGGACGGCAAGATCCAGGCCGTCTCGGTGAGCCCCAGGCCCTACCAGGACCCCTACCCCGAGCTGTGGCAGCCGTTCACCATCAGCGACCGCTCGGTGGTGCGGGCGGCACAGGAGAACATCCTGCCGTGGATGTTCACCCCGAACCCCGACGAGCACGCCGCCAAGGCGAAGCTCTACCAGGAGGAGTCGGCCAAGTGCGGCCGTGACTACAAGCTCGGCGAGCACACCGGCATCCTGAAGATCGTCGGCATGGCGGACACCCGTGAGGAGGCCATCGCCACCTACGGCCCCATGTCCAAGGACTTCGCGGCCTTCTTCGGCCCCTTCGGCTACCTGGAGGTCCTGCGCAAGCAGGAGGACGACAAGCACAAGCCCATCTCCCCGGAGAAGGGCGACTACAAGCGCATGAACGAGGTCGAGCTCGCCCTGCTCGGGACGCCCGACGACGTCAAGCGCGGCATCCAGCGCATGCTCGACCGCATGCCCGACCTGGAGTGGTTCGGGCTGTTCATGCAGGGCCAGCAGGGAGTGCTGCCGCTCGACACGGTCAAGCGCAACCTGGAGATGTTCGCCACCAAGGTCATCCCCGAGTTCGCCGACTGAGGACGGGCAGGCATGCGCTTCTGGCTGGGTGCGTCGTTCACCGACACCGACCAGTTCATCGAGCTGGCCAAGGCGTCCGAGCGGTGCGGCATCGACACCCTCACACTGTCCGACCACATCTTCTACGCCGACTACGAGTCGCCCTACCCCTACTCCCGGACCGGTGCGCCGCGCTGGAACGCCGCGACACACTGGCCGGACGTGTGGGTCACCATCGGAGCCATGGCCGCCGTCACCGAGCGGCTGCGGTTCGCCCCCAACGTCTACATCGCCCCCGCCCGCGACCTGTTCACCGTCGCCAAGCAGGTCTCCACGGCGGCCGTGCTGTCCCGCGACCGTGTCGCCTTCGGCGTGGGCGTCGGCTGGTGCAAGGACGAGTTCCTGCAGACCGGGCAGGACTTCCACACCCGGGGCAGGCGGCTGGACGAGATGATCCCGGTCCTGCGGGAGCTGTGGGCCGGCGGCACGGTCGAGCACCACGGCACCCACTTCGACTTCGGCCCGCTGTCGATCGCCCCGACCCCGGCGCGTCCTGTGCCGTTCTTCGTCGGCGGTGACAGCGAGGCCGCGCTGCGGCGCGCGGCGCGGCTCGGGGACGGCTGGATCGGCAACCGCGTCTACTCCGAGGAGCAACTGGACGGGGTGCTCGCCACGTTGCGCGCCTACCTGAAGGAGTACGGCAGGCCAGAGGACGACCTGGAGGTGATCGCCGCCCTCGCCGTCATGCCGGACGCGGCGGCCTACCGCAGGATCGCCGAGAAGGGCGTCACCGGCACCATGACCGCTCCGTGGTGGCTCGCCACCCCCGAGGAGAAGGCCAAGTTCGGCGAGGGAAGCCTCGACCTCAAGATCGCGACCATGGAGCGCTTCGCGGAGGAGGTCATCGCGCGGATGTAGCCCTGCGGACCAGGCGCCCGAGGAGGTTCTCCAGCTCGGCCGCGGGATCGGCGGCCAGCCCCGCGTGGACGGGGCCGGTCTGCACGATCGTGCTGCGCGGCGCGGTCAGCCACCGGAACCGGCTGCCCAGCGACTCCTCGCGCAGCGGTCCCGAGTCCTCCGAGCACGCGCGCTCGACGGCGGCGAGCGCCTGCCTGATGCCCGCGACGTCGGCGCCGTCGTCGAGCGCGCGCAGCCGGTCCTCGTCGAGCTCGGTGCGGGCGCACAGGTAGTCGCACGGCTGCGAGTAGACGATCACTCCGGCGTTGATCAGCTCACCCCTGACCACGCACGGCACGATCCGGATCACCGCGTACTCGTAGATGTGCAGGTCGCTCATCGCGCCACCGCCGGCAGCCAGGCGCGCGGGCCGTGGGCGCGGGCGAGCAGGTGGTCGACGTAGGCGCGGCGTACGGCCTCCGCGTCGGGGAACCCGGGCTCGCCGTCGAGCCACTCACCAGGGACGAGGTCGACGACCGTGCGGATCAGCTCCTCGGTGATGCGCCCGGTAAGCTCGGCGTCCGCCTCCTCGATGCGCGTCGCGAACGGCGCCAGTACGTGATCCCCGGCGTCGAAGGCGCGCTGCGGGTCGGCGGTGCGCCAGTTGTGGTGGAACCACAGAGCGGCGCCGTGGTCGATCAGCCAGGTGTCGCCGTGCCAGACGAGCAGGTTGGGGTTGCGCCAGCTTCTGTCGACGTTGTGGATGAGCGCGTCGAACCACAGCACCCGGGAGGCGAACCCGGCGTCGGGGGTCCACGCGAGGGGGTCGAAGCCCAGCGCGCCGGGGAGGAAGTCCACCCCAAGGTTGTGGCCCTCGCTGGCGTTGAGAAGATCCTGGATCTCCTGGTCGGGCTCCCTGGCCCCGATCTGCGGGTCGAGGTCGACGATCCGCAGGTCAGGGGTGCGCAGCTCGAGCCTGCGGGCCAGCTCGGCACAGATGATCTCGGCGACGAGCACGCGCCGACCCTGCCCCGCACCACGAAATTTCACGACATAGGTACCAAGGTCATCTGCTTCGACGACGCCCGGCAGGGACCCGCCCTCCCGGAGCGGGGTCACGTATCGCGTCGCGGTCACCTGTTCGAGCACTCGCCAAGGGTACCGACGCCGGCCAGCCGCCCGGATCCGGCCCGTCCACCGCGACGGACCAGGTCAGAACAGCACGGACATGAACGTGTCGACTTCCTTGAAGCCCACCTTGCGATAGGCCGCCCGCGCGGGAACGTTGAAGTCGTTGACGTACAGGCTGACCACCGGCGCGAAGTGCCGCAGGGTCAGGTCGACGACGGCCGCCATGCCCGTCACCGCATGTCCCCGGCCACGCCGTTCGGGATGCACCCACACACCCTGGATCTGGCAGACCTGCGGCGTCACCGCCCCGACCTCCGCCTTGAAGACGACCTGGCCGTCCTCGATGCGGGCGTACGAGCGGCCGATGCGGATCAGTTCCGCGACGCGGGACCGGTAGAGGGCGCCGCCGTCCCCGAGATCGGGTGAGATGCCGACCTCCTCGGTGAACATCGCCACGCATGCGGGGAGCAGCGTGGCGAACTCATCGGGCCGGACCTGCCTGACCAACGGGTCCGGCGGCACCGGCGACGGCGAGGAGGTGGCCATGACGGGCTGGGCCCAGCGGATGGCCCGCGCCGGGCCCCAGTAGGGCTCAAGCCGGTCCCACAGCTTCTCGACGGCGTCGGCGGGGCCGACGATCGACGAGCAGCGCCGGCCCTGCTTGCGAGCACGGTCGGCGAAGGCCTGGACGGCCTCAGGGCCGGCGTTGACCGGGACCAGGTTGGCTCCGGCGTAGCACAGTGAGGTCAGCCCGCCGCGCGGGCCGAATCCCCACATCTGTCCGCCGAGCCGAGCCGGGCTGAGCCCGACGGACCGGACCCGGGAGGCGACGAAGACGTTGGCGACGGGGTCCGCGTCGAGGATCGAAAGCACCTCTTCGCGGTCCTGATCGTCGAGCACGCGCGACGCCGATGTTCGCAGCATCACGCGCTTAGCCTACGCGACCGCCCTGATTTTGGAACGAACCGACCCTACTGGCCGAGAATGGCCTTCGACAGCCGCAAGTGACCGGGGCTCGCCGGGGCAGGGGCCACCGGCCGCGGCTCCGGCCCCGTCGGGCACGTGGCGTCGGCCTGCCGTCCGGTGTGCCGCTCCGAGCCACCCGGGACGCTACCGTCCCGCAGGTAGGCGGCGAGGTGCCGGTCGACGCAGATGTTGCCGCCCAGGGACACTCCGTGGTTGCCTCCGGTCTCGACGAGCAGCCTCGAGCTGGGGAACCGTCCGCGCACCCGCAGCGCCCCGGCGTACGGCGTGGCGGCGTCCAGCTTCGACTGCACGAGCAGGATCGGGGGCAGGTGGGCGACGTCACCGACGTGGATCGGCGTCGTCCCCTTCTCCGGCCAGAAGGCGCAGGGCGCGTTGTACCAGGCGTTGGGCCACGCCATGAACGGCGCCTTGGCGTTCACCTTGGTCGTGTCGGCCCACCAGCGTGCCCAGTCGCGCGGCCACTCCGCGTCCCGGCACTGGACGGCCAGGTAGACCGCGTAGTTGTTCTCGGCCGCCGCGTCATGGTCGACGTGCACGCGGTAGGCCGACACCAGGCCCTCGGCCTGTCCCTTCCTGGCGTAGGCGGAGAAGGCGCCGGCGAACCGGGGCCACACGAGGTTGGTGTACCCGCCGACGGTGAAGATGTCGTCCAGCTCGCTCGGCCCGATGAGGCCGCCGGCCGGCCGGGCGCCCAGGCGCTCGCGCATGGAGTACCACGCCGAGGAGACCTCGCTCTGGGTCCGGCCCAGGTGGTACACGTCGTTGTGCCGTGCGACCCAGGCCAGGAAGTCACGGTGCCGCCGGTCGAAGGCGTAGTCCTGGGCGATGTTCGCGTCGTACCACACCCCTTCCGGGTCGACCACGCTGTCCAGCACCAGCCGCTTCACCCGGTCGGGGAACAGCGTCGCGTAGACGGCGCCGAGGTAGGTGCCGTACGAGTAGCCGAGGTAGCTGATCTTCTGCTCACCGAGCGCCTGACGGATCTTGTCCATGTCACGGGCGGAGTTCTCGGTGGTGAGGTGGGGCAGCAGCCACGACCAGCGGCTGCCGCACGCGTCGGCGTAGTGCTTGGCCCGCGCGAGCAACGCCTGCTCGGCCGCGTCGTTCTTCGGCACCTGGTCGAGGCGCGGAGCGGCGAAGTGCTTCTTGGGGTCGGCGCAGCTCAGTGCGGGCTCGCTCAGCCCCACACCGCGCGGATCGAACCCGATCACGTCATACCGCGCCGCGACGTCCTTGGGCAGCGCGACGGCGACGTACCGCGCGAGGTTCACACCCGAGGCCCCGGGACCTCCGGGGTTGACCAGCAGCACGCCGAGACCGTTACGGCCGTGGGACGCCGAGCCCTTGATCCGGTTGAGGGCCAGCGAGATGGTCTGCCCTTCCGGCCGGGTGTGGTCGACCGGGACCTTCACGGTCGCGCACTCCACCGCGACCGCCGTCTTCTGCCCGGGGCACGGGGCCCAGGCCACCTCGTCGCGCGGAGCGGCTACCTCTCCCCTCGCCCCTCCTGTCAATGCGGTGACCAGCACCGTAACGCTTGTTCCAACCAGGAAAACCCGCTTCACCCGTCACTCCCTCTGCTCCTGTGGCAGAGGTGATGCTTCCGGATGGGACCCCGCGGTCACCGTCGACCCAGCCCAAAGTTTACCAATGTGTAGTCATTCGATTGCAGCCAGTAGCCTTCTACGGTTCGTCACAGAGGTCAGGGTGAAGTGCGTTTCAGAGGGAGTTCACCCACCCGGTGCCTCATTCGGGAAGGCGCTGGATGGCCACCATGGCGGCATCGTCGCCCAGACACCCGCCGACGTAGGCGAGCAGATCGTCCCTTACATGCTCGACCAGCGTCTCGGGCCCGTCCCTCCGCCACATCGTGATCCGCTCGGTCAGCGGGTAGAACGCGCCCGACGGGCCGCGGGCCTCGATGACGCCATCGGTGTAGAGCAGCAGGGTGTCGCCGGCTTTGAAGTCGAAGGTCTCGACGTGGTAGGCCGGGTCGGCGAGCGCGCCCAGGCCCAGCGGGGGCACGGGATCGTCGACCTGCAGGGCCATGACCTCGCGATCACGGATGAGCAGCGGCGGCGGGTGCCCGCAGTTGATCATGTCGATCACCGGCCGGTCATCGGGGATGTCCAGCACCGCGGCGGTGATGAAGTTCTCGCCGGCCTCCCGGCACCCCTGCGCCTGCTCCTCCAGGTCCGCGCTCACGCTCTCGTCCAGGTGCAGCACGACGTCCGGCAGTTCCGCGTGGCGGCGCGCCGCCTCCCGGAAGGCGCCCAGGAGCAGGGCCGCGTCGGACACCGAGGGAAGACCCTTTCCGCGCACGTCGCCGATGACGATGCGGGCCCCGCAGGGCGTACGGGCCGCCGCGTACAGGTCGCCGCCGATCTGGGCCTCCTGCTCGGCGGCGAGGTACATGGAGGCGAGCCGTACCCCCGCGAGCTGCGGGGGCAGGGGCCTCAGCAGGGCACGCTGCGCGGCCTCCGCGACCGAACGCACCCGGGTGAGCTCCATGCGGTGCCGATCGCGTATGTAGGTGAACAGCACCAGCAGCGCCGAGACCACGATCAAGGCCGCGAGCTGCGTCTGCATGGTGCGGGTGCCCAGCGAGTCGCTCCGCAGGTCGAGGAGTATCAGGTCCACGACGGCGATGCCGCCCACCATCCCGGTGAGCCGGGGCCCCCCGAACGAGGCCGTGATCGCGGGGGCCATGACCAGCAGCGGGCTCAGCTGGACCTCCGGCGGCGACCAGAGCTCGGCGATGGTGATCAAGACCATCAGCGCGAGCGGAAGCCCCACGAGCGCGTGGCCCGAACGCCACGGCCGCCGCTGATCAGAGCGGACCCGCTGTAGTGGCACCCTTCCTGCATACACCCGCACATCCCCGCCCAGGAAGACCACCACCGCCCCGACCTGCCACAACACCATCGTGACAGGCACGAGGGCGACGGTCATCCCCGGGAAAAAGCGACGGTCATCCGGGCGGGAGAGTCACCTTCATCCGCGCCTGGAGTGACCATCTTCCCGGCGGGAGAGCGACGGCCATCCCCTGCGGGGCCTCTGGATCCGGGTCAGCCGACGACGACCTCGGGGCCGAGGGCGTCCTCGTCGTCGAGGTCGACATCGACGCCCATCTCCTCGGCCAGGCGAAGGGCCTCCTCGATGAGGGTCTCCACGATCTGCGACTCGGGCACGGTCTTGACGACCTCACCCTTGACGAAGATCTGGCCCTTGCCGTTGCCGGAGGCGACGCCGAGGTCGGCCTCACGCGCCTCGCCCGGGCCGTTCACGACGCACCCCATCACGGCCACCCGCAGCGGGACCTTCAGCCCGTCGAGACCCGCGTGGACCTGCTCGGCCAGGGTGTAGACGTCGACCTGGGCCCGCCCGCACGACGGGCAGGACACGATCTCCAGACCGCGCTTGCGAAGGTTCAGCGACTCGAGGATGCCGATGCCGACCTTGACCTCCTCGACCGGAGGCGCGGACAGGGAGACGCGGATCGTGTCTCCGATGCCCTCGGCCAGCAGGGCGCCGAACGCCACCGCCGACTTGATCGTGCCCTGGAACGCCGGGCCGGCCTCGGTGACACCCAGGTGCAGGGGATAGTCGCAGCGCATCGCCAGCTGCCGGTAGGCCTGGATCATCACCACCGGGTCGTGGTGCTTCACAGAGATCTTGATGTCGCGGAAGCCGTGCTCCTCGAACAGCGAGCACTCCCACAGCGCCGACTCCACCAGCGCCTCGGGCGTCGCCTTGCCGTACTTGGCCAGCAGGCGGGGGTCGAGGGAGCCGGCGTTCACGCCGATGCGGATCGGGGTGCCGGTGTCGGCGGCGGCCCGCGCGATCTCGCCGACCTTGTCGTCGAACTTCTTGATGTTCCCCGGGTTGACGCGCACGGCGGCGCACCCCGCCTCGATGGCCGCGAAGACGTACTTCGGCTGGAAGTGGATGTCGGCGATCACCGGGATCTGCGACTTGCGCGCGATCATGGGGAGCGCGTCGGCGTCGTCCTGCGAGGGGACCGCCACGCGGACGATCTGACAGCCCGACGCCGTGAGCTCCGCGATCTGCTGCAGCGTCGCGTTCACATCGGCGGTCAGCGTCGTGGTCATGGACTGAACCGAAACCGGCGCGTCCCCGCCCACCGGGACCGAGCCGACCATGATCTGCCGCGACACCCGCCGCTCGGCGATCGGCTTGCTCCGCACGGACGGAATGCCCAGATCAACAGATGTCATCTTTTCCAGCACCTTGGGTGTTCGACGACGCGCTCAGACCTCACCAGTCTAGGTAACTCCACGGACCACCGGGTTACGGATGCGGAGAAGGCGCTTTACCCCACCGTGGCCGTAGGGGTCGAGCGTTACCCGGCGGTCAGCTCGCGGGCTCTGGTGCGGGCCCAGGCGTCCGCGTCGAGCACCTCCTCGACCGTGTCGGCGGGTGAGACCGTGTGCTCGCCCACGACGGCGGCGACGGTGTCCACGATGCCGAGGAAGGGCAGCCTGCCTGCGAGGAAGGCGTCCAAGCAGACCTCGTTGGCCGCGTTGTAGACCGCGGGAGCCGTGCCGCCCTGGGACCCGACGTGCCGGGCCAGCGCCACCGAGGGAAAGGCCTCGTCGTCCAGAGGCTCGAAGGTCCAGGTGTGCGCCGTGGTCCAGTCGACGGCCCTGGCCGCGCCCGGGATCCGGGAGGGCCATCCGAGGGTGAGCGAGATCGGCAACCGCATGTCCGGCGGGCTCGCCTGGGCGATGGTCGAACCGTCCACGAACTCCACCATCGAGTGGATGACGGACTGCGGGTGGACCACCACGACGATCCGGTCGAAGGGGATGTCGAACAGCAGGTTGGCCTCGATGACCTCGAGCCCCTTGTTGACCAGCGTCGCGGAGTTGAGCGTGATCACCGTGCCCATGTCCCACGTGGGGTGCTTCAACGCCTGCCCGGGGGTGACCCGCGCGAGGTCGGAACGCTTGCGGCCCCGGAACGGACCACCGCTCGCCGTCACGATGAGCTGCCGCACCGCTTCCGGGTCGTACCCGGACGGGCCGGCGGCCCACAGGCACTGCGCGAGCGCCGAGTGCTCGGAGTCCACCGGCAGGATCTGGCCGGGACCGGCCAGCCGCTTCACCAGCGGGCCGCCGATGATGAGGGACTCCTTGTTGGCGAGCGCGAGCACCCGCCCCGCCTCCAGCGCCGCGAGGGTGGAGGTGAGCCCGACCGCGCCGGTGATGCCGTTGAGGACGATGTCGCAGGGCCACGCGGCCACCTCGGCGACTCCCTCAGGACCGGCGAGGATCGGCACCGAACCGATCGCCTCGCGCAGCGCGGGCACGGCGCGCTCGTCGGCGACGGCGACCACCTCCGGGCGGAACCGCTCGACCTGGCGGGCGAGCAGGTCGACCTGCCCACCGCCCGCCACGAGCCCGGCGACCCGGAAATGCCCCGGATCGCGCTCGATGACATCGAGCGCCTGCGTGCCCACCGAGCCCGTGGAGCCCAGCAACACGATCGATCGCGGCTCTGCCGGTCCCGGAAGCTCCGCCGGGCGCACGAGCTGGGACGGCCCGGCGGCACCCGGACGCTCGGACGGCCTGCCGGTGCCCGCGCGACCGGCTCGACCGGCGGTGCCCGCGAGCTCCGCCTCACCGGGCGCGCCCGCCGGATCGGCCTGACCTGCGTGCGGGACCGGGTCTGCGAGAGGGGTCTGCATGCTCCCCATTATCACGGTGACTCCCCCTGCCCCCTCCGCACACCACCCCGCGCCTCCTCACATCAGCGCCGCATCCACCCCTTCCCTGCGCCTTTTCCTCGCCCCGCCCCCGCATCTTCCTGACTTGACCCCTGCGCCTTCCTGGCACCGCCCGCCCACCACCGCCCCTCCCCCGGGCCGACCGCGCCGCCCGCCCGGCCGGGGCTCCGTACGAGCCGGCTCGGCGGGTGTGGCGCGTGCCGCGCCGGGGTGCCGTGCGGGCAGATTTCCGTCACCACAGCGACGGGTGAGGAAGCAGCAGCTAAATGCCCGAATCTCGTCATACCCGTCTCGGCGAATCGCGAGAAATGCGGCAATCAGCCGCACTACCTTCCCCCGTCAGGACATGGCACCCGATCAGAGCGGGAGCCGGGCACGAGCAAGCACCAAGCGCGCCGGTCCACGGACGGGCGCGACCCCGCGGGAGCGTGCCCGGCCGGCGCGATCATCAGCATGGAGGAAACGCATGCATCGCAAGGCACGACGTCTCATCCCCATCCTCGCGATCTCGCCCATGGCCGCAGCGGGGATCCTGCTGAGCGCCTCCACCGCCGAGGCCGCCAAGCCGTCCGCCCCGCCACGGCCCATCGTCCACGACGCGGCCGACAGCAAGACCGAGCAGCGCGTGGTCAAGCAGTTCTGGACCCCCGCCAAGATGGCCGCGGCCAAGCCGCTCGACCTCGTGAGGTCACGCGGCGGGCGCACGACGACCGCGCCGAGCGGCAGCGGCGGCGGGGTGGCGGTCAAGCCGGGGTCCAACAGCGTGAAGCGTGCCGACACCCCGTCCGACCCCAGCACCCCGGCTCCGTCCGTCACCCCGTCCGTCACCCCGAGCGCCTCCCCCTCGCCCAGCGCCACGCCGTCGCCACGGGCATCCCTGCTCGCGGCCCGGTCCTCCGGCAGCCCCTGGACCGCGGGCGGCACCATCGTGAAGACCGAGGGACGCGTCTTCTTCACCTACCAGGGGCGCAACGCCTCCTGCTCGGGCACCGCGGTCACCAGCGCGAACAAGAGCGTCGTCATCACCGCAGGGCACTGCGTGAAGCTCGGCGGCGCTTTCCACACCAACTGGGTGTTCGTCCCCGGCTACGACAACGGCAGCCGCCCGTACGGAACGTGGGTGGCCACCAACCTGCTGACCACGACCCAGTGGAACGCCAGTGAGGACATGAACTTCGACATGGCCGCGGCCGTCGTCGCCCCGCTGAACGGCCAGAACCTCGTCGACGTCGTCGGCGGCCAGGGCGTGGCCTTCAACCAGCCGCGCGGGCGTCAGATGTACGCCTTCGGGTACCCCGCCGGAAGCCCGTACAACGGATCCAGGCTCATCTACTGCAGCGGCAGGGTGTTCAACGACTTCCTCGTCTCCACCGACCAGGGCCTCACCTGCGACATGACCGGCGGCTCCAGCGGCGGCGGCTGGTTCCTGAACTTCAACGAGAGCACGGGAGCGGGCACCCTGAACTCGGTGAACAGCTTCAAGTACAACTTCGCGTCCTACTGGATGTTCGGCCCGTACTTCGGCCCGGAGGCCCAGGCCGTCTACACCGCGGCCCAGAACCAGGAGGCCACCTGATTTACCGAAAGTATCCGCAAGGCAACCATCGGTAGTCCAAACTCGGGAGCCATGACCCCGATCCTCCCCCTGATCGCCGCCGTGCCGCTCGTCGCCGGGCTGGTGGGCGCTCTGCCCACCGGCTCGGCGGCTCCCCGCGGAGCCGGCCAAGCCGTCATGAGGAACGAAAGGACATCCCTCTCCACCGCGGCCATCTCGTCGATCGCGTCGAGCGGTGTCGTCCAGCACATCGCCGCCCGCACAGGGGCCGAGCAGCGCCGCGTTCTGGACTACTGGACTCCCCGGCGGATGGCGCGGGCGCTGCCCGCGGGCGTGCTCGGCTCGGCCGCCCAGATCGGTGACGTCGCCTCCGGCGCGCTGCCTCTGCGCATCGCCGCCGCCGAGCCTGCGTCCGCCGCTTCGCCCGCGCCCTCCGCGTCGGCCGCGAGCGCGCCCCGGCTGAAGACCAGGGGCGCCCGGTGGGCGGCCGGAGGAGCGGTGACGCGCACCACCGGCCGGGTGTTCCTCACACTGAGCGGTGTCGACTACGTCTGCTCGGCGAGCGCCGTCAAGAGCAGGAACATGGACGTCGTCGTGACGGCCGGGCACTGCGCCAAGGACGGGGTGGGAGCCTGGGCCGAGAACTGGACGTTCGTGCCCGGATACGACGCGGGCCGCCGGCCCTACGGCGTCTTCACCGCCCGGCGGATCTTCGTCCCCGAGCCCTGGTCGGCGAAGGGCGACGACAGCTACGACCTGGCCATGATCGCGGTCAATCCCTCCGACCGCCGCCACCTGAACGAAGCGGTCGGTGGCCAGGAGATCGCGTTCGACGTGCCGCGCGGCAGGCCCGCGTTCGGGTTCGGCTTCCCCGCCGACCCGCCCTACGACGGCCGGCACCTGATCTACTGCGCGGGCGAGGTCCACCGCGATCCCCACAAGCAGACCCACGACCAGGGCATGCGGTGTGACCTCACGGCCGGGTCGAGCGGCGGCCCGTGGCTGAGCTCGTTCGACCCCGCCACCGGGCAGGGCGTCGTCACCTCCGTCAGCAGCTTCAAGTACAGCGACGACCCGGCCACCATGTACGGCCCCTACTTCGGGGCGCAGGCCCGTCAGATCTACGAGGCGGCCCAGAACGCCTGACCCCGGCCTCGCCTCACACGAAAGGGCTCCCCAGGCGGCGGACCGCCCGGGGAGCCCCGCGTACGCGTCGGATCTAGAGGGTGAGGCCGGTGAGGACCATCACCTTCTCGTAGGTGAAGTCCTGCATGGCCGAGCGCAGGCCCTCGCGGCCGATGCCCGACTCCTTGACGCCGCCGTAGGGCATCTGGTCGGCGCGGTACGACGGCACGTCCCCGATGATGACCCCGCCGACCTCCAGTTCCTTGTTGGCTCGGAAGGCCACGTCGAGGTCGCGGGTGAACACGCCGGCCTGCAGGCCGTACTTCGAGTCGTTGACCGCGGCGAACGCCTCGTCCACCGAGGCCACCGGCTGGATGACCAGCACCGGGCCGAACACCTCCTCCCGGATGACCTTGGAGTCCTCCGGGACCTCGGACAGCACGGTCGGCGCGACGGTGGCGCCCTCACGGCCGCCTCCGGCGAGCAGGCGTGCCCCGCCGGCGACCGCCTCGGCCACCCACTGCTCGACCCGCTTGGCGGCCTCCACCGATACCAGCGGGCCGACCTGCGTCTTGTCGTCGGCCGGATCGCCGACGACGAGGTTCTCGACGGCGGCGACGAGCTTGGAGGTGAACGCCTCGGCCACGGACCGCTCGACGATCACCCGCTGGACGGCGATGCAGCTCTGGCCGGCCTGGTAGTTCGAGAACAGCGCGATGCGCGTGGCCGCCCAGTCGAGGTCGGCGTCGGCGAGTACGACGGCGGCGGCGTTGCCGCCGAGCTCCAGCGTGACGTGCTTGCGCGGCACCTGGTCCTTGATGGCGAACCCGACAGGGCCGGAGCCGGTGAACGACACCACCGGAAGGCGCGGATCCTCCACAAGAGCGCCGGCGCGGTCGTTCGGCACCGGAAGGACCGAGAACATGCCCGCGGGCAGCTCCGTCTCGGCGAGGAGCTCGCCGAGCAGCAGCGCCGAGAGCGGCGTCGCCGGAGCGGGCTTGACGATCACCGGCGCGCCGACCGCGATGGCGGGCGCGACCTTGTGGGCCACCAGGTTGAGCGGGAAGTTGAAGGGCGTGACGGCCAGCACCGGCCCGTACGGCTGGCGCGACACGTAGGCCAGGCGGCCGTTGGCTGCGGCCTCGGTGTCGAGCCGCTGGACCTCACCGCTGAAGCGCCGGGTCTCCTCGGCCGCGAAGCGGAAGGTGGCGACCGCGCGGCCCACCTCACCGCGCGCCCAGAAGATCGGCTTGCCGTTCTCCGCGCTGATCAGCTGGGCGATCTCTTCCGCGCGCTCGGACAGGCGGCGCGACACGTGGGCGAGCGCCTCCGCCCGCACGTGGATGGGCAGGGAGGCGGCCTCCTTGCGGACCGCGTGCGCGGCCGCCACGGCCTGCTCGACCTGATCGGGGGTCGGCACCGAGCCGACGCCGACGACACGGCCGTCATGGGGGTTGGTCACCGTGAGCTCGGCGTCGCCCGTGGCGGGCGAACCAGCGAGCCAGAAGGGGCGTACGTCCATGTCCCCGACGGTATGCCACCAGATCACCGATGGCGTTACTCCAGTACGGACAAGCGGCCCCACTCACCACTACATTCCGCATAAGGCACGTACTTTCCCCTTTCTATAACAGACATGCCGCGATTTCAGGATGTTTTCTGTTGCGTGACGGTTTGAAGGTCTCGACACGTGGTTAAGTCACCTTGCGGGTCCGCGCGGGGATCCTTAGGGGAGAAGGGGCTGGGTCACTCATGGGTTCGCCGGCGCCGCTCGGTCTCCAAGGGGCGTACGCGCTTGGCAATCAGACTTCTCAGGACGAACTACGCGCGCGTCTCATCGCCGTCGCAGGAGAGCTTCTGCTCACCCAAGGGGCCGACAGCCTCACGATGCGGCGTATCGCCACCGAGGCCGGATGTTCCACCACGGTCGTGTACACGATGTTCGGCAACAAGGAGGGCCTCGCCGAGGCGCTCTATCTGGAAGGCTTCGAGCGATTCCGGCGCCGGCTCGCGGCGGTTCCGCGCCACCCCGACCCGCTGGAGTACCTCACCTCTCTCGGACCCGCGTACCGCGAGGCCTGCCTGGCCGAACCGGGTTACTACAGCGTGATGTTCGAGAAGGCGATCCCGAGCTTCGAGCCGAGCGAGCGGGCGCGCACCCTGGCCAGGGCGGCGGTCAACATCCTCGATCGCGCCATCGCCGACTGCATCTCCGCCGGCTATCTCGTCCCCACCCAGCCCCGCAAGATCGCCGACTGCCTGTGGGCGGCGGCCCAGGGGGCCGTCAGCCTCGAACGCGCCGGGCACCTCAGGGACGACCGCGTCTACGCGTCGGTCACCATGGCGGCCATCAGCCGCTACCTGGTTCATAAAGACACCATCCCGATGGCCTTCTAGCGGTCCCGGTCCCCCGGCGCGGGTCCGGGGGGCCCGCCCGCCGACAGCGCGATCCACAGCTCGGCACGGGCCGCGGGATCGTCCAGGTCGCGCCCGAGCAGCTCGCCCACCCGCCGCATGCGATAGCGCAGGGTGTGCCGGTGGACGCCGAGCCGCTGGGCGGCGGCGTCCCAGTGGCCGTTGCAGGCGAGGTAGGCACGCAGGGACTCCACCAGGTCGGCGCGCGAGCCGTACTCCCGGAGCGGGGCCAGGAGCGAGGTGGCGAAGCCGGAAAGCAGGCCCGGATCGACCAGCGAGAGCAGTCCCTGACCGGCGAGGTCGGAGAAGCGCATGACGGGGGCGGCGGAGGCGAGGGCCCTGTTCGCCTGGTCGAGAGCGGTGGGCAGCCCGGCGAGCTCGGCCGGCCCGCTGATCCCGACCCGGCCGGCCGTGGCCGCCATCCCGGCGAGGTGGTCGGCCCGCTCCGCCTCGGCCAGGACGACCACCAGCGTGCCCCACGGCGCGGCGAAGCCCGGCAGCGTGTCCAGCAGTTCGTCCGCGTCGCGCGGCTCGCAGGCAAGTACCACGAGCGGGCCCGTGGGCAGCCCGCCGCCGACCATCTCCGCGGTCTCCTCGGCGGCCCGCCGATCGCCCGCCAGCAGCAGGCTCAGCACGGCGGACCGCACCCGCCGCACGGCGGCGAGCTGGTCCCTGCCCTGTTCGAGGGAGAGGGTGAGCAGCGAGTTGGCGGTGTTGACGACGGTGTGCCCGACAGGCGAGAACGACCGTCCCGAGCCGACGGCGAAGAACCCCCTGACGCGCCGCTGGTCACCGAGCGGCTGCACGATGACGTGTTCGTACGGCCCGGAAAGCGCCAGGCTCGCGGGCGAGCCGGGGGCGCGTAGCCGCTCCAGGTCCTCCTGGACCAGCCCGGCGCCCTCGACGGCCCCCTCGCCGGCCGTGTGGAGCACCGCTCCCGACTCGTCCAGCAGCACGGCCCAGCCGTGGATCTCCTTGGCCAGCCGCTCGACGACCGCCTTCCTGCCGCCGGTCTGGAGCGCGGCGCGGGTCAGCCGCCCCTGGGCGGCGAGGGCGTTGCTCAGCTCGTCGTAGCGCTCGGCCGCCAGCAGCTCGCTGACGGCCTTGCCGACCGCGATGAACGGCGTCTCCCTCGGTACCTCGACCAGCGGGAGCCCCGCCCGGGCGGCGACCTCGGTGAACTCAGGGGGGACACGGTCATGGCCGAGCCCGACGCCGAACCCGAGCCCGGCCACCCCCCGGGCGACGAGCCGGGAGATGTACGGCTGAGCGTCTTGCGCACCCAGCCGCATCCCGATGGTGAGCACCAGCTCGTCGCCCTCGAGGAAGGGCGTGGGATCCTCCAGCTCGCTGACCGCCACCCAGCGCACGGGCCGGTCCAACGCGCACTCCGCCGCGAGCACCCGCAGGCGCAGCGGCGCCATCGCCACCAGGCGTCGCAAGGTCGGAGCCATCCAGCCCCCAGGGACGGTCGGTACTTGTACAACCTGGACAAGGAGAACGGCAATATTGTGACATGTCGCCAGGTCGGCAGGCGGGGGTGGTGGCCGTACCGTCGCAAGCATGAGCATCGAGCGCGACGTACACCAGCAGCCGGGCGTGCCTTCGCAGCCCATAACGCAAGGCGGCCCCTCACTTCCCCAGGAGCGACGCCTGGTCACCGAGGTCCCTGGCCCGAAGTCGCGGGAGATGTTCGCTCGCAAGCGGTCCGCCGTGCCGCCGGGCATCGGCACCACGCTGCCGGTCTTCGTGACGCACGCCGGTGGCGGCGTGGTGGTGGACGCCGACGGCAACTCGCTGATCGACTTCGGCTCGGGCATCGCGGTCACCACCGTGGGCAACGCCGCGCCGCGGGTGGTCGAGCGGGTGCGAAAGCAGGTCGCCGCCTTCACGCACACCTGCTTCATGGTCACGCCGTACGAGTCGTACGTCGAGGTCTGCGAGAAGCTCAACGCGATCACCCCTGGCGACCACGAGAAGCGCTCGTTCCTGCTCAACTCCGGCGCGGAGGCCGTGGAGAACGCCGTCAAGATCGCCCGGCACGCGACCGGCCGCCAGGCCGTCGTGGCGTTCGACCACGGTTACCACGGCCGGACGCTGCTCACCATGACCCTGACAGCGAAGAACATGCCGTACAAGCACCGGTTCGGCCCGTACGCCCCCGAGGTGTACCGCATGCCCATGGCCTACCCCTTCCGGTGGCCGACGGGCCCGGAGAACTGCGCCGAGGAGGCGGCGGCGCAGGCCATCGACGCGATCAACAAGCAGATCGGGGCCGAGAACGTCGCCGCCATCGTGATCGAGCCGATCCAGGGCGAGGGCGGCTTCATCGAGCCGGCCCGGGGCTTTCTGCCCGCGCTGGTGGAGTACGCCAGGGCCAACGGCATCGTCTTCATCGCCGATGAGGTGCAGACCGGTTTCGCCCGTACCGGTCACCTGTTCGCCTGCGAGGACGAGGGCATCGTGCCCGACATCATCTGCACGGCCAAGGGCATCGCAGGAGGCCTGCCCCTCGCCGCCGTGACCGGCAGGGCCGAGCTTCTCGACGCCGTGCATGTCGGCGGCCTCGGCGGCACCTACGGCGGCAACCCGCTCGCCTGCGAGGCCGCGCTGGGCGTTCTGGAGACCATCGAGGCCGAGAACCTCGTCGAGCGGGCGCGGCGGATCGGCGACCTCATGCTGCCGAGGCTGAGGGCCCTGGCCGAGCGCTTCGACATCATCGGCGACGTACGCGGGCGGGGCGCCATGATCGCGATCGAGCTCGTCGTGCCCGGGTCGAAGGAGCCCGACGCGGCCGTCACAGGAGAGATCGTCAGGCGCTGCCACGCGGAGGGCCTGGTCGTGCTCACGGCGGGCACCTACGGGAACGTCCTGCGCTTCCTGCCGCCGCTCTCCATCTCCGACAACCTCCTCGAAGAGGGGCTGGGCATCCTGGAGAAGGCCATCTCGGCCGTTTAGGAACGCACCAAAAGGGGCACCCGGCTTGCTGTCGGGTGCCCCTTTTGTCATACACGGCGGGCGTGATGCTCGCGATTTAACCCGTCCTTGACATCGACCTAGTCGATCACAGCGCGTAATGGGGCTATAACGGTTCGGGTACGAGACACTCGATCAGCGGGAGCGTGATGAGCTGGGAACCGACCGGAGCGGCACGGCTCAATCTGACGTTCGACCCAGAAGATCTCACCGGGCCGCAGCGCGACGGGGACGCCTGCGTGGTCTGCCACAAGAAGTGGCCGCGACCTCGGGTGCGAGTCGGCAGGCTACCCGACGACGCACCCGTTGTGGCCTGCGAAGACTGTGCCGAGGCCCTGCTCCCCGGAACCCCGGCGCCACGGCGCAAGCCCTCCAGGAGAAGAGCCGTGTTCCCCTGAGCTGACCGCGCTCACCGCCCTCCACCAGGACGCCGCCCGCCCGCATCATCACTCACCTGAGCGCTCGCTGAGGTCACTGCTCCCGCAGGTGCCAGGGGGAGCCGTACTCGTTCAGCAGGTCGAGGAACGGGACCGGGTCGAAAGCCTCGGGACCCAGCACGCCCCGGCCCTTCCAGGTTCCCCGGGCGAGCAACTCCAGCGCGACGACGGGGTGGACGGCCGTCTGCCAGACCACGGCCTGGGCGCCGTACTCCCGCATCGACCACTCGTTGTCCACGACGTGGTACAGGTAGACCTCACGGGGCCGGCCGTCCTTGCCGACGCCCTTGACCCACGTGCCCGCGCAGGTCTTGCCGCGCATGCGCTCGCCGAGGGTCGCAGGGTCGGGCAGGGAGGCCGCCACGACGTCACGCGGCGACACCTCGACGCCCTTGACCCTCACCGGCTCGGTGGAGTCGAGGCCGAGCTTGTGGAGCGTGCGCAGGACACCGATGAACTCGTCGCCGAGGCCGTACTTGAACGTCACCCGGCGGGCGTTCACCCAGCGCGGCACCAGGAGCACCTCTTCGTGTTCCACGTTCACGCACTCCACCGGGCCGATGCCCTCGGGGAAGTCGAAGACCTCCGGCTCGCTGAACGGCTCGGTGGTGTGCCAGTCGCCGTTCTCCCAGATGACTGGCGGGTTGAGGCACTCTTCGATCGTCGTCCAGATCGAGAAGGTGGGGGCGAAGGTCTCCTCCCCGTCGGGGCCCTCGACGACCAGGTCGGCTCCGTCCCGGATGCCGATCTCGTCGATGCTCTCGAAGAGGTGGTCGGCCGCGTACCTGGCGAACACGTCGGCCAGGCCCGGTTCGACCCCCATGCCGACCAGGGCGATCCGGTCCTTGGCCTCCCACTCGGGCGAGAGCGCGAACTGCTCGTCGCCGAGCTTGACGCCCGTCAGCTCGTACGGCCGCGAGGGGTGCGGCCGGGAGAGGGACATCGCCATGTCGAGGTAGTGCGCCCCGGCGTTCAACGCCGCGCGGAACAGCGGCATGTCGAACCGCGGGTCCACGGCGTTGAACAGGACATCGCAGTCGTGCTCGCGGAGCGCCGCCTCCACCGCGTCCTGGTCCGAGGCGTCCAGCCCGATGGCGCTGAACCTCGCGTCCGCCGGCGAGGTCGCTTCGGCGGCCCCCTGTCCCGGCTTCACCTGTTTGGAGACCACGGCCTGGGCTCGTGAACGGTCATAGTCGGCGACGACGATGTGGTCGAAGAAGTCTCGGCGGGCGGCGATGGGGACCACTGCGGAACCCACGCCACCAGCGCCTACGAGCAGGATGCGCATGCCAGCGACCGTATCAACTGACTGGTTGGCCATTCAACCTGTAGGCGGTGCCAAATACCGGAACAGCGACGGAATCCGTTGCGAATCTCCCGCCGACCTGCCGGAAACCGAGTTCCACGGCCCTCACCGCCACGGATCGCCAGAGCCGGCTAGAGGTGGTCAGATCAGGCGTCGGATGAAATGAGGAGGCGCTCCGGAGTCGGGGGGAGCATCCGGAGCGCCTTGGCGGGCGGCGCCCAGCGGGGGAACGGGCGCGCCCGCGGCCTTCTGGCGCCCATTGGTAAAGCCCGCCCCGTCTACTTCACGAGCTGCTGCCATCTGGCGGCCCACTCGGCATAGTCGGTGCATTCCCCGTCGCGGCCTTCGCAATCGCTCACCGGGCGGACGGCAAAATGGATCTTCTTCAGCCACGCGGTGTC
Source organism: Sphaerisporangium flaviroseum (assembly GCF_039537005.1). Taxonomy (NCBI): domain Bacteria; kingdom Bacillati; phylum Actinomycetota; class Actinomycetes; order Streptosporangiales; family Streptosporangiaceae; genus Sphaerisporangium; species Sphaerisporangium flaviroseum. Next base: position 13,303 of record NZ_BAAAZR010000008.1, on the reverse strand, counting down.
GCCCACCCGGTAGCCGGCGCAGATGCGCGAGGCGCGCTCGGTCTGCCGCCTGGACTTCTCGGTCTCGTAGGACTTCTTGGGAGCCCAGGTGCACGCATCGGGATTGGCGGGTGCCAGCCCGTTCCACACGGCCGCCTGCTGCTGCACCTTCGCGGAGCCGATCCAGTCGAGCCATTTGTACGCGCAGTTCGGCGAGGGCGCCTGCGCCGAGACCATCCAGGAGTCCACCCAGCCGGTCGTCGGCCCATCGTCGAGGACCTTCACCGGCCAGCCGGCGCCGCGCAGGAGGTCGAGGTGGTACGGCAGGGCGCGCCCCATGCGCACGGACTCGCCGGCGAAGCCCTGCAGCGCGTCGATCGGGTCCTTCCAGAAGGACCGCTCGACGCCGCGCCGCTCGGTGATCAGCGCCATCGCCGCGTCGAGCTGGCGCGGAGTCAGCTCGAACGGGTCCTTGACGCCCAGCTTCGGCCGCTGCTTCTTCAGCGCGAGAGCGGCGTCCGCGATCGACAGCGGGCTGTCCCGGAACATGACGGGCCCGCGATCGGAGTAGATCGTGGCCCCCTTCCCCGGATGTGTCCTGGCACTGTCGTAGAGCGTCATGTACGACCCCCAGAGGTACGGCAGGCCGTACACCTGATCGCCGCCGGCCGTGGCCGACCGCTGCGATCGCAGCCACTGGGGAATGTCGTCGTAGCCGGGGATGAGCGAGGTGGTGAGCGGCACGACCTTCTTCTCGGCGATCAGGCGCCCCGCGATGTCGGGAGGCGCGGACACGACGTCGTACGCCGTCTGCGCGAGAAACTTGTCCATCTGGTCGCTCGCCTGGGGGAAGCGGAGGTTCACCCGGCAGCCCGTGCTGCTCTCGAACGGGCCCACCCAGTTGAACTGCGGATCGCTCCCGCCGTACTCGGCGTAGCCCCGGTAGGTCAGCACGGTGACCGAACCCTCCAGCGGCCCCAGTGCCTTGGGCGAGACGAGCGGGGAGGGGCTGACGGAAGCACTCGGCGGAGCCGCCGAGGGGCTGTCGGAACCCGTCGCCGTCGGGGTGGGTGCGGTGGGGGTCGCGGTCGTGGTGACGCCGGGGAGGGCACGCGCGGGTGCGAGGCCGGACCGCTGCGCGGCGCCATCAGGCCCGCCGCACCCCGCGAGCGCGACGGCGGCCGAAGCGAGCAACGCCGTGAGCCCGGAACGGCCTCGCCTCACCCTGGTCACGCCGGCCCCCTTGTCTCCGCGCTTTCCCGGGCAGCCTATCGGCCCGCGCCGGCACCGAGCCTGCGCCTACGCCGGGGAGCCGGCCCGCCAGGAGGACGGGCCGGCTCGGTGCCGCGGCCACTTGCCGGTGGGTAACCCGAGGTTCACGCCCACTTGTGGGTGGGACCCCGAGGTTCACGCGGGTCCCCGAGGTTGACGTGGGACCCGAGGTTCACGCGGGACCCCGAGGTTCACGCCTACTTGTTGGTCGGGAACCCGAGGTTCACGCCGCCGTGGCTCGGGTCGAGCCAGCGTGAGGTGACGACCTTGCCGCGCGTGTAGAAGTGAACGCCCTCGGCGCCGTGGACATGGGTGTCGCCGAAGAGCGAGGACTTCCAGCCACCGAAGCTGTAGAAGGCCATCGGCACGGGGATCGGCACGTTGATGCCGACCATGCCGACCTCCACCTCGTTCTGGAACCGCCGGGCGGCGCCTCCGTCGTTGGTGAAGATGGCGGTGCCGTTGCCGTACTCGACGTCGTTGATGATCTGCAGACCCTCGTCGTAGGAGGAGACCCGCACCACCGACAGCACCGGGCCGAAGATCTCGTCACGATGGACCGCCGAACCCGGCTTGACCTGGTCGATGACCGTGGGCCCGAGCCAGAAGCCGGGCGTCTCCGCGGCGGTCGCGCCACCCTTGACCAGGGTCTCGCGCCCGTCGACCACGAGCTTGGCGCCCTCGGCGAGCGCCGTGTCGAGGTAGGAGGCCACCTTGTCGCGGTGTGCCCCGGTGACCAGCGGGCCCATCTGGGCGTCCGGGTCGTCGCCGGGACCGATGGTGAGCGTGCTCACGCGCTGCACGATCTTGTCGACCAGCTCGTCGCCGACCGGGTCGACGGCGAGGACCACCGAGATGGCCATGCACCGCTCCCCCGCCGAGCCGAATCCCGCGTTCACCGCGGCGTCGGCCACCAGGTCGAGATCGGCGTCGGGCAGCACGAGCATGTGGTTCTTGGCTCCGCCGAGCGCCTGCACCCGCTTGCCGTGCCTGGTACCCGTCTCGTACACGTATCGGGCGATGGGCGTGGAGCCCACGAACGAGACGGCGCGTACGTCGGGGTGTTCCAGCAGCCGGTCGACGGCGACCTTGTCACCCTGGACGACGTTGAACACGCCGTCGGGCAGGCCGGCCTGCTTCCACAGCGACGCCATCAGCAGCGCCGCCGACGGATCACGCTCGGACGGCTTCAGCACGAAGGTGTTGCCGCAGGCGATCGCGATGGGATACATCCACATCGGGACCATCGCGGGGAAGTTGAACGGAGTGATCCCCGCCACGACCCCCAGCGGCTGCCTGATCGAGAACGAGTCCACATTCGTCGAGACGTTCTCGGAGAAGCCGCCCTTGAGCAGATGGGGGATGCCGCAGGCGAACTCCACGACCTCCAGCCCGCGCGCCACCTCGCCCAGCGCGTCGGAGTGCACCTTGCCGTGCTCGGCGCTGATGAGGGCCGCCAGCTCGTCGCGATGGCCGTACATCAGCTCGCGGAAGCGGAACAGCACCTGCGCCCGCTTCATCAGCGAGGCGTCCCGCCACGCGGGGAACGCCGCGGCGGCCGCGGCCACCGCCGCGTCGACGTCCTCGGGGCCGGCCAGATGAACGTGACCGCCCACCTCGCCGGTGGCCGGGTTGAAGATCTCCGCCCGCCGGGCGGAGCCCCCCGCCACCTCGGCGCCGTTGATCCAGTGGGTGACCTGCTTCGCCGGCCGGCCGTGCGTCACTTGCCCGTCTCCTTGTTGATCGTCTCGAGTGCGGCGAGGATGATGCCCAGTCCCTCGCGCGCCTCGTCGTCGGTGAGCGTCAGCGGCGGTGCCATCCGCAGCACGTTGCCGTACAGGCCGCCCTTGCCGGCCAGCAGGCCGAGCTTCTTGGTCTCCTCCATGAACCGCGCGGCCAGCGCCGGCGCCGGGGCGCCGGTGGCCGGGTCGACCAGTTCCAGGGCGAACATCAGCCCCTTGCCCCGGACGTCGCCCACGATGGGCAGGCGGCCCCTGGCCTCGCGCAGCCCGTCGATGAGGATCGCGCCGGTGATGGCGGCGCGGGACTGGAGGTCGTTGTCCAGCACGTAGTCGAGGGTCGCGTTGGCGGCCGCCATGGAGATCGGGTTGCCGCCGAAGGTGGCCAGGCCGATGGCGTGCGGAGCGTCCATCAGGTCGCCCCGGGCGACCACGCCTCCGACCGCGAACCCGTTGCCGAGGCCCTTGGCGAAGGTCATCATGTCCGGCGTCATCCCGTGGTTCTGGATGCCGAAGAAGGCCGACCCCGTACGGCCCCACCCGGTCTGGACCTCGTCGGAGATGAAGAGGATGCCCTCCTCGTCGAGGACCTCCTTGTAAGCCTTGAACAGGCCGTCGGGGGCCATGGTGAATCCGCCGACACCCTGGATCGGCTCGGCGATGAGCGCGGCCACGTCGTTGGACACGGCGGTGGCGAGCACGTGGCGCAGGTCCTCGACGCAGGCCTTGATGTAGTCGGCGTCCGACATGCCACCGAACTGCGGCAGGTGGCGGTCGGCGCCGTGCAGGAAGTGCACGTTGAACGGCGAGAGGGAGTTGTTCTTCCAGGCGCGGTTGCTCGTGACCGACAGCGCGCCGAAGCTGCGGCCGTGGTAGCTCTGCCGCATGGCGAGCACCTGGTCGGACTTCCGCACGTACGTCGCCAGCAGCAGGGCCGTCTCGTTGGCCTCGGTGCCGGAGTTGGTGAAGAAGACCTTCGCGTTCTCGATGCCCGACAGCCTGGCGATCTTCTCGGCCAGCTCCACCTGGGCGCGGAGCAGGTAGACGGTGCTGGTGTGCACGACTCCGGTGGCGAGCTGGCGCTCCACCGCCTCACGGACCTCGGGGACGTCGTACCCGATCATGTTGGTGAGGATGCCGGCGAAGAAGTCGAGGTAGGTGTGGCCCTCGGCGTCGACGACGCGGTTGCCCTTCCCTCGTACGATCTCGATGGGCTCGTCGTAGTAGAGAGACAACCAGTTGGGCATGACCGCACGATGGCGCGGCAGAAGGTCCGACATACTCCGATTATGGCTACTTATAGCCACCGCTCCCACCTCCAAGGTGTCGGCACACCAGCACTTCACGTTACATGCTGCAAATCCCAAGCTATTAATGTCCTGAAGGTATATCTACCTGATGTCTAGACATATTCTCAGGGTCACGCGACGGGCTGGGGCTGCGGCTCGGCCACGGGGGCCGTACGAGGCCGCAGGACCGTGAAGGCGAGCGCCGCGGCGGCGACCGTGAACGCGACGCCGACCCACGACCCGAGCGACATCGCGGACACGAAGGCGTCCCTCGCCGTCCTCGCCAGGCCCGGATCTCCCAACTCGATGGCGGCGCCGATCGAGTCCCTGGCCGCGGCCGGAGCGCTCTCGGGCATCCGGGCGGTGTAGACCCCGGCGAGCACGCTGCCGAGGATCGCCACACTCAGCGCCATGCCGACCTGCTGCACGGTGTCGTTGAGCGCCGAGCCGACGCCCGCGTGCTCCTGCGGCACCGCGCCCATCAGCGTCGCGTACGCGGCCGGTCCCGCCAGGCCGCCGCCGACCCCCATGATCAGCAGGCCGGTGATGAGCATGCCGTACCCGTCGGACGGATCGATGAGCGCCAGCACCACGAACCCTCCGGCCAGCACCAGCAAGCCCAGCGCGATCAGCACGCGGTTGCTGACCCGCTGCCCCAGCCCGGCGCCGACCCCGTTGAACACCGCCGCCGCGACCGCGTACGGCAGCAGCGCGAGACCCGCCTTCATGGGCCCGTAGCCCAGCACGAACTGCAGATACTGGGTGAGCATCAGCAGCAGCGCCCCCGTGCCGAAGGACATCAGCACGATCGAGAACGACGCGCCGCTGAAGTTCCGGTCGCGGAACAGTGACAGCGGCAGCATCGGATGGTCCGACCGTCGCTCCCAGAGTACGAACCCCGTGAGCGCCACCACGCCCACGGCCATCGCGACCAGCGCCCGGGGGGAGGTCCATCCCTCGCGGGGCGCCGCGATGACCACGTAGACCAGCGCGGTCATGCCCACCGTGGACAGCAGCGCGCCGAGGGGGTCCGTACGGCGGGCCGGGGCGCGGGACTCGGGCATCAGCAGCACCGCGGCCAGGATGGCGACGGCGGCGATCGGCACGTTCAGCAGGAACACCGAGCCCCACCAGTAGTGCTCCAGCAGGAAGCCGCCAAGTGTCGGCCCCACGATCACGCCGACCATGGCGACCGCGCTCCAGGCCGCGATGGCCTTGCGGCGCTCGGAGTCGTCGAACACAGTGACCAGGATCGACAGCGTGCTCGGCATCAGGAACGACCCGCCCACGCCCATGAGCGCGCGGGCGCCGATCAGCTGCCACGGTTCCTGGGCGAGCATCGCCACGACCGAGGCCCCGCCGAACAGGGCGAGCCCGATGATCAGGAAGCGCCGCCGCCCGTACCGGTCGGAGAGGCTTCCCGCCGTGAGCAGGAGGCCGGCGAAGACCAGGATGTAGGCGTCGATGATCCACTGGACGTCCGCCGGCCCGGCCCCGAGCTCCCTGACGAGGGAGGGGATCGCGAGGTTCAGCACCGTGTTGTCGACGACGAGCACCAGCAGGCTCAGGCACAGTACCCCGAGGATCCACCACCGCCGGGGATCTTTGGTCCCCGTGTCGCCGCTCTCTTCTCGTACACCATTCGAGTTCACTCGCACAGCGTACGATAGTACTCGGACGGTGTGCGAGAGATTTATCCTTGGGCGAACGAAGGAGATTCTCACGTGCCTGGTAAGCCCCGGTTCACCTCGGTCTGGGCCCGCGAACCCGCGCCGAAGCGCGCCCGGGAGCAGCCTGCGCTCAGCCGCGACCAGATCGTCCGGGCCGCGCTGGAGCTGCTCGACGCGGAAGGCCTGGAGGCGCTCAGCATGCGCAGGCTCGGCGCCCGGCTCGGTTCAGGGGCCACCAGCATCTACTGGCACGTGGCCAACAAGGAGGAGCTGCTGGAGCTCGTGCTCGACGAGGTCTACGCCGAAGCGCGGGTTCCCGTCCCGGCCGAGTACGGCTGGCGCGACGTGGCCGCGGTGTTCGCCTACGGCCTGCGCGGCGCGATGATCAACCATCCCTGGTCGGTCACGCTCGTCGGCTCGATGCCCAGCCTCGGACCGAACGCCCTCGCCGCCGCCGACAAGCTGACGAAGGCGTTCGAGCTCGCCGGCTTCTCCGGCATGAGCCTTGACCACGCCGTCTCCGCCGTCCTGGCCTACACCCTCGGCGCCACGATGCCGGAAGTGAGCTGGATGAACACCATCGGCCGCGCGAACGTGGACACCGAGGCATGGATGGAGAGCATGCGCCCCCAGATGCAGGTCGCCGCCGCCGACTATCCCGAGTTGCTGGCCCGCTACAAGAGCTTCGAGAACGTCGACATGACGACGTCGCGGAACCTCTGCTTCGACTTCGGCCTGGTGTCCATGCTCGACGGCCTGGAGGCCCGGCTCCGCCAGCGCTGAGCATCGTCACCACCGATCGGCGGTCCACCACCACCGACCACCGCTGACCATCGTGAAGACCTCTGCCGGCGACCGGCCCGGACTCGACAGTGTGTCAGGTAGTGAGAGGTCGGTCTTACATATTGATCGGCTAGGCTCGGACATATGCTACCGACCCTCAGCGACGTCCTGGCACTGGACGCCGTCCGTCGAGGCAGCCCGCAAGTGGTCGCGGGTGCCGATCGGCTGGACACGCGCGTGCGCTGGGTGCATGTCGGGGAGGTCAGCGACATCGCACACCTGCTACGCGGCGGCGAGCTCATCCTCACCACCGGCGTCGCCCTCCCCGACGAGCCCGACAAGCTGGCCGACTACATCGCCGACCTGGCCTCCGTGGGCGCCTCCGGGCTCATCGTCGAGCTGGGCCGCAGGTTCATCAAGGAGTTGCCGCGTGCGGTCGTCGAGTCGGCGGAGACCCACGGCCTCCCGCTGGTCACGCTCGCCCGCGAGACGCCTTTCGTGCAGATCACCGAGTCGGTGCACGCCCGCATCATCGACATCCAGTTGGAGGAGCTGCGCGCCTCCGAGCAGCTCCACGAGGTGTTCACCGAGCTGTCGGTCGAGGGGGCCTCGCCCGCCGAGGTGCTGAGCCAGGTCTCCCGCCTGTCGGCCCGGCCGGTGCTCCTGGAGAACCTGGCGCACCAGGTCCTCGCCTGCGAGTTCGCGGGCCGCGACACCGGCATGCTCCTGGCCAACTGGGAGACCCGGTCGCGCGCGGTGGCCCCACATGAGCGCACCGCCTACGACCCGTCGTCCGGTTGGCTGGTGACCATGGTCGGCGCGCGTGGCCACGACTGGGGGCGGCTCATCCTGATCTGCGAGGCGACGCCCGGGCCACGCGACATCGTGCTCGCCGAGCGGGCCGCGACCACGCTGGCGCTCGGCCGGCTGCTCGAACGCCACCAGGAGAGCCTCGAGCGGCAGGCCCACGGCACGATCATCACCGGCATCCTGACCCACGCCTACTCCGACCCGGAGGAGGCGGCGGCCCGCGCCCGCGCCGTCGGCGTCCCGCTCACCGGCCGGAAGCTGATCAGCGTGGTGCTCCGGCTCACCGACTCCAATGAGACGGCGCTCAACCTCCAGGCCCAGCTCGGCGAGCTGGCCGAGGCCACGGCCGCCGCCTGCCGCGACGCCAGGCTGCCCGCCCTCGTAGGCGCGCTCGACCAGAACCGCATCGGCGTCCTGCTTCCCCTGCCGCCCCGCACGCTGGCCGAGGGCGCCCTCACCGCCCTCGCCGACCGGCTCCGTACGGCCTTCGCCGCCCCCTTCGTCCTTGCCGCCGGCTCCGTCGTCGACTCCATCCGGGACGTACGCCGCAGCTTCCTCGAGGCCGAGCAGGTCGCCGAGGCCGCCGCGCGCCAGCCCGACCGGCGTCCGTTCTACCGGCTGCCCGACCTGCGGCTCCGCGGCCTGCTCCACCTGCTCCGGGACGACGCCCGGCTGCAGACCTTCGCCGAACGCGAGCTGGGGCCCCTGCTCGCCCACGACGCCCACCGCGGTGGCGACCTGACCGGCATCCTGCGCACCTACCTTGACGCCGGGCGCAACAAGGCCGTCGCCGCCCAGCGCGCCCACCTGTCACGGCCGGCCTTCTACGACAGGCTCCGCCGCCTCGAGCGCATCCTCGACACCGATCTCGACGACGTCGACTCCTGCCTGTCACTCCACGTCGCCCTGCTGGCGCTGGAGTCGTTCCGAAGGGAGAGCCGTTGAGCCTCGGCGACGTCACCGCCATGCGGGCACGTGACCACGGCATCGTGATCGGCACCGGCACCCCCGGATCGCACAACGCCATCACCGACGTCGCGGGGGTCCGGGTGGGCCACACCACCCTCATCCACGGCGACGGGGCCCGCGTCGTCGGGCAGGGCCCGGTGCGCACGGGCGTCACGGTGGTACTGCCGCATGGCGGTTCGGCGTTCGACGAACCGGTGTACGCGGGCTACCACTGGCTGAACGGCAACGGCGAGATCACCGGCATGGCCTTCCTCGACGAGTTCGGCATACTCGGCTCACCCATCGGGCTGACCAACACCGCCTCGGTGGGCGTGGTCCGCGACGCCCTCGTGGAGATCGAGGTGGCGTCCCTGGGCAAGGGCCGGCAGGCCTGGTCTCTGCCGGTGGTCGGCGAGACCTGGGACGGCACGCTGAACGACATCGACGGCCGGCACGTCAGGACCGAGCACGTGAAGGCGGCCTATCACGCCGCCTCGACCGGGCCGGTCGCCGAGGGCGGGGTCGGCGGCGGCACCGGCATGATCTGCCACGGTTTCAAGGGCGGCATCGGCACCGCTTCCCGGGTTCTGGGCGAGGAGGACGGCGGCTACACCGTCGGCGTGCTCGTCCAGGCGAACCACGGCGCGCGAGAGCGCCTGACGGTCAACGGCGTCCCCGTGGGCCGCGGCCTCGACGACGTGCCGAGACCCACGCCGCCGAAGTTCGAGGGTGCCGGGTCCATCATCGCCATCGTCGCCACCGACGCGCCGCTGCTTCCCCACCAGTGCCGCAGGCTCGCCCAGCGGGCCGGTCTGGGTGTCGCCCGTACGGGCGGCGCCGGCGAGAACTCCAGCGGCGACGGCTTCCTGTGCTTCTCCACCGCCAACCGCAACCTGCCGGCCAACGTGCTCGACGCCGACCCGCCGCGCACCTTCGACGTGACGGTCCTCGCGGACGACCACATCGACCCGCTGTTCTACGCCGTGATCGAGGCGACCGAGGAGGCCATCGTCAACGCCCTGGTCGCCGGACAGACCATGACCGGCGCCGACGGTGTCACCGTCCACGGCCTTGAAGGGAAGCGGCTCGCCGAACTGGTGAGGTGACCCGGCGCCGCGCAGGCCGGTCGGGCGGACAGGCCGTCTCCGCTCTCGCGGGGGGGCGGTCAGGCGCCGCATTCAGGGGCAGACGGGTGGGCCGGTCAGGCGCCGCTTTTTCGGCCTGTCTCGGCGTGCGCCGCGTCGTCCGCACAGACGTACGCATCCCAACGGCGGGGGCGGGCCATGATCACTCCGACGATGAAGCCAAGGCTCATGCTCGCCAGAATTATGAGGAAAAGAACGTTGAGCCCCATGACGGGTGCCTCTCAAGGAAGGTGTGCCGCCAACTCCGTGATTGCGGCCTAACGAACCGTAACGCCGCATTGTGGGGCCCCGCAGGCGATCGTGGCGCGCTGACCCGGAATGACCAGGCTATTGACCCGATTTACGTAGCCCCTTGCGGCCAACCCCGCGACCCGTGTCCGGACGCAAGGCGGTGACGCGCTCAACGGAAGAGGCGTGACGGGCGGCCTGGCCTGGCGCGTTGGGCGAATACGGACCGTGGCCGCTCGTTTCGAACACGGGAAGACGGCCGGTTACATTCTCGTAGACGTTGGCGTGTTTACCCGTACTTGGTGAGTCCTTGCCAAGACCATGGTGCATCAAGGATTGAATCACCCACGGGAGCCCTTGATGCCACGTCGCCTCATCGCCGGTCTTGCCGCCCTGTCGCTGCTCGCGACCGCCGCCCCCGCACCGGCGAACGCGGATTCGGTCAGCTCGAGGCTGCCGACGGCGAGCTTCCCGCTGGGGCAATCCGGCGCCGTCACCCAGAAGCAGAAGGCGGTCGCGGCGGGCATCGACCTGTTCACGGTGGTCCATGGAAAGCCCACCGACGGATACACGGTGTCGCTGCTCATCAAGGGCAAGGATTACGGCACCCAGGCGGAGGCGGAGGCCGCGGCGGAAACGGCTCGGGGCGCGGGATTCGAGGCAGGCGTCCAGCAGTTCACCCGGCCCGGCGTAGCCGACTATCCCGAGGGAAGCGGCTATACGGCTCGCATCGGCTTATGGACTCTGAAAGAGCGCAGCAAGGCCGAAAAGGTGGTAAAGCAGCTCAAAGATGCCAATATCAAGGCAAAGGTCGACTACCTCGGGGATGACGGGCTGCAGACCACCGGCCCGTGGAACCTGCGAGTGCTCACCGTCGACCCCCGTGCCTTCCGCGGCTCCTACCACGCCAGCATCGGAGCGAACGTCGCCAAACGGGAGACTCCATCCTCGATGGCGAAGCGAGTCGGCGCGATCGCCGCGGTCAACGGCGGATTCTTCAACATCCACACCGCGAAGAACCTCCGAGGCGAGCCGGTGGGCATCTCGGTGGTCGACGGCCGCCTGCTGAGCGAAGCCGTCGTGGGCCGCAGCGCGCTCATACTCAAGGGCCGCACCGCGCGCATCACCGAGGTGAAGAGCACGACCACCGCGACCTCCTCCGACGGGGAGAAGTCGACCATCAACGGCGTCAACCGTATGGCCGGGCCGGACGAGCTCGTGCTCTACACCGAGGAGTATGGCGCGAAGACCCCCGCCGACGACGGGGCGGAAGCCGTCCTGGACGACAAGGGCCAGGTGCTGGAGCTTCGCCCGGCCGGCGGCAAGGTCCCGCGCGGCACCCGCGTACTGCACGGCACCGGGATCATGGCCGACTGGGTCTGGTCGCACGCTTGGGAGAAGTGGAGCCTCAAGGTCACCACCAAGGTGACGGACCTGCGCACCGGCAAGGGCATCCCGCTCACCCCCGAAACCAGCATCATCGGCGGCGGCGTCGGCCTGGTCCGTAACGGCCACGAGCGCATCACCGCCAAGGCCGACGGTCACGCCAACGTGAACATGATCCTCCGGCGGCATCCTCGCACCATGGCGGGCGTCACCAAGTCGGGCAAGCTGATCCTCGCCACGGTCGACGGCCGTAAGCCGGGCGTCACCGTGGGGGCCTCCATGGTCGAGGCCGCGCAGCTGATGCTCTGGCTCGGCGCCCGCCAGGCCATCAACCTCGACGGCGGCGGCTCCAGCGCGATGGTCGTCAAGGGCAAGGTGGTCAACCACCCCTCCGACGGCGCCGAACGCGGCGTAGGCGACGCCCTTTTGATCCTTCCCTAAGACGGCGTGGTCGGGGTCAAGGCTGAAATGGCGTGAGGTCTGTGGCGGTGAGAACGACAAGAACCGCTGGGAAGAACGGCCGACCAGAATAGGCCCCGACTCACCCGCCCACCCCGGGGGTGCCCGCCGTACTCGGCGCCGCAATTCACGGCCCGGGCAGGGGAGGTGATCGACACCCACATCAGCCGCAACCCGACCACCGGCGAGCATCAACGGCCGGAATGGTCGGCCAGAAGGGGCCCCGACTCACCCACCCACCCCAGGTTGCCCGCCGCACCACGGCACCGAGATCACCGCGTCACCTCCCACCGCCTCGGCACCGCAACACACCACCCGAGGCGCCGAAGGTGATCAACGCCCGCATTTCGCCGCGACCCGACCATCGGCGAGCATGAATATGCCGAAGGGTCGGCGAGAATGGGCCCCGACTCGCCCACCCACCCCCGGTCCCCACCGCGCATCGACATAACCTTCACCGCGACACCTCCCACCGCCTCAGCGCCCCAATTCAAGGTCCGGGCAGCGGAGGGGATCGGCGCCGGCATCGCCCGCGACCCGAGCCTCAGCGAGCATGAACCGGTGGAATCGTTCGGTGAGGAACTCATGGAATGGCTTGGTGAGGAACCCATGAAATGGTTCGGCGAGAATGGGCCCCGGCTCGCCCACCCGCCCCTGGTTCCTCGCCGTAGACGGCGCCGGATTCACCGCCCCGCCTCCCGCCGCGTCGGCGCCGCAAGTCACGGCCCGGGCACCGGACGTGATCCGCGCCCGTCCCCTCGACCACACCACCAAGACCTCACCACAATCCATCCCTGTGGCCGTCTTCAAGATCCGTGCTGGCGATCGTGTCTCGTCGCGATGGGCTCGCGGCCGGTAGTCCCCGTTCCATGCGGGACTTCCCAACCGGCGCCCGGTAGACCTTTAGCCGGCGCCGATGCGGCGGGAAGCGGGGCGGCGAATCCGGCGCCGTTTACGGCGGGAAACGGGGGTGGGCGGGTGAGCCGGGGCCCATTCTCGCCGAACCATTCCATGAGTTCCTTGCCGAACCATTCCACCGGTTCATGCTCGCTGAGGCTCGGGTCGACGGCCCGCGGGCGCGGATTACCTCCGGTGCCCGGGTGGTGTGGTGCGGCGCCGATGCGGCGGGAGGCGGGGCGGCGAATCCGGCGCCGTTGTGCGGCGGGCCACCTGGGGGTGGGTGGGTGAGCCGGGGCCCATTCTCGCCGAACCATTTCATGGGTTCCTCACCAAGCCATTCCATGGGTTCATGCTCGCTGAGGCTCAGGTCGACGGACCCAGGGCGCGGATTACCTCCGGTGCCCGGGTGGTGTGGTGCGGCGCCGACGCGGGGGGAAGCGGGGCGGCGAATCCGGCGCCGTTTACGGCGGGAAACCTGGGGGCGGGTGGGTGAGCCGGGGCCCCTTCTGGCCGGAGCTTGTTGATCGATTGCTCACCACTGCCGGCGGGAGCCCGCCGGCTCCCGGCTGGGGTGGTTGGACGCCAGCCATTGAGGCCGTGTCAAAGGATGACGACGAACCGTTGCAGGCGGTGGCCAACGACGAGGTGCTCGGCGGACATGACGAGGGGGACCTGGACGGTGAAAAGGGGTTCGG
>NZ_BAAAZR010000007.1:198110-239858 GCF_039537005.1 Sphaerisporangium flaviroseum | reverse complement strand
ATCGCAATGATCAGACGGGATCCCGTCAACTTCAGTCCAGCCGTCTCAAGAACGGCCCTGGGTGGAGCTGAGGGGATTCGAACCCCTGACCCCTTCGATGCGAACGAAGTGCGCTACCGGACTGCGCTACAGCCCCTAGGACTCGACCAGATTAGCAAACATTCACCACCACCGGAGCCACCCAGTCGGGTGGCAGGCCGCCGGCGGCATGATCGCCGAGGTCCGGCACCCGTCAACGGGGAGAGGGCCGCGCGGTCCCGATATGTCTGACCGACCGGCGTGGACGCGCAGGCCGTACGGCCGGGCACGGCGGACATGGAAGCGTGTTCGGCCGAGCGGCGTGGGCGTGACGCAGTGGGCATGCGGTTGAGGGTCACCCCGAGGGATGCGTGGCCGGGGTTAGTCGCCTACGGCGCGACGGGAGCGGTCGGCGTACTGGTCGAAGGGCTCGGCGCGCCTGCGGAACTCGAGGATCTCGGCCTCGGCCTGCTGCGCGGCGAGTTCGAGCTCGCGCCGGCGCTCCTGCTCGATCCGCTCCAGCCGCTCCCGCTCGGCACGGGCCTTCGCGGCCTCGACGCGCCGCTCCGTGTCCACGGTGACGGCGATGCGCAGTACCGCCAGGTAGGACACCAGCAGGAGCCCTGCGGGTGCCACGCTCCACCAGGGCGCCACGCCGACAGCCGCCGTCACGATCGAGGCGATCTGGAGTAGCACGGTCCAGAGCAACCACCGGCGGCGGCGTGCCATCACCCGGGCCCGGCGACGGCACTCGGTCGGAGACGGGTTCTCGAGGTGAAGATCTTCGTACGAAAGGCTCTCGTCTGACGGCGAGGTCTCGTGTGACGAGCTCTCCTGTGAGGGAGTCTCACCTGATGGGCTCTCTTTGGAGAGCTCAGGAGAGACGGTGCCACCGGATGCGTCCTGCCTGGCAGGAGGAGTGCCGGCGGGCGCCTCCTGGCCCGAGGCCGAGCTGTGGCCGGAGCCGCCGAGCTTTCCTTGGTTATGCGTTCCCGGCTGGATGGGAGACTCACCGGGCCTGGCCACGGACTCGCTACGCGTTCCCGGCCGGACGGCGGCCTCGCTACGCGTTCCGGGCTGGGCGGTGGAGTCGCTTCGGGTGCGGGGGGCGGTGGGGAGGAGGTCCATGGTGATCTCGTCGTCGGCGGGATCGGTGCCGATAGCGGCACGGGCGCCGGGGACTCCGGACACCGGGACGTCGGTGAGGGTGTCGCCGTCCTTGCCGTCGGACCCTTCGCCGTCGAAACCGTTGCCGTCGGACCCGGAATCCTCGCCGTCGGAGTCGTTGTCGGACTCGTCGCCATCGGAACCATCGGAACCGTCGCCGTCGATCTCCTCGTTGTAGAGCTCGGCGATGTCGACCGTGTGACGGTCACGGCGGAGCCACATCGGCACCAGGACGCACAGCCACATCACGACGATGCCGAGATAGAGGAAGGCACTGCTCATACGCCCACCTCTGCACCGTGTGCGGGGACAACGAGAAGAGCGCCGCTCAAGCGGCGTGCGAGATCGGCCCGGTGGGCGCGACCCCGGAATGTGCTACCCATGGGACCACCCCCAGGCAGCATGAACACACCACGGGACCGGTGCCGTCGCAAATGTGTTCACGTCACGCACCGTAGGACCGCGTGTCACTGGTTGACGAGCATTCGGTGCGGTGTGTCGCGAGATCGTCAACCTGTTTATCACCAGGCCTGGCTCAAAGCTGTCCATGCCCCTCTAGGAGAAGCCGTCGTGAGCTGTTTTCTCCCGAGTCTGCCGCCACTGGGCCATCAGCCCTCGGGGCACGTCTTCCAGGGTCAGGGCGTAGCAGATGTGGTCGCGCCAGGCGCCGTCGATGTGGAGCTGCCGGCGGCGGACCCCTTCCTCGCGGAAGCCGAGTTTCTCCACGACGCGCCGGCTGGCGTGGTTCTCCGGGCGGATGTTGGCCTCCAGCCGATGCAGGCCGACCGTGAAGAAGCAGTGATCGACGGCCATGGCGAGCGCGGTGGGGATGATGCCGCGCCCCGCGAGCGCGCCGCTCACCCAGTAGCCCACCTGGGCCGATCGGGCCGAGCCCCAAACGATCGCGCCCACGGTGAGCTGGCCGGCGAACGCCCCCTGCCAGGTCACCACCCAGGGCAGCGCGAGGCCCTGCCGTGCCTCACGGCGCAGGGTGCCGACCATGGAGATGTACGGCCCGAGGCCGGTGCGGAAGAGCGGGGTCTCGGGGTTGCTGGGCTCCCACGGACGGAGCCAGTCGGCGTTGCGCAGCCGTGTCTCACGCCAGGCACCGACGTCGCGCAGCCGCAGCGGCCGGAGTCCCACCGGTCCCTCGTTAAGGGTCGCCGGCCAGCCGCGAAGTCGGTCCACACGTCAATCATCCCCTGTCGGAACCCATATTCGCCATGGTGCCCCCCAGACCTCCGCTTTGACAGGGCGTGTCAGTGACGGGGGTGGTCGCCGCCCCTCATCTGGTCGACGGCGTGCCTGAGAATCGGGGCGAGGACGGCCATGCCGTCGCGTACGCCGCCGGACGATCCGGGAAGGTTGACGATGAGTGTCGTCTCCGCCTGACCGGCCAGCCCGCGCGACAGGATCGAGGTCGGCACCTTCTCGCGGTTGGCCTGCCGTATGGCTTCCGCGATGCCCGGGATCTCCCGCTCGATCACCCGGCGGGTCATCTCCGGGGTGAGGTCCTGCGGGGTCAGCCCGGTGCCTCCGGTGGTGACGATCAGGTCGTATCCGTCGCGTACGCCCGCTCGGAGGGCGGACTCGACCGGCTCTCCGTCGGGGACGACCTGAGGACCGTCGACCTCGCAACCCGCTTCAACGAGCAGCTCAGCCAGCAGTTGTCCTGATTTATCGGGGTAAATGCCCGAGGCGGCGCGGTTCGAAGCGGTCACCACCAGAGCTCTCATGGCCGGGTCCAGACGCCGGTCTTGCCACCGGTCTTCTCCTCGACCCGCACATCGGTGATCACCGCCGCCGGATCCACCGCCTTGATCATGTCGATCATCGCCAGCCCCGCGACGGTGACGGCCGTGAGCGCCTCCATCTCCACGCCCGTACGGTCGGCCGTCTTCACGCGGGCGGTGATCTCCACGCCCGTGTCGACCACAACGATCTCCACCTTGACGCCGTGCAGCGCGATCGGATGGCAGAGGGGGATCAGATCGGGAGTGCGTTTGGCGCCCTGGATCCCGGCGATGCGGGCGACCCCGATCGCATCGCCCTTCGGAACCGTGCCCGATCTCAGGATCTCCACGGCCTCGGGCGACAGCAGCACCCGGCCGGTCGCGCACGCCGTACGGACGCTGACGTCCTTGGCGGACACGTCGACCATGCGCGCGGCACCCGACTCGTCGATGTGCGTCAACTCGCTCATAGCGGGATCACCTCCACGACCGTGCCCTCGGGCACGTCGGTGACGTCCTCGGGGACCACGATCAGCGCGTTGGCCAGGGCGAGCGCCGCGAGCTGGTGGGAACCTTGCCCGTGCACCGGAGCGACCACGGCCCCGCCGCCCCGCTCATCGGCGACTCCACCTCCAGCGGCACCTCCGCTGAGCACTCCTCGCAGGAACGAGCGCTTGCCCGCCGGGGAGCGCAGCGCCGATGTCGTCGTCGCCGGCACGGTGACCGGGGGCCCGGCGGGCAGGCCGCGCATCCTGTCCAGCGCGGGCTTCACGTACAGCACGAACGAGACGTACGACGAGACCGGATTGCCCGGCAGGGTGAAGATCGGAACGTGCCGCTCGCCCAGCAGGCCGAAGCCCTGGGGCATGCCCGGCTGCATCGCGACCTTCTCGAACCGTACGGTCCCCAGGGGAGACAGCGCCTCCTTCACGGGCTCGTAGGCGCCCATCGAGATGCCGCCGCTCGTGATCACGGCGTCGGCCTCGCCGATGACACCGTTCAGGACCGTGGAGAACTCGTAGGGATCGTCGCCGACGGCGCTCCGCCGGGACGCCTGCCCACCGGCCTGCTGAACCGCCGCGACCAAGGTGTAGCTGTTGGACTCCCAGATCTGCCCGTGGCCGAGCGGCGTACCCGGCTCGACCAGCTCGGCTCCGGTGCACAGTACGACCACCCGGGGACGCGGATGGGCCAGGACGGCGCGCCGCCCCACCCCGGCGAGGATGCCCAGCTGGGCGGGGCCGAGCACGGCGCCCGCGCCCAGCACGAGATTCCCGGCCCGGACGTCCTCCCCCGACCTGCGGATGGCGTTGCCCACCGGGGCGGGCCGGCGGATCGCGACCTTGACGGTGCCTCCGTCGGTCCACTCGACGGGCACGACGGCGTCGGCGCCCTCGGGCACCGGCGCCCCAGTCATGATCCGCGTGACGAACCCGCGCTCCACCGCGCGCGGCTCCAGGTCACCTGCGGCCACGTCGGCGGCCACCGGCAGCACCACGGGCTCGTCTTCGGTCGCCCCCGCGACGTCCTCGGCACGTACGGCGTAACCGTCCATGGCCGAGTTGTCGAAGGGCGGCAGCGCGACCGGCGAGGTGACGTCCTCGGCCAGGGTCGAGCCGAGCGCCGCCTCCAGTCCGAGCTCGACCGGGTCGAGCGGTCGCACCGCTTCGAGAATCTCGGCCAGATGGGCGTCAACCGTCTTCATCGCATCCGTCCCCGGAAGGTCATCCAGCGCACCGGCTTCACCGGGGAACTTCGTCCAGGAACTCGCGCAGCCACGCTATGAATTCGGGGGCCAGATCAGGCCGGTCCGCCGCGAACTGGACGACCGTGCGCAGGTAGTCGATCTTGTTCCCGGTGTCGTAACGGCGACCCCGGAAAAGCACGCCGTGCACCGGGCCGCCCTCGTCGTTGCCGCGGCCGGCGAGCTCGAGCAGCGCGTCGGTGAGCTGGATCTCGCCGCCGCGCCCGGGCGGGGTGTTCTCCAGCACCTCGAACACGGCCGGGTCGATGACGTAACGCCCGATGACGGCCCAGTTCGACGGGGCGTCCTCCGGCGCGGGCTTCTCCACCAGGCCGGTCACGCGGACCACGTCGTCCTCGGAGGTCGGCGAGATCTCCGCACAGCCGTACAGGGAGACCTGCTCCCTCGGGACCTCCATCAGCGCGACGACGCTGCCGCCGTAGGTGTCCCGCACCTCGATCATGCGCTTGAGCAGGTGGTCGCGGTAGTCGATCAGGTCGTCGCCGAGCAGGCAGGCGAACGGATGGTTGCCGACGTGCTGCTTGGCGCACAGAACCGCATGGCCGAGGCCCTTGGGCTCCCCCTGCCGCACGTAGTGGAAGGTGGCGATCTCGACCGGTTCGAGGACCTGCGAGAGCCGTTCGGAGTCGCCCTTGGCGGCCAGCACCTCCTCCAGCTCGTACGCTCTGTCGAAGTGGTCCTCGATGGAGCGTTTGTTCCGGCCTGTCACCATGAGGAGGTCGAGGAGCCCGACCGAGACCGCTTCCTCGACGACATACTGGATGGCCGGCTTGTCGACGATCGGCAGCATCTCTTTGGGGGTCGCCTTGGTCGCCGGCAGGAATCTCGTACCGAGACCCGCGGCCGGGATGACAACTTTCGTCACTGGATCGTAGTCAGCCATGGATGCACCTTAATGGAGGGCCGAGTGGACAAAGCGGAGCTGCGCCGGAGGATCGTCGCCGCACGAGCAGGGCTCTCCGATCCACGCGGCTCGGCGACCGCGATCAGAGAAACGCTACTCGACCAACCGTGGGTGCAGATGGCCGGGCTGGTCGCGTGCTACTGGTCGATGGGTGACGAGCCCGCGACGCACGGCCTCGTGTTCGCCCTCTGGAAGCACGGCGCCACGGTGATCCTGCCCGTGCTGAAGCCCGACAACGATCTCGATTGGGCGGTCTACGACGGGCCCGACTCGATGGCCCTCGGGCCGCGCGGTCTCATGGAGCCCGTCGACACGCGGCGGGGCGTGGGCACCATCCGCACGGCCGCGCTGGTGATCGTCCCCGCACTGGCGGTCGACCCCTCCACCGGGATCAGGCTCGGGCGCGGCGGCGGTTCGTACGACCGTGCGCTGGCGAGGGTGGGGCCGAACGTGCCGACGGTGGCGTTGCTGCACGAGGGCGAGCTGGTCGAGGGCATCCCGGCCGAGCCCCACGACCGGGCGGTGACGATGGCGGCGCTTCCTTCGGGGATCGTCACTATCTGATCGTCCGGGATCGGCGGTCAGGGGAGGATCGTCGCCTTCTGGTCCGCCACGATCACCTGTCAGGGGAAGATCATCCCCACCTGGTCCTCCCCGACCACCCGTCAGGGAAGGATCGTCAGGTCGTTCAGGCCTCCGCTGTCCTCGAAGTACTGCTCCAGGCTGTCGTTCCTGATCGCCTCGTAGAACAGCGCGCCTGCCCGCTTGTCCAGGCGTACGACGCTGGCGCCCTTGACGGTGGCGGTGCCCAGCGTGGGAATGGTGGCGGAGTCGACGTTGTCCGGCCGAATGCTCCTGAGCTCCAGCGCCAGGTCGCGCAGCGTGCTCAGCGTCACGCCGGAGTCGACGCTGACGGCCCGCGTGAGCGCTTCGAGGAAGCCGTTCAGCTTGAACGGATCCGTCAGCAACTCCCTGCTGATGATCTTGTGCCCCATCGCGCCGATGAAGGCCTGCTGCCGCTTGATGCGGTCGAAGTCGCCCCCCGGCAGGTTGTACCGCTGCCGTACGAACAGCAGCGCCTTCTCGCCCTCCAGATGCACCTGGCCCTGCGGCCATGTGATCTTGTTCATCGGGTCGTAGACCTTGCGGGACACGTAGACGTCCACGCCGCCGATCACTTCGGTCATGCTGACGAAGCCCTGGAAGTCCAGCGCCGCGAAGTGGTCGATGCGCACCTTGGTGAGGCTCTCCACAGTCTTGATCAGCAACTGCGGGCCACCGAAGGCGTACGCCGCGTTGATCTTGTTGTTTCCGTGACCGGGGATGCGGACATAAGAGTCGCGGGGGATGCCGATGAGGGTGAGCCGATCCCGGCCGGCCGGGACATGGACGATCATGATCGTGTCGGCCCGCTGGCTGCCCGCCTCACCCGGCCGCTTGTCCGATCCGATGAGCAGCCAGTTCTGCGCGTCGCCCACGGTCTTGGCGGGGCGCCCGGCGTCCTCGGGGAACGCTCCAGGGATACGCTCGATATTGCCATTGAGCGTGACCTGACGCTCCATCACCAACGCGAACCCGGCCGCGAACACCATGGCGAAGATCAAACCGGTCACGATCAGCAGCCGGCGCAGCAACCGCCGCTTCTTCAATCGCTTGGCCGGAACGGCCTCCTCGCCATCGGCCGAATCGTCCTTCCTCGTGTTCTCCAGAACCGGGGAAGTCTCGTCGGTCACTTTGCCACCTGATGCCCGTCCATATAGCTACCGCTGTCTCGCGTGTGACGGTAGCCCATACGTGTTCATCGTGGTAGGGCCGTATACGAATACGACACAATGGGCGGGACGCGAGAAGGGAGGCCGGTGAACCTGAACGTCTGGTTGCTCCTAGCCTCCGTCGTCGTCATCGCCGCCATCGCGTCCGTACGAGTAGCCCACCGCACCGGACTGCCCAGCCTGCTGATCTATCTCGGGATCGGCCTGCTGATCGGCGAGGCGGGCCTGGGCATCCACTTCGAGAACGCGCGCCTGGCCCAGCAGATCGGCATGGTCGCCCTCGCCGTCATCCTGGCCGAAGGTGGCCTCACCACGAACTGGCAGCACGTCCGCGAAGCCGTACCGGCCTCGATCGTCCTGGCCACGGTCGGCGTGGGCGTGAGCATCTTCGCGCTGGCGGGGGCCGTGTACTGGCTGCTGGACATGGACTGGCGCACGGCGCTGCTGCTCGGCGCCATCCTCGCCTCGACCGACGCGGCGGCCGTCTTCTCCGTGCTGCGCCGGCTACCGCTCCCCCCGCGACTGTCCGGCATCCTGGAGGCCGAGTCCGGATTCAACGACGCGCCCACCGTCATCGTCGTCGTCATGCTCAGCCAGGTGAACGCGCCCTTGCCGAACGTCGGGTACGTCATCCTGGACGCCGTGTTCGAGCTGGGCGTCGGCTCCGCGGTCGGTCTCGTGATCGGCCCGATCGGGGGCTATGCCCTGCGCCGCGTGGCCCTGCCGTCGTCGGGCCTCTACCCCCTCGCCGTACTGGCCCTGGCGTTCGTCGCCTACAGCGGTGCGGCGCTCCTGCACGGAAGCGGCTTCCTCGCGGTGTACCTGGCCACGCTGGTCCTCGGCAACACGCGGCTGCCCCACCGGCAGGCGACCCGGGGATTCGCCGAAGGCGCCGCATGGCTCTCCCAGATCGGCCTGTTCGTCATGCTCGGCATACTCGCCAGCCCGCACGAGCTGCCGACGGCGGTCGCTCCCGGGCTGATCGCCGGACTGGTCCTCCTGCTGTTCGCACGACCGCTGTCGGTCGCCGTCTCGGCGTTGATCGTGCAGCTGGCGGGCGTCGACAGGATGTCCTGGCGGGAACAGGCCTTCCTGTCCTGGGCGGGACTACGCGGAGCCGTGCCCATTGTGCTCGCGACCATCCCATGGGCGGCCGGGATCGCCGGCGCCAAAGGCGTGTTCAACGAGGTCTTCATCATCGTGATCGTCTTCACGATGGTTCAGGGGCCCACGCTGCCGTACCTCGCGCGGCTCCTTCGCGTGAGCGCCCCCGACGAGGCCCGCGACCTCGGCGTCGAGGCGGCCCCCCTCGAAGAGCTCAACGCCGACCTCCTGCAGATCACCATTCCCCCTGGCTCCGGCCTGCACGGCGTCGAGATCTTCGAACTCCGCCTGCCGTCGGACGCGGCGGTCACCATGATCGTACGAGAGGGCCGTTCGTTCGTCCCCGAGGGCTCAACGCGCCTGCGGGCAGAGGACCAGCTCCTGGTCGTCACGACGGCCGCCTACCGCCAAACCGTCGAACGTCGCCTACGCGCGGTAAGCCGCCGCGGCAAACTGGCCGGCTGGTACGGCGAACGCGGCGAGTAACCAGAACGCAACGAGCACCCCAACCCCACCAACAAACCGCCCAGCGTCCGCTGTACGGCGACTGACCGCTGAGAGCCGACGGCTGCTGTACGGCGACTGACCGCTGACAGCCGACGGCTGCTGTACGGCGACTGACCGCTGACAGCCGACGGCTGCTGTACGGCCGACTGACCGCTGACAGCCGACGGCTGCTGTACGGCCGACTGACCGCTGACAGCCGACGGCTGCTGTACGGCCGACTGACCGCTGAGAGCCGACGGGTATCGCAGCGGCCTCATCCTCCGGGGGTATCGGGCCTTGTGACATGTCGTGAACAGTCCGCTGTCACAAGGGTTCCCCAGTACGCTGACCACGCCACCCCAACCCGGACACACCCGGCAGCCCCAGTCCGCCGGGCCGTCCGGCGCCCGCCGCTTCGCTGTCTTCGCCATGGAGGCACTCCCGGACCTGACGGGATACAGCGATCAGGCAGCGGAAGCGGCACCGGGTCGGCTCCCGCCGATCCCCTTGAGGGGGCCTGCCAGCGAGCTCCTGACGGGGATTAGAACTCGCCTGGGTGGCGTTTATCCTAATCGGCTGCGTACCATTAGCAGTCGCATCGGTAGAGTGCCAGTCTGCGTGAGCCATATGAGGAGGAGTGCGTGCCCACCTACCAGTACGCCTGTACCGCTTGCGGTGAAGGGCTCGAGGTCGTCCAGCGATTCACGGACGACCCGCTGACCGAGTGCCCGAGCTGCGACGGCCAGCTGCGCAAGGTGTTCTCGGCCGTCGGCATCGTTTTCAAGGGCTCGGGCTTCTATCGGACCGACAACCGCTCGTCGAGCTCCTCCGGGTCCTCGACCTCGTCGTCCGCCGCCAGCTCGTCTGGCTCCAGTTCCGAAAGCTCCAACGGCTCCGACTCCGGAACCACCTCCACCAAGAAGGAGCCCGCCGCTTCGGCAAGCTCCTCGGCCCCCGCGCCCGCGAGCAGCAGCTCCGCCGCCTGACGCCTCCCGGGTTGTACGGCGCCCCACCATGCCGTACAACCCGCCCGCACCTGCCGACTCGCTACCTCACGCGACCGTCACCCCTCATCGGCAACGGCCCGCCAACGGCGCCAACGGCTTAACCTTGCAGGCACGCTCCCCCGGGAACAGCACGACCCGCCCACACCCGCGGACTTGCCGCCCATTAGCCCCTCATCGGCGACCGCTCGCCCACCTACCGACGGCATAACCTCACAGGCTGCGCTCGCCGCGGACAGCACGACCCGCCCACACCCGCGGACTTGCCACCCATTAGCCCCTCATCGGCAACCGCTCGCCCACCTACCGACGGCATAACCTCACAGGCTGCGCTCGCCGCGGACATCGTGACCCGCCCGGGCCTGCCCGCACCGCTCAGCCCGATGCCGACCCGCCATCCCCCCGCCGAGCCGTAGCCTCCATTCCACAGCCGCTTCACGTCGAAGGTTTTCCACAGGTGTCGGTGCGGGTCTCAACGGCGCTGGTGCGGGGCGCTAATGTCTGCGCCATGGTCATGAGAGCGGACATCGGGGTCATCGGCGGTTCGGGCTTCTACTCCCTCCTCGAGGATGCCGAGGAGATCGACGTTGCCACGCCGTATGGGCCGCCGAGTGACACGATCACCGTCGGCCACATCGGCGCGCGCGCCGTGGCCTTCGTACCCCGCCACGGGCGCGATCACCGCCATCCTCCCCATCGCATCCCCTACCGGGCGAATCTATGGGCACTCCGGTCCCTCGGCGTCCGCCAGGTGCTCGCGCCCAGTGCCGTCGGCTCTCTCCGCCTCGAGTACGGCCCCGGCACTCTAGTGATCCCTGATCAGCTCGTCGATCGCACCTCCGGCCGAGTCCAGACCTTCTACGACGCAGGCGGCGCGGTCCACGTCCCCTTCGCCGATCCGTATTGTCCCGTCGGCAGAGCCCTGTCCTATTCCAAGGCCGAGGCCGAAGGCTGGGATGCCGTCGACGGGGGCACTCTCGTCGTCATCGAAGGACCCCGATTCTCCACCAGGGCCGAGTCGCGCTGGTTCACGTCCAACGGCTGGTCGATCGTCGGCATGACAGGCCATCCCGAGGCCGTCCTCGCCCGCGAGCTCGCCCTCTGCTACACCACGCTGGCCCTGGTCACCGATCACGACGCCGGAGTCGACACGGGTGAGGGCGTCACCCAGGACGAGGTCTTCGCCTTCTTCGCGGCCAACAGCGAGCGCATGCGCACACTCGTGAGCTCAGTCGTGGCCAAGCTCCCGTCAGAACGCACCTGCCCCTGCGGCGACGCCCTGAAAGGCATCAACCTGCCCTTCGACCTCCCATAACTCATCCTCAGCCCCTGCAGCCACGAGCCACCAATAGCCCTGGAACTCAGCCGGGCCTGCGGTGACGCCGTGAAAAGACATCAACCTGCCCTCGACCTCCCATAACACCGCCCTGCCTGCGCAGCCCCGTGACGCCAACCAGCCCTTTGAGCACAGCTGCCCCTGCGGTGGACGCCCTGAACTGCCCCTCGAGCTCCCATAGCCCTGTCCTCAGCCTCCGCAGCCCCGGCGTGACGCCAACCAGTCATTCGAATGCAGCTTGCCCCCGCGGCCACGCCCTGAAAGGCATCGACCTCCCATAACCCTGTCCTCAGCCTCCGCAGCCCCGGCGTGACGCCAACCAGTCATTCGAGTGCAGCTTGCCCCCGCGGCCACGCCCTGAAAGGCATCGACCTGCCCCTCGACCTCCCATAACCCCGTCCTCAGCCTCCGCAGCCCCGCGGCACCGCCACCAGCGAGGCGCGCAGTAGTACAACCGCCTCCGAACAAGCGACCCCCGGGGTTCCCGTGTCGTATGTGTGCGCGTGGCCCCAGGATCCGAACACCGTCCCGCTCACGCTCCGTTCTCAGCACCATCCCGTCCCATTCATCCATTCCTCCGCAGGAGCCACCATGCGGATCACGTTCCGTGCAGTTCGGATACTCAACCGTCGACGACGGCTCATAGCCGTCGTCCTCGCGGCGATGGCCACCGGATGTGTGGCGCTCGCCGTACGCCCGGCGGCCTCCGTTGAGGTCCTGGCCGCCGCTCGCGATCTCCGGGGAGGGGCGCTGTCGGCATCCGATCTCACGGTGATTCACCTGCCGGAACATGCTGTGCCTGACGGAGCGCTCCGCCCGGGGGCACGGGTCGCTGGTCAGGTCCTCGCCGCCCCGACCCGGCGCGGCGAGCCCCTGACCGACCTACGTCTGCTTGGTCCCGCGCTGATAGACGCCTACGGCTCGGGCATGCTGGCGACCCCCGTACGCATCACGGACGTCGGCTCGGCCCGTCTCCTGCGCACAGGCGATGTCATCGACGTGATCGCGGCCTCGGCCGGCTGGGAGGACGCCACCGCCGTCCCTCGCACAGCGACGGTTGCCCAAGCCGTCACGGTCATGGCCTTACCGGGCTCCACACGCGCGACCAACTCGGTCGACTCCATGGCGGACAGCGGCGCTCTGGTCGTCCTCGCCACCACACCGGACCAGGCCACTCAGCTCGCCCAAGCCAGCGCGGGCTCACGCCTGTCGATCACCATCCACGGCCACTCGAGGTGAACACGCACGCAGCCATCGCGACCGGCAGAGTGAACACCCACGCAGCCACTCCTCGCCCGCAGAGGCGAACACCTATGCAGCCCCCACCGGTAGAGGGGACATCCCCCACCAGTAAAGGGAAACATTCACCGCAGCCGCCCCCGACCCGCAGAGGTGAACACTCACGCAGCCACCCCTGACAGACGGAGGTCAGACCCTTGCAAGCCAACCGACCGTAAGCCGAGCCAAGAGCACCAGAGAATCACGCCAGGCTGCAGATCTCCCTACAGCAGAGATCCCAGCTTGGGGTCGTACTCCCAATGCCAGGGCTCGAACGGGCTGTGGTACGCCCAATCAGGATGTATCCATCCGAACTTCTTGCCGTTGGCCTCGAGCCAGTTGAACTGCACCGAGCGGAAGACATCGACGCCGCCACACAGGTCGACAGCGAGCCCGAGCCCATGGTTGCTGCGTCCCGGCACCGCGGCGAAGCCCGGCCTGCGGTAGAAGATCGACTGCTGCGCGCCGAGGCTGCGGTAGCTGTCCGTCACGCACATGGGCCGGCCGAACTGCTTCCTGTACGCCTCGTTGAGCGCCACGAAGGAGATCGCCGCATCGGCTCGCAACTCACGACCCCGCTGTTGCAGGGGACATAGGACGGTCTTGGGAAGCAAGCCGTTGGGATACTGCGCGGCCGCGCTGACCCGAGTCGGGTCACACGCCGCCCCAGTACGGCCGCCCTGGTTGACGCGCACTCCCAGCTTGGTCAACGCCTGCGACAACGACTTCACAACCGTGGCGGACCGCTTCCTCAGCGTGTCGATCTCAGCGCTGAGCTGCGCCTCCACCAGCAACTTCGTAGCCCGAAGCTCCTGCGCGTCGGCCGCCAGCTTCTGCTGCTCCTGGTAGAGCCGCCCTGCGTCCGCCAGTACTTTGTCTCGTCCTGACACGAGGTACGTCATGTCGCTGAGAGCACGAAGGCTGGACGCGTCATCCTGCCCTGAGAGGAAAGGAGCCATGTCGCCGCCCGACGGCTCCTGATACAGCGACTGCACCAGATCAGCCAGGGGCCTGCGCACCTTCGACAGCTCCACGGTGGCCGTACGCAACTGCTCCAGCTTGACCTTGAGCTCTTTGTCGGCCTTCGTCAGAGTCGCCTGCCGCTGCTCCAGTGCCTTGGTGGCGTCCGCCAGCGCCTGGGACGACCTCTCGGCGTCGCGACGCAACTCTGTCAGGTTCCCAGGATCCAACTCCTGGGTCCCCGCCTGGTGTGTCGGCGACTGCGCCTGGGCCGTGCCCGACGATGTCATGGTGACCATGGAAACCATCGCCATAAGGACCGCGACCAGGCCCGCTGATCGAGGAGATGGCACGTTACGGACCCCTCCGTTTGCGAACTTGTGACCTGAGCCCGGCACGCACGTTACTACAGCAACGTGTATGTCAGGGCGGAGTCGCGGCAGCTGTTATGTACGAATCACGGCATTTATACCTTCTCACCGCCACCCCACGGACCCAGTTCCCCATCCAGTGAGCGTCACCACAGCCACCCCTCCAACCGCCCAACTCCTTCACCACCCACCTGATCACCAACAACCCACCAAAGGCGATCCACCCCCCACCGTGGGTGATCCATCCGCCCATCCGCGATCTCCTCATGGGCGCTTAACCCCACCACAGGCGGTCCACCCACCCACCGGCGATCCCCCCACCGACGGTCAACCCACCACAAGCGATCCACCCACCCACCGGCGATCCCCCCACCGACGGTCAACCCACCACAAGCGATCCACCCACCCACCGCCGATCTCCCCACGGACGGTCAACCCACCACAAGCGATCCACCCACCCATCGGCGATCCACGCCCCACCGCCCGACCTTTCCAACTCACAACATCAACGCGCCACCCACAACCCCTGCACGTCAGCCATACGCCTGCGCTCGGCACAACCAGTCCAGCCATCGATAGCACATAAGAGATGCGGTACCACTCACCCCGGAACCCCGAATGCGAACGTCACCGACCTCAGCACCCATCGCCCCATGCAGAACGAGCGCCTACATGACAACTCGTCCCACCTGCACACCCTGGCCAGGCCAAACCCAGCACAGCTGCCCGCGGAGAGGGCCGCAGAGCAGACACGGGAAATCCGCACGCCCCAGCCAAACCCAGCACAGCACCCCGCGCAGAGAACCCCAGAGCAGACACCGAAAACCCC
Organism: Sphaerisporangium flaviroseum; assembly: GCF_039537005.1. Classification (NCBI taxonomy): domain Bacteria; kingdom Bacillati; phylum Actinomycetota; class Actinomycetes; order Streptosporangiales; family Streptosporangiaceae; genus Sphaerisporangium; species Sphaerisporangium flaviroseum. The sequence goes on along the minus strand of NZ_BAAAZR010000007.1, from coordinate 225,131 downwards.
CACACCCCAACCAAACCCAGCACAGCACCCCGCGCAGAGAACCCCAGAGCAGACACCGAAAACCCCCACACCCCAACCAAACCCAGCACAGCACCCCGCGCAGAGGGCCGCAGAGCAGGCACGGGAATCCGCACGCCCTAGCCGATCCCGGCGCAGCTGCTCGCGGAGGTGCCAGCCTTCATCGGCAAGGAGTCGGAGCCGGCTCAGCACCCCGACACCTACCAACCCCGGAGAACACCAAGTCAGGCATTTCGACCTCACAGCACCGGCCGAACACCACTGACTCCCCTACCAACTAGGCACACGGATTCGTCGACACCACTAACCTCGGCGTCCGCGGGCGGCGGGGTCGACTTCTGCCGTGTCTACCGGGCCAACACTGACTGCTTTCCGGCGACTCTCGAGCTGCTTGTCGGCACCATCGGCTCCCTCATCGCCAAGCCAGCGTCGATCACCCGGATACCGCCGACTCTGACACCGTCCGCCCGGTCATTCATCTAGCCCTGGCAGTCCACCCAACTCGACGCACACTGCCTGCTCGAAGCGACAGCGTTTCTTTCCTGGTCCGCTCCGTACTACTGGAACGTTCGGCCCTCACCATTCACCTATCCACGCCAGCGCCGATCTCCTCCGCGACCTTCCCACCGGACCGTGCCCACCCTCTTGCCGGACAACGCCGCGCCCGCACGCCCATCCGACCGCGCGCCTGTCCACGTATCCGATCGCGCGCCCGCACGCCCATCCAATGCCGCTCCTACGTGCCCACCCGGCCCCTCGCCCGTCCACGTATCCGACCATGCTCCCGCGTGGCCACCGGAGGCCCCTCCAGCGCGCCGATCCGACGGCACCCATCGCGTACGTTCTACGTGTTGCCCGTCCGGCACGGGACCTGCCGTCTCCACCGCCCCCGCACGGCCATCCGTACCCGGCGCGCCTGCACGGCCATCCGTACCCGCCGCGCCTGCACGGCCATCCGTACCCGCCGCGCCTGCACGGCCAATCGTCCTCACCACTCCTGTACGGTCATCCGGCCCCACCACTACTCCACGCACACCACGCGGCACCACACCCGCACACTCATCCGACCGCGCCCACTGTCCACGCCCCGCCGAATGACCACGACGCGTCTCAGACTGCCTCCCCGACGACTCCCGCCCGAATGCTGCCGCCTGCGGATCAATACCTGAAGTCCCATCGCGACGACCGCGTCGAAGTCCCCCAGCCCACTCATCCCGGCCGACCTCCAGGTACGGATGCGTCGACGGTTCCGCTTCGGCCGATCCCCCCGAGTTGCCGCCCCACACGCCCTCGCCTTCCGAGGTCAAAGGACCTGGTACCACGCCCTCATACTCAAGATCAGGATGCGGAGGAGCCGGCACAGGTGTCAGAAAGACCCTGCTCGGCACCTGCTGCGATCGAGATACGGCTCTCACCTTCACCACCTGCCGCGGCCCACCCCGCAACTGCTCCTCATAGCCGGTGAGCTCCGCCACAAGGAGCCCCACCGCGAGGACCGCAGGCGCCAACATCGCGGCTACCAGCACACCAGGCCGGACACCACGGCGCTTCTGAACTCGCATTCGTCGCCGACCTGTCACGCTACGTGACAGTAGTCACCGACCGCCACCCTGCGTCGCCGGCATGTCAGCCCTTTACCCCAGCTCAGAGCACACATGGGATACGAGCCACAAGCCAAGCCCCGCCTAGTCACACATGGTGCCCACCTTTCGGTACGCTTACTGCAGCCCCGCCTCCGTAGCTCAGGGGATAGAGCACCGCTCTCCTAAAGCGGGTGCCGCAGGTTCGAATCCTGCCGGGGGCACCACCCAACCAGCCACAACAGGTCCCACCTGGGCTTCTTCCCCCACCGCCCCGCCGATCTTGAGCAGCCATGTGCAGCCGTAGGCAGTCACATGTCAGCGCTCGTGCAATATACGTGCAATGATCTTGACCACGTTTTGCCAGGTCAGCCCAGAAATGAACTGGCATGGATGAGAGTCGAGGAGTTGTCAGAGGTCGATATGGAGGTGTCTGGGACCGCGGAGCATGGCGTTGTGCCGGTAGGCCGGTGGGTCCTGGAGGAGGGTCGCGGTGCTGAGGCGCGGGATCAGAGCGCCGAGCGCGGTCTGGGCTTCGATCCGGGCGAGTGGTGCGCCGTAGCAGAGGTGGATGCCGCCGCCGAAACCGAGGTGCTGGTTGTCGGTGCGGGTGGGGTCGAACCGCTCGGGGTCGCGGAACCGTCTGGGGTCGCGGTTGCCTGAGGCCAGCACCAGTACCAGGGGCGCACCCTTGGGGATGGTGACACCGGCGACGTCGATGTTGGCCAGAGGCGTGCGCTGGCGGATCTGCAGCGGGGGCTCGTAGCGCAGCAGTTCCTCCACCGCCAGCGGGAGCAGATCGGGCACCCGGCGCAGCCGGTCCAGTTGGTCGGGGTGGCGCAGCAGGGTGAGTGCCCCGTTGGCGATCAGGTTGACCGTGGTCTCGTGTCCGGCGACCAGCAGGAGCACGGCGGTGGCCGCCAGCTCCTCCCGGGTGAACGCCCCGCCGGGACCAGGCTCGTTGACGAACGCCGAGAGCATGTCGTCACCGGGGTGGCCGCGGCGGTCTTCGGCGAGGTCCACCAGGTACCGGCCCATCTCCGTCAAGGCTTGTTCGCCGATCGTCCGCCGTTCGGCAGGATCCTGGCCGGGCCTGATGTCGGCGAAGTCGATGATCGTGGCGGACCACTCCCGGAAGACCGGCTCGTCCTCCCGGGGCACACCGAGCAGCCGACAGATGACGGTGACCGGCAGCGGGTAGGCGAAGTCCTCCACGACGTCGATCCGCGTACGGCCGTCCAACGCCTCGAGAAGTTCCGCGGTGATCGAGGCGATCTGACTGCGCATCGCGTCCACACGTCCCGGGCTGTGCGGCGGGCCGAACGGCCGCATGGCCAGGCCGCGCAGCCTGTGATGCTCGGGGTCGTCGAGCCGGATGAAGGAGAGCATCCCCTCCTCCGGGGCCAGGTCGCGGTACGGGGCGGCGAGGTTGCGGGGGTCGGAGCTGACACGAGGGTCGTGCAGCAGCGCGGCGATGTCGTAGTAGGTGCCGACCAGGTAGCTTCCGTCGGTCTGCCGTACTACCCCTGCCTCGCGGAGTTCGGCGTACAGCGGGTAGGGGTCGGCGCGGTTGGCGTGGTCGGTGATCCGCTCCAGCAGGGTGTCGACGGCCATGCGGGGCTCCTGGTGGCAGGCAAGGGACGGAAGAGGTCAGCCGCCGGGCCGGATGCCGCCGGGCCGGACGAGGGTCAGCCGGCGGTCGGGCAGGTGGCCGGTGAGCGCGACGGTGGGACCGTGCAGGAGTCCCCGAGGGTCGGGCACGTTGGAGGGGACGGGAAACTCGGTCACCAGCGGGCTGCCGTCAGCCGCGCCGGGCCCGGGCGGGAACGGGGCCGCGGCCTCGATCAGGCCCTGGTAGTACTCCAGCCACTTGGCCATGTTCACGGTGACCGCGGCGGTCACGCGGCCCCGGTAGCCGTAGACCGCCACCAGACGGCGTTCGCCGAGCGAGCCTTGGGCGATGACCACCTGGTCGGAGAAGGAGGGGACGCCGACGGACTTGATGTTCACCCCGAACTGGCTGGACCAGAAGACCGGGACCGTCAGGTGCGGGCGCCGCAGCGGCCCAGGGCTGACCATGTTGTGCGCCGCCACCTCGGCTTGCGCGACCGCGTTTCCCCAGTGTTCCAGGGCGAGCATCTGGTACTCGAACAGCGGATGCGGGAAGCGTGCGACGTCGCCGGCCACGAAGACGTCGTCGGTGACGATGCCGTAGGCGTTGAAGACGCGGCACCCCGCGTCGCAGGCGACCCCCAGCCGCCCCGCCGCCAGCCCGGAGTCCGCCAGCCACTCGGTGTTGCGGATCGCCCCCATGGCGACGACGCACACGTCCGCGTCGACGCGGCTGCCGTCCGACAGGTCCGCGCCGGTGAAGTGTCCGTTCCCGCGCAGTGCGGTGACCGTCACCCCGCAGCGCAGGTCGACGCCGTGAGCCCGCTGCAGACCGGCGGCGAGCTTCGCGAACGTCCCGCCGAGCGCGCCCACCAGCGGGGCGGGGCCCCGTTCGGCGACGGTGACCTCGATGCCCCGCTCCCGGCAGGCCGAGGCGATCTCCGATCCGGTGAAGCCCCCGCCGATCACCAGCACCCGCCGCGGCCCGGCCGTCAGCCGCTCAGCCAGGCGGGCCGCGTCGTCGCTGGTGCGTAGGGTGAGAACCCCGTCCAGGGCCGCCTGCGCCGGGTCGGGCCAGGGCCTGGCCCGCGTCCCGGTGGCGATCAACAGCCGGTCGTAGGGCAGTGACACGCCGTCGGCCAGCAGCACCCGCTTCCCCGCAGGATCCAAACCCGTAGCCGCCACTCCCAGCCGCCAGTCCGCGTCCGGATCCCGGCGCGTCGGCAGCACGGTGGCATCCGCCGCCGCCTTGCCAAGCAGCACCTGTTTGGACAGCGGCGGCCGGTCGTAGGGCGGGTGGGGCTCGTCTCCCACCACCGTCAACGAGTCGGTGAAACCCTCCTCGCGCAGCGTCTCGGCGGCCCGCAACCCGGCCAGCGACGCCCCGACGATGACAATGCGGCCCTGGTCAAGGTCACCGGACATCGGCCCTCACTTGGTCACCCACGAGGATCGCCTGGACCGGGCACGCTGCCGCTGCCTGGCGCACACGGTCGAGTTGGCCGGCGGGGACGGCAGGGTTGTACAGCAGCGCCTCCTCACCGTGCAGCTCGAACACCTCCGGAGCGAGGAACACGCACTGCGCATAGCCCTGGCAGCGGGCGAGGTCCACCACGATCCGCATCACCGCCACCCCCTCAGCTGCCGCAACTCCCGGCCTCTCACATTCGGGAAAATCAAGCGCCCGCCCGGCTGTTTCACCGGAGGTCCCAGTAAGCCGCAGCGATGTGGGTGTCATCCGTTCACACGAGTCACCGTCCTCGCATCGGCGCCGTGGTCATCGTCCCCGAGGAGGCCGCCGACTTCGCTCTTGGTGAGCAGTCTCGCGCGTCTGGTCCTAGGCACCGTCACGCCGAACCGGGCCGTTGCCACAACTCAGACGATCAGTTGGGCTGAACGAGACGGTGGCAGTGGCCGCGGGTGACATCACCGCCACGTCACCGGCCAGGTGATCGCCGCGGGGCGGACAGCAGCTTCCCGCCGTGCCAGTTCCTCCAGCAACGAGCCCACCGCCACCACTGCCTTACACGCTTGCACACACGAAGAGACGCGACGCCTCAACCAAGACAGTCATGACCACAAGCCAGTTCAGAAACTCTCATTGAGAACGAGCTACACCCAAATTCGGAAGACCCCGGGGGCAACCTGAGACCATTGCGCAACACTCGCGATCACTCCTCCAGAGCGCTCATGATCTTCGCGTTCGCTAGCTCCTGTTGCCCGTCGATCACTTTGGCGTAGACCCGCTGAAGTACCTCAACGCTGTGCCCCGCTCGTTTGGCAACCTCGGTCGGAGCCACGCCAGAGGCCAACCAGAGGGAGACGGCCGCATGCCGGAGGTCGTACGGCGTCGCCGCCAACGAAGAGGCCACTTGCTCGGGCGTGAACGCCTGCATCCGTACGGAGTTCCAGATACGGGAGATTGCCGAGTTCGTGTAGAAGCCGCCCTTGCTCGTGGCGAACAGCCTGCCGTCGCCGGCCACGCCGAACTCTTCGATGTGCTCGCGCAGGACCTTCACCAGAGCCGGAGGAATTGGCACCGGCCGCGTGTCCTTGTCCGCCCGGTGCTTCAAACCGCGATCGTCGTGCGCGGCGCCCGAGTCGGTATAGCGCTTGTTGGCGAAGGGCCGTGCCGTCTCCAAGGTGAGCAGGCCCCACCCCTCCCGCGGCAGTTCGCAGTTCTCGCGCTTGAGGCCCGCGGCCTCTTCCGGACGAAGGGCGGCGTAGTACATGCACGCGTACATCGCCCGCATCCGAGCCCCCCGCGTGCGGCCGACGCGAGGCGCGGCATCGAGCAACGCTCGAGCCTGACGAGGATTGACCACCGTCCGGGGGTCAACCGCGTCCACCGCTTCCGGAGGCGTCCACTTGACCCCGTTGAGCGGGTTGACACCGAACACCTTCTCTTCCGCAGCCAGTTCGAGGAGATGGTGAAAGACCTCTCGCTTACGTAGGACCGTGTTCGCCGCCGCCCTCTCCCCCTTGAATGTCACAGAGATCGCATCGAGGCCCAGACGGATCACGCGCGCCTGTTCGAGGTCCGCCAGCGGCAGCGACGCCGTTTCAAGCCAGCGCAGAACCGGAACTTGCTCGGCCGGCAACTCTCGGCGCCGCTCTTCGGGGAAGCAGGAAGTATTCCCGCAGGACCCTGCGCATGTCGTCAGGGCCGGGTCGGCCGGGCAGGTCCTTCACCAGTGCCGGGACCAGGGCCAACAGGGCATAAACGTCCGTCTCCCTCGTCCGGGCAGCCGAGGTCTTCCATCGCTGGGCTATGAACCGTTGAGCAAAGGCCAGGAAGGTAGTCGTTCTGGGCCGGCTCAGGTGCCAGCATCGACTCGGGAAGCCCGGTGTCGATGTCGAACGCCTCGCCATTCTTGGCGGCCAAGCGAAGGTCACGCATGTGGCTGTTGGCGAGTTCCTTGGTCCGGAAGGTCTTCGACGTCCGACGACCTGCGACAGACCACCGCGCAACGTAGGACGGCGTCTTGCTGGACCGGTTGCGGTAGATCTCCCAGAACTTCACGTCATAGCTGGCGTTCACGCGACCTCCCGCCGGGACTCAAGCCACACCGTGAAGTCGCTGCGCCAGACCATAAGGTCACCGTTCGGCAGCTTGACGCAGACGGGCGCGCGGCCCAGCTCACGCCAGCGGTAGAACGTCCGGCGAGAGATTCCGCCCAGCTCTTCGAGCACCTGGGACAACGGCATGAGTTCGTCGCGGCGGTTCATGGGCCCACCTCCGCCAGTGCCGACGTAGCAGACTCAGGCCGCCCGGTCAGGTACGAAGCGAGGACCTGTTCTCCGGCGGACAGGCCCTTCCCGGCGGACTCCCAGTGCGCGACGACGAGGACGGTGTCCTCGTCGGGCGAGTTGATGCGCCGGTCGATGTGCCGACGCATTCGGCGGCCTTGGTTGCATACTTGGCGATGCCGACGACAAGCAGCTCACCAAGACCATCAACCGCTACGGCCGCGTCGACCTCCTCTGCGTCGACGAGCTCGGCTACATGGAACTCGACCGGCGCGGTGCCGAGCTCCTGTTTCAAGTCCTCACCGAGCGAGAGGAAAAGGCCAGCGTCGCCATCGCCTCCAACGAGTCCTTCAGTGGCTGGACCAAGACCTTCACCGACCCCCGCCTCTGCGCCGCCATCGTCGACCGACTCACCTTCGGCGGCAACATCGTCGAGACCGGCACCGACTCCTACCGCCTGGCCCGAACCCGCGCAACCCAGCAAGCCTGACCAGGCCATCATGCCTGCTATCAGCCTCGGGACCACCGACGCCATCGTTATCTGGTTTATCAAGCGAACTAGCTGGTCAGCCGCTTGAAGGTCGCTAAGGCACGTCAGGCAAGCAGGTGGCCGGATGCGATCATTGCGTGGGTGAGCGACTGCACCTTCTGCAAGATCGTGGCCGGTGTGTTGCCGTCCTATCGAGTCCTCGAGGACGAGCACACCCTGGCGTTCTTGAACATCCGACCCGCGGCTCCGGGACACACGTTGGTGGTTCCGCGCGTGCACGTGCGTGACGTATGGGAGATTTCCAAGGTTTCTCATGGCGAGGTCGCCGACATGGTGCACCGAGTTGCCGCTCTGCTGAAGGCGACCCTTGCCCCCGAAGGCGTGAACGTGAAACACAACACAGGCCAGGCCGCCGGCCAGGACGTCTTCCACTACCACGTGCATGTGGTCCCGCGCTGGCGCGAGGACGGACTGCGTCTGACGTGGAGCTCCTCGTTGGCCCCGTCATGCGATCTGGAGAAGGTTCTGGAGTGCGTCACCGGGGGCGGGTGAGAGGGGCTACCACCAGGTGCGGTCACTTCTCGCGAACATTGATCATGGTTTCCGCTCCTAAGCGCGGTCAGAACTCGCGAACATTCGCGGCCACTTCTCGCGAACAAAATCAGACGCTCAAGTCTGCCGATGGTCGGATGTCTGCCTGCGGTTTTATCTGCGCTGTTCTGGTTCTCCTGACCCGCCCGGCTGCTGGGCATCAGATCGACTTGACGTACGAAGCTCGATGGGCGGGCAGTCCCCCCAAGCGCGATGGAACTACGGAAACCGGCGAGTCGTGCGCGTGGGCGTGTGCAGACTGAGTGCATCGTCAGACGGACGGAGGTCGAAGCGATGGCAACGACGTCAGCAACGCTCCCCGAAGGCGTCATCGAGGTCGACGGGATGCTCTGGAAGCCAAAGCCCGGCGCGACCGCCACGGCCGAGGAGTTCATCGCGGCGCGGACGCGCTTTGTCGAGATCAACCGCGACGGCAGATGGAACCCGTGGGTGCTCGACGAGCGCCAGGCCGAACTCGATGAGGCGATCGCCATCATGGGTCAGTGGACGCGAGCCGAACCCGGACACCGCCGGCTGACGTTGAAGCAACTGGAAGCGCGCTGGGAGCGCGGGGACCGCAAGCTGGAACGTGAGCGCGCCGCTGCCGACAAGCAGCGCGAGGCCCGCAAGCAGCACTACGACCCGGAACGGGCGCAGGCACGGCTCTCGCTCATCGAGAACCTGTCCATCCTCGACCACCTGCAGACGGAGCCGGCTGCGTTCCGGGACGGCTCGCGCTTCCCGGGCATGGAGCCGGATAATCGTCAGAAGGAGATGGCCGAGCTTGAGACCAAAATCGAGCGTGTCCAGAAGTTCGTGAAGCGCCTTGAGGCCGAAGTGGGTGACCCGGAGGAGGTCATCGACAAGAACGGCTGGTTGCCCGGGGAGCGGCGCGAGGCCTTGCTCTTTCAGTACAAGTACGACCGGCAGTTCGCGGTTCGGGACCTGCGGAAGCAGCTTGCCGAACTGCAGTCCACCTACAAAGCCTCGAAGGACCGAAAAGAGCGCTCAGACCTGCGCTTCAAGATCAGCATGGCACAGCACAAGCTCGATGATCTGCTGGCGGTTCCCGAGCTTGCCGCCGAGCAGATGTGCAGCGAGTGCGCCACGCCGATGTTCAAGCACGGTTGGGTGACGCCGCCGTACGACGGCCCGTGTCCGGCCTGGCCAGGGTGGGCGAAGCGGATACACCGGGCGCGGGAGATGCTCGCAACAGCCGTCGAGGCGAACAAGCGGCGCAAGAAGCCACGGGCGCCGCCACCCCTCAAGCCGGAACCGCTGGCCGTCATCCCGTCGGGTTGCCGATTGCGGAGATCACGGCGCGACTGGCCGAGCTGCAAAAGCAATTCCCTGATGCCGAGGTGCGGCGCGGACGGGCGAACCGATGGGAGCTGTGGCCAGCGAAGAGCTAGACGCAGCAGCGCTCATGGTCAGCAGAAACGAGACAGTGCTGGTCAAGAACCGGGGTACCCGTCGCAGTCCGGCTCGGGCGGGAAGGGGGCTCCCGCCATACTCCGCCGGTCATGGCCGGTTTTGCTGCTGCGTGCAACCGCTTGAGATGGACCGTTCGCCTAGAGTCGAGCGCATGTATTTCGTGTCCCGGTGGCGGGAGGAATCACCGTTCAGTAAGCGGGTAGTCACCGTGCCCGACACCACTGTACTCGGTTGGTTCCAGCGCGGCTGGAACCGCGACGACCCGGAGGCTTGGATCGACAGCGAGTTGGGCGGCGACGTCTACGGCCTCGATTCGATCTTCGATGCGGCTCGGAAGCGGAACCTGCCCCGGCCGGAGAGCATTGACGTACTGCGCGAGCTACTGCACGAGCACCTGTGGGTCGAGGGGGATGACGACTTCATCCGACTCGGCGATCATGCCCTGAGAGTGCGTACCGATGACGACGAGGTGGACCTCGCCTACTACTTCATCGACGACGAGACCGCCGCCGCCTCACCCGAACGGCTCACGTTCCTGCTGCACGACACCTGGCCGCTGCCCACCGGTGCGGCCGCGTCCGGTGCGGTCTTCAGTCATGGCGTACCGGTCCGTACCGTCCGGCTCGCCCCACCGGGGCCCGAGTCAGTCTTCTCGGTCCGCCTGTGCTGGGAATCGCCCGACGGCCATCGGAACCTGGACCTAGCTGGCGCCCTGGCCTTCCCCGGCCTGACCCTGCCTGATCTCGCCGCCCACCTGCGGGGCGTCGACGGTCCCGGCGCCCACCGCTGGCCGCACGACGCCCAGCTGCTGCGAGCACTGGTCGCTCCCGGTGAGGAGGACATCGCCCCAGCGATGGAACGCTACGCCCGGATGGACGGATACGCCCCATCCCCCGCTAGCATCGACCGAGAGCTTACGCACAAGGAGATCCACCGAGAGACGCTGGAAATGCTTCACCCGGAGCGACCCGCCAAGTCCCTGATCCGGTGGGAGACGCACATCGCGCAGGTCGCCCGATACATCGACGAATTCTTCGGGTTCGATCAGTGGTTCGTCTTCGATACCCGGTGGGCGGCAGCCCACCCGGACCTGGCCCGCTCGCTGCTGCGCTACGCCGCCAGCTGGGACCCATACGCAGTCTAGGAATTCTTCGCCGACGCCCCGGAACTGGACGACCGGGGAGAACTCAGCCAGCAGCACGCCGAGGGTCGCACCGCCACATTTCTCCACCGCTACCGCACCAGTGCGCTTTCCTCCCAGAGAAGGGACACCTGGATCCTGAGAGCACGCGCTCCACTGGCCTCCGGCAGCCGGGCATGATCAGCCACAACGCACAACGCTCTCTTCTGCCGCGAACGCGCGTGTTTGCTGCCGCACCCCTTCCGGGGCGGCGGCTCTTGAGGGGGCGCCCTCGGAGCCCGGCGCTGGGGAGGCGAGGCGACTCCTATCAGGTCGCGATGGAGCGCAGGAACGCGGCCAGTTCTCGGTCTGGACTGATGTTCTTGGTGTACAGGGGTCCGCAGGGTGTCGTGGCCAGCCGCATCGCGAGGTCGAGCGGATCCTGGCCGGGATGGTGATCGCGGTAGGCCTCGGCGAGATAGGTGAACTCGTTCATGATGCCGACGACACTGCGGTTGGTGGTCCTGGCGAGACGGCAGTCTCGCATGTGCCGCAGTTCCTCATCGATGACCGACGTTGGTGTTCCGTGCGCGGTGAGCACCGCGGCGACCTGCTGAGCGATCCGGGCCGGCCAGGTGGCTGCGGGCGCCAGCGGCATCAACACGGGTAGCAGCGTCGGTTCGTTGACCAGCAGGGCGATCTGGGGCTTCCAGAACAGGGCGGTGGCGTACCACTGGCCCAAGAGCGTGGTCGACTGGTCGCCTTCCTGCAGGGTCGGTGGGCCGATGCGTTGGAGCAGCTTCTTCGTCGCGCGTACGATGAGCACCCAGTCATCCTGCCCCGGACTCACGACGAGGACGACCAACCATCGCGTGTGCGGATGAGACCAGCATCCGCAAGGGGGCCAGCCGGCAGGCCAGCGGACTCCGGGCACACCTGCCGCGAGTAGCGGGCTGCGCGGACTACGGTGGTCCGGTGCTTGATCTGAACAGCCTCGACCTTGAGGAGATCGCCACCGCACTGGCGGACCGGACCGACTACGAGCACCGGTGGCTGATCAACCCGCAGACTGGTGAAGTCGTGTTCTGGACGTCCGACACCGGCATCGATGGCCAGATACCTGTGGACCTCGACGAGCTGGACCTGATCAGCATCGATCCGCTGCCGTCCTACATCTGGTACCAGGACATGGCCGACTTCGCTGAACAGATCACCGACGAGAAAGCCGGGTGGAGACTGGCGCGGGCCATCCAGGGCAGTGGAGCCTTCCGCCGGTTCAAAGCCGAACTGCACGACGAGTATCCGCACCTACTGCCCGCCTGGTACGCCTTCCGCGACGCCCGCGCCCACCGCCGCGCAGTCGAATGGCTCGCCGACAACTCCCTCATCGATGACGACACGGCCACCCGCTTCTTCGACGAGCACCCCGAGCCCAACCTACCCTGACCAGGACAACTCACTGAATCGATGATCTCTGCGGGGAACACGCGCACATCTGCCGCTGGTCGCGCGGTCATGCCCAGCCTTGCACCCCCAACGCGACTCCAGAGTGATGATGTCAACCATCAACCGAGGCCGCAGTGGCAACCCTCAACCGGCGCAACACGGGCTAGCAAGCAAGATCGAAAGTGACTTATCTCTACCTGTATTAAAGGCGGCCCGCTGCGCGGCCCGCCGGGCGCGCCGGCCGGTCTGCGTGCCCGGCTGCGGCTCTCCGGCCGGTCCGGGCACGCACCGCCCGGCGCGCCCGCAAAGGCAGCGGAGGTTACCAAAGGCCGTGACGATCGCTCACTTCGGTTCTCGTCTTATCTTGAGTTGATCAACAAGGAGGGGTTCCTATCTGCGCTTCTGCCTTGCAGGCCATATCGTCGACAGGTGGTGATGCAAGCAGGACGGCCGGTGATCAGGGGCCAATCGTTGTCGAAGAGTGATGAGCTGGCTCGGTCACTGTGACTGGCCCCGCCAGGTGGCCACTGGCAGCTTGGTGGGTTGTTGCTCAGCGGACGGTGGTCAGGTGTGCGGTGATGGCAGGGCCTTCGTTGTGGATCCAGGCTTCAGCCCGAGGTAGGCGATCCTTCGCGCCCTCATCCCAGAAGCGTTTGAACACCTGGTCGACCTCGGCGGCTGCGCGCATGTTGACGTGGAAGCGGTAGATCATGGCGGTCGCTGCGGGGATCAGGGCCCGGCGCTGCGGCGGGGTCATGCCGTAGGCGTCGGCGAACACCGCGACGCGGCGTGAGATGTTGAGGTCTGCGAATGCGGGTGCCCTGTCCTTCGGGTGTAGCAGTGGCGCCCAGTAGTAGAGGACGTTGGCGAGGTCGTCGATCCTCGTTGTCGGCTTGGCGAGGTCGAAGTCGATGAGCGCCGCGGGCAGGCCGTTGCGGAAGACGACGTTGCCAGGGCAGTAGTCGCGGTGGCTCACCAGCAAGGGCTCGCCATCAGGGGTCGAATTCGTGCTTCGCGCCCCGGGAACTCCTCCCCAGACAGCGTCCGCAGGTGGCACCCAGCCCTGAGCAGCGTCATGAAGGCGGCGGATAAGCCGCGCGAGTTCGACTAGGACCGCTTCACCTGCGGTGTCCGACGGGAGGGGGTCGCGTGGGACGTCACCGGGAACGAACGACAGTACCTCGCGGCCCTGGTCATCCAGGCCCAGGGGAACCGGAGCTTCGGAGAAGCCTGCGGTGTGCAGGTGCGCCAGGTATGCCTGGACTGTCGCGGTGAAGGGCCGGACCGGGCGGCGGACGGTGTCGCCCACTCGCACGATTCCCTGAGTGACGCCATCGCCGATCAGCGGCTGTTCGTTGTGCTGACTGACGTCACGGTTCCGGTCTGTCATGGGGCTTCACGGTAGCGAAGGCGATCCGTTGCTGTGTCAATGATCAGATGCCATGCCATGCTCGCGTTTGAGATCGGGTGAGTCGATCGCTCTGGACCGGGACGGCGTTCCGCACCGTGAGGTGTTCTTCGCTAAGGTCCGTGAGCGCTTCACGCCGCCTGAGCCGGCCGAGGAGCTGTGGCGCCGCTACCGTACGCGCATGCCGTACCTCGTGCACTGTCGGCCTGAAGTCCTGGACGGCCTGCCCCGGCTACGGGCTATCGGGTGGCGCGTTGCGATCGTGACCAATGGGACGGCGGACAACCAACTCGGGAAGATCCAGCAGACGGGGTTAGCCGAGGCAGTAGACGCCTACGCGCTTTCGGGAGTCGAGGGGTTTCGTAAGCCTGAGGTCGCTCTGTTTGAGATCGCGGCTAAGCGCTGCGGTATGACCCTTGCCGAGGGCGGTTGGGTGATCGGTGACAACCTCGCCGCCGACATCGCTGGCGGACATGCTGCGGGTCTCCGAACGATCTGGATCGACCGGGGCACCTGCCCCGATGTTGACCACCAGGCCAACCACGTGGTCACGGATGTACTCCACGCCATTGGGATCTTGCAAGTGTGGGAGATGACGTCATCAACGCGAAGCGGTGGGGCCGGGGTATCCCGGGATACCGCGGGCGACCTGGCCTCCTACCGGGAGTACGTGATCAACCACGAGGTGGGGCACGCGCTCGGGCGCGGCCACGAGTTCTGCCACGGCGCCGGCAGGCGGGCTCCGGTGATGGCGCAGCAGACGATATCCCTCCAACGCTGCCGCCCCAACGCATGGCCCTTCCGAAACGCCGAAACCCCTGCGAACAACCCAGCCGATCGCTGAGCCGACCGGCTCGGGTACGTGCGTCGACACACCGCTAACTGGACGATCATCCGCATACCGCCAGGCCGGCTCGGTTGTGGTCACGCTTCGGTGGGTGTTCGGAGGTGGTCGCGGAGTTTGTTCTTCATGACTTTGCCCAGGGGGTTGCGCGGGAGGGCGTTGACGCAGGTGAGGTGGGTGGGGAGGTACCACTCGGTCATGCCGCGCTGAAGGAGGTGGGCTCGCAGGCCGTCCAGAGTGGGCGGGGTGCCTTCAGGTACGACGACGGCGCACACCATCTCCACACCGTCGGCGTTCTGGCATCCGACGATGGCGACGTCGGCGACGGCCGGGTGTCCCAGCAGTTCGTCCTCGACCTCCAGGACCGGGATCGGGTGCGGGCTGCCGATGCGGTCGGCGACCCTGGACAGGTAGCGCAGGCCGCCACGCCCGTCCTCCCCGACGAGGTCGCCGGTGTCGTACCAGCCGCCGGTGGTGTCCGGGGCCCACGTCAGCCGCCCGCTGCTGAGCTCGAAGGTCCCCACGCACACCGATGGACCCCGTACCTGCAACCGGAACACCGTGCCGCCCGCCTCGCGGCCGTCGGAGTCCGGGGTGTCGGGGACGAGGCGGGCTTCGCGGCCTGGGGTGGGGCGGCCGATGCTCTGGCCGGGCCAGTCCGGCGGGTCGTCGACGGCCGTCAGGGTGAGCCCGCCGGTCTCCGTCATGCCGAAGCCGTTGACCAGGCGCGGGCAGAGCAGTTCCCTGAGCGGAGCGACGAGCGAGGCGGGCAGTGGGGCGCCGGTGCTGGTCACCACGCATAGGTCGGGCAGTGGACGGCGTCGCCGCCGCTGCGCTCGGGCCAGGTTGCCCAGCATCTGCGGCGCCCCGAGGAAATGGGTGACGTGGTGCCGTGCCAGGAGGTCCAGCCAGATCTCCGGGTCGCGCGTGTCGGCGAACACGGAAGTGCATCGCGCCACCAGGGGCGTGAGCACGTTGGTCCGCATCCCCACCGAATGCGTCAGATCGGCCGGTGTGGCCACCCTCGGATCGCGCACGTCGCGTAGAGCTCCATGCCTCGGCCGGGTGGACGCGTACTGCGTGTTGGGGGTGTGCAGCACACCCTTGGCCTCCCCCGTCGTCCCGGACGTGAACAGCACCAGGGACACCTCGTCGCTTCCTCCGTCCCCGGCTCGCGAGAGGGGTGTACGCGGAGCGCGGGAGCCCGCGAGGAGGTCGGTGAAGGGGATCACCCTGGTCGTATGGGAGTTGCCGAAGGCCATGCGCAGGGGGAGCTGGTCGTCCCGATGGTCGACGGTGACGCGGACGGTCGCTTGCGTGCCGGCGAGTACGCGTTCCACCTCGCGCGCCCCCAGCGTCATCATCATCGGCACGGCGACCGCACCGGCGTCCAGGCAGGCGAGGGTCAGCGCCGCGGTCTCCCACCAGTTGGGAAGCTGGAAGGCGACCGCGCCGCCAGGGCGTACCCCGAGCTCGCGCAGCCCCGACGACAGGCGGCCGACGTACTCGGCCAGCTCGCCGAAGGTCACCGTGACCTCGCGTCCCTCGTCACGGCGCCAGTTGATGAACGCCGTGCGGCCGGGGACCGCGGACGCCGCGTCGCGGAGGTCGTCGACGAACGACTCCCGGCGCCACCACCCCTGCGCGTAGTACGTCTCCGCCATCGCCGCCGGCACCCGCCGCGCGCCGGCCAGGGAACGCATCCCCCCGTTCACCGGACCGCCGTGTGGCCGCCGGCCTCGGGTGAGCGCAGGGTCAGTACCCGTCTGCGACGCCGGGCCGCCATCTGCTGGAACGCGGCCGTGTCGTTCAGGTGGGGGAACGGCTCGTCCGGTACGGGGACCTGGAGGAAGTCGCACAGCGGCTCCCAGCCCTGGCCCACCTCGTACACCAGCAGCCGGTCGGCGGGCACCTCGGCCAGCACGTGGGCGGTATGCCACTCGAAGACGGCCATCGCGTAGTCGGGGTCGCCGAACCGGTCCCCGAAGGTGCCCTCCCAGATCACCCTCTCGCACATCCGGCGGCGGCAACGAAGCCCCCGGCAGGCCCAGCCCTCCAGCCGCATCAGCATCCCGGGCCATCCCGGCTGCCGGTGGCTGGACCGGTAGATCGTGTCGCGCACGCTCGCGTACCACCTGCCGGTGTCCCGCACGGTGAGGATCACCCGTGCTTCCTGGTACACGTCCAGCAGTTCCCGCCAGAAGTAGCACGACGGCCAGTCGACGGTCGCGCGGTATCCGTCCAGCAGCTCGTCCCATGCCACCCGTTCGCCTCGGGCCGCCGCCTCCCAGGCCCTGATCCGGTCGACGTCCCCGTCGAGAGAGGACATGTGATGACATGGCCCGTGGCCGAGGAGTTCCAGGGCCGCCTTGAGCGAGTACGTACCGGTCCGGCCCATGCCGGCCCCGATGACTTCCAGCATGCGTTCCCCCTGTGTGGAACGGCGTTTCCGCACGCCTGGCGGGGATTCAGTGATCGCGCACCTGATCGGTGGCGCTGCGAGGGCGACTCCGCGCCCCCCATTCATCCTTACACGGCGGGAACCGGCTCCCCGAGGCCGGGGATCGACCTCCAAGGCTCGGCAATACTCCTTGACACGCCGTATTACAAGAATGGGATCGCATCGCAAGATCCCGTATGGCGGCGCCGTCGACGGGGTGATCTTTCATAGCGACCGTGGCAGATGTGATGCTCGGTCTTCTGGGAAGCGATGAAGGCCGCCACGCTCACCGGCCCGTCGCTTCCTTCACCCAGAGGACCACCGAGCGCTTGAGGACACCCGCGCTCCATCTCCAACTCGGCGCGTTCCTTGGCCCACTCGGCCTTCTGCCTGCGCAAACGCGCCAGTTCCTCACGTTTGGACTCGACCAACTCCCCGCCCGAACCGGCGTCCTGCTCCGAGCCAGCCGATCCATCTGCACCCAGTTGGCCAGCGTGCCCGCATTAATGCCCAGGTCCCTTGGCAACCTGAGCGATCGACTTTCCCGTCTCCCGGACGATGCGCACCGCGCCCGCCCGGAACTCCGGATCGAACCTACGTCTGGCCTCTCCCACGCCCAACCCTTCTTAGGTCAGGCCTCCACGCTACGAGGGGAGAGCCAGGACCGGCCTGCCCTACGCCGGCAAGCACCTGCTGGAGTGCTACCGGGCCGCGGCCGAGGCGTTCGGCTGGGCCTGGCGCAACCCCAGGCCGGTGACGACCAGGGACGGCGACGAGTACGTCGGCTGGGGCATGGCCACCGAGACCCACACCTATGGCTGCCGCTCGACCACGTCACGACGCTGCTCGGCGACACCACGTACCCGCCCGCGTCCGTGTCGGCGGGGTCGTCCACGATACCCAGCGTGGTTGGCCCGGCGTCCCAGGCGGCGCGGATGTCGTGACCGCGCACGACCCGGGACGGGTGCTCAACCACCGGACCGCGCGGGCAGGTCATCGGCGGCGTGACCTGGAGGATCGGCTTCGCGCTGATGGAGCACACGATGGTGGACCCGAACACGGCGCGGGTCGTCAACCCGAACCTGTCCACCTATCTGGTCCCGGTCTGCGCGGACACGCCGTCGGTGGAGGCCTTGTTCGTTGACCGGCCGGCGGTCGAGGAGCTCGTTCGGTAGTACACCAGGACCATCCACCACCCCGACGTCGGCACGCTCCCCCTCGACTGCGACGCCCCCAACGGACTCGCCGAGGTCCGGGCGCCTGGGCAGGCCAGAGCCGACACCGGTCGATGATCAATGGGTGCGAAAATGCAGTGGGAACTGACACCGCCGGCCTCCCGCGGCGATGACCTCCAGGACTCCTACTCGCGCAGAGCACGTTGCGCAGCCAGAGGCCGTTTAGGAGGTGATAGCGACGCCTTGGCGCAGGTAGGCGTTTTCTTCGAGTTCGGACAGCATGAATTCGGCGATGTCCGCGCGGGACACCTTGGAAGTGAAGGTCAGCCGGAGGTCGGTACCGGTGCGGTAGCGACCAGTACGCGGTCCGTTGGTCAGGATCGGTGCCCGGACCAGCGTCCACTCGGTCTCGCTTGGCCGCACCAGGGCTTCCATGTGTTCTTTGTCGCGGAGCACTGACCGCTCCAACAGCCATGAGGCGGCGACGTACAGGCTGCGGTGACGGCTTTCCGCGACGCCGTAGTTGGTGAGGATGAGGAGCCGACGTGGTCGATCGGCGGCCATTGCCGACAAGATGGTGCGGGTTCCTTCTGTGCAGATCGCTGGTCCGCGCCGCTGCCTGCCGAGAGTGCTGATGACGGCGTGCGCATCTTCGATTGTCTGCGCGACCGTGGTGAAGTCACGTACGTCACCGGTCACCACGTGGAGGTGTTCGCGGGGCGGGATGGCCGCTGGGTCCCTGCTCAGGGCGGTCACGTGATGTCCACGCTGGAGGGCCTGCTCGACGAGGACGCGACCGGAACGACCCGTGGCGCCAAAGACGGCAAGACGCATGATGTCGCCTTTCTCAGGGGTGGTATACCGACACTTATACGGGACACGCGTCCCGCTTAAGTGTTATCCTGCCATGACACACCACGCGCACGGAGGTAGAACATGGTGATCGTCGCCGGTAAGGGCTACGTCGATCCGGGGCACCGCCAAGCGTTGCTCTCCAGCCTGCAAGCGTCTGTGCGACAGACGCGAGCCGAACCGGGATGCCTCGACTACGTGGTGGCCGCTGATCCGGTCGAGCCCGGCCGGGTCAATGTGTACGAGCGGTGGGAGTCCAAGGAGCACCTCGCAGCTCACCTGGCCGCGATGGCCCCACCGGCGCAGCCCACCCCGGCCGTACTCAGCATGGAGATCGCGCAGTACGAGATCAGCGGGTCCGAGCCCTTCCAGATATGACCGTCACGCCCGTCGACAGTGGACACTGCGACGGGCGCAACCGCTGTCTAGGATCGGCATCGATGCCACAGGAACGACACCCAGGCGAGCCAGAACCGAGCGCGACGGACGACCGACCTGCATCCAGACCGGTCAGACGCCAGCGTGCCGACGGCCGTCGCAACCAGGCGCGGCTTCTGGAAGCCGCATTCGCCGCCTTCGCCGAACACGGCGTCTCGGTATCCGTGCGCGAGATCGCACGGCGGGCGGGTGTCAGCACCGGCACCTTCAGCAGGCACTTCCCGACGAAAGAGGAGCTGTTCAAGGCCGTCGTCCTCAACCGCATCGAGCAACTCGTCCAACGCGCCGACGAACTCGCCGCCGACAACGACCCGGCCACCGCGTTCTTCACCTTCTTCGCCGTTCTGGTGGAGGAAAGCACAGCTGACCACGCGGTCGGCGACGCACTCAGCAGCGCAGGCTTCGACATTCAAGCCGCCGCGTCGACCGCGAACCGGGACTTCGGGAATGCCTTGCGCGGCCTACTGGTCAGGGCCCAGCAGGCCGGCGCGGTACGCCAGGACGTCGATACCGCCGACGTCAAGGCGCTGGTCGTCGGCTGCCTGGCCCGTGAACGCGACGGCCTCGACGACGCTGCACGGCAGCGTATGATCTCGATCGCCTGTCATGGACTCCGCGCCTGCTCACGGGCTGAAACTTCTGAAGCCCGAGGTGACTCATCCCACATCACACCCTGAGCGCCTCGGTTGATCAACTAGGTCATGGCTCGCCGATCAACGGCACAGTGAGATCAGTCGACCCGTAAGCCCGGCCCGGCTTCA
The DNA here is from genome assembly GCF_039537005.1 of Sphaerisporangium flaviroseum. Taxonomy (NCBI): domain Bacteria; kingdom Bacillati; phylum Actinomycetota; class Actinomycetes; order Streptosporangiales; family Streptosporangiaceae; genus Sphaerisporangium; species Sphaerisporangium flaviroseum. The sequence goes on along the minus strand of NZ_BAAAZR010000007.1, from coordinate 205,173 downwards.
AAATGGTCACGACTCTCCCCCGTCTGCGGCACGGCTGCATGGGGTCCATCAGGAGTTTCCACGTTCCATGTCTCCGCCCTGCCCCTCATATGTGCCGAAACCTGTGCACACTGGCATCCTGGACGGCGACACAGGCCCGTACGCGACCACCCAGCGGTTTCCCTGGCCTGGGCCGGGTACGCGGCACCTTCCGTAGCGGCACGGTGACGACACTCATGCCACTGACGACACCGGCACCTAACGACACTGTGGAACGGAGAGGCCGGCATGCCGCAATGGCTGCAAGCAGGGCTTTGGGGACTCCTCGCCGGAGGCGCGCTGGTCGCCGGAGCCGCGGTCGCCTGGCTGGTGCGGGTGCCGGCCCGGATGATCGCGGCGATCATGGCGTTCGGCGCCGGGGTGCTGATCTCCGCGCTGTCGTTCGAACTCATCGACGAGGCGGAGCAGTCAGGCGGGCTCGGTGCGGCCGCGACCGGCTTCCTGGCCGGGGCGGTCCTCTACGTCGCGGCCAACGCCTGGCTGGCACGCCACGGTGCTCGGCACCGCAAACGCTCGGGGGACCAGCAGGCCGGCGAACGTCAGCAGGAGGGGAACGGGGCCGCCATCGCGATCGGCGCCCTGCTCGACGGCATCCCCGAGTCCGTGGTGCTCGGCCTGTCCCTACTGCACGGCAGCGGAGTAGGTGTCGCCGTCCTGGCCGCGGTGTTCATCTCCAACGTGCCCGAAGGGCTGTCCAGCGCCTCCGGTATGAAGAAGGCCGGCCGCGATGCGCGTTATGTGTTCGGAGTCTGGAGCGGCATCGCCCTGGCCGGCGGCATCGCGGCGGCGATCGGCAACCTCACCTTGGGAGCCGCCTCCCCCGCCGTCATCGCGATCATCACCGCCGTCGCCGCCGGGGCCATCCTCGCGATGGTCGCCGACACCATGATCCCTGAGGCGTTCGAGCAGGCTCACCTCCTCACCGGCCTCATCACGACCCTCGGTTTCCTCACCGCATTCACCATCGAGCGCCTCGGCGACTAGGAGTGTCCTGAAGATCTTGGCGGGTGGGTCGGTATGAGATGGTCCGTCCGCCGCCTATGGGGTGGTGGCGGTGAGAGTCCAGGTGTTGTTGAGGTGTGAGTCCGAGGTTGACCAGGCGGCGGAGGTTGAGAGCGGCGGCGCGGTGGTGGAGCCAGCGGTCGTTGGCGTGGGTGCCGCGGTAGGGCAGGCGGCGGTTGCCGCGGGCCACCAGCCAGGCCACGGCGCGTTCGACCATGGGCCGCCAGCGCCGGTAGTCGTCCTGCCAGGCGGGATCGGTGGCGGCCTGGTGACGGGCGGCGGCCTGGAGATCGTGGTGCGGGCGGATGGTCACGACGCGGCCGGTCTTGGCGGTGGTGCAGCGATCGTGCAGGGGGCAGGCGGCGCACAGCCCGGTGAAGGTGGCGCGGCGCTGCTGGTAGCGGCCCTTGGGGGCGGCGAGGGGGACGGTGTGCCCGGCCGGGCAGGTGACCGTGCCGGTGGTGGTGTCGATTCCGAAGTCGTCCAGGGTGAACCCGCCGGGGACGGCGGGCTTGAGCGCGGGCGGTTTGATCAGTAGCCGGTGCCCGGCGGCCGTCAGAGCGGCGCGCAGTTCGGCGGCGGCGTAGGCGGCATCGGCCAGGATCTGCAGCGGGCCGCGCTCGTCGGCGAGCAGGTCGGGGGCAACGGCGGCCTCGTGGAGGGGCGACACCGGCGCCGGGGCGCAGGACGACCGCGGTGAACAGGCCAATTTCCGGCTCGACGGACAGGTGGCCCTTGTAGCCGTCGTCGCGCTGCTGCGCGCTTTTGTGGATGTGGCGGGCCTCGGGGTCGACGGTGGAGATGATCCGGCCCGGTGCGGTGCGGCGGGCGATCCTCCACCTTCCGTCGGTGCCGTCGCTGCCGTCGGCGGGCTCGACGTCATGCCCGGCGATCAAGGCCGGCAGGCCGACCGCCCTCGCGGCCGCCTGGTCCAGGTCCCGGCCGGCCAGCCGGTCCAACAGGGTGAGCGCGTCGGTGACCAGCCCACTGACCAGGGTGGTCTTGGCCTCCTCATCGTCCCAGGCAATCCTCGGCTTGCCCGGATCGGTGTAATCGTGGGCGCGACAGTGCGCCGCGACGAGCGCGGCGGCGCCGGGCACCTGGCGGGCCACCCGGCGGATCGCGGCGACGAGTTGGGTGATGGTGTCCTGAGTGGCGACCGCATCGAGCAGCACGGCCGAATCCAGCGCTCGCCGATTCCGGCCTGCCAGCACCCCGGTCTGCTCGATCACTCCCCGGACGATCTCGAAGATCCGGTCCGGACGCGAGGAGCGGGCCAGCCGCCGCCGGAAATACGTCAGCAGCGACGGATCGAACCCCTGGTCGTATAACCCCAGCCCACAGGCGGCCTTCCAGCGCAGATCGAACCGCAGCGCCGCGACCGCCTCCTCATCCGACAGCCCATACAGCGCCTGCAGCACCGCCACCGTCGCCAGCAGGTCCGGCGGCACCGACGGACGCCCATTGACCGGCGCATACATGTCAGCGAACGCCTGCGGCGGGAACAACACCCGCCGCTGTCCAGCCAGGAACGTGAACACGCTCCCGGCCGGGATCAACTCCCGACACACGACCCACACCTCAGGCCCGGCCGGAACCATCCGACGGCCCATCATGACCCGAGTCTGAATCCCCGATTCCAGTCTGAAAGGCCATCAAGATTTTCAGGACCCTCCTAGGGGACGTCTTACGAGCATCCGGAGATCGCGACAGAGCCAGTTCTCACCCGTCGTCGACACCGAGTCAGCCCGACGACGAATCGCCGCGGGTCCTGTACCAATCCGCCCACTCCGACAGGTAGGACTCCAGCCGCCGCAGCATGGCCGGCTCGCCGAACTCCTCACCCGGAGGCGGGGGGATGTGGTAGATGAACGGCTCCATCTCCTCCGGATAACCGAGATCGGACCACATCATCTCGATGACGTCCCAGAAGCCGGAGATCGTGTCCCGGCGCTCGTTCAGCTGCGCGAGCGCCAGATACCCCCAGACCTTGCCGATCTCTGGATCGGCACAGTCCACGTCGTCGCGCGCAGAGACGGCCGTCCCCACCTTCTCCTCGACCTCGCTCGGCAGGAGATACAGCATCTCCTCCTCGGTCGGCAGATCGGGCAGGTCCGCCGACACGTCCCTGGCGAGTTCGGCGAGCGCTGCCGGCGAAAGCCAGCCCTTTCTGTATCCACACACCAGCTCCTCGGTGGTCAGGGCGACTCGCGACGATATGAAGCCGGCCGGGATCGTGAATCTCACGAGATCGTTCATGGTTTGATTACTTTCCCGTTGATGGTGCCGTGCTTCACGAACATCTGGTGAGTGACAAGCCATTTTCCGTTTCGGAATTCCAGAATCCATTCAAAGCGCCCCGAGAAACGCTGGTTCCCAGTAATCGGAGGTTGCCTCCATGACCACGCGGGTGACTCCCAAGCAGCGCAGCCGATAAGCCATCGACAGCAGTGACCGTGTCATGGTCGTGTAGGTCTGTACCTCCTGCAGTCGCCGGCTCGGGTCCTTGTGGTCGGGGACCCGGGCGCAGCACACCAGGGTGGCTTTGCCGATATCCAGGGCGGCGACCCTTTCGATGATCTCTTCGGTGTCATGGGTCTGGTCGAGCATCGGGCCTCCTTACCGCCGGGAGAGCTGGGTGGTTGCCCGCGGGAGCCGCAGGGGACGGTATGCGAATCTGATCCGCGTGCTCGAAGCAACAGCGAAAAGGCCCACAGGCGCGGCTCCCGGCGTCCGACTAAAGCACGGCCTCAACGACCAAGGAGAGACGACGTCAGCGAGCACCCACCCCGATTTTCAGGCCCGAACGGCCTCCCCCACCAGGGGAGATTGGAGACTAAATCGGGTGCCGCAGACATCCGATCTGCGTAAGGGTCAAGACGTCGGCAACACACGCCCTGATCACCATGTTCGCGAGACCTCGTGCGGGTTGTAGCCGACTGTTACTAGGGTGGAGGTCGGGTCGTGACTGGCGCTGAGGTGGAGTACCACCGGGAAGCGACCCCACCACGTTTGTGCCGTGCGCCTGGGCCGAGTCATAGAGACCGCGCAGGAGTAGCCCGTGTCCCAGACACATACCGCCCGTCTCATGGATGGTACGGACCTAGCCCACCGCATCAGCGAGGCCAGCGCCTCTAGGGCCGCAGAAATCACGCGCGAAAGCGGTACGGCCCCATGTCTGGCAACCGTGCTGGTCGGAGACGACTCCGCATCGGTGACCTACGTCCGCATGAAGCGCGCCCGGTGTGAGAAAGCCGGCATCGTCTCCCGGCACCTGGGGCTGCCGGCCACCGCCACGACGGCGGAGTTGGTCGGTGCCATCACCGCCCTGTCACAGGACCCGGAGGTGCACGGCATTCTGCTGCAGCACCCGGTCGGGCCGTACATTGATGAGCGAGTCGCGTTCGAGGCCATCGCCCCGGACAAGGACGTCGACGGGGTCACGATGCGGTCGTTCGCTGCGATGAGCTTTGGGCTGCCGGGCTTTGTGTCCTGTACTCCCGGCGGCATCATGCGGTTGCTGGAGGAGTACGACGTCGACCCGGCCGGCAAACACGCCGTCGTGGTCGGCCGAAGCGCCATCCTGGGCAAGCCGGTCGGGATGCTGCTGCTCGGCCGCAACGCCACGGTCACCTACTGCCACTCACACACGACCGGCTTGGGGTCGATCGTGCGGCAGGCTGACATCCTGGTCGCCGCCGTAGGCCGGCCACGTTTCATCCGCGGCGAGGACATTAAGCCCGGAGCCATTGTGATCGACGCCGGTTACAACCCCGGCAACATCGGTGATGTCGACGTCGAGACCGCTCGGACCCGCGCGAATCTCATCACACCCGTGCCTGGCGGTGTCGGCCCTATGACCATTGCTGTCTTGCTCGCACAGACCGTGGAAGCGGCGGCTGAGCAACTGGGCCTGGGATCCGGGCGGTCGGTGCTCCGATCCTGACGACTGGACAGGACCTTTCACGCGGCCATGCTTACTCGATTAAAGGCTGCTGCTTCGTTGTAGAGCTGGCCGGTCTGCAGGCAGTGATCCAGGCAGCCGAGCATCTTGTTGAAGGTGTTACGAAGCGCACTTGAGTGCAGGTCACCGGCATCGCGGCGGTGGTCATAGTGCGCCGAGGACCAGGTGCTCGCAGGGAGGCGAAGGCCCAGACGTGGCCGGCGGCAGCCAAGCGCTGGTTTTCACCTTGCGATGGTGGACGACCAGGCTCTTGCCCGAGACGCGGATGACGGGCGCCACGCCGGTGTATGCCTTCAGCGCGCGAGCGTCGGCGAAGCGGGTGCGGTCGTCGCCGAGCTCGGCGAGCACGCGGGCGTCGGTCAGGTCGGCCAGGCCCGGGAAGCTGGTGATGACGGCGGCGTCAATGAACCCTCTACCGGAGACCTCACTACCTACAGACCACGACACACCGCCGCACAGCGAACTTCGAAATACGCTCTAGTCGATCATTAGGCGCTTCATCGTCGTGGTCCACCTGAGCAGCAGGAGTCCTCATGGCCTGTCTGCGGTGCGGGTTCGCGCTGCCCACCGATGCCGTGAAGTGCCCCACCTGCGGTCCCGGCGCGGACGCGCAGCTACGCCCCTCGCAGGGGCGCAGGTGCGTCCCGTCCACGGCAGGACGGTCGCGGTGATCGCCGCGTTGGTCCTGTGGAGCGTGGTGGAGCTGATCGCCGGGGTGATCGGGACGGTCAGGTCCCTGATCGGGCGGATGGCGGCCGGGGAGCCCTCCTCGGCCGGCGAAGTCGAGTTGCTCGACGAGCCCGATGACCTGAGCTCGAACCTGCGGCTGGGTGTTCTTACGGTCGCCGCCGTGGTCTCCATTGTCTGGCTGTTCCCTGTCCGGGCGAACGCCGAGGGGCGGAGCTGGCACCGTCACGGCAGGCCATGGCTGGTCCTGGCGTGGGTCGTCCCCATCGTCAACCTGTCCGTGCCCAGGCGGCTCATCGACGACATCTGGCTGAGCAGCCGGCCCGGCCCACCGCCAGACGGCAGGCGGCAGGCGGGCCGAGCACCCGTCGTGGCTGGTCTTTTGTGGTGGGGCGGGCTACTGGTGTACTTCGTCGTAATCCGGGCCACCGAGGGCCGCCTTTCGTGGTTGCTGGAGGAGGACGCGCTCCCGTGGCTGGCGCGGCTGGAGATCATGCGCACGCTCGTCGGCATCGCGGCGTCGGTCCTCGCGGCACTGGTCCTGTGGCGGATCAGCAGCTTCCAGGAACCGCGCCGGACCGCTCACATTCCCGCCGACGCACGCCCCGGCGCGCTCGACGCGGGCTGAACGTTTCAGCGCTGCGGCCAGGGCTCCTTTCGGTCGCCGATCGGCTCGCCGGATGGGTGGGCGGTCGCGTTCGCCCAGGCTGAGGCGGCCGTCGGCGCGGCGCGTGGCCGGCCCCCGCGCGCGGGGTGATCACACCGCGTCTCACACGGCGAACGCCGTGCCGGGTGACCGATCGCGGCCGTCCACGTGGTCGGTTAATTTCGGGAGGCTCGGTCGGCGGTGCGCCGCGTGGCGTGCCGGTGGATGCCGCCCCCGACCGGCACTCTGACGCGGGCGGCGGCGGCCTGTCGTCGTTCGCCGAAAGGACTTCCTGATGAGACGGAGTCTCGCCACTGTCGCGGCCGCCGGACTGGCCGCCGCGCTGGTCGTCGCCGGTGGAGTAGCAGCGGTGACGATGCCGGTGGCGGCCGCCGCCGGGTGCAAGGTGACCTACAAGATCGCCAATCAATGGAGCGGAGGCTTTCAGGGCGATGTGGCCATCACCAACCTCGGCGACCCGGTCAGCAGTTGGAAGCTGGAGTTCGACTTCCCCGACTCCGGCCAGAGAATCGGGTCCGGCTGGAACGCCACGTGGACGCAGTCCGGCGCGCACGTAACCGCTACCAGCATGTCCCACAACGGCTCCATCGCCACCAACGCCACGGCCAGTGGCATGGGGTTCACCGGAAGCCTCACCGGCGCCAACCCCGTGCCCAACACCTTCTGGCTCAACGGTGTCATGTGCAGCGGGCCCGTGACCCTCA
>NZ_BAAAZR010000007.1:0-198049 GCF_039537005.1 Sphaerisporangium flaviroseum | reverse complement strand
CCCCCACGCCGACCGTCACCCCCTCGCCGGGCACACCGCGTCCCGGCGTCGGGCCGTGCACGCCGGGCACGACCTACCCCAACCCGCTGCCGTCGGCGTCGGTGACCGCCACGAAGATCCGGGACGGGTTCAACTTCCTGGAGGGCCCGGTCTGGGACGCCACCACCCAGACCCTGCTGCTGTCGCTCATGCGCGACGGCACCGGGCCGGAGGGCGTCCAGCCCTCGGACGTGCTGCGGTTCACCGAGCCGAACACCTTCGAGACCTTCATCGCCGGCGCCGGCAGCAACGGCCTGGCGCTCAGCCGGGACGGCGGCACGCTGCTGGCAGCGACGCACGACCAGCGCAGCGTCTCTTCCTTCCGCCTGTCCGACCGGACGCGGGGCGTGGTGGCCTCCTCTTACCAGGGCCGCGCCTTCAACTCGCCGAACGACCTCACCGTCGGCGCCGACGGCACCATCTACTTCACCGACCCCGACTTCCAGCGCGCGAACCGCCCGGACCAGATGTCCGGCCGCACCGGCGTGTTCCGGGTCAAGGACGGCGTCGTCTCGCTGATCGACGACACCATCCGGCAGCCGAACGGCATCGTGCTCTCCCCCGACGGCAGGACGCTCTACGTCGGTGGCAACGGTACGGGGCGGGTCTACAAGTGGCCGGTCAACGCCGACGGCAGCGTCGGCCCGCGTGCCGACTTCGCGTCCCTGACGGGTTCGGACGGTGCGACCACCGACTGTGCCGGCAACCTTTACCAGGTCTCCTTCAACGACGGCAAGGTCCACGTGTACGCGCCGTCCGGCGTGCAGCTCGGCACCATCGCCGCCGGGCTGAACACCACCAACGTCGCCTTCGGCGGCCCCGACGGCCAGACAATGTACATCACCTCAGGCGCGCCCTCCCGGGGCGGGAACACCGGCAACTTCGGCCTCTACCGCGTCCAGCTGAACGTTCCCGGCTGGCCGTATTGACCTTTTCATCCTCTCCCTATATCTCTATTTCGACCGGGACGAAGTTCCCGGTGCGAGGCGTCCGGCCGGACGCCCGCGCCTGAGGTCGCATCCGGCCGACGGAATATAGGTAGGTAATTGAGCCCGCGTCAGGCGTCTTGCTATCGAATGCCATGATGATCATAGTCCTGTCGCCCTAAAGGACAACATACGCGAAACGATCAAGCAAGCCGTTATCGGTATCACGCGTGAAGGCCGGATCTCCCTGAAATGCTGTGCTCACGGGCATACGTTTGATCCGAAAAGGTGAGGATGCTCGGCATGTTGGAGATGACTTCTTGGCGGGACGAGCTCCGCAGGCGTGGCGTGATCGGAGAGGACGAGCATGCGCAGGTGCCGACAGGCTGACGTACTCATTTCGGTGCTGGACACCTCACCGATCGCGCAAAGGGCCACACCGAGGCAGGTGCTGCGCAAACGGTGGATCTCGCGATGCTGGTCGACGCCCTGCGCTACCACCGCCCGAACATCACGGCATGCGGGGTGTCGCCAGCTCCGCTCCCGCTGTCCTTGCCGGCCACCTGGAGAACGCCGCACAGCACCTCCTCATCGGCGCGGACTGCCTCTGCCCAGCCACGCCCCGATCGTGGTGGTCGAGCAGTTCGACACTTTGGCGGCACCGCACCCGGCACGGATCGACCTCGGCCTGGGTCGCGCGCCAGGCGGGGCCCCTCCCGACCGTTGATGCGGTCCGGCCGAGGTGGAGCGGACCGCGAAGACCTTCCGCCTGCAGCTCGACGAGCTCCGGGCCTTTCTCGACCCGCCCGAGGACGCTGGCCGTGATGGTGATCAGCCGCCTGCACGCCGTCGCCGAAGCTGTCGATGACCTGCTCTGGTGCAACACGGCCCCACCGGGGCCACATCGCCCTGGCCGGCTCCGGCCGAACGCGACGACTGGTGCGGGCCGGCCTAGCCAGCGGCCTGCAGTCGCTGGCGTAATGGAAGTGATTGACACGGTCACCAGATGCCTAAATATCTTCGCGTTCCGGACCGACGGCGCTGAACGGGACGTTTCTTTTGTTCATCACGGCTGCGCTAAATGTGGAGGGAAGACAACCACATGTCCGAAGGGGGAGTTCGTGGGCGCGACACACTGGGGTTAGCCACCCGTGTGAAGGCACTAGCTGTCGCCGATCCGGTCCTTGACCTGGAGCGCCGGAAGTCCCTGCTCACGTCGCGAGACTGGAGCGGCTACCAAATGGAGGAGCTGGCGCTAACGGCCATTGACACCGTCACGCTGAAGATGGACTTCGAAGACGGGGCCCGTCACGAGGATGTCGTGGCTGCTGTGGCGCGCGTCGCAGGGCTTCAGACGCCGGACCGCGATGGCGGCGAGCACGCCGACGTAGCCCGTTGGGTCCTGGACAGTCTGGTGAACGTCGGGACGGTCGACCGCGACTTCAGCCACATCTACGGCCTCGCGATAGACGGTACGTATGTATCTCACCGCTTCTCCTTCAAGCTGTTGCGTGAAGTCGCCGGACACGATGGCCGACCACGACTTCGTGCCTCCAACGAGGCGATCGCGGTGCTGGTCGGCGCGGTGGACATCGACATCGCTTCCGAACAGGTCGCCGCCGACGCCAAGCTGGAAGCCCTGGTGAGACGTGGGCGGCTGGCTGACGCCTATCGCGCTGCGGAGATGGCGTTGCGCCGCACGGTGCAGTACGCCGAGTACATCCGTACACGGCTGGAGGGGATGCGGCGGGACGTCCGTTTGGTGGACTGGGTCCGTGACGTGCAGCGGATGCAGACGGAGGCGCTGGAGCACATCGAGGAGCGCATCAACGCCGAGAGCACCATCAAGGACAACTTGGTCCAGATCATGGATAACAGCACCGAGGACGCCACTCTGGCTCAGGCCGCCGAGCTGATCGCGATTCTCGAAGAGTGTCTGCGCAGGCATGCGGCACTGCAGGCGAATCTGCAGGAAGTCGGCGAACGGTTCCGCGCCGAACAAGAACGGCAAACCTTCGTGCCGCCCCCAAGCCGGTCCTACGTCCACCTCGAGCACCAACTGCTGGAGCCAGCCTTGGAGCTGCCGATACGGTGGGCCCTTCCGGTGTTGGACAGGTTCGCTACGGTGGCCGCGCCACCGCGCCGACCTGCGATCGTCTACCTCCCGGACTTGATCACTGGCCTGATGACGCTGCCGACTGAGCACGATGGCGAAGACGGGCTGATCATCGAGCCCGAGTTCGGCGATGCCGAAGATATCTCGGTGTTCTCCGACGAGCAGTACACAGCCGTCGAATCACTGCTGGCGCGTGCCGATGCCGACGGCGTCCGCCTATCCGAGCTTCTGAAAGCGGCGCGCCGCCCTGATGTCGCGAAGGCTGGTCGACAGGAGCTCGATCACCTGCTGGCCCTGCACGTGCTGGGGCTGTTCGGGGCGCCACGCTACGACCCCGAGCACCGCATGATGCTGGCAGCGCTGGCAGACGACAGTGAGCTGGATGACGAGGTGTTCGCCGGGAACGACCTGCTGGTGATACGTGGCCCGGCGTCCGCTGCCCCACCAATCGAGGACCGTCTGAACGGAGCCGTATGATCGACTTCGAGGACATGGCCGCAGTGAGCAGGCTGCTCGCATTCGGATTCCAGCCCGGGCTGACGCCCCGGCGCAACGCCGAGTACGCCGCGCTGGTAGGTCGCTTCCGCACCGATCCGGCGTTCGCGCGGCTGCTACACGCCGCTGCGCGCGGCTTCGACCTGACCGTCATCGCGGTCGGCCCCCGGGCCGGGCTCGTGCTCGGGGCGACCGCCGAAACGCAGTTCGCAGTCAGCATCGCCGACCACATCCGACAGCCCGCCGACCGGCCGATCGCGGCGCTGGCCCATTTGGCCATAGCCGCGCTCGCCTACTACCGGCCCGAAGATCTGGACGATGAAACCCATGTCGGCCGGGTCACGGTCCGCCACGTCGACGAGATGGTCGAGCAGGCCGCCAAGGAGCTGGAGCGCCGCGCGGTCGAGGCCGACGAGGACGAGGGGGTTCCCGTCGACCATCCGGACCTGATCCAGCTGTGGCGCTACTATCAGCGGCGCAACCCGGTGGCTCCCACGGGGGACGCCCGAGCCCACTCCAAGAGCAGACACGCGATCATCAAGCGGGTCGCCGAATACCTAGCGGACAACGGCATGCTGCGGCGCGCGGGCAACGAGAACGGCGGCACCTACACCACCACGGCCCGATACCAGATCCAGGTGCGGGAACTGGCCGGGCAGCAGATGCTCGGCGAACTGGCCGCGCTCGGGGTCACGGTCGGGCCGGACGGTAAGCCCGCGTTCAACAGCCCGGATATCGGATCCGCTGACCCGGCCGACACCGTAGCGTCCCCTGTCCCTGCGCCGGCTGAGTCAGGAGACTGATCCAGCGATGTATGAGCTGAACCGCGTCCGCCTGTACAACATCGGCCCGATCGGGGCCCGCTATGACAACGTCCTGCTGGACTTGTCCGGCGGAGGCCCGGGTATCCCGGCCAGCACCCTGATCCCGTCGGCTGGCCAGCTGTTCCGGCGTCCGGCTCTGGCGACGCTGCTGGTGTTGGAGAATGGCGGCGGAAAGTCCGTGTTCATTCGGATGCTGCTGTCCACGGTGCTTCCCGACCGGCAGTCCCGCAAAGGCCGTGAAGCGTTGCGGGCATATGTGGTGTCCGCGGCCGCTCCGTCACATGTGGCGCTGGAATGGGTGAGTGTCCGCACCGGTGAGACGCTGGTGACCGGCCAAGTGTTGTCCCCGGTCGCGGACGGCAAGGTCGAGCGGCTGTTCTACTCCTTCAACCCCAACGGCGTCACGACCCTGGCCACGCTTCCGTTCGCCGAGGGCCGACGGCGGCTGCCGATGAACGCCTTCCACGACGCGCTCAAGCGGCTGGACTCCGCCGACAAGTCGCTGCACGTGGAGGTCGAGAAACGGCAGGGCGAGTGGGAGAACCACCTGCGCCGGCTCGGCTTGGAGCCGGACCTGTTCGCGGTGCAGCAGGCGATGAACGTCGACGAGGGCGATGCGGCAGAGGCGTTCAAGACCACGACCGGTCGGCAGTTCGTCGAGTGGCTGTTGAGCAAGGCTCTGGACGCCGAGAGCTTCACCGAGCTGGGCAACGCCTTCGGCGCCTACGCCAAGAATATTGGGCGACGCGAGCAACTGCTGCTGGACCGCGACTTCTCCACCGCCACGGCGACTGCTGCTCAGAGCCTCGCCTTCCAGCACACGCAGCAGGTCGCGGCAGCCAAGGCCGCCCGGACCGCCGCGACAGCACTGGCGCAACTCGCGGCTGAGGTGCGGGAGTCGGTTCAGCGTTCCGCGGGCGTGCTGGCCACCTACCGCGAGGACCTGGCGACCGCGAAGAGCAAGGCCATAGGACGGCAAGAAGTACGCGACGAAGCCGAGCTGGTCCACAAGGAGATACAACGCAGAACTCTGGGCCTTCGCTACGACGAAGCGTGCGCCAAAGCCAAGGAGACCGAGCAGCAGCTTACCGGCGAGCGCACGGAACTCGCTGCATGGACGCTTGTTCCCAAGGTGCTGAGAGCCGCTGCCGCGCATGTTAAATACCAGGTCGCCAGCGAGTTGCTGGATGCTGCCGAACAGGCCGCGGGAGCTGCCCGGTTACGTCGCGATCAGGCCGGGGCTCGGTTCGCCGGCGCTCTTCAGAGTGCTGTGCAACGGTGCTCGACGCAGGGGGCCGAACTCACCCGCAAGAGCGCGAAGGACACGTCGGATGCGGCCGAGGCCGAAGGTCGCGCTGGGGAGGACGAACGACAAGCCACATCGAACACCGTGCATGCCAAGCTGCTGGCCAAGCAGGTCACGGACGTGGACTCCCGCGTCGAGGTGGCGCGGGAGCAAGGCATCCTTCACGAAGGCGAATCCGTTTCCGAGGCCAACACCCGGCTGCGTAGCCAGGCCGAGGAGAGCAAGACCAAGGCGACACGGGCACGTGAGGTGGACGGACAACTCAAGCTGCAGGCCCGTCAGCTTGACGAGGCCGCGAACCAGTTGATCGAACCCGAGGTGAAGGCCCGGCAGGCCGCCGAGGCTGCCGTACGGGCGGTCGAGGACATGGAAGCCGCCGCACAAACGCTCGCCGCAGGGACACAGCTGCGCGAACTCGCTGAACTCGACGGCGACGAGGAAGTCCCTGGCGGTGACCCCGCACTGTGGTTGGAGGCGAACGCGCCCACGCTGCGCGACCTGGCCGCCGCGGCTGAGGGCTCGGCCGGGGACCGGCTCAACGCACTAACCGCTGACAATCGGGCGGATCAGCGGCTCATCGAGGCGCTCACCGTGGAGGATGAAGCGCTCATGCCGCCGCGCCAGGCGGTCGAGGACCTGCTGGAGTTGCTGACAGACCACGAAATCACCGCGAGCGCAGGCTGGCGGGCGCTGGAGCAGCTGGTGAATCCCCGCCTGCATGCCGAGGCCATCCAGGCCCACCCCGCGCTGGTCGACGGCATCGTAGTGGCCGACCAGACCGCTTTGGAGAAGGCACGAGCAGTACTGGCCGAGGCGCGCCTGCTGCCGTCGGCGGCAGTGCTCGTCGCCACCGCCGAGTCGCTGGAAGGGGAACCCGAGCAACCGGGGATCGGGTTCGTCGTGGAGCCGACACCCGCTCTGCATGACCCGAAGGCCGCTGCCGAGCTGGGGGAACAAGCTGAGGCACGCATCGAAGGCCGCGCGCATGACCTCCATGAACTCGCCGAACGCCGGACGGCAGCCCGACAGCTGGGCTATCAACTCGACACCTGGCTTCACGACCACCCGGCAGGTCAGGCCGAGCGGCTGCGCTCTGCGGCGGAAACAGCGTCGGCCGGCGCAGCCGAGGCCAAGGCCAAGCTCGACGCCGCCCGCGACGCGCACACGCGGGCCGTTGACGCCCTCGACGAGCATGCCGTTGTGGTGGCGGACGCCGAAGAGACCGCCGCCGACGACACCCGCATCGCAGAGTCCTTCGAGCGGCTCGCGGTAGCCGCCGCCGAGGCCGATCAGGATCGTCTGGAGATCAGCAGGCTGAAGGCGGAAGCCGAAGGGCGTGGTGCGGCAGCCCAGGAGTTTCGTGAAGTAGCCGAGCGGCTGCGCCAGCGAGCCACCGAATACGCGGTGCAAGCCGAGTCGTTCCGCCGTGACGCTGCCTCGTACGCCGACCGGCTCAAGAAGATCGTCTACGGGAATCAGCCGCTCAGCCTCGACGTGGACGAAGCCGACCTGGCCTCGTTGGAGATTTCCTATCAAGAAGCCGCAGACGGTTTCCGCGCCGTAGAAGTCGGCGAGGACCTGCGGCGGCGCGTCGATGACGCGCAGAAGGAAGCGTCAGATCTAGACGCGGAACTACTCGGCGAACCGGCCGGCATCGTGGCCCGAGCCAAAACGGTGGCAACCTCTCCAGACGCTGGCAGCTCCGAATCCCTCGAAGCCACGAAACGGCGGCTCAGCCGCGCCGTGGAGACGCTGGAGGCCGAGCATGGCAAGCTGACTAAGCGGACCGGCCGGCTGCAAGCGGAAGTCTCCTCAGCCAGTCGGCAAAACGGGATGCCGTGGACCAACCTGGACGCGGACTGGACGCCATCGAACCCCGTCGAAGGCGTGATGCTCGCCGAACGGGCGGTCACCGCACTGACCGACGCTGAGGCCCTTCTCGCGGCAGCTTCTCAATCGGAAAAGACCGCCGAGCGCAAGCTGCACAACGCCGAAGCTGCGGCCCGCGAAATGACGGTCATTCACCGCGGCCTTGCCTCCGCGGTCCGCAAGCTGCAGCTTCCGTCCGGTTCCGGACCGTTCGCGGGAAGCGCCGACGAAGCGCAGCAGGCTGCCGATAGGGCGACTGAGGCGTACGGCCAGGCGTCTGACCAGCTTCACCAAGCGAACCAGGCCGTGGACGATGCCGTCATCGGCTTCCGCGAAACCGCCAACCAGAACCGGTTCGGCAAGCTCAAGGCGCCGATCTACAAGCAGCTCACCGAGATCGACAAAGCGTCGCTGATCGAGCGGGCCGACCAGTGGGCAGTCCAGCTGGCAGGACGGGCCGCGAGCCTGACCACCGACCTGGAGAGCTCTGAGCGTCACCGGAGACTGCTGATCGACCAGCTCAAGCACCACGCCGGCGAGGCGCTGACCCTTCTTGAGAAGGCCGAGCGGCTTTCCCGGCTCCCCGAAGGCTCCGGGGTGTGGGCCGGACGCAGGATCCTGAAGATCGGCTTTGCCAAGCCGGAGCCGCAGGTCCTGGCAGTGCGGATCGCCGAGACCCTGGACGAGAACGCCCGCGCTCAGCCGAACCTGCCCGGCCGGGACCTTGTGCTGCGCTGTGTGGGGGCTGCGGTACCACGTGACTTCAAGGTGGAGATCCTCAAGCCTGACTCGGCAGGCCGCGCTGAATACGCGTCGATCAGTGAGATGAGCAAGGTCTTCTCGGGCGGCCAGGAGCTCACTGGCGCGATCATGCTGTACTGCACACTCGCCGCACTGCGCAGCAGCACGCGGACCGGGGCCCGCAGCAGCAGCCGCCTGGGCGGGATGCTGATCCTGGACAACCCGATCGGCAAGGCCAGTGCCGACTACCTGCTGACCCTGCAGATGAGCATGGCCGCCGCGCTCGGCGTCCAGCTGATTTACACCACTGGAAACATGGAAGACCGGGTGCTGGCCACGTTCCCGCTGTGCATCCGGCTGCGCAACGACGCCGATCAGCGCACCGGGATACGGCATTTGCACGTAACCGATCGTGTCATCGGCGAGACAGGGCCGGACGAGGACGGTGCCACCGGCCGAGTCTCTGCCGTGCGGTTGTTGGTGAAGCCGCGCGAGCCCACTACCACGCCCGATACCGGCGAAGAGGTACAGCAGGAGAGCTACGACGAGATGGCCGAGGACCGGTGAGCGACGACCGTGGTAACGAAGAGGCCCAGCGGCAACCGCTGTCGGAATCAGCGACCTGCTTCTCAGCAATCCTGAATGCAACGACGGAGCGTCGTATCGAGCAGGTCGTGATCTTCGCGGCTTTCGTCCAGGCATGCCCAGGGACAGCCGGGACTACGCAAGGCCGTCCCGTTCTGTCCGCGCTTCTCGATGAACTCGCCGACCATGACCTGGTGGAGCTGCCGCGGGGTCGTGATGGGTGGGACGACGCACAGCCACCGCTACCGCGCTGGCTCCGTCTGCCCCTGCCTCCGAAGCCAAAGACTCGATCCTTGCGTGCGACAGCACCTGTCATTTGGCGTCGCGAGCTTTCGTGGGCGGGGGCAGACCAACTGACCATTACACAGATCGAGGTCCTCAAGACGATCAATCGGTGGCTGCGCGACACCGACGGGGACAAAGACCGGCGGACTGTCGTACCGATGCGTGAGCGCTCCCTGGAGATCTTCGGTGATGAGAAGCGCCTTGATGCGCTCGCGGCCACCACCTTGTTCGCGCCCGGCCGCCTCACGATGGCCACGCTGTTCGCCGAGCGGGTCCCACCGCCGCTGGCCTATGAACGCGTCGGCGGCGGCGGCATCGTCCTGGTGATCGAGAACAGCGACACCTTCGAAACCATCAACTCACTGTTGGCCGGCAACTGCGGGCAAGTTGGTTACGTGGCTTTCGGCGGCGGCCACGCCTTCGAGGCTTCCGTTGCCCGCATCGGGAGGCTGGTCGGCGTGACGGACATCGCCTACTACGGCGATCTTGACGGTAACGGACTGACCATCCCGCAGCGGGCCAACGTGTCCGCCGCGGCGTTGGGACTCCCGCCGGTCCGTCCCGCCGCCGGCCTCTACCGGCTTCTTGTCCGGCAAGACGTCCGAGGACCGGCCCCGCAACGGGTCGATCCACTCGTCGCTGAACGACGCGTCTCTTGGCTGCCCGCCACCCTCCGTCGCCAGGCAGCTGACATCCTTGTCGCCGAGGAGCGGCTGGCCCAGGAAGCGACTGGAACAGTGCTGTTACGACGTGATCAGTCGTGGCGAAACGATCTGTGATGGGCGAGGAGCCCGGCTAATTGCTCAAATAGTCGCATTTGGGACCAAATCCCATCTGAATCATCCGGTACTTGAGTTGCCCACCTCAGGGGCAAGACCCCGTGTCTCATCGACTTTGGCGCGACAGCGAGATTGACCACACATCGCCGCATCCTGGGCGGTTTTCCGTGCGTTCAGCCGCTCTGTCGGTGACAACGATGATCTCGGTCCCCGTGTGGCCGACTTGGAGGACCCGAAGACCCGTATGCGTGTCCTCCAAGTCGATGTGGGTCGTGTAGCCGAGAGCGGCCAGTGCGGGGGCCAGGCTTGCGTAGGGCAGGTAAGCAGCGAACGAGCCGTACTTCTCGCGCAGAGCGGCGGGCACCGCGTCGTCCTCCTGGCAGGCGAGCCGGTGGACCTGAATACTGATTACTCGGCACCTCCACTCGTGATCCCGCTCAAATCCGAACTCCACCAGACCGTAGTCCCGCCGCAGGGTGCCCGGCCGGGGTCGTCCAGGAAATCCGAGCCGAGGATGCGTTCCACATCCTCGGCCCGCGAACCGATTCCTAGGCCCAGCACAGTGCCAGTCGCGAGCGCCGTCGTATAGAAGGCCAGCTCGGTCACTTCATCTTCTCCAACGCCTTGATAAGGAAGCAGATCTCGGCGGCACGGTTCTTGTTCGTGCCCAACCGCTCGTTGTTCATCCGCACCATGACCGGCGGCGTCCGATGAGGCGTTTCGGCCAAAGGGTCCGTCAGCGGGTCGGGGGGCGGGGGCGGTTCCACCAGAGGGAGAGGGACAGGGCCGTGATGATGAGGATGGCGCCGCCGGCGGCGAAGGCGGCGGCTGTGTCGACCCGGCTGTGGATGACGGTGAAGCTGCCGGGGAGGGCGTCGAGGGCGTTCTGGAGCTGGTCGGCGTTCTCCGCGCGGTGGTAGGAGCCGCCGGTGGTCTGAGCTATCCGTTTGAGCGCGGGCTCGTCGATGGTGCGGGGGTTGCGGCCTCTGTCGAATCCACCGCGGCCGAAGCCTCCGTAGCCGCCGTAGCCGTCGAACTGTGAGTTGTCGCAGACCATCGGGGCCGGCTTCGTGGTGCCGAAGCCGATGGGGAAGACACGGACGCGGCGCAGGGCCGCCTCCTGCGCGGCTTTCTGCGGTTCGACGCCCTGGGTGTTGGCGCCGTCGGTGAGGACGATGATCGCGGCACCGGCGTAGCCTTCTCCACCACTGTTGCCGGGGTTCGCACCGGTGGGGGCGACCGACGGGTCGACCTCCGCGATCGCGTCGATCGAGGTGAGCATCGCCTGCCCGATCGCGGTGCCGCGGGACACGGTGAGGTTGTCCAGCGCCTCGATCAGCGATTCGGTGTCGTCGGTCGGAGGGACGAGCAGACCCGCAGTGCCCGCGAAGGTGACCAAGCCGATGCGCGGCCCGCCCCGCTGCGACTCGATGAAGTCCGCGGCGGCCTTCTTCGCGGCGGTGATGCGATTGGGGTCGACGTCCGTGGAACACATGGAGCCGGAGGTGTCGAGCGCGAGCAGGATCGTCGCCGACGTCCTCGGCACCGGCACCGACACCTGCGGCCGCGCCGCGCCGACCGCGAGCAGCGCGAGCCCGGCGATGAACAGTGCCGCGGGGATCTTCCGTGTCCAGCGCGTACGGCCGGGCAAGGCGCTCCGTACGAGCGCGATCGAGGTGACGCGCACGGCGACCCGCCGGCGGCGGCGCCGCGCCCACTCGCGGATGGCGAAGATCAGCGGGATGACCAAGACTGCCAGCAGCGCCCACGGCCATGAGAACGACATTCAAATCACCCGTCCAGACCGGAGCACGGTGAGCGCAGCTCCCGCGGTGAGCAGCGCGAGGGCGAGCCCGATCAGCCCGCCGGCGAGGGGCAGCGGCTCGTCGGAGACGGTGAGCCGCAGATCGATCGTGTCGGCGATCCCGACGAGCCGCGCCGCGTCCGAGGCGGGGTGGTAGGCGCCGCCGGTTGTCTGCGCGATCAAGGTGAGAGTGTCCTCTTCGAGCGAGGTCTGCAGGTGGTAGCCGTCGACCTTCACCGTCGCCCCCGCCTCGGTGCCGACCCCGACGGTGTGGATGTGGACGCCCGCCCGCTGGGCCACGGCGGCTGCCCGTTCGACGCCCGCGCCCTGGTTCTGGCCGTCGGAGAACATCACGATCGTCGCCGACGGCCAGTAGCCGATGTCGGGCGTGGCGTCGTCGCGGCCGGCGGCCACCGGCTTGCCGGTGATCGCCGACAGCGAGGCCATGATGGCCGTCCCCAGCGAGGTGCCGCCGGTGACCTTCAGCCGGTCGACGGCCGCGAGCGCGATGGAGTGGTCGGCGTCGGGCCGTGCGGTGGTGAGCGCGCCCCGCTCGAACGCGACGACTCCGATGTCGACGCTGCCGGGCTGTGCCGCCACGAACGCGCGGGCCGCCCGCTGCGCGGCCGCCAGCCGGTTGGGCGCGACGTCGTCGGCACCCATGCTGTTGGAGACGTCGATGGCGAGGATGACGGTGCCCGCGGTCCGCGGGACCGGCACCATGGCCGTCGGTCCGGCGGTGGCGATCGCGAGTGCCCCGACGCCGGCGATCGTCAGGCCGATGCCGAGGTGCGCCTGGCGGCCGCCCGGCACGGCGACACCGGCCGCGGCGAGCGCGGCCGTCCGGCGGCGCGCCGACACGACGGCCGCCCAGGCGAGCGCCGCCGTGACGAGCAGTCCGACGGCCAGCAGCAGCGGTGAGGACAGGGTCATGAGGCCTCCTTCGCCGGCCTCATGACCAGGGTCTGGTGTCCATTGCTGACCTCGACAAACTCATTCATGTCGACCGGTCCCGGGTTCGGGAGACGACCTCGACAAGCGCCTCGGCCAGGTCGCGGTCGGTGTCGACGCGATGGACAGACACCCCTGATGACCTCGACAAGCCCATTCATCACGACCGGTCCCAGGTTCGGGAGACGACCTCGACGAGTGCCTCGGCCAGGTCGCGGTCGGTGTCGACGCGGTGGACGGGCACCCTGGCCCGGCGCATGCCCGCCTCGAGGCGGGCGTCGCGGGCGTCGACGGCGGCGCGGAAGCGGACCCGCAACAGCGGGTCGGCGGAGTCGACGACGAGCTGCTCGCCCGTCTCGGCGTCCTCGACCACGATCAGCCCTGCTTCGGGCAGCACGTCGTCGGCGGTGTCCACGATCCGCAGCGCGACCACCTCGTGCCGCCGGGCCAGGCGCTGGAGCGAGCGCTCCCAGTCGCCTTCGCCGATGAAGTCCGACAGCACGACGATGAGTGCGCGGCGGCGCGCGAGCCGGCCGGCCGCGTCGAGCATCTCCGCAAGGTCGGTGGTGGCACCGCCGCGCGTCTCCGAGGTGCGTTCCAGCTCGGCGCCGATCCGCAGCGCGTGCCGCCGGGAGGTGCCGGGTGGCACGACGCGCAGCATCCCGGTGTCGAACAGCAGGGCGCCGACGCGGTTGCCACCCCTGCCGAACAGCCGAGCGAGGACGAGCGCGAGCTCGGCGAGCACGTCGTGTTTGCCACGCCCCGGCCGGCCGGCCGCCATCGACGCCGACCGGTCGAGCACGAGCCACACCGTCAGCTCGCGGTCCTCGGTGAACACTCGCAGGTGCGGCTCGTCCAGCCGAGCGGTCACGTTCCAGTCGATGTGCCGGGCGTCGTCGCCGTCGTTGTAGGCGCGCAACCCGGTGAAGTCGATCCCGGAGCCGCGGTGCGCGGTACGGTGGGCGCCCTGCAGCCGGCCGTCGAGCCTGCGGACGACCTTCCACTCCAGGCGGAGCAGGAGCCTCTCGGGGGCGGTGGCCATGGCTCAGCGATTCTGCAGGACGACGTCGGGCGCCCGGACGGCCCCGAGCACCCTGGTGATGATCGTGTCGGCGTCGACGTCGTCCGCGAGGGCCTCGTAGGACAGCACGAGGCGGTGGCGCAGCACGTCGAGCGCGAGCTCGGCCAGGTCGTGCGGCAGGACGTAGTCGCGGCCGCGCAGGAACGCCAGCGCGCGGGCGCCGGTGACGAGCGCTATGGACGCCCGTGGGCTCGCCCCGTAGGTGACGTACCGTTCCAGCTCGCCGAGCCCGGCCATCGCCGGGGAGCGCGTCACGGCGACCAGCCGTACCGCGTAGTCGACGATCGCCGGATCGACGTACACCTCTTGAGCACGGGCCCGCATCGCGATCAGGTCCTCGGCCGTCACCATCGGCTTCGGCGGCTCCGGCGGACGCAGCGCCCGGCCGACGATCGCCTGCTCTTCGGCCTGCGTCGGATAGTCGACGACCACCTTCATCATGAAACGGTCGACCTGCGCTTCGGGCAGCGGGTAGGTGCCCTCCGACTCGATCGGGTTCTCCGTCGCCATGACCAGGAACGGCTCGGGCACCCGGAACGTCTCACGGCCGATCGTCACCTGGTGCTCCTGCATCACCTCCAGCAGGGCGCTCTGCACCTTGGCGGGGGCCCGGTTGATCTCATCGGCCAGTAGCAGGTTCGCGAACACCGGGCCGAGCTCGGTGCGGAACTCGCCGGAGTGCTGGTGGTAGACCCGCGTGCCCACGAGGTCGGCGGGCACCAGGTCGGGGGTGAACTGGACGCGCTGGAAACTCCCGGCGATCGCGGCGGCCAGCGACCTAACCGCGAGCGTCTTGGCCAGGCCGGGCACGCCCTCGACCAGCAGGTGTCCGTCGGCGACCAGCGCGACGGCCATGCGCTCCAGCAGGACGTCCTGCCCGACGATCGTACGTTTGACCTCGAACAGGACTTGTTCGAGCGGATGGGCCGACTCGGGGGACTTGGTCGAGGTCATATTGTTCCTTCTCGTCAGGCTTCGGTCAGATCTGGGGCCCGTCGCCAGGCGGCCCGTCGCCTTCGCTGCCGCCCAGGGCCGCGCCGATCGGCACCGCGAACGCGATGCCGGCGAACGCCTCGTCGCCTCCCGGGTCGGCGATCGAGACGACGATCCCGATGACCAGGCCGCGAGCGTCCAGAAGGGGACCGCCGGAGCTGCCCGGGTTGACGGAGGCGTCGAACTGGATGAGCCCGTTCAGGTCGCCGTCCTCGGCGGTCCGGTCGGCGGTCCGGTTCAGGCCCGACACGACGCCGGTGGAGACGCTGTAGGTCAGGCCCAGCGGATTGCCGATCGCCACGACGGGAGCGCCCACGGCCACGCCGCCGCCGAGCGTCGCCGGGACGACGATCTCCGGCAACGCCGCGGGCCTGAGGGTCGCGACGTCGCGCTTGGGATTCGACGACACGACAACGGCCTTCGCCTTGGTCCCGTCAGCGAACGTCACGGTGACGTCCTCGGTGCCCTTGTCCTCAGTGCCCTTGTTCTCGGTGCCCTTGTTCTCGGTGGCTTCGTCCTCGGTGCCTTTGACGACGTGGTGCGCCGTCAGGATCGTCCCGTCCTCGGCCGCGATCACCCCGGTTCCCAGCGACTTCCCGGCCTGGATGACCACCACAGACGGCCCGACCCTCCTGAAGACATCGGCCACCGTGAGCGTCGCACTGGGCGTCGGCGTCGCGCTCGGCCTGGGCGCGGCCGCTTCGCCCTTCCCACCGCTGCTTCCGAGCCAGTACGCCAGCACGGCCACGACGACAAGCGCGCCACCCCCGACGAACCACCGAGCTCTCCCAGCCACGGCTCTCCGAGCCTCGGCCGCACCAGCCTCCTGCGGCACGCGCTCCATCGCCCTACTGTTATAAATTTCATCTAAAAGCGCCATAAGCTGGCCGGAGAGTATTTCCTGAGAACCGGCCCTCGCGGCCGACGCGCCGGGCGGCGCATCCCCGCCGTCAGGGGGAACGGCACGCGCCACCGCAAGCGGGTGGGGACGGCCTGCTCACGCATCCCGCCGGCTGAAACGTGCGATCGCCACGCTCCCGATCAGGACGATCCACCCGAGGGCGACGAGAGCGCCGGTACCCGGGGTGAGTACGGCGTCGGTGTCGGCGTACAGCCGCGCGACGGCGCGGTCGGGCAGCCAGCGGGCGTGTTCGGTGAGCCCGCCGAGCACGGGAGAGACGATGAGCACGAGGCTGAGCGTTCCGGCCAGTGCGGGCACGAGGTGTCGTACGAGCAACGCGACGGCGTGGGAGAGCAGGCCGATGAGCGTGAGGCAGGCCGCCGCGCCGGCGAGAGGCCACGGCCCGCCGTCGTGCGCAGCAGGCGGGGCGTCCGTCAGGTGCCGCGTGATCGTGGCGGCGGCGAGGCTCGTGCCGATGCCCACCGCCGCACTGGCGGCGACGACGAGGAGCGCGGCGACCGTCTTGCCGGTGACCAGCAGGCCACGGTCCGGCACGGACGTGAGGGACGTGCGGAACTGGCGGCCGGCGTACTCGTGCGTGGCGGGCAGGACACCCAGCAGGACGAACCATGCCTGCGCGAACGGCACCGCCTGGAGGGTGATGCCGATGGCCGACGCCCGCGCGCCCTGATCGGCCGCGGCGGCGGTGAGGACGACGGTGATCACGATGCCGGAGAGGATCGCGCCGATGACGGTGAGCGTCGTCGCGGGCAGGGTGCGGAGCTTGCCGAGCTCGGCCATGGTGACGTTTCCGAGGCGCACGGTGCTCACGCGTCCCGGCGGCGGAAGACGACGGTGGCGACGATGAGCAGGCCGAGTGTCCAGCCGCCCATGACGAGCGCGCCCGGTACGGCGTCCAGCCCGCCCTCGACGGTGGAGAGGCCGTCGAAGAGCCTGCGGCCGGCCATGTCGGGAAGCCAGTGCGCGAGCGGGGTGAGTTTCGTCAGCAGCAGCGAGAACGACACCAGAGAACTGTTCACGATGAGGACGATGAGCGGGATGATTCCGCTGCGGGCCAGCACCGTGATCGCGAACGCGATGAGCCCCGTGAGAGTCCAGTAGAGGGTGCCACCGAGGCAGCGCGTCACCGCTTCGCCGAGCGTGACGGTCTCGGTCCCGGCCTCGCCGATGACGGCCCGCGCGATGCCGGCGGAGACGGGCAGGGTGACCGCGGCGATCACCGCGACGAATACGACGATGGTGGCCGCCTTCGCCGCCAGCAGGCCCACTCTGCGCGGGGACGCGGCGAGGGCCGTGGTGATCTGCCGGCCGCCGCCGGCATCGGTACTGTTGGCCGTGTACTCGCTGCTGAAGATGGTGACCCCGATGACGACCGCGCCGATGGTGCCAAGCGGCATCGCGGCGAACGCCGCCTCGAACGGGGAGGTGAACGCTCGCGTCTCGGGCCGGCCCGCGGCGAGCGCGGCACGAATCGAGATGGCGTTCAGTAGCGTGATCGCGGCCGATCCGAGCAGTGCCACCGCCACCCCGGACCACGCGGCGGGCAGGGTCGCGGTCTTCCGCAGCTCCGCCGCGAACGTGTTCCACGCGTTCATCGCCCGGCTCCGTCTCCGCCGCCGGTGAGGGCGAAGAACGCGTCCTCCAGGCCGCCGAACCCGGCGGTCACCTCCGCCAGAGTCCCGGTCTTGACGATGCGGCCGCCCGCGATGACGACGAGGTCATCGGCGAGTCCGGCGACCTCGCCCATCAGGTGGCTGGACAGCAGAACGGTGCCACCGGCGTCGGCGTGGCGGCGAAGCAGCCCCCGAATCCAGCGGATGCCGTCCGGGTCCAGGCCGTTGACCGGCTCGTCCAGCACGAGCGCCTCCGGCTCGCCGAGCAGCGCCGCCGCGAGCCCGAGCCGTTGGCCCATGCCCAGCGAGTACCGGCCGACGCGGACCCCGCCGGCATCGGCCAGTCCGACCTGTTCCAGCACTTCCCCGACGCGGCGGCGCGGGATGCCGTTGCTGCGCGCCACCCAGGCCAGGTGGGCGCGTGCCGTGCGGGAGCGGTGCGCGCCGGAGCCGTCGAGGATCGACCCGACCGTGCGCAGTGGATCCCGCAGGCTCCGGTACGGGCTGCCGCCGACGAGGGCGCTGCCGCCATCGGCGCGGTCCAGTCCGAGCAGGATCCGCAGCGTGGAGGACTTGCCCGCGCCGTTCGGGCCGAGGAACGCGGTCACCCGCCCCGGTCGCGCTTCGAAGCCGACGTGGTCGAGAACGGTGCGGGCACCGCGGCGTTTGACGAGTTGGTCGAACAAGAGCATGCGCGATATCTCAGACCCATCAGGTCGCTCAGGCATCGGCCCCGAGTCGGGCCTTTCACCGTGCTCCTCTGACCGGGGTCCGTCAGACCTGGGGCCGATGTGCGTGCGCGGCCGGAAACCTAGACTCGGACGGGTGGAACCCACTGATCGGCCCGTGCTGCGCTCACGCGTCTGGCTGATCGCCGCCCTCCTGCTCGTCACCCTTGTCCTCGCCTTGTCGACCATCGGCGCGGACCAGCCGGCCGGCACCCTCGCCGTCGTGCTCGCCGCCGCCACCTACGCGGTTTCCGTGCTGGTGTGGGCGCTGCTTCGCACCCGCCGTCAGCGGCGCCTCTATGAGGACGAACTGACCGCCTGGGCAGCCGAACGGGCCGCGCACGCCGAGCGGCTGCGCATCGCCCGCGACCTGCACGACCTCGCCTCCCACGGGCTTGGGCTCGTCACGATCCGCGCCGCCGCCGCACGCACCCTCACCGGGCCGGCCGGTGATGCGGAACGCGTCGCCGCGCTGACCGACATCGAACGCGCCGGCCGCCAGGCCACCACCGAGTTGCGCCGCCTGCTCACCGTGCTGCGCACTCCCGGCGACGACGCGCCCCTGCGACCCGCCGAGACCCTGGACGACCTCCCCCGCATCGTGCACGCCGCCCGTACGAGCGGAGTGACCGTGGCCCTCGACGCGGGCGACATCGGCGAGCCGTCCGCGGGCGTGCAGCTCACCGTGTGCGCGATCGTGCGGGAGGCGCTCGCCAACACCGCCCGGCACGCCGGGCCCACGGGCGCCCACATCACCGTCCACCGCGACGAAGACGCGGTCATCGCCACGATCTCCGACGACGGGCCACGCCCCGGCTGGGTGCCCCACCCCGGAGCCGGAGCGGGCCTGGCTGGGCTACGCGAGCGCGTCGGAGCGTTGGGCGGTAGCTTGCACGCCGGGCCCGCCGGCCACGGGTACCGAGTCACCGCACGCCTGCCTGAGACCGCCGGCCAGACGGGACGCCGATGAGCGAGCCCGTACGAGTGCTCGTCGTCGACGACCAGCCCCTCATCCGCCACAGCCTCCGGCTCATCATCGGGGGCGCACCCGGCCTCGTCGTCGCCGGTGAGGCGGACACCGGCGAGGCGGCCGTCGCCCGCGCCGGGGTACTGCGCCCCGCTGTCGTGCTCATGGACATCCGGATGCCCGGCGGTGATGGCATCGAGGCCACCCGCCGCATCACCGCCGACCCCGCCTTGACCGGCACCCGCGTCCTCGTGCTCAGCATGTTCGAGCTGGATGAGTACGTCCATGCCGCGCTCCGGGCCGGAGCCAGCGGCTTCCTCCTCAAGGACGCCGAGCCTGGCCGGCTCGCCGAAGCGATACGGCGCACCCATGGCGGGGAGTCGCTGTTCGCCCCGAGCATCCTCACCCGCCTCGTGGAGCACTACCTCGACCGGTCCGCGCCGCAAGTGGCGCGCACACTCGATGTGCTCACCGGCCGAGAGGCCGAAGTGCTCACGCTCGTCGGCCGCGGCCTGTCCAACCAGGAGATCGCCCAGGCCTTGCGCATCTCGATGGGGACCGTGAAGACCCACATCGGCAGCCTCCTGTCCAAGCTGCACGCCCGCGACCGCGCACAGCTCGTCATCGCCGCCTATGAGCAGGCGCTCGTCTCCCCGTCGGGCCAACGGTGAACCGGCGCCCAAGCGGATGCGGCGCATTGATGAGACGCTGATGTGGATGGGTGCCGTTCGTATCATCTCGGCATGGCAGTGAAACCGGAGACCCGGCTCAGTCGGCGGGTGGTGCTTCTGGCCGCAGGAGGGCTGGTCGCCGGTTGCTCCCGGCAGCCTGAGGTCGACAAGGTTCACCTGCGGCTGGCCACCGGGCCGGCGGGGGCGGTGTACCGGCGCATCGGCGGTGCGCTGGCCGAGCACATCTCCGAGCAGGTGCCGGGTGCCACGGTGATCACCGTGCCGAGCGGGGCGTCCACCGACAACATCCGGATGCTGCGGACCGGTGAGGTGCACCTTGGGCTGACGAGCCTGGACGCGCTGATCACGACCGACGGCAGCGCGCCCGAGGGGCTCTCGGCGATATGCCGGCTCTACGACAGTCACCTGCATTTGGTGGTCATGGCCGGTTCGGCGATCGACGAGTTCCGGGACGTCGAGGGCAAGCGCGTATCCCTCGGTGCGCGCGACTCGGGTACGGAGTTCACGTCGCTTCGGGTTCTGGAGCTCGGCCTGGTGAAAGCCGACGGCCGGTACCTCAGCCAGGCGGAATCGGCTGCGGCACTGCGCGACGGTGAGATCGACGCGATGTTCTCCCTGACCGGCGTCCCGACACCTGCCATCACGGAGCTGGCGCAGCGGCACCCGATCCGGTTGATCCCGTTGGACGCGCAGGCGGACGCGCTCTTCACGGCGTTCCCCGGTCCCTACACTCCGGCCATCATCCCCACGACCGCCTACGCCGGCGTCCCGGCCACCCGTACCGTCGCTGTGCCGAACGTGCTTCTCGTGCGCAACGACCTGCCCGATGACCTGATCTACGCCATCACCGACACGATATTCACGCACACCGGCACGATCACCTCCACCGGCCGCGACGACGCCGAAGCCGTTCCCGAAGCGTGGCGGATCAACGTGCGTACCGGGATCTCCACCGCGTCGATCCCGCTCCATCCGGGCGCGGCCGCCTGGTTCCGCGACCGCAAACGCTGACCCGAGACAGCGACAGCCAGCGACTCAACCCGGGCTCTTAAAATCAGCGACCCAACTCGGGCCCTCAGATTTGCGACCCAATCCGAGCCCTCAGATCAGCGACCCGACCGAGCCCTCAAACGAGCGACCGAGCCCGGTCCTCAGACGGGCGACGGCGCCGGGGCGTCGGACGACGTGGCCACCTGCGGAGCGACCGGCAATGCGATCACCGCGGCGAATCCATGCCCGGATCCGTCCGGACGCGGCAGGCCCTCCTCCAGCCGCAGCTCGCCGCCGGCCGCCCCGACCAGGTCGGCGCAGATCGCCAGTCCAAGGCCGGTCCCGGACACGTTCTGGTGCCGCGGCGACCGCCAGAACCGCCGTAGCGCCTGGGCCCGCTCGGACGCGTCGATCCCCTGGCCGTCGTCACGGACGGCGATCGCGACCACGCCCCCGGAAGCGTTGCCCTGTCCGGTGCCCGCGCCCCCAGGGACGAATCGGGCGGTCACCTCGACCACCTGTGCGTCCGACAGCCGTAACGCGTTGCTGATCAGCTCGTCCAGGATGCTGCCCAGTCCGCCCGGTGGCTCCAGCAGCCGCAGCCCCGGTGGCACGTCGACCGCCAGTGTCTGCCCCGCCGTCGCCGTCAACGCCCGCCACCGGTCCACCCGCGTCGCCAGCACCGCGTCGAGATCCACCGGCGACGCCGTCCGTATGCTCTCCATCCGCGCACTGGCCTGGAGTGAGTTCAGCATCCGCTGCATCGCCTTCAGCTCGTCGACGGCGATGTCGTACACCTCCCGTCCGTCGCCGGCCGCGCGCCGATGCGGTTCCAGACTCTCCACAGCGAGCCGCAGGCTGGTCAGCGGATTGCGCAACTGATGCGACGCGTCGGCCACGAACGCCCGCTGCCGCTGCACGGCGTTCTCGACCGCGTCCATCATGGTGTTGAACGACTCCGCCAGCCGCCGCAGCTCGACCGGGCCGGCCTCGGCGTCCGCCCGGATGGTGAGGTCGCCCTGTGAGATGCGCGAGCTCGCCGCGTCCAGCTCACGTACCGGCCGCAGCACCCACGCCGACACCGGCCAGGCGACGGCCACCAGCGCGACCAACGGCAGCAACCCGAGCCCGGCGAGCTGGGCCCATCGCACGAGGATGCGATGGCGCGTCTTCGACAGGTCGGAGATCGTCACGATGGCGCCGACGACCTCGCTGTCCCGGCCCACCGGCTCCACGACCACGAGTGCGGAGTCGTCCCACGGCGCCCATTCCGCGGACGGTTCGGACCTCGCCCCGGCCAGCGCCGCGGTCACGACCCGGGGCAACGACGGCTCGGCCCGCGCCGCCTCCTGGTACGCGCCAGCTGGTCCGAGCAGCACCGTGCCCGACGTGTCGATCACCGCGGCCGGGATGCCGTACAGCTCGTGGTAGTGCGCCAGCTCCTGGCGGAGCGCCTCGGTCCGCCCGGTCGACAGCGCGGTCTCGGCCAGCGACGCGAACCGGCCGACGTCGTTGAGCCGGTCGACGTAGGTCTCCTGCATCTCCCGCTCGGCCACGGTGACGCTGAGCGGCACCCCGAGCGCCGCGACGAGCAGCACCGCGAGGGGCACGAGGACGACGAGCAGGCGACGGTGCACGGCGCGTCAGCCGATCAGCTCCGGCCGGTCGGCCAGGAGCCGATAGCCGACCCCGTGGATCGTGCGGATGACCACGGCCGGCCCGAGCTTGTGCCGCAACGCCGCGATGTGGGTGTCCAGGGTGCGACTCGATGACTCCCAGGTCGCGCCCCAGATCTGGTCGAGGATGACGTCGCGGCTCACCACGTTCGGCGCCCGCCGGGCCAGCAGCAGGAGCAGCTCGAACTCCTTGCGGGTCAGCGTTATAGGCGTGCCGTCGACGGTGACCTCGCGGGTGCCGACGCAAATCTGCATCGGACCGAGGACGAGCGGCTCGTCCGGGTGGCTCAGGGCACGGGCCACCCGGGTGCGCCGCAGGACGGCGTCGATCCGGGCCAGCAGTTCCGGGATGCCGAACGGCTTCACGATGTAGTCGTCGGCGCCGGCGCGCAGGCCACGGACCCGCTCGTGCTCCTCCGAGCGCGCTGTAACGGCGATGACGGCGGTCTCCGGGCGGTCACGCAGCTTGCGGATCACGTCGAGTCCGTCGCCGTCGGGCAGACCCAGGTCGACGAGGACCACATCGGATGGGGCGGCACGCACGGCCTCCGCGGCGGTGGCGATGCGGTGGACCTCGAAGCCCGCCTGGGCAAGGACGGTCACCAGACCCCGCGCTACGCGGTCGTCATCCTCGATGATGGTGATCCGCATACCGGATTGTACGACCGGGATCGACGCGCGTGTTAGCCCTCCAGTTCTTGGGATTTCTCTGACATCCGGCGCATTCCTTGGGATTCCTCTGACACCATCCGCGTCCCTGCCAGCCCAGACTGAGGCCGCGCACTCACCGACGAATGCGAATGCGCTGACGAGGAGGCCGCGACATGAGAACGACCAGCAGGTACCGGGCCGCCGCGCGGATGATCACCGTGATCGGCGTCGTTTCGCTCGTCGCCGCCTGTTCCGGCAACGGAGGTACCCCTACCGGGGGTGGCGCCAGCAGCGGAGGCTACCCGGACCAGAACATCACGTTCGTCGTGCCGTTCAGTGCGGGCGGTCCGACGGACACCGTCACCCGCATGGTCGCCGAGCCGATGGCCGCCAAGCTCGGCGGCAAGATCGTCGTACAGAACGTCGAGGGCGCGGGCGGCACGGTCGGCGCCGGCCAGGTCGCGCGGGCCGAGCCCGACGGCTACACCGTGCTCATGCACCACATCGGCATGTCGACGGCGCCCGCCCTGTACAAGGACCTGGGCTACAAGCCGCTCGAGAGCTTCGAGATGGTGGGGCTCGTCACCGAGGTGCCGATGACGGTCGTCGCCCGCAAGGACTTCGAGCCCAAGACACTCCAGGACCTCGTGACCTACGTGAAGGCGAACGCCAACAAGGTCACCCTGGCCAACGCCGGCATCGGCGCCGCGTCCCACCTGTGCGGCCTGCTGTTCCAGACGGCCGCCGGGGTCAAGCTCCAGGAGGTTCCGTACGAAGGCACCGGCCCCGCGCTGACCGACCTCGTCGGCGGCCAGGTCGACTTCATGTGCGACCAGACGACCAACACCAGCGGCCAGATCTCCGCGGGAGAGGTGAAGGCGTACGCGGTCACCACGCCGGAGCGGGTGAAGAGCCTGCCCGACCTGCCCACCACGACCGAGGCCGGGCTGCCCCAGCTCAAGGTCAGCGTCTGGCACGGCCTGTACGTCCCGAAGGGCACGCCGCAGGACGTCGTACAGAAGCTGTCCGAGGCGCTGAAGACGGCACTGGCCGACCAGAAGGTCATCGACCAGATGGCCAAGCTCGGCACCGCGCCGGTCGCGGCAGAGGACGCGACCCCGCAGGCGCACCGGGCCAAGCTCGAAGAGCAACTCGGCACCTGGGCGAAGGTCATCGCCGACGCAGGGGTCAAGGCCTCCTGAGGTGGAGCGCCGCCGGTCCTTCCCGGACATTCTCGCCGGGGGCATCTTCGTCCTGATCGGTGGCGCATTCGTGGTGGGGTCGCTCGGCTACGAGCTGGGCGCCCCACTGCGGATGGGCCCCGGCGCCTTCCCGCTGCTGGTCGGCGCGACCGTGGCCGCCCTGGGCCTGGCGATCGCCATCAAGGGACTCATCGCTGGCGAGGTGATCTCGTTCGGATCGATTCCCTGGCGTGCGGTCGCCGTCATCGTGCTCGCGCTCCTGTTCTTCGGATTCACCGTCCGGGGCCTCGGATTCGTACCGGCGTCAGCGGTGACCGCCCTGCTCACCACGCTGGCCAGCTCGCGCGTACGGCTGCTCACGGCCGTGGCCGTGGCCGCCGGGCTGACCGTGGCAGGCACGCTCATCTTCGTCGTCGGACTTCAGCTGCGGATCCCGCTGGTGGGCCCGTGGCTGGGGTTCTGACGCGGCATCCGGATTGAGGCATGGAACTCCTCGACAACCTCGCGCTGGGCCTCTCGACCGCCCTCCTCGTCCAGAACGTCCTCTACTGCTTCGTCGGAGTGCTGCTCGGGACGGCGGTCGGCGTGCTGCCCGGCATCGGGCCGACGGCGACGGTGGCGATGCTGCTGCCGATCACGTTCAGCTTCGAGCCGGTCACGGCGCTGATCATGCTGGCCGGAATCTACTACGGCGCACAGTACGGCGGCTCGACGACCGCCATCCTGATCAACCTGCCCGGTGAGTCGTCGGCGGCGGTCACCGCGCTGGACGGGCACGAGATGGCCCGGCAGGGCCGGGCCGGCGCGGCGCTGGCCGCCGCCGCGATCGGGTCCTTCATCGCGGGTACGGTGGCCACCGTCGTGCTGGCCGTCGCGGCCCCGCCGCTGGCCCGCGTCGCGTTGAAGTTCGGCCCGGTCGAGTACTTCTCGCTGGTGCTGCTCGGCCTGATCGTGTCGATCGCGCTGGCGCGTGGCTCGACGCTCAAGGCGCTGGCGATGATCGCGCTCGGCGTCCTGTTCGGTACCGTCGGCCAGGACATCTACACCGGCACGCCCCGGTTCGTGTTCGACCAGCGCGAGTTGTACGGCGGCATCGACTTCGTGTCGGTCGCCGTCGGCATGTTCGGGGTGGCCGAGATCCTGCGCAACCTGGAGAACGAGCAGACCCGCACGGCGGTCGTCAGCAAGGTGAAGAACCTCTGGCCGACCCGCGAGGATCGGCGCCGGATGATCGGCCCGATCCTGCGGGGCACCGGTCTCGGCGCGGCGCTCGGCGTCCTGCCAGGCGGCGGCCACGTGCTGGCCTCGTTCACCTCGTACGCCGTCGAGAAGCGGATCTCGAAGCGGCAGCACGAGTTCGGGCGCGGCGCGATCGAGGGCGTCGCCGGCCCGGAGTCGGCGAACAACGCCGCCGCGCAGACGTCGTTCATCCCACTGCTCACCCTTGGGCTGCCCGCCCACCCGGTCATGGCACTGATGGTCGGCGCGTTCATCGTCCACGGCATAACCCCCGGCCCGAACGTCCTCACCGACGAACCGGCGCTGTTCTGGGGCCTGATCGCGTCGATGTGGATCGGCAACGTACTGCTCGTGCTGCTGAACCTGCCGCTGATCGGCTTGTGGGTGCGCATGCTTCGCATCCCGTACCAGGTGCTGTTCCCGATGATCATCCTGTTCGCCGCGATCGGCACGTTCTCGCTGGACTTCAACGCCTACGACGTCTACGCGATCGTGCTCTTCGGGATCCTGGGCTACATCCTGATCAAGTGCGGCTGTGAGCCGGCGCCACTGCTGCTCGGCTTCGTCCTCGGCCCCTTGCTCGAGGAGAACCTGCGGCGGGCGTTCATCATCCACCGCGGCGACACGTCGGTCTTCCTGACCCGGCCGATCTCCGCGGTACTCCTGGCCCTGGCCGTGGCGGCGCTCGTCCTCGCCGTCCTTCCGACGATCCGCAGGCGCCGCGAGACCGTGTTCGCCGAGGAGGAGTAGCAACGCTCGATCCGCGACCGTCGCGGACCTCCGTCACCGGCCCGCTCCCGCCGTTGGTCAGCGCAGAATGGATCCGGGCAGGGTGTCGAGCAGGCCGAGTTCGGGCCGGGTGGGCAGCCCTTCCCAGTCGCCGGAGCAGGCGACGGCGAAGGCGCCCGTGGTGACCGCCCTGCCGAGACGGCCGGTCAGGTCCAGGCCGTCGAGCAGTCCGGAGAGGTAGCCGGCGACGAAGGCGTCGCCGGCGCCCACCACGTCCGCGACCTGGACCCGCCGGGCCGGAGTGTGGACGGCCTGATCCGCGGTGTGGCCGTCGGCGCCCTCCCCGCCGCGTTTGACGATCACTTCGGTCACACCGGCGTCGAGCAGCGCGGCCACGCGGTCGCGCTCCGTCGTCGCGGAGGCGGGGGCGACCAGTTCCAGCTCATCGTCGGAGGCGACGATGATCGACAACGATGGCGCCAGCGGGCGGAGCGCTTCGGCCGCCTGGTCGCGGCTCCAGAGCCGGGCGCGGTGGTTGACGTCGAGACAGGCCGGTACGCCCGAGGCGGCGGCCGCCCGTACCGCCGCGCGGACCGCCTCGGCCGGGCCGCGTCCGAGGGCCGGCGTGATGCCGGTGAGGTGCACCAGCCTCGGCGGCGGGTCGAGCGCGGGCAGGACGTCGTCGGGCGAGAGGAAGGAAGCCGCGGAGCCCGCCCGGTGGTAGATCACCCGGATCAGCTCGCCGACCCGGCGCTCCGTCAAGATCATGCCAGTGGGCCCGCGCTCATCAGAGCGGGCATGGGTCACGTCGACGCCCTCGGCGCGCAACGTCCGCAGCACCAGTTCCCCGGTCTCGTCGGCTCCCACCAGACCGATCCAGCGGACTCGGTGGCCCAGCCGGGCGAGGCCGATCGCGACGTTGGACTCCGCGCCCGCGACCGAGAGCCGCATCGTCCCGCCCAGCCTGATCAGGCCATCCGCCCGCAGGGCCGCCATCGTCTCACCGAACGTGACGACGTCGCCGCCACCGTCTCCCACACCGCCCCCACCGTCTCCCACACTGCCCTCACCGTCTCCCACACTGCCCTCACTGTCTCCCACACTGCCCTCACCGTCTCATCAGGCGGATGCACGGGGCGAGTCCCACCGAGTACCGCGACCGCGCGAAGGGCTGAGCAGGCGCCGCTCTATGACCCCGCCGGAGTGCTCACCACCCGCAGCACCACCGATCGGTCGACGTCCAGGGACGGCGCTTCGACGCCGACGAGCCGTAGCGACCGCCCAGGCAGGGTGACGCCGGCGTGCTGCCACCGCGGGAGCACGGTGCCGGCCGCGGGCGGGGAACCGGGGTAGACGGCTTCGACCGTGTAGTGGCGCGTGTCGTCCAGCCCGGGGAACCGGATCCGTCCCGGCGGCCAGGTCGCCGGGCGTTCGACGACGCTGAACGCGAAGAGCGCCTCGGCCCGGTCCTCCGACACGACCCCCTCCAGCCGGTACGCCGCGTCGGCGAGGTCGGCGTGGACGACCCGACCCGAGTGCAACAGGGCGCGGTGCTCCTTGTGGAAGGCGACCCAACGCGCCAGCGCCGCCCTGGTCTCCTCGTCCATGGTGAGCAGATTCGTCTCGACTCCCAGATGCCCCCACAGCGCCTTCTCCGCCCGATAGTCGAGCGGATGGGTCCGGTGGGTGGTGTGCGACTCCTCGGCCCCGATGTGCGTGCCCTGCATCTCCGGCGGCACCAGCAGCCCGGTCCAGCGCTGGATCTCCAGCCGCTCGTGCGGGTCGTTGCAGTCACTGGGCCACACCCGGTCGGTGAACTCCAGGACGCCGAGGTCGACGCGGCCCCCTCCGCTGGCGCACGATTCGATCTCCAGCCCCGGATGGGCGGCTTTGAGCTGCTCCATCAACCGGTACGCCTGTAGAACCTGGGTGCGCACCCCCGGCCGGCCCTCGGGAGCGTGGCCGGCGTCGAGCAGGTACCGGTTGTGGTCCCACTTGATGTAGGCGATGCCGAGCGAGCCCACGAGCTCGTTCATCCGGTCGAACAGGTAGGCGTACGCGCCGGGATGGCCGAGGTCGAGCACATGCTGGTGCCGGGAGGGCAGGCCGGTGCCGTGCCCCGCGTCGAAGATCCACTCTGAGTGCCGGCGGGCCAGCTCGGAGTCCAGGTTGATCATCTCGGGTTCGAACCAGAGCCCGAAGTCCATGCCGAGCGCGCGCACCCGATCGGCGAGCGGGGTGAGACCCTCCGGCCAGAGGGTGGGGTCGACCGTCCAGTCGCCGAGCGAGCCGGTGTCGTCGCGACGGCCAAGGAACCATCCATCGTCGAGCACGAACCGCTCGGCGCCGATCTCCGCGCCCCGTTCGGCGAGTTCGTTCAGGGTGCCGAGGTCGTGCCGGAAGTAGACCGCCTCCCATGTGTTCAGCACCACGGGCCGGGGCGAGCGAGGGTGCCGCGGCCGGGACCTCAGGTGCCGATGGAAGCGACCGGCGAGTTCGTCCAGACCCACCCCCCACGAGCCGTACTGCCAGCGGCTCTGGAATACCTCTCCCTGTCCGAGCACCACCTCGCCCGGCAGCAGCAGTTCTCCCGCGGCGAGGTGCCGCGTGCCCGCCGGAGTCAGCTCGGCGGCGAGCACCTGGTTGCCGCTCCACGCGAGGTGGGTGGCCCACACCGTCCCCTGCCGGAAGCCGAACCCTCGCTCACCGGCGACCAGCAGCAGGGTGTGCTCCAGTCCCGGCTTGCCGCCACGTGAGGCCCGCACCCACTCGCCCACCTGGAACGGGCGGCGCTGGGGCACGCGTTCCAGCGCCCAGCGACCGGTCAGGTCGAGGATCTCCGCGGCTTCCGACGGCACGGGAAGGGCCAGTTCGAGGGAGGTGACCCGGTACGGCGTCCCGGTATCGTTCCTGACCTGGGCCCGCTGGCGGACGAGCCCGCTGCCCGAGAGCACCTGGATCTCGATGTCGATGGCGAGGCCGTACTCGGGGTCGTGCGCCCTGCTGCGGAGTACGGGCCCGTCGGCCGTGTCGACGGCCTCGTGCGTCGCGCCCCGGAAGTACGGCGCCCAGCGGCGGCCGTCGCTGTCCCCGGCGAGCCCGGGGCGGCCGAGCCACCCCTCGGTGAGCTGGGGAAGCACCGGGACGGGCTGGGGGTAGGTGACCGCGCTGTCGCCGATGGCGGGCAGCGCGGCCCGCTGGAGGTCGGCCAGGGCGTTGTCACCGAGCTCGCCGAGATCCGGCCCCCAGTGCAGGATGCGCGGAAGCCGTCCGCCGTCGACTGCGGCGATAAGGCTGGTGCCTCCGGCACGCAGGTGGATCGGGGTGGGCAGGCCGTCGTTCACTGTTCGTCGTTCTCCGCGGTTCCGTTGTTCCATGGGTTCGTCATCCCTTGAGCCCGCTGTTCGCGATGCCCCGGAAGAACTGGGGTTGCAGGGCCAGGAAGACGAGCACGAGAGGTATTGAGCACACGAGCGCGCCCGCCATCAGTGTGGGGTAATCCGTACCGAACTGTCCCCGCAGTCCGTCGAGAAGAACGTCTCGAAGGAGTGCAGGCTGAACTCGGCCGACGCGCCTCGTCACGGTGTCGGCGGGAATCATCGGTCACCTGCATCAAACATGCGTGTCTCGCCGTGCTTGTGCCCCGCACGGCCGGACGTCCCTAGGGGCCCGCCGGATCGCGAGATGCACGCGTTCGGGCCGGGAGGTGGTCTCCACCTCCCGGCCCGAATCTCCATGGCGGGCCTGACGTGGCAGGCCCGCCGACTCGTACTAGCTCCTTGTCATGGTTGCGATCATGGTGACGCTGACGTGGTCGACGATCCGACCGGCGCGGACGCCGGACCGGCTCAGCTGGCGATGGGTCAGGGGCTGGTGCACGTGGCGGTGGGGGTGGCCGCGGTGCCGTTGGCGGTGAAGCCGAAGGTGGTGGACGCGTTCGCCGCGACCGAGCCGTTGTAGGAGGCGTTGCGCACCGTCACGCTGGAACCGGACACGGTGTGCGTGCCGCTCCACAGGCTGCTGATGCTCTGCCCGCCGGGCCAGGTCCACCTCACTGTCCACCCGTTGACGGCAGAGTTGCCCGCGCGGACCGTCACCGTCGACTGGAATCCACCCTGCCAGCTGCCGACCGTCGCGATCGTCGCCGAACACGCCCCTCCCGGGCCCGGAGTCGGAGTCGGAGTCGGCGTGGGCGTGGGCGTGGGCGTCGGGGTGGGCGTCGGGGTCGGGGTGGGGTTGGGGTTGGGACTCGCGTTGTTGAGGGCGTTGAGGACCGCGTCGTAGGCGGGCTTCTTGTTGCTGCCGTTGAACAGCAGCGGGGTGTCGCCCGAGCGCCAGGAGTCCTGGTCGCGGACGCCCCAGACGGTGATGCCGGTGCAGCGGGCCACGGCCAGGCAGTCGTTGGTCACCGCGGCGTAGGTCTGGGCAGAGGCACCCTGGATGTCCAGCTCGGTGATCTGCACGTCGACGCCCAGGGCGGCGAAGCTGGAGATCGTGGTGCGGTAGTTGCTGTTGTAGGGGCTGCCGCTGTTGAAGTGCGACTGCAGGCCCACACAGTCGATCGGCACGCCGCGGGACTTGAAGTCCCTGACCATGTTGTAGACGCCCTGGGTCTTGGCCCAGGTCCAGTTGTCGATGTTGTAGTCGTTGTAGCAGAGCTTGGCGGCCGGGTCGGCGGCCCGCGCGGTGCGGAAGGCGACCTCGATCCAATCGTTGCCCGTGGCCTGGAGGTTCGACTGGCGCCGGCCGCCGTTGCCGTCGTCGAACGCCTCGTTCACCACGTCCCAGGCGTAGATCTTGCCCTTGTAGTGGTTCATCACGCCGTTGATGTGGTTGATCATCGCCTGGCGCAGCGCGCTGCCGCTCATGGACTGCATCCAACCGGGCTGCTGGGAGTGCCAGGCCAGGGTGTGCCCGCGGACCTGCTTGCCGTTCTGGACGGCCCAGTTGTACACCCGGTCGGCGTTGGTGAAGTTGAACTGGTTCTGCTGGGGCTCGGTGGCGTCGATCTTCATCTCGTTCTCGGCCGTCACCATGTTGAACTCGCGGCTCGCGATGGTGGTGTACGCCGAATCACCGAGCTTGCCGGCGCTGATGGCGGTGCCGAAGTACCGGCCGCTCTGCGCGGCCGCCGCGCCGAGCGTGCTCGCCGCAGCACCGGCGGGAACCGACCCCGCCAGCGCCGTGATCGTGCCGAGTACGCCGAGGGCACAGGCGAGCAGTATCCGGCGGGAGCCGCTGAGTGGTCGCCGGGATCGATCCGGGGGGGTGGCGTTTGTGCTCATACCTGAGCCTCCACAACTGAGTCACGGAATAGCGGGAAACGCAGCGACGCCCAGCGGGATCGACGCCCCACCCATAAGCGAGAACGCACATCATGAGGACGTCGCAGAAGGAGCCCTCCTGCTGCCATACCACCGACCTGGCAGCAGAAGAGCGCCTCGGGGACTCAGTGTGGAAATTTCCCCGAAATATGTCAAGACCATCATGAAAGTTTCGGAATCCATGCCTTACCAACGAATCTTTACACGTGTCTTGATAACAGCTCTACCTGCTGAAATATCAGCACATCCCTACCCTGCCGAGGCGAAACATCGTCGATGAAACTTTCACCGCAACGCCCTTACCGAACCGGTCTGGCGGCCCCGATGGGAGCTGATCGGGCGAAGATCACCTTGTTGCCGCGGCGACGGACTTCAGGGGACAGTGCGTATTGTTGAATCTTTCATCGATGCCGGTGCACACCGGTCGATAACAGCCGCGCACCGGCCGTTGGTCCCGCGGGGATCGATCAGCCGGGCGCACGCGAAGGCCCCGCCGTGAATCCGGCGGGGCCTTCGACCGGTTCGGTTAGAGGCCGGTCAGTTTGAGCTTGACCTTGTACGAGTGTGAGAGTGCATATGTCCTTCTTGGCGTCAACGCTCCGCGGCCTTCACGGAACGTGGCCTCAGAATTCGCGGAACGTGGCCTCAGAATGGGACGGGCATCGTGAGCGCATCGTGGTCAGTGGGGTAGAACAGGTGCTCCCGGTGCCTTCGAGGGCAACGGCCCGCACTGTCACAGGACCGGCTGTGGCCGGTCCACTCGGTACACGTAGTGCAGCGGGTCGTCAATGGGGTTGTCGGGCTCGATGTTCCCCTCGCCGACCCGTCGCAGGCCCGCCTTCTCCAGCGCCCGCCATGACGCCCGGTTGGCCGCGACCACCGGCACCAGAACGCACGTGGCATCGGCGTAGTCGGACCAGGTGCGCTCGACCATCGAGGCGATCATGAGAGGGCCGAGGCCACACCCGGTCCGCGCCTGGTCACCGATGAGGTAGTCGATGCTC
The DNA here is from genome assembly GCF_039537005.1 of Sphaerisporangium flaviroseum. Lineage (NCBI taxonomy): Bacteria > Bacillati > Actinomycetota > Actinomycetes > Streptosporangiales > Streptosporangiaceae > Sphaerisporangium > Sphaerisporangium flaviroseum. Next base: position 165,518 of record NZ_BAAAZR010000007.1, on the reverse strand, counting down.
ATCGCACCGGCGGGCAGATCGACGACCGGTGACAGCTCGTCCTGGTATTCGGGGTAGTCGGCGAGCCGGCAGCGCTGCACCAGCCCGAGGGGCAGACCGTCGAGCAGGGCGAGGAAGTCCTCCGACGGCTCCTCGCCTCGGGCCGCGGGGCCGAAGTCACGCAGCACCGCCTCGGCCGAGGTCTCATGGTTCCACCATCGAGCCACGTGCGGCTGCTCCAACCAGCGACGCAGCAGAGGAAAGTCGGGCTCGTCGAGCCGGCGCCAGGTGATGGTCATGGGGTCGCTCCTGGGAGGTGCGGCCGGGTCACCAGCTCTATGCGGCAGGTCACGATACGACCGCGGATGATCACTCGGCTACGCGGATCAGTCCGCGCACGTGGCGTACTCGTCGCGCCGCCAGAGCATGACGATCAGCATGAGCGGGAGCATCGCCACGTGGGCGATCATCATCAGGTCCATACCGTCGATGACGTCGAGCCACAGCAGCGGGAACAGCGGCAGCACGGGTGCGAACATGGCGCCGCACATCTCCAGGGTGCGCGCCCAGCCATGGCCGCGGTAGCGCATCCAGACGGCCATGCCGACGGACATGTCGAACGCCATCAACAGATACGCGAGCTCAGGGTCCCGCTCGTACGACAGGCCGAGCCCGACGGCGCCGCGGAGCAGTCCGAGCACCGCCATACCGACGAGCATCGCGAGGACCATCTCAACGTAGTGGCGGGCGAATCGGGGCCAAGAGTGCCGCATCTTCGAAGCTGCTGTCTCCGTCATGGTTGGACTGTGCCGCCCTTCCACCGGTAAGCCAATGATCTTCGGCTTTTGTGTCCGAATAGTTGGGGTCCGTGTCTTCCGCCAGGGAGTAGCCGTACATTCGCGACATGACCGTGCGCCGTGTCATCGTCGTGGGGTACCCCGCCGCGCAGTTGCTCGACATCGCCTGCGTGACGTCCACCTTGGAGAGTGCGAACTGGTTCGGGGCCGTGCCCCCCTACCATGTGCGCCTTGCCACCCCCGGAGGCCACGCCATCACCTGCGCGAGCGGCCTGACGCTGCACTCCCAGGAGGCGCTCGAACAGGTCAAGGGGCCGCTCGACACGATCGTCGTCTCCGGGGGCATCGGGCATGCGGCGGCGGCCGGTAACGCGCTGATCGTCGCCCATGTCCGCCGCCTGGCGCGGGAGAGCCGCCGGATCGCCTCGGTATGCACGGGGGCCGAGGTCCTGGCGGCGACGGGCCTGCTCGACGGGCGGCGCGCCACCACCCACTGGCAGTGGGCGCGGGACCTTGCCGCCAAGTACCCCCGGGTTCTGGTGGATCCTGATCCGATCTTCATACGTGACGGCGACATCGCCACGTCGGCCGGTGTCACCAGCGCCCTGGATCTCACCCTCGCCTTCATCGAGGAGGACAACGGGGCCCAGGTGGCCCGGCAGGTCGCCCGGAACCTCGTCACCTACCTGCAACGACCCGGCAACCAGGCCCAGATGAGCATGTTCACCGCCCCGCCTCCACCCGACAACAGCCTGGTCAAGCGGGTCATCGGTCACATCACCGCCAACCTGGACGGTGATCTGACCACGGCCACGCTGGCGGCCGGCGCGGGGGTGAGCGAACGGCACCTGACCCGGCTGTTCCTGAAGCACGTGGGTTTGACTCCGGGCAGGTTCGTCCGGCAGGCCCGTACAGAGGCCGCCGCCCATCTGCTTACCTCCACTTCCCTGCCGATGGCCGTCGTGGCGGCCCAGTGCGGGTTCGGCGCTGCGGAGACCCTGCGTCAGGCGTTCGTCGGCCGATACGGGGTCTCTCCCTCGCGCTACCGGATGACGCAGTCGTCGACCATGACGTACACCCCGGCGCCTGGCTGACCACCGCCGCAGCCCATGCCGGTGATCGCAGCGAAACGCCCTGGTCGTCCCGGTCAGGGCGTTCTGCGCATGCCGGTGCCAAGCAGCGGCCTAGTGCTTCCCGAAGGAGGCACTTAATTGCGGTTCGCCTATCCGTGTGACAGCCCTGTGCTCCCCGAAGGACGCACTCAGGTGCGGGTGGCCTATCCGTACGTGGGGTGCTGCGGCCAGCCGGGTGGGGAGTCCTCCCAGTCTTCCTGCCGGCCGTACGGGGTCAGGTCGAGGATGCTGTGGACGAAGACGAGCCGGTCGACACCGCGGGAGGTGGTGTTGTACGTCCGGTAGACGTCCTCGCCGTCGCGCAGGAACACGCTGAGCATGAAGCCGCCACCAGCGCCGCAGTCTTCCGCGAACGGTGTGCCGTGCGACGACACGAAGGGCAGTGTCCAGCCCATCTTCGTCTTGTACGCCTCGATCTGGGCGAGCGGCATGTTCGACACGGTCACCCACGTGATCCCACGGTCGGCCAGCATGGCAAGCGCGGCCGGGGGAACGTTGTTCGTGAAGCCGGTGCAGCCTGGGCAGTAGGCGTCTCGCCCGATGTCCATGAACTGATAGATGACCAACTGGTCTCGACCCTCGAACAGATCGAGAAGGGTCTTCGAACCGGCCGGTGTGTCAAAGGTGTACCCGTTGTCGAACTTGACCATCGGGAGGCGGCGGCGCTGCGCGGCCAGCGCGTCCAAGGTGCGGGTGGCTTCCTTCTCGGCCTTGAGCAGCTCATCACGGGCCTGCTGCCACTCCTCGGCCGCGACCATCTTCGGTTTCTCCATCCGCTGATTGTGTCCCATGCCACCGACAGAACATGGGGCCGATGGCCCGCACATGACGACCGGATCTTCGCCGGTCCGGCGCTTTCTCCGGTCGGGTGATCCGTCCGGAACCTCTGCCCCGGCCATCGGCCATCCCGCGTCAGCGTCCGTAGCCGGGGAAGGTCCTGGATGGGGAAACAGGTCACGCACCCGGGATCGATCCAGAGGGGAAACAGGTCCACACACCTGGAATCGACCTGGAACGGGCTCCGGCCGTTCAGCCGTGCCTCGGTCAGCCGGGCGGGCACATCGGAAGGCGGGAGGGAATCGGCGATGACGTCGTGGGCGGAGATCAAGGAGACGCATGCCGGTGTCGTGCTGCTCCTGGGAGATCACGCGTACAAGCTCAAGAAGCCGGTGGACTTCGGCTTCCTGGACTTCACCGACCGGGAGCGCCGGCGGGCCGCCTGCCAGGAGGAGGTGGAGCTGAACCGGCGACTGGCCCCGGATGTGTACGAGGGGGTCGCCGACGTGCTGGGCCCGGACGGGCGGCCCTGTGAACATCTCGTGGTGATGCGGCGCATGCCTCCCGAACGGCGCCTGTCCGCGTTGATCCGTACGGGCACCCCCGTGGAGCCTCACCTGCGCCAGATCGCCCGAATGATCGCGAGCATGCACAGCCGGGCCCGTCACGGACCCGAGATCGACCGTCAGGGAAGCAGGGAGGGGATACGAGCCCGCTGGACCGCGAGCTTCGACCAGGTCCGAGCGCTCCCAGAGAAGATCATTGATGACCAGATGGCGGGTGAGATCGAACGGCTCACGTTCCGGTTCCTCGACGGCCGGGAGCCCCTGTTCGCCACCCGTCTCGACGAGGGCCGGATCGTGGACGGACACGGTGATCTGCTCACCGAGGACATCTTCTGCCTGGACGACGGGCCCCGGATCCTGGACTGCCTGGAGTTCGACGAACGGCTCCGCTTCCTCGACGGCCTGGATGACGCGGCATTCCTGGCCATGGACCTGGAGCGGCTGGGCGTCCCCCGGCTGGCCGAGCTGTTCCTGCACTGGTACGCCGAGTTCTCCGGCGACCCCGCACCACCATCGCTACTGCATCACTATGTCGCCTATCGCGCCTTCGTCCGGGCCAAGGTGGCCTGCCTGCGGCACCAGCAGGGAGATTCGGGTGCGGCATCGGAGGCCCGGGAGCTCGCGCACCTCACGCTCCGCCATCTTCACGCGGGCGCGGTCACCCTGGTCCTCGTGGGAGGACCACCGGGGGCAGGCAAGTCGACGCTGGCCGCCGCCATCGCCGACCATCTGGGGTACACGATGCTGAGCAGTGACCGCGTCCGCAAGGAACTCGCGGGAATCTCGCCCGAACAGGCTGCGCCGGCCCCCTTCGGCGAGGGCATCTACAGCGAGCAGTGGACCCGGCGCACGTATGACGAGCTGTTGTCCCGAGCCGAGAGGCTGCTCCGCCAAGGCGAGCCGGTCATCCTCGACGCGTCCTGGGCTGACGTCACCCACCGGGCAGACGCCGAGCAGGTCGCCCAGCGCACCTGCGCTGACCTGGTGCCCCTGCGCTGCACCGCTCTTCCACAGGTCATGGCCGAGCGGCTGGCTCGTCGTACGGGCGGGATCTCCGACGCCGACCAAGTGATCGCCGAAGCGATGCGGCAGAGAACAGCTCCCTGGCCCGAGGCAATCCAACTCGACACGAGCGCACCCCCGGAGCAGACGCTCGAACGGGCACTCGGAGCCATCCACCCTTCCGCACCCACCGCCCTCTGGCGCTTCCACCGCCCACAAATGGAACCGGACTGATCGCCTAGCTGCCTTGCTGTTGAGGCTGGTCACCTAGCTAGCCGTTGAGGTTGGTGAACTGCTGCTCGCCGTTGAGGCTGATCACCTGCTGCTCGCCGTTGAGGCTGGTGACCCGCTACTCGCCGTTGAGGCTGATCACCTGCTGCTCGCCGTTGAGGCTGGTGACCCGCTGCTCGCCGTTGAGGCTGGTGACCCGCTGCTCGCCGTTGAGGCTGGTGACCCGCTGCTCGCCGTTGAGGCTGGTCAGCTAGCTGCCTGCCGTTGAGGCTGGCTGTTACTGCGGGTGGGCAGCAAATGGGTGCCCCGATCAAACGGGTGCCGGGTGGGCGAACCCCCGATGACCCACAGCCGAGCCATTGCTTGGGTCCGTTCCCTCTTGCGATTGGGCGAGCCCACCGCTGTCGCCATGAGGGGGTACCTCGTCCCTGCCATCGAGGCAGGTCACCTCGCTGCTTGCCGGTAAACCCGGTCACCTCGCTGGTTGCCGTTGAGGCTGAACTAGCTGCTCGCCGTTGAGACTGGCTGTCACTGCGGGTGGGCAGCAAATGGGTGCCCCGATCAAACGGGTGCCGGGTGGGCGAACCCCCGATGACCCACAGCCGAGCCATTGGTCCGATCCGTCCCCACTTGCGATTAGACGTGGGCCACCACTCTGACGTGCTCGGCGTCGTCACTCCGGTGTGGCCCGCGACTCATCCGGCCGGCCCGGTGAACCGCAGCAGGTCGGCGTGGTGCCCTGTCCGCTGGTGGCCGTCCATCGCGGTGGCCTTGCGCCGTGTCCCCGGGGAGGCGTCCGTGCCAGGTCAGGGGAAGGCGATCGAGTGCGATCCGGGTGATGGCGGCGATGTGCATGACGTCGTCACGCGGACAGCTTGGCGACGACGTCACGAGCCTGCGCATCCGCACCCTTGTGAGCGGCGGCACGGTACTCGCGCGCCGCGGGGATGAGATCGGCCATGGCGGGAACCTGCTCGGCCAAGGTGAGCTGCGCCTTGATGAACGTCACGTCGAGGCCGATCGCCTTGCCGAGGACGGTCTCGAGGTACGGCTGCACGAAGTCCCAGCCGTAGCGGGGCGTCCCGGGATCGTAGCCGCCACCGTAGCTCAGGATCACGGTAGCCGGCCGGCCCGCGAGCGGTAGAGGCCCGCCAAGGGTGAACGTGCGTCCGGCCAGCATGATCTGGTCGATCCACGCCTTGAAGGCCGCGGGGATGCCCCAGTTGTACATCGGGACCGCGAACAGGTAGGCGTCGGCGTCGACGACCTGGTTCACGAGCCGTTCCCGTATGGCGAGGGCCTCCGCCTGCGCACGAGTGTGAGCGTCGGTGGGAACGGCCGGGGCCGTGATACCGGCCTCGGCCAGCGGGGGTACGGGTTCCAGACCCAGGTCGAGATGCACGACGGAGCCGTCAGGATGCGCTTCCTGCCAGGCCTTGCGGAAGGTGACCGCGATCTCCTTGGAGACCGAGCCGGCGGACAGCGCGGACGAGTCGACGTGAAGCAGATGTGCCATGACATTGCCCTTCGATGTTCGGAACACAAGACGTTCTAGACGCAATATAGTCTTGTGAGCAGAACATCTGTCAAATCACGCAAAGTAGATCTATTGTGACCATGACCTGCCCAGAAACGCTTCAGGTCCGCTCCAGGGCCGCCGACAAGCGACAGACTCGAAGGGCGACGCGCGGAGCACAACCCGCAGCGCGGGGCCCAGATGGCGACGCAGAAAAGAGAGGACGACACAGAGACGCAAAGCGCCTGAAGACCCAACGCCAGCACAGAGACGACGGCCCGAGGACACGCACTCAGGTGACGCGGTCAAGAGAACGCGGTCAAGAGAACGCGGTCAAGAGAACGCGGTCAAGAGAACGCGGTCAAGAGAACGCGATCAGGGAACAGGATCAAGGCACGCGGTCAGAGGCGCCATCAGGGGACGCGCGTCCACTGATCCAGTTCCCACGCAGTGACGATCTGCCCGTAGGCCGGGATCAGGGGAACGATCTTGGACTCGACCGTTGGGGACGCCGCAGAATCCTCTACCTGCCACCGCTAAGGCGTACAAAGTGGCAGCAAGGAGGCAAACTGGCCGACAGACCGAGAGGGGTCGGTTGAGGTCGGCCTGAGTTAGCGGCGGGTGGTGGAGCGGGTGCGGCGGGGTCTGGGGGTGGGCGCGGGGGTTTCCCCGAGACCAACGTCCTCGACGATCTGGCAGGGGTCGCCCACGGGATCGACCCTGTCGACCTGGGTGGCCAGACGCCTTACCAGGTCACGGAAAGCGTCGCGCTCCGGCTCCCCGAGAGCGGACAGCACGTGATCTTCGACGCGTCGCAGTTGCCGCTGCAGGTCGGCCACGAGGGCATGGCCCTTGTCCGTGGCGATGATGCGCCGTGCTCGCCGGTCGGCCGGGTCGGGCTGACGTTCGATGAGGCCGGCGTGCTCGAGGTCGTCGAGCAGGTACGTCATGACCGTGCGGTCGACGCCGAGCTGCTGGGCGATCGCCAACTGCGTCGCCGGCAGGGCACGAGCGGCCGTGGTGAGCACCTGATAGCCACGGGGCCCGCCAGGCAGGTCGTCCATCACGTAGTTCGCGGCCTTGACATAGGACCGGAATACCACGCCCAGCGCCCAGCCGAGATCGGCGTTCAACGCTTGCGCGCAGGCGTCGTCCCCGGTCGCGGGGATGGGAACATCTGTGGCGCTCATCACCCAATGATAGCCCGTTATGCAGTCTCCAAGAAAAAATAAGTACAAGATATTCTGCATTGCAGACGGTCTCAAGCCAGTGCCATGATCGCAGCCGGTCCGCAGAGTCGTGCCCGGAGATGCCACACCACCCGACCTAGCTCAAGGCAGGTCAGATGGCGCGGCACCGGCCGGCTCGTCGCGCGCGTACGGCGGCGGGGGCCAGGGTCGTCAGAGGATGCGGAGGTTGATGGCGGAGGCCATGGCTCTCATCCCGGCGTCGTTGGGGTGCAGCTTGTCCTCGGCGGCGTAGGCGGGGCGCATCGCGTCGGAGTCCTCGGGGTCGGCGAGGACGCGGTCGAGGTCGACCACCGCGTCGTATTCGCCACCGCTACGGATCCACTGGTTGACCTCGTCGCGCACCGCTTCGTTCTGCACGCTGTAGTACAGGTCGTTGCCCTTGATCGGGGTCAGCGTGGCTCCGATGATCTTGATCTTACGGGCGTGCGCGGCGCGTATGAGTTCCCGGTGCCCCTCGATGATCTGCTCCGCGGTCAACAGGGGCGGCGCGCCACATCCGATGTCGCCGGAGGGGACGATGTCGTTGATACCCTCCAGCACGATCGCGGCGCGCACGCCGGGCTGGTCGAGCGCGTCACGGGTGAACCTCCCCACGCCCTTGTCACCGGCGAAGCAGGGTGAGTCGGTGAGCACCATGTTGCCGTTGATCCCGGCGTTGAGCACGCCGATGGGCTTACCCGCGGCGACAAGCCGCTCGGCCAGCTCGTCCGGATAGCGGTTGTCCGCGTCGGGCGTGGAGATGGCCCCATCGGTGATGGAGTCGCCGAACGCCACCACGGCGCCCCTTGCCGCTTGTGGCCCCCCGGCGACGTCCACGCCGGTCAGGTAGTACCAGGAGTGGCTGGTCCCGCCGGCGTAGGCCTCGGCGCCGTTGTCGAATCGGTGGTCACCGACGGCGCGGTAGGTGGTGGTCAGCCCGCCCTGGTGGAAGGTGGCCGGGCCGGTGGGTTCGGCGAAGTACAGCGTGACCGTCAGCCTCTCCAGAGGCGCGGCCGACAGCGGCACGGCGTCGGAGTTGAGGGTCTGGCCGGGCGGGATCGTCGCGTGCGGCGCGTGGCCGAACGTCAGCGGGAGCATGGTGCCCGGCCGGATCGCCGCGCCGACGCCGGTCTTGGCGATGGTCGCCCCGGTGACCCGCAGCGGCATGGTGCCGTACAGGTTGGACAGGCGGATACGCAGGTGGGAGCCGCCGGTGCTGAGGCGTACGACCTGGCGCACCGACTGGCCGCCGAAACCGTCCATCGACCAGTTGGGGCCGAGCCATTCGTTGCTCGGCATCGGCCACTGCGGAGCGGTCGCCCAACTGCCGCTCCAGGCCTGACCATGGCCACCGCCACGACTCTCGGCAACCGATGGTGAGCGATCCGGTGCGGAGCCGTCGACGGTGGCGGCGGGGATGGCGGTGGCCGACGCCGACCCGACGGGTGTGCCCAGTGCCACGACCATGGCGGTTATCGCCGCGGCGCGGGGCAGACGTGTGCGAAACCGTGATGGGACCACCAGGATGTCCTTTCAACGCTGCGGGAGGAGCACATCCGCTCTGCGGGTGTACCAGAATCGCTGATTCGGCCACGTCTGCGCGAGGGTCTCGAAGATTCCACCAAGGGCCGGCGGATAGGAGGATCAGGCGGTCGTCGTGACGCCGTCGGAGGCGTCCATGTCGAGCCAGATCGGGCGCCAGCCGGCCAGCTCGTGGAAACGGCGCAGTTCGGCGAGGCCGCTGAGCCAGCCGCTCCAAGGGGCGTAGGGCGGGTGCCCGGAATCGAAGCCGCTCTGCACGAAGGTGAGCCGGGTCTTGCCTTCGGACTCCTCCAGTTCCCAGGTGGTGACGCCGAGAGGGCCCCAGTCGACCGACAGCGAGCGCCCGGGAGCCAGGTCGACGATCTTCGCGGGCTCCGAACCGGCGTCGAGACCGCCCATGGCGTAGCGCCCGCCGACGTACGGCTCGATGCCGACGGGGAAACCGAACCACTGGGTGACCTTCTCGGAGTCGGTCAGCGAGTCGAACACCGCCTCGGCCGACGCCGCGATGACGATCTCCTCTCGCAGGTCCGTGGCGGTGTAGTCGCATTTGGGCGTGAGCTCGCGGCCCTCGAGGTGGTCGACCAGGTTGGCCAGGGCCAGCGACCAGAAGGTCTGCAGTAGTCCCAGGACGCTGCCACCGGTCATACCGTCCCGGAAGCTGAAATGAGTCTGCGACAACGTCACAAAGGTCGACTCGGCGCTCTCCTCGGTCAGCCGGAACTCGGTGATGGTCTCCTCGCCGCCCAGCGGCCAGGCGAACCGCAGCGTGTGGTCATCGACGTGCAGCAGGCGCTGGCGCGGCACGTCCCCCTCGGGGGTGTGACGGCCCCAGAACCTGTAAATATGGGGCAGCTCGACCTCTGCGTGCTCGGCCAGCCAGACACGCAAGGCCTCGGCATCGGTGAGAGCGTGGCGCACTTCCTTGACCGGCGCCTGGACGCGGGCACGCAGCATCATCGGTTCACTCACGAGGATCTCCCTTGGGTAGCGGGTCACGGCCGGCCTGAAGGCATCATCACACTTGGGGTCGCCTTAGCGGGTGCTACGCCGCCCTCATGTCGTCCAGAACCTCATCACAAAATCAATTTTGTACGTAAAGCATAGTTTTTTCAATGGCTATGCGAAAGGACGGTGCGGAGGCCACGGCATGGAGTCGCAGGCGTATGGTCAAGGGAGTGGACGGCGCAGGTCACGCGCCCTGAATGCCGGGACAGACGCCGGCGACTCCGAATGCCTCACCACTTGGACGGCGATTCATGGCGGAAACCGAGCCCACGTGCGAGCTTCATCTCCGTTTGACCGGGCAAGCCCATGATCAGATGTTGCGCCTGCACGGTGTCCAGCCCTCCGAGGACGATGTCGCGGCATGGATGCAGGAGGGCGCGGTGATCAGGCTGATGGTCTCCGAGACGGCCGGCAAGCTCCCGCACACCATGCTCGTGAACTTCAGCGCCGTCGTCTTCGCATGGCTGTGCCCGCACAAGTCGTCCAAGGACCTGTCCATCTGAGGCCACGACCGACCTCACTCAAGACCACGACCCACCTCACCGAGACGACGACCGACCCTCTCTCGGATCACGACCGACCTCTCTCAGACGATGACCGATCTCTCTGAGACCATGATCGACAAACCAGATCGCGTTCGCGGACGGAAGGGCACGACCCCGTCAGGGTGAGACGAACCCCTGGTGCAGCCCCCCTATCCGCCCCCTGGGCCGGACGGGAGAACCGTCCCAGAGTTCCCCCTATGACGCGCTATCGCGGCCCCCCGGCATCCCGCCCCGAAAGAGCTTTCCGCCGAGGTCGGCGGGGATTAGCGGACGAGAAGCGTACCGATAACGAGCGGATAGCGACCCCGAATAGCTTCGTCATTGCGAGCAGGAAAACAGCGCAAAACGTGACCACAGGCGAGGGGTCAGCTGAAATGAAGGCGAACATCAAGAACATCACAGCCGCCATGGCAGGCACAGCATCCGCCGATACCACGCACGCCCTCGTCGCCGGGCAGGTCACTTGCCTCACTCATACCCCGGCCGTCCAGCGCGGCAACACTCCTTGGGGCTGATCCCATCGCGCGGCTCGGCGCGCATACGGCCGGAGGGTCCACCTCCGGCCGTGGCGGCGTTTCCGGACCGTTGTTTTCCGCACAGAGAGCGCGCACAGGAAATGCGCCCATCTCTTTCTCGCAAGTACGCCCGGCCCTTCCCCGGCCCGATTTCATGACGATCCGAATTCACATACACAATTCGGCGCGATGACAACTCGCCGGATGGTTCAGGTTCACGTGACAGCCGGATCGACGATCTCACCAGAATGCTTGATGACAAGACGCGAACACGTGCTCCACGGCGGCGGGCCGTGGAGCACGGGCTCAGGTGACGGGCACGATCTCCGCGGTGACGAGCCGGCCTCGTTCGATCTGGAGCAGCCCGATGGTGCCGTGGGGCTGGCGGCGGCGGTCGGTCGGCGAGCCCGGGTTGAAGATGCGCAGGCCGTCCTGGACGTGGTCGAGCGGGATGTGCGAGTGGCCGAAGACCACCAGATCGGCCGCAGGGAAGCGCCGGCGCATGCGGGCCCAGCGTCCCGCGGCAGCGCCGCTGTCGTGGATCATCGCCACCGCCAGCCCCTCCAGGTCCAGCTCCAGCGTCTCGGGCGCCGTCACGTCCGGGCCGTCGTTGTTGCCCTTGACCGCGTGGACGGGAGCGTACGCGGCCAACTCGTCGAGCACCCAGGCCGTGCAGATGTCACCGGCGTGCAAGATGGCGTCGGCTCCGCGCAGCCGCTCGGCCACCCTCGGCGGGCACGCCTTCCAGCGCCGCGGAGCGTGGGTGTCCGCCAGCACCACTACCTTCATGACCTGCCCATGCCCCCCTCCCGGCCTCGCACCCATGTTCTGTGGAAGGCGGCGGACGGCGCTCACCTGAGGGTGGAGGAGACCACCACCGGCTTGCCCGCGCCGAGGAAGAAGATGCCGGGGAAGCCCTTGGTCTCGAAGCCGGCGCTGGGGTTGCGGCGCAGCGTCGAGCGCTCGATGCGCAGGGTGCCCGTACGGTCGTTGCTGACGAAGAAGACGGCGCCGCCGCCCTCCCTGGCGGTGTTGTCCTGGATGATCGAGCCGGCGATGCGCACGGTGAACCGGTTGCCGTCGGTGTAGATCGCCCCGCCGCTGCCACCGCCGGGTGAGCCGCCGCGCGCGGGGTTGGCGCCTCGCCCGATCGCCTTGTTGTAGGTCATGACGCTGTTGAGCACCACCCAGGACACCCCGATGCTGCTCAGCGCGCCGCCGTTGGAGCACACCCCGCCCTGGCCGGAGGCTCCTCCGAAGGTGCTGCGGACGATGTACACCGGCAGGTCGCGTGACTGGTCGAGCACGCGGATGGCGGCCCCGCCGATGTCCGGGCCGGTGGGGTCGCACCGGTTGCGGATGAACCGCGAGTTGACCACCTTGAGCCGGCCCCCGCGTACGAACACCGCGCCACCACCCCCGCCGTCGACCCGCTGCCCGGTGGCGTTTCCGTCGGCGAAGGTCAGATTCTGGATGGTGAGCTTGGGCTGCTCCTGGTCGTTACAGTGCGACGTGGTCCACCCCTGGGCCTTGTCGCAGGTGTTCATGTAGAGAATGCGCCGCTTGCCGGCACCGCTGAGCGTCACCTTGCCGCCGCCGTCCAGGACGACCCGCGCGCTGGCGTTGCGGATCTTCGCGGTGGCCTGCATCGTGATCGTCACGGGCTTCGGCCCGCAGGAGAAGGTGATGACCCCGCCTCTGGCGACCGCCGCGACCACGGCCTGTGAGGTGCAACTCGACGGCGTGCCCCTGCCGATGACGCGCGTCGGGCGCGAGGTGTCGACCGCGCGTGCCTCCACCGGTACGAACGCGCGGCCGTTGGGGTTGCCGGGTGCGGGCACTGCCTGGGTCGCCTCCGATCCCACGTTCGCGCTCCCCCGGGCCGCGCTCCCGGCCGGCGGGTGGGCCGCCGCTCCCCAGGCGGGAACGGCGATTCCTGACAGCAGTGAGGTGACGAGCACAAGACCACGGGTGAGTCGCACGGGCCGATGCTACTGCGACACCACGGGCCACATGGGTGGCTTTCGCCCATTCAATGGGGCTATGCCGTGATCCAGACTTCTCACCGGCAGGTGACGGCGATCCGGTCCCAGGAGTTGTTGGCGTACCCCTTGGGGTTCCACAGGTGGCCGGCGTACTCGGGCTGGGCGGCCCCCGTGGTGTCCCACGCGCGGGCGATGATCGCCGTCTCACCCTCGGGAAGGTCGACGGTGATCCGCCAGTGCTGCCACGCCCATGGGGAGGCGGGCGGATCCAGGGCCGCCTGCAGCCAGCTACGGCCCTCGTCGAGCGAGATGTCCATGCGGGCCACGGTGCGGTCGTCTCCGGCGTAGGCGTAGCCGGTGACCTCGACCGGGCCGGGGGAAACGCGTGCGCCGTCGGCCGGGCGCAGGATGGCGGAGTTGAGCGCGACCGGGCCGAGCGAGATGCCATCGCCGGGCCCCGCCTGCTCGGGATCCGCCTCGGCGGGCAGGATGCGGTAGGCGACGGACTGGAAGTAGCCGCCGGAGGGCTCGGTCTGGGCGGTGACGCGCTGGAGCCACTTGACGCTGCGGGCCCCGATCCAGCCGGGGACCACGACGCGGAGCGGGGCGCCGTGGGCGCGGGGCAGCGCCCGGCCGTTCATCTCCCAGGCGAGCAGCACCTCTCCCGCGGTGGCCTTGGCCACGGGGATGGACGCGCTGTACGGCTCGGGCGGGCCGCCCTGCTCGGAGATGTCCGGAGCGGTGAAGGCGATATGCGCCGCTTCGGGACGCAGACCTGCGAAGGCCAGGACGTCGGCGAGGCTCACCCCGGCCCAGCTCGCGGTGGAGGTGGCGCCCGGCCCCCATGGGTCCTCGCCGGGGATGTCCCGCACCCGGAGGAATCCGGCACGGCGGTTGCCGGCGCACTGCAGCGTGGCGACCACGGTCCGCTCGGGGAAGTTCCCGCGCAGGTCGTCGAGGGAGAGCGTCAGCGGCCGGTCGACCAGGCCGTCGACCACGAGACGCCAGGCCGTGACGTCCAGGTCCGGGATGGCGCCGTGGTTGCGGCCGTAGAAGGTGTCGAGCGGAGTGAGGGCATGGCAGGCCAGCGCGCCCGGCGGCGGCTCGGCGTTGTAGGGCTGGACACGATGCACGACCATGTCATCCCGTTTATCCCAAATCGGCACGTTATTCCGATTACCCACCGCCTGGTGTGACGACACCTAGGAGTGCGCCTGGACGAGCTGCCGCTCCGCGTCGGCGAGGTAACTTTCGAGCAGCCGCTCGGCGCCCGGGGTGTCACCCGACTCGATGAGCTGGAGGATGTCGCGGTTGCGCGCCAGGTAGGGCTCGTGGAAGGCGCGGGGGTTCTTCATCGCGAGAAAGCTCAGGCGGAGCTCGGCCAGCACCTGGCGCATCATCTCGTCGAGCCGGGAGCTGCCCGCCAGCTCGACGATGGCCTGGTGGAAGCGCATGTTGGCGGTGCCGACGGCCTCCCAGCGCTGCTCGTCGGCCGCGATCCCGGCGGTCCGGACCGCGTCGCGCAGGCCGGCGAGCCCCTTCTCGGAGGGAGGGACGGCGTGGCGGATCGCGGCGCACTCGACGAGGCGCCGGAGACGGTAGAGGTCGACGACGTCGTCCGCGGTGAGCCGACGGACGAACACGCCGCGGTTGAGCTCGTGGGCCAGCAGCCCTTCGTGGGACAGGAGGCGGAACGCCTCACGCAGCGTGTTCCGCGAGACGCGGAGGGCCGTGCCGATGGACTCCTCCGACAGCCGGGTGCCCGGCTCGAACATGCCCTCGGTGATGTGCTCGCGCAGGATGGCGGCCACACGCTCGGCGGTGCTGGTGCGGCCGAGCAGGACACGATCCTCCGCGAGACGCTCGGTCGCGCCACCGTCCATCACGACCGCCAACCCCTTCGTCATGCCGGCAGAGGAACCAGCAGAGGAAAATGTTAACACAAGGCTATTGTGAGATCGTTCAACGATCCTTATGTTGAATGAGTTGGCTCGACCGGGAGCCAAGAGACGCTCGGGGGGCACCACCCGGCCTGCCGGTCCGGTGTCGTCTCACTGTCCGGCAGATATGGCAACGAGGTGCGCCATGACGACATCGTCCACGCCTGAACCAGCCGTCGACCTCTCCCAGGAACAGCACGACCGGACCCGCTTCGCCTGGTACTCCACGCTCGGCCCGAAGGGACGCAAGGCCTTCACCGGGGCCTTCCTCGGCTACAGCCTCGACTCCTACGACTTCTGGGTGCTTCCCCTCGGCCTGGTGGCCATAGCGGCGACCTTCGGCCTCGGCACGGGCCAGACCGGCCTGCTCGCCACCGCGACGCTGGTTTGCTCCGCGCTCGGCGGCATCGTCGCCGGTGTCCTGGCGGACCGCATCGGCCGGGCGCGGACGCTCATGGTCACCGTCACCACGTACGCCCTCTTCACCGCCCTGTGCGGCATCGCGCCGAACTACGAGACCCTTCTCGTCTTCCGGGCACTGCAGGGTCTCGGCTTCGGCGGCGAGTGGGCCGCCGGGGCCATCCTGGTCGCCGAGTACGCCTCCGCCCGTCACCGGGGCCGGGCGGTGGCGATGATCCAGAGTTCCTGGGCGATCGGATGGGGCCTGGCGGTCCTTGCGTACACGTTGGTGTTCGAACTGGTCGACCAGGATCTCGCATGGCGGGTGCTGTTCTTCACCGGTGCCCTGCCCGCGCTGCTCGTGATCTACGTACGGCGCAACGTGACCGACGCGCCCATCTTCACCGAAGGGCGCAAGGAGGCCGAACGCGTCTCGGTCCTCGCCGTCTTCAGGGGCGGCCTGCTCCGTACGACCCTGTTCGCGACGCTGCTCGCCACCGGGGTCCAGGGGGGCTACTACACGCTGGCGACGTGGGTGCCCACCTATCTCAAGACCGAGCGCGGCCTGTCGGTGATCGGGACGGGGGGCTACCTGACCTTCCTCATCACCGGGGCGTTCTGCGGCTACCTGACCGGGGGCCACTTCACCGACAAGATCGGGCGCAAGAAGACGTTCGCCACCTTCTCCCTGCTCAGCGGCGCGCTCATCCTGCTGTACACGCAGCTTCCCGCCGATGCCAACCAGTACGTCATGTTCCTCGGGTTCCCCCTCGGGTTCTGCTCCTCGGCCATCTTCTCGGGGTTCGGCGCGTTCCTCTCCGAGCTGTATCCGAGCCACATCCGCGGCACCGGCCAGGGCTTCACCTACAACGTGGGACGTGGCGTCGGCGCCTTCTTTCCCACGATCATCGGATACCTTGCCACGACCTACAGCGTGGGCGGCGCGATGGCGTTCGGCGCCCTGGCGTACGGGATCGCCGTCGTGGCCCTGCTGGGCCTGCCGGAGACCCGCGCCCGGCAGCTCTCCTGAACCACACCGCTTTCCGGACCACACCGCAGTCGGGAACCACACCGCTTTCTGAACACACCGCAGTCGGCAACCACACCGCTTTCTGAACACACCGCACAAGGACATGGGAGCCCATCGTGTCTCGCCTGACCAGAACGATCGACCTCAACTCCGACCTCGGAGAGGGGTTCGGCCGATGGGAGCTCGGCGACGACGAGGCGTTGCTGTCGATAGTCACCAGCGCCAACGTCGCCTGCGGATTCCACGCGGGGGATCCGACGATCATGCGGCGGACGTGTGAGGCGGCGGTCGCGCGCGGCGTGGCGATCGGCGCGCAGGTGGGCTACCGGGACCTGGCGGGCTTCGGGCGGCGTTTCATCGAGGTGCCGCCCGACGCGCTCGCCGACGACATCGTCTACCAGATCGGCGCCCTGGACGCCTTCGCGCGCCTCGCGGGCGGCAGGGTGGGTTACGTCAAGCCGCACGGCGCCCTGTACAACGCGATCGTGCACCACGCGAGGCAGGCGGAGGCCGTCGTGGCCGCCGTCCGCGCGTACGACCCCGGCCTGCCGGTGCTTGGGCTGCCCGGCTCGGAGTGGCTGCGCCGGGCCGAGCTGGCCGGGCTGACCACCGTCACCGAGTGCTTCGCCGACCGCGCCTACACCCCGCAGGGCACGCTCGTGCCGCGTGGTGACCCCGGCGCGGTGCTGCACGACCCTGACGAGGTGGCCGAGCGCTGCCTGCGCATGGCGCGGGGCGAGCCGATCGAGGCCGTCGACGGCACCCCCCTGCTGGTGCAGGCGGCGTCGATCTGCGTACACGGCGACAGCCCGGGCGCGGTCGCCATGGCCCAACGGATCCGGACGACGCTCGCCGCGGCCGGCGTCGAGCTCGCACCGTTCACCGGCGGCCCGGAAACCGCGCGGGGCGACGCCTCGTCATCCGGGACCAGCGGACACGCGGTGACGCAGGGCGACGACGCCTCGTCATCCGGGACCAGCGGACACGCGGTGACGTGGGCCGAGGAGGACCGGTGAACCCGCGGTTCCTGCGGTGCGGTGACAGCGCGCTGCTGGTGGAGGTGGACGACGTCGGAGAGGTGGTCGCGCTCTACGAGGCGCTCACCGCCCACCCGCCGCAGGGGGTCACCGACATCCTTCCGGCCGCCCGCACCGTGATGCTGCGTTTCGAGCGGCCCGCCCAGCACGACACGGTGCGGTCCGCCGTGCTGAGCACCCGCCCGGCTACGGGGTCGCGGTCCGAAGCGGGCGAGGTGACGATCCCGGTCGTGTACGACGGCGCCGACCTGGCCGACGTGGCGGCGCTGACCGGGCTGTCCGAGCATGAGGTGGTGGACGCGCACACCGGGACACCCTGGACCGTGGCGTTCTCCGGGTTCGCCCCCGGCTTCGGGTACCTCGTCGGTGGCGACCCCCGGCTGGACGTGCCCCGCAGGACCGAGTCGCGCGTCCGCGTGCCGGCCGGATCGGTGGCGCTGGCGGCGGGGTTCAGCGCGGTCTATCCCCGCGAGTCGCCGGGCGGGTGGCAGCTCATCGGCCATGCCGACGTCGAGGTGTGGGACGTCACCGCCGATCCACCCGCCCTGTTGCGCCCCGGCATGCGGGTACGGTTCGCGGAGGCGCGGCGCGCGTGAACCGGGAAGATGCATGGAGATGGGCGTGACCGAACCGGCGAGTCGGCCGGAACCAGGTGACACCGGACCGGAAAGTCGGCCCGAGCCGGACGTGGCCGGGCCGGGAAGTCGGCCCGAGCCGGGCGTGACCGGGCCGGGGAGTCCGGGCGTGGCCGGGTGGGGGAGGTGGCTGGAGGTGCTGGCCACGGGTCCGCTGGCGACCGTGCAGGACCTTGGGCGTCCCGGCCGCGGCGACCTCGGCGTGGGCCGCTCCGGCGCGGCGGACCGGGGCGCGTTGCGGCTGGCCAACCGGCTGCTGGCCAACCCCGAAGGCGCGGCCGCCCTGGAGGTCACCCTGGGCGGGTTGAAGGTGCGTGCGCACGGCGATCTGATCATCGCGCTCGCCGGGGCGCCGTGCCCGGCAACGGTGACCGATGCCGCAGGGCGTACGCGCGGCATCGGCCACCAGTCCGTGGAGAGCCTGCCCGATGGGGCGACGCTACGGCTGCGCGTGCCGAAGCGCGGGCTGCGCACGTACGTGGCGGTCCGGGGCGGGCTGGACGTGCCGGAGGTGCTGGGCTCACGGGCCACCGACATCATGGCCGGGCTGGGCCCGGAGCGGCCGGCACCCGGTGCCGTCCTGCCGGTCGGGCCGCCGCCCGCGAGCTTTCCGGTCGTCGACCTCGCGCCGGTGCCCCAGTCGCACCCCGGCGAGCCCGTCCTGGAGATCCTGCCGGGACCGCGCGACGACTGGTTCACCGCCGAGGCGCTGAAGGTGCTGTGCTCGGAGCCGTACGAGGTGACCGCCGACAGCAACCGGGTCGGTATGCGGCTGGACGGGCCGTGTCTGGAGCGGGTGAGGCAGGAGGAGCTGCCCCCGGAGGGGATGGTGCCCGGAGCGCTCCAGGTGCCGCCTTCCGGACGGCCCACGCTCTTCCTCGCCGACCATCCGGTCACGGGTGGCTATCCGGTGATCGCGGTGGTGTGCACACGCGACGTGGACCGCGCGGCGCAGCTACGCCCCGGGCAGCGCATCCGCTTCCGGCGGGCACCGGGGTGAGGGAACGCCGGGAGACAGCGGGTGAGATCTCACAGGCAGGGCTAGCGCATCGGCTTCCGGCGGGCACTGAGGTGAGGTAACGCCGGGGGACGGCGAATGAGTATTCGCAGGCAGGCTACGGAGAAGGGAACGAGATGCCGCAGACCATAGTGAATCCGGCTCGCCTGACGCCGCCAGAGGCGCGCGCTCTCTTCCGCGAGGGTCTCGTGACGCCCACCTCCGGCTGGTCGGCCGGGTGGACGCAGGCCAACCTGATCGCGCTGCCGAAGGAGCAGGCGTACGACTTCCTGGTGTTCGCGCAGCGCAACCCGCGACCGTGCCCGGTGCTGGACGTGACCGAGCCCGGCGAGTTCGCCGCGTCCCTGTTCGGCGGCGACCTGCGTACCGACCTTCCCGGCTACCGCGTCTACCGGGACGGGGAGCAGGTGGCCGAGGTGCCCGACGTGCTCTCGTACTGGCGCGACGACCTCGTCTGCTTCCTCGTCGGCTGCAGCTTCACCTTCGAGGCCGCCCTGCTGGACGCCGGAGTGCCGGTGCGGCACATCGAGGCCGGGACCAACGTACCCATGTACCGCACGAACCGGGACTGCCGCCCGGCAGGCGAGCTGTCCGGACCCATGGTCGTCTCCATGCGTCCCGTACCCGCCGAGCTGGTGGCGACGGCGGTGCGCATCACCTCCCGCTACCCCGCGGTGCACGGCGCCCCGGTCCATGTGGGCGATCCGGGGGCGCTCGGTATCGACGACCTCGACCGGCCCGACTTCGGCGACCCGGTGGAGGTGCGCGCGGGAGAGCTGCCCGTCTTCTGGGCCTGCGGGGTGACACCGCAGGCCGCGGTGATGCGGTCGCGTCCGCCGTTCGCGATCGGTCACGCCCCCGGGCACATGGCCATCACCGACGCCCGCGACAGCGCGTACCAGGTGCCCTGAACCGCCGTCGCGCCCGGCGGGGTTCCACCGGGCGCAACGCCGTCAGGCGGGGTTCCACCGGGCACGACGCAGTCAGGCGGTGTTCGCCGGGCGCGACGGCGTCCGGCGGGGTTCTACGTGTCGAGCCAGGGGAAGCCGGCCGCGTAGGTCATCTGGGCGAGCAGCCGCTGGCCGTTGGTGTTGGGGTGGAAGTAGTCCCAGGTGCTGATGTCGGACAACGCGAAGGGATAGCCGAACACGGCGCCCCCGTCGTACCGGCAGGTCGCCTGCTCACCGCACACACGAGCAAGCACCGCGTTGAAGTCGGCGACGCGCTGGCGCACCCGGTCACGCCTCTGGACGTCCGCGGTGTCGGTGGACCGTGGACGGACGAGCAACGACTGGCAGATGCCGAAGGCCGCCCATGCCGTGCGTGCCGACGAGCTGTCCTTACCGACCTCCCACAACCGCTTGACGTCGGGGATGCTCGCCACGAAGATCGCCGCGCTGGGCAGTCCCGTGGTGAGCGTCTGCATCGCCGCACGGAACCTGGACTCGAAGTCGGCCACCGAGGTCATGGACGACTCCGACGACGTGCAGGCGTCGTTGGCCCCGATGAGGATCGTCACGTAGCCGACGCCCTGGGAGACGGCCTGCTGCGCCTGTCCCTGCATGTCCGCGACCTTGGCCCCCGACCTGCCGTCGTTGTAGGCCACAAGCGAGGGGTTGGCCGCGCGCAGGCGCAGGTAGTGGCTGTTCACTGTGGTGCTCGAACCGGTGGACCAGGACCGTGAGGTGCAGTCGACGTAGAAACCGCAGGCGTTGAAACCCCGGGTGATGGAGTCACCCATCGATGCCATGGAGCTGGGGACCTGTGCGGCGTCCGCCGCGGCCGGCGGGGACAGGAAGGGGAACGCGGCTGCTAGGAGAAGGACGAGGGAGAGGGTGCGGCGACGGATTTCCAAGCTGGCCTCCTGGGGTGCTCCCCCGATCAGCTTTTGTTGCTCAGAATGTCGGCCGGATCAGCTCGATTTACAAGCTCACATTACAAGTTACTGACCTGTTGGTAATATGCGGCGGCTCCGCGGTGAGGCATGACCCTCCCCCGCTGACCGGGCGCGGACGTGAGCCTTACGCTGGCACTCGACAGGTGGCTCCCGTTTCCGGCGCAGGAGGGCTGAGTGGGCGACGCGTTCCCCGCCGACGGCCCGGTGGGGCTGGTGGAGGCCCTGGCCGACGTGTCGGCGATCGGGCCGTACTTCGCGGTCTCCACCGATCCGGGCGGCGAGAACGACCCCCTCTGGCGGCCGCTCAGCGAGCTGTCCTCCGACACCGATGCCCTGCGTGCGAAGGTCACGGACTTCGAACGGCGTCTCGGCACCGGCGAGAGCCGGGTGGCGGCGTCGATCCTGTTCCAGGGGCTGGCGGCGCGGCTGTGGTCTCCGGTCGTCGGCGCCGTCACCGCTCATGGCCTGCTGCCCGTCGCGGCTCCGGCGCACCTGCGCTGGCGGCCGGTCCCGACCGGCCCGCTTCCCCTGTGGACGCCCCGGACGGCGGGCTGGGCGTCGGTGTCCGGGGCCGAGCCGGGCGAGGTGGCCGTGCTGGTGCACCACGCCGTCGTGACGGAGTTGCTGGAGCCGATGGAGAGGGCCATCCAGAACATCACCAAGATCGCCCCGAGTCTGCTGTGGGGTAACGCCGCCTCCGCGCTCGCCGGAACGCTCAGGACCCTCCCGGTCGCGCGACCCGACCTCGCCCCCCGAGCGGCGCGGCTGATCCGCGAGGTGCTGCGGCTCGGCGAACTAGCGGGGACCGGCGAGCTCGCCGAGCCCGCGCCTGGCCAGTACTTCTTCGTCCGCACCAGTTGCTGCCTCTACTACCGCGTCCCCGGCGGGGGCATGTGCGACGACTGCGCCCTGCTGGCCCCCGAGAGCCGCGACGCCCAGTGGGCACAGGCCGTAAGACGGACGTGAAGGACTTCCCAGCGCCCCGCGACACCAATGAGGAGACTCGCGACACATGACCCCGCCGCAGGATGATCTCGGCCTTCCCGTCCGGCCGCCCGGTGAGGTGCGCCGGGTCGTGTCGCTGGTGCCCTCGCTCACGGAATCGGTCGCCGCCACGGCGCCGGACATGCTGGTCGGGGCCACCGACTGGTGCTCCCACCCGCCCGGCCTGGAGGTGACGCGGGTGCGCGGCACCAAGAACCCGGACGTGGCCGCCATCGTGGCCCTACGGCCCGACCTGGTGCTGGCCAACGAGGAGGAGAACCAGGTCGCCGACCTCGACGCGCTGCGGGCGGCCGGCGTGCCCGTCTGGGTCACGGTCATCCGTACGCTGGACGACGCGTTCGGGTCGCTGCGGCGGATGTTCGGCACCGCCTTGGGGCTGCCCGAGCCCGAGTGGCTCGCCGCCGCCGAGCGGGCGTGGGACGCCGACCTGGCCCGGGACGTCCGCCGGGCCGTGATCCCGGTCTGGCGCAAGCCGTGGATGGTCGTGGGCCGTGACACCTTCACCGGCGACGTGCTCCTGCGCCTTGGCGTCCAGAACGTCTACGCCGGTCACGCGGAGCGCTATCCCCGGATCCCGCTGCCCGAACTGCTCGGCACCCGCCCCGATCTCGTCGTGCTGCCGGACGAGCCCTACCGGTTCACGCCCGTCGACGGCCCCGGCTTCTTCCCCGGCATCCCGGCCGCGCTCGTGAGCGGCCGGCACCTGACGTGGTACGGCCCCTCGCTCACCGAAGCTCCCCAAGTACTGGCAGAAGCGCTACGAGTCGCAAGGGCATCACCGGCCTGACCTGCCATAACCTGGGGCGATGGCGCTGGCGTACCACGTCCACCTCGCCGGGCAGGGCTGGCAGCAGATCGGGCAACTGGTCCTGGCGTTCGTGCTCTCCTCCACGATCGGCCTCGAGCGGGAGATCCGGCAGAAGAGCGCGGGGCTGCGCACCCACACCCTGGTGGGCTTCGCCTCCGCCCTCATCATGCTGGTGTCGAAGTACGGCTTCAACGACGTCCTCGGGGAGAACGTCACTGTCGATCCGTCCCGGGTGGCGGCCCAGATCGTTTCTGGCATCGGCTTCATCGGCGCCGGTCTCATCTTCATCAGGCAGGACGCCGTCCGCGGGCTCACCACCGCCGCGACCATCTGGCTCACCGCCGCGGTGGGGATGGCGGCGGGCGCGGGGTTGTGGCTGCTGGCCGTGATCGTCACCGTGGGGCACTTCGTGGCGGTCTTCGTCCTCCCCCCGCTGTCCTCGCGGCTGCCGCGCTCCAAGTACGCCCCCTCACGGCTCCATCTCACGTACGTCGAGGGCCGTGGCGTGCTGCGCCGGGTGCTCGCGGAGTGCACGCGGCGGGGGTTCCGCGTGACCGAGTTGTCCATCGACCAGCGGGCCCGTGGGCAGGAGGACCGCGGACGGGCGACCGTCTCCCTCTCGCTCACCGTGCACGGTCCCGAGCCGATCTCCGAGTTGACGCCCGTGCTCGCGGAGATCGACGGTGTGCTCGCCGTGACCGGCCAGGACTCCGACTCGGCCATGCCCTGACGGCCGCCCGGACCCGGCTTGACCAGCGGTGGGCTCTGAATCGGGCCGGGCTCCGATCTGGGGGCAAACCCTGAATCGATCATCGGTTTTCCCGTGTCCGCGTCAGGGCACGTAGCGGCAATGATGCGCAACCTCGTGAAAGGCGCCGTCAGCGGCGTGCTCGCCACCGCGGCCATGAGTGCGGTGATGATCGCCGGAGACCGAGCCGGGCTGATGGGCGAGCAACCGCCGAAGCGCATAGCACGGGCGGCGCTCCCCGGCGCCAGGCACCGGCCGAAGCCGGGAGAGGGCGTGCTCGGCGCGGTCGCGCACTTCGCTTTCGGCGCCGCCTGCGGCGCGCTGTTCGCCGTGGTCGTCGACGGGCGCGAGCCCCGGCTGCCGCTGGGCCTGGTGTACGGCCTGGGGATCTGGGCCGTCAGCTACCAGGGATGGGTACCGGGCCTGAAGATCCTTCCCCCGATCCACCGCGACCGGCCGGACCGCCAGACGGTCATGGCCGTGGGGCACACGGTGTACGGCACCGTCCTCGTGCTCACCCTGAACCAGCTGTGCCGTGACGAACGGGTCCCGTCCGCGATCTGAGCCCCGTGCTTCCCCCTCCGCCGCTCGCCCATGCGCCATCCGAGGGCGCACGGACAGACCACACCACATGGGCCGTGAAGGTCCCGCTCAACGCTTGACCGGGGGGTTACGACGATGACCAGCGACGACCGTACGGAAAAGGACCGGCAGCTCGACGGCTACCGCGTGGACCAGCGGGACTCCGTCCTCACCACCGACCAGGGCATCCCGGTGGACGACACGGACAACTCCCTGAAGGTGGGCGAACGCGGCCCGACGGTGATGGAGGACTTCCACTTCCGGGAGAAGATCACCCACTTCGACCACGAGCGGATCCCCGAGCGGGTCGTCCACGCCCGCGGATCCGGCGCGTACGGCTTCTTCGAGCCCTACGACGACTCGCTGAGCTTGCTGACCCGGGCGGAGTTCCTGAGCACGCCCGGGCTGCGGACACCGGTCTTCGTCCGGTTCTCCACCGTCGCCGGATCCCGGGGGTCGGCCGACACGGTGCGGGACGTGCGCGGTTTCGCCACGAAGTTCTACACGCGGCAGGGCAACTTCGACCTGGTGGGCAACAACATCCCGGTGTTCTTCATCCAGGACGCGATCAAGTTCCCGGACTTCGTGCACGCGGTGAAGCCCGAGCCGCACAACGAGATCCCGCAGGCCTCGTCGGCCCACGCGACGCTCTGGGACTTCGTGCAACTGCAGCCGGAGACCACCCACATGATGATGTGGCTGATGTCCGACCGGGCGCTGCCCCGGAGCTTCCGCATGATGCAGGGCTTCGGCGTGCACACCTTCCGGCTGGTCAACGAGGAGGGCCTGGCCACCTTCGTGAAGTTCCACTGGACGCCCAAGCTCGGCAAGCACTCCCTCGTGTGGGACGAGACGCAGAAGATCGCCGGCAAGGATCCGGACTTCAACCGGCGGGACCTGTGGGAGTCCATCGAGCGCGGCGCCTACCCGGAGTGGGAGCTGGGCCTCCAACTCGTGGCGGAGGAGGACGAGCACGCGTTCGACTTCGACATCCTCGACGCGACCAAGATCATCCCAGAGGAGCAGGTGCCGCTGCGGCCCGTGGGGCGTCTCGTGCTCGATCGCAACCCCGACAACTTCTTCGCCGAGACCGAGCAGGCCGCGTTCCACCTCGGCAACGTCGTCCCCGGCATCGACTTCACCAACGATCCCCTGTTGCAGGGCCGCGCCTTCTCCTATCTCGACACACAGCTGATCAGGCTCGGCGGGCCCAACTTCCCGCAGATCCCGGTCAACCGGCCGATCGCGGAGGTGCACGACCACCACCGCGAGGGCTACCACCAGATGCTCATCCACAAGGGCCGGGCGGCGTACCACCCCAACTCCCTGGACGGCGGCTGGCCGGCGCCGGCGGCCGACAAGGGCTACACCCACTACCAGGAACGGGTCGAAGGGCACAAGATCCGCAAGCGGAGCGAAAGCTTCCGCGACCACTACAGCCAGGCGACCCTGTTCTGGAACAGCATGGCCGACTGGGAACGCGAGCACATCATCGCGGCGTTCCGCTTCGAGCTCGGCAAGGTGGACGCCCTTCACGTCCAGGAGGGCGTCGTCCGCAACCTGAACGAGGTGGACCACGACCTCGCCGTACAGGTCGCCGAGGGCATCGGCGTGGACGCGCCCGGCCCGCCCATCACCCCCAACCACGGCCGGAGCTCCCCCGCGCTGAGCATGGCGCATGAGCCGGCGGACACCATCGCCACCCGCAAGATCGCGTTTCTGGTGGCGGACGGCGTCGACGCCTCCCACGTTCACTCCGTCATGGCCGATCTGGTGGCCAGGGAGGCCTTCTGCGAGATCGTCGCCCCGCGCGGTGGCGCCGTGCGGGGGGTGAACGGCGAGCGGGTCCCGGTGACCACCGCGCTGCCCACCACGGCGTCCGTGCTGTTCGACGCCGTAATGGTGCCGGGCGGCGAGGAAAGCGTCCGAGCTCTCTCGCAGGACGGCGACGCGGTTCACTTCGTGACGGAGGCCTACAAGCACGGCAAGGCCATCGGTGCCCTGGGGGCGGGCACCAGGCTGCTGGAGGCCGCGCACGTCCCGCCCGGCTCCGAGCAGGGGGTCCTCGCCTCCTCGGACGTGGATCTGGAAGGGTTCCTCGCCTCGTTCGCGGCGGCCGTCGCCGCTCACCGATTCCACCGGCGTCCCATAGCGGCCGTACCCGCCTGATCAACCCGTACACGCCCGAGCAGGTCCGCGGCAGCGGCTACCGCGTGATTGACGGGCACGTGCGTCAGATGGGGCGGCAAGGCCGGCACCTCGGCCTACGACAGCCCCTTCGAGCACTGCGGCTGATCATGGACTGCTGGGCTGTGGTCCACGACAGCCCGCTGACCTGCTAGGCGTACGCTGAAATGGAAGTGCGACACGTCCCGGCCGGCCGCCGGTGGACGCTCAACCTCGTGGCCGGCAAGGAACATGACGGGGGTCATGTTCAGCCGAGGGAGATCCGTCATGTTGCTGACCACCATGCGCACCATCCCACTTCCGTCCGGCGAGGTGATCCCGGTCCTCGGACAGGGCACCTGGCACATGGCCGAGATCCCCGAATTCCGCGAGCAGGAGATCGCGGCCCTGCGCCTCGGCTTGGACCTGGACATGACGCTGGTCGACACCGCCGAGATGTACGCCGACGGCGCCACCGAAGTCCTCGTGGGCGAGGCGATCGCCGGGCGCAGGAACGAGGTCTTCCTGGTCAGCAAGGTTCTGCCGCACCACGCCACACGCGACGGCACGATCGCCGCCTGCCAGGGCAGCCTCCGCCGCCTGGGCACCGACCATCTCGATCTCTACCTGCTGCACTGGCGAGGGCCGGTCCCGCTGGAGGAGACGCTGGCGGGGTTCACCGAGCTCATGCACATGGGCCTGATCCGGCACTGGGGCGTGAGCAACTTCGACGAACCCGACATGCGTGAGCTGTCACAGCTCGCCGGCAGCGCGGGCGTCCAGACCGACCAGGTGCTCTACAACCTCATGAGGCGCGGCATCGAGTGGGACCTGCTGCCGTGGTGCCTGGAGTACCAGATCCCGATCATGTCCTATTCACCCATCGAGCAGGGCGAGCTGCTCAGCCATCCCGCGCTGCGCGGCGTCGCCGAGCGGCACGACGCGACACCGGCGCAGGTGGCGCTGGCCTGGGTGATCAGGCACAGGAACGTCAACGCCATCCCCAAGATGGCGACTCCCGGCCACGTCTACCAGAACCGGGCCGCGGTGGGCATCGACCTCTCCCCGAACGACCTGCACGTCCTGAACGTCGCCTTCCCCCCGCCTCTCCACAAGGTGCCCCTCGAGATGCACTGACCTTCAGCTCTCCCCGAGCCGGCGCAGCAACTCCTCGCGTCTGGCCTCCAGCGTCGCGGCCAGGCCTTCCTGCTCCTCGGCCATGGTGATCAGCGTGGACATCTCCGCCGAGTCGGTCGGGGCGATGGAGCGTTCTCCGACGGTCTCACGCAGTTCCCTGGCGTTCTCTCGCAGCCTGGCCAGATCCTCCTCCACCATGCGGAGTTCCTCGCGCAGCGCGGCCTCGTCCTGGGTCGCCATCATCGCCCGCCTCCTTCTGTTCCGGCCGTCACGCGGTTGAACCCGCCACGACTCGACATCATGCGTACCCTGGTCTCCCCTAAAACGCACAGGAGCCGCTCGATGACCGGGCATCGGATTCTCGTCGTCGACGACGACTCCGCGATCCTGTTCCCTGCGGCGCGACCTGCGACTGGCCGGCTTCACCGTGGAGACCACCGAATCCGGACGGCAGGCGCTGGAGCTGGCCGACAGCTCCGCACCCGACGCGATCGTCCTCGATGTGTCGATGCCCGGGTTGTCGGGGATCGAGGTGTGCGAGCGACAGGCGTGACGGCGGCGGTCGCCCGTACCGGGGAGGCGCTGGAGAGCGCACGCGCCTTCGCCGCCACCGCAGCGCACGAACTGCGGACCCCGCTCACCAGCATGGGCACCAACCTCACTGTGCTCGGCCATCCTGAGCTGGACTCCACGGGGGGAATCTACGAAATTCACCCACCCGGCACCCATTTGATCAGGGCACCCATGTGCCGCCCACCCTGGTAATGACCTCCTGCCGACGGGAGAAAGGGGCGAGCGCAACGAACACACGAAGCGAACCAGAGCAACGGCCTGGTGGGGAATCCACGAAATTCACCCACCCGGCACCCATTTGATCGGGGCACCCATCTGCCGCCCACCCTGAGTTGAATCCAGGCTCGACGGCAAGCTGGTGAACCCAGGCTCGGCGGCGAGGTCGTAAGACCAGCCTCGATGGTTAAGACGCGGACGAGACTCGACGGCTAGGCCGTGAGACCAGCCTTGACGGCAAAGCCATGAGACCACTCTCGACGGCAAAGCCGTGAGATTAACCTTGACGGCAAAGCCGTGAGACCACTGCCGACGGCAAAGCGTGAGACCACTGCCGACGGCAAAGCGTGAGACCACTCTCAACGGCAAAGCCGTGAGACCACTGCCGACGGCAAAGCGTGAGACCACTACCGACGGCAAAGCGTGAGACCACTGTCGACGGCTAGGCAGTGGGGCAGCCAGTCCGGCGGCGACTGTGGTCATCACGCTCACCCGTACGAATGGACCCAACGGCAGGGCGCGAAGAAATGATCCCGTCGATGGGTGAACGGCTCCGTGGGTCAGCCGGCGAACCTTCCTTCCTTCACCGCAGTGAGGAAATCGGTCCACTCGGTCGGGGAGAATCGGAGGAAGGCACCGGCGGGATTCTTGCTGTCTCGTACGGCTGTGCCGCTAGGAATTGATGCGACTTCCACGCAATCGCCGCCATTACCGCTGCTGTAGGAGGATTTGCGCCAGCGCATGTCTGTCAGGTCCATGTCTCTGCCACCTTTGCCATCAGCTCGATCGATTGCTTCGTCGGCAGCGCCTCCGCCCGCAGGGATTCCCAGAGGCGTTTCATGGTCGCCACGTCGGGAGAGTGCTCGACGACGTCGCCGCTGAGCGCGTTGTCCACATAGACGACCTCCCTTCCGCCGAAATCGGCGATGACGAAGGGCCCGGCCAGGCCAGAATAGGCACCGGCTTCCAGCGGCACAATCTGGATGACGACCTCGGGACGCCGGGCGGCGTCGAGCAGATGGACTACCTGGTCATGCATGACCTGAGGCCCGCCGACCGGCCGGCGCAGCACGCCCTCGTCGAGGACGACGACCAGCATCGGCCGGCTGTCGACGGCCAGGATGCGCTGCCGGGCCAGCCGCGCCTCCACCTGATCGTCGACGTCGAAAGGCCTGCCCGACGTGGCGATGACCTCTCGCGCGTACGGCTCGATCTGCAGCAGGCCGGGCACCAGGAGTGGCTGATAGGACAGCAATGACGTCGCGGCGCCTTCGATCTGCAGCCACTTTCCCAGCCACTCCGGTGGCATGCCACGGCACACCAGGTCGTCGGCCAGACGCGAGAGGATCCCTCGGGTCTCCAGAACGCGGTCGCAGCGCTCGGCGAAGTCGGGCTTCGGCACCCTGCGGCTGGTTTCGACCATCGCGACGAAGGACGGGGAGTAACCGACGATCTCGGTCGCGAGCTGGGCCTGGCTCATCCCGGCGGCCTCCCGCGCCTGCCGAAGCTCCCTGGCGAAGAACTCGAGCGGTGTCATGCGATTACCGTTCACGATCCCTCACAGACGTTCACGAGATGGATGCCGCATTCACATTTCGGCGGTGCGTGCGGCGCGTTAAGGCGGAGCCTACGACGCTGGTTATAAACGTGTGAAGGGTAGAGAAAAACTGTGGACAGACGGTCGTACGGCAGCACGGAAGATCCAGGTGTTTGGTATTTGCCATGCCACACCAATGTCCGAAATGCGGCCTCCAATGCGTTTGATGGGAGCTTCACCAAATACTGATGAAATCGACTATGCGACCTTCGGCCAGCGCTCGATGCGGAGGACGGGCGGCACTTCCGGTGCCGGCGACCGGCCCTCGGCGCCGCACCACTACGACCCGGTTCGATCAGCCAGAACCTCCCCTCCGGGATCGCCTGACAAGTTACGGAGCCTCGATGGACGAAAGGCCGGACGGCCTGCGTACCGTTTGCTGGGATCTGCCCAACGAACTGGCGGTAGTCGGCAAGACCCGGCGCCTGGTCAGGGACGTACTCATCGCGTGGACGCTGAGTGATCTCGCGGATGACGTGGCCCTGGTCGTGGGCGAGCTACTGGCGAACGCGATCAACTACGGTGCGCCCCCGATAAGGCTCTCTCTGTGGGCGGGGGCCGACGATCTTTGCCTTCGAATCACCGACCACGGGCCCGAGCTACCCCACCAGCTTCACCTCGGGCTCGAAGCCTGCCACGGGCGAGGACTGCCCATCGTGGAGGCCCTGACCGACGACTACGGCATCACCCCGTTCCGCGACACCCATGGCAAAACCGTCTGGGCCAGATGGTGCAGGAGCCCCATACGCACCCCGCCTGGCCATGCCATCGAAAAGGAGCACCGTTCGTAGGCGGGTTCGGCACCGGCATGATCGACCGCGTCCGTCACCCCCCGCGATCCGCGGGCCCGAGAAGTGTCGAGAGTTCGGGTCAACAGCCCCGGCGGCAAGGCCGAGGTGACCACCCTGATCTGCGGCTTCAGCCCAGTTTGGAGAACTTCGGCGGGCGCGGGATCGTGATGTCGGTGTCGATGTGGCACATCTTGGCGAGCCGGGTCGCGGTCGTCGCGATGCCGTTGGCGTAGTTCTGCGCCTCCGGGGAGTCGACGTTGGCACTCAGGTGACCTTCCACCGCCGTGAAACCGTAAGCCGCTCTCGGCGGCGGGGCGACCCCCTCATAACAGGCCTGCGAATGTCCTACCGATCGTCATCGAACATCACCGAGCGTACCGTCGCCTGGTGGGAAGGCGCATCAACACTCCATTGTCGTCGCCTCGCTAAATGGGTCATGCTTCGATGTGGATTTCGGTCGGTAACGTCGCTAAGATCCACATCAGGTTCTCGTCTGGTGGAGGAGAGTTTCAGTGTCTCGTCGATTCCTTGCCTTCTCGCGGCGCACTTGTGCGATTCTTTCTGCGGCCACTCTCATCCCGCTCACCCTCGCCCTCGGCCAGGGCACCGCGAACGCCGCGAAGTCGGATTGCCTTTCGAGCCCCGCCCGGCTGTGTATCTGGGATGGCGCCAATTACTCGGGAGCACGCTATGAGTACGGCGGGGACTGGTCGGGCTGTGTCAATATTCCGACGACATGGAACGACCGGGTCAGCTCGGTGTACAACCGGATGATACCGCCCGTGACGGTCTACGAGCACGCTAACTGCACCGGGGCCAATGCGTACTTCCGTTCGGGAATCTCCGCCAACCTCGGCAGCAACCTCAACAACAAGGTCACCTCCTTCTGGTTCGGGGATTAAGAAACATTCAAAAGCGACCAGTTGGCATATGCGCCGGGGGGATTCCTCCCGGCGCAACGCCTTCATTACCCGCTGGACCAGGATTTCGATGACGATGGCAGCGCCAAAGAGACGATCATCACCGAATACGAGCCCGTGATCGCGCGTCCCTAGCTAGTGGTGCCTCGCCTACGAGTTTCTACGCGCTACTGGAGGCGTCAGGCCTGGACGCGGGCTTCTACCTGGAGGCGTCAGGCCCGGACTCGCGCTTCTTCGCGCTACTGGAGGCGTCAGGCCTGGACGCGGGCTTCTCCGACCTCGCCCGTCGAGCTGTCACCACTGCGGGCGGGCAGCAAATGGGTACCCCGATCAAACGGGTGCCGGGTGGGCGAACCACCGACAATCCACAACCGAGCCGCTCATCGCTCGTGTCAGTTCCGCTGGAGCCGGCTATCACCCCGCCTCGCCCTTGAGACTGCTCACCTAACACCATGCCAACCAACGCGACACCTCACACCCTCACCAGTGAAGCCGACAGCTCCACCCTCGCCCCTGAGCTCGAGCCTTGCCCCTGAGTTCCATCCTCGGCCCTGAGCTCCACCCTCGCCCTTCGAGCTACTACCACTGCGGGTGGGCAGCAAATGGGTACCCCGATCAAACGGGTACCGAGTGGGCGAACCACCGAAAACCCACAACCGAGCCGTCCATTGCGTCCATTACCGCGGTGCGGTTGGGCGTGGTTCACGTCCGCGCGAAATCCCCGTGATTGCCCCACAGCGACGTGGGCAGATGAGGGCTGCCCTGGACGTGCCGGTCAGGGGGTTCGACCGTTGGACGAACTACCTCAAAACCGGTGAAGAGCGATGGGCAGCGGACTAAGGTGCTGGACGAACGATCAAACGAGGAGTGGCAATGAGCGAGTACGCGGTGACCTTCGATTTGGTCGACGCCGACAAGGACGGGCTCATCTCCGCCGAGGAGCTGCTGCGCCTCATGGAGGTGCTCGGCCAGCCGGTGTCGGAAGAAGCCGCCCAGATCGCGGTCCAGAAGCTGGACATGGACGGCGATGGGCGAATCTCCCTGGAGGAGTTCTCGTCCTACTTGGCCTCGACCCGCTAGCCGCGTGCCAGGAGGAGGCGCTGCCGAATAAAGGAGCGCCTCCTACTAACCCTCTGTCCAATACGTCACAATGGACGGACTCCGACGGGAGGGTGAATTGGCGATCACGTCAGACAACGAGCTCTGGGCCGCCGTTCCGGCCGGTGTGGCCACACTTCTCCGCCCCGCGATCGGTGACCTCGCCGATCAGATGATCAGCGAGATCCAGCAACGGGTGCCTGAGTACGCCCGCCCGTCCGACGAGATCTACATCAAGGTGCTGCGCCTGGCCGTCGACGAGGCGCTCCAGCGGTTCCTCAGCCGCATCGAGCGGCCCCACGAGCCCTGGGACCCCGAGGTGTTCCGCGCGATCGGCCGTGGCGAGGCCGCCGAAGGCCGCAACCTCGAACCCTTCCAGACCGCCATGCGCCTCGGCGCCCGCGTCGCGTGGCACCGCCTGACCGAACAGGCCGAACGGCTCACGCTCGATCCGAGGACACTGTACGACCTGGGCGAAGCCATCTTCGTCTTCCTCGACCAGCTCGCCGACGCGGCGACCGACGGCTTCAACGAGGCCCGCGCCAACGCGGCGGGCGAGATGGAACGCCGCCGTCACCGCCTGCTCGACCTGCTGCTCTCCCAGCCACCCGCCTCCCCCGAGGCCATCGGCGACCTGGCCAAGGCCGCCGGCTGGCGACCGCCCAGGACCGTCGCCGGCGTGGCGCTGGAGGAACGCGGCGGCTACCGCGCGCCGTCCCTGGCCCCCGATGTGCTGGTCGGGCTGGAGCGAAGGCATCCGTGCCTGATCGTCCCCGACCCGATGGGGCCAGGCCAGGCACAGATGCTCGACACCGGCCTGCGCGGCTGGCGTGCCGCCATCGGACCAGCCGTACCGCTGTTCGACGCCGCCACGTCGCTGCGGTGGGCCAGGGAGGCGCTCGAGCTCGTCAAGCGGGGCGTACTCAGCGAGGGCAAGGGCGTGCTGCGCTGCTCGGACCACATGGCCACGCTGGTCGTCTTCAAGGACGAGGAGCTGGTGAGGGCGCTGTCGGAGGTACGGCTGGCGCCCCTCGCGCACCTGCGGGCCAGCCAGCAGGACCGGCTGGCGGAAACGCTGCTGGCATGGCTCCGGCACGGGCGCGGCGCCGGGGAGGTCGCCGCCCGGCTTCACGTCCACCCGCAGACCGTGCGGTACCGGCTGCGGCAGCTCGAGGAGCTCTACGGGGACCAGCTCGCCGACCCCGACATCCGCTTCGAACTGGAGATCGTGCTCCGCGCCCGCCAGGCGTTGAGCCGCTGACCTGCTGAAACCCACTGAGCTGCTGAGAGTCCCACGTCGGCCCGTCAGCTCCTGAAGAGACGGATGGCGTCCTCACCGACCCGCTCGCGTAGTGCGTAGTCCTCGATGCCGAGGTCCTCCGCCGGGGCGAGACCCAGCACGCCCACCTTGCCGATGTGCTGGTTGAGCTGCACGGCTCGCGCGGCGTCGCCCGTACGGTCCAGCGGGTACACCGAGGACAGGGCGGGCTGCAGCATGCCGAGCGAGAACAGCCGGTTGACCTCGTGGCACTCCTGGTAGTTCGCCCCGTGTGAGCCGATGATCCGCTTGAGCTTCATCCACAGGTGACGGTTGTCGTACTCGTGCGCGTACCCGCTGGAAGACCCGCAGGTGACGACCGAACCGCCCTTGCGGGCCACGTACACCGAGGCGCCGAACGTCTCGCGGCCGGTGTGCTCGAAGACGATGTGCGGGTCCTCGCCGACCAGGCGCCTGACCTCGGCGCCCAGCCTGCGCCACGCCTTCTCGTCGTTCAGGTGCTCGAAGGCCGACCGGTCCACGACATACGGGCACCCCAGCCGGTGCAGCAGTTCGGCCTTCCGCTCGGAGCTCACCACGCCCACCGGAATGCCTCCGCCGTTCTTGACCAGCTGCACGCCGTACGCCCCGAGACCGCCCGTGGCGCCCCAGATGAGCACCACGTCGCCCTGCTTCATGCACGATCCCCGCGAGCCCACGAGCATCCGGTAGGCGGTGGAGGCGCACAGCATGTTGCAGGCGGCCTCCTCCCAGCTCAGATGCCTAGGTTTCGGCAGAAGCTGGGTGGCCTTGACGACGGCGAACTCGGCCAGGCCTCCGAAGTTGGTCTCGAAACCCCAGGCGCGCAGGTCGGTGGCGAGCATGCCGTCGTGCTGCACGATGGGATCCTGGTCGTCGATGTAGGCGGTCGAGACGACGACGCGGTCCCCCGCCCTCCAGTGCCGCACGGTCGCCCCCGTCCGCACGATCACCCCGGAGCAGTCCGAGCCCAGCACGTGCCGCGGCAGGTTGTGACGCGCGCCCCAGTACCCCTGCCTGCCGAGGCGTTCAAGGAAGGCGAACGTCGGGATCGGCTCGAACATGGCCGACCAGACGGTGTTGTAGTTGACGGCGCTCGCCATCACGGCCACGAGCACCTCGTCGGGCGCGAGCTCCGGCATCGGGACCTCGCCCACGTGGATGGAACGCCGGACGTCCTTGTCGACACCGTCGGTGCCGTGGGGTAGCGGGCCGAACATGCCCACTTCGTCCTTGAGCGTGTGCGCGGCCCGGTAGGTGGTGGGCACCTCCAGCCGCAGGAGCTCATCTGGTTCGGCGCCGTCGACGGCGGCCTGGGCCAGGCTCAAAGCAGTCCTCCCAAGTGAGCAGCGACCAGATCGATGTACGGCGGGTCGAGCAGGTTGAGGTGGTGGGAGCCGGGGATCGTGACGATCTCCAACCCGGGGCTGTATGGCGCGAAGCCGCGCGAGGGGTCGGTTGGATGGTCGTAGCGGGCGTCCTCCACCGCCCAGGGGGTCGGCTCGGTGGTGCGGTAGAGCACCACCCGGCCTTCGTAGGTCCCCGGCCGGTAGCTCTCGATGGCTCGCGTGTCCTCGTGCGAAGTGATCTGGTGTCTGAGGATGGCCGGGCTGAGCTCGGCGAGCACGCCGGACCCGGCCACCCGTTCCTCCACCAGCGCGAGCTGGGCGGCGTCGTCCAGGCCCGCCAGCTCTTCGTACGTAAGGGCCACCTGAACGCCGTAGGTCTCGGTCAGGTACCGGGCGAAGTCCGCGTAGCGCAGGGCCTGGATCTCCCTGCGTTCGGCGTCGGGCGGCCGTACGGGAAGCCCGGAGTCCAGCATCGCGACCATCTCCACCTGGTCGGCGCCGAGTTGCCGGGCGATCTCGAAGGCGAGGATCCCGCCGAACGACCATCCGCCCAGTCGATAGGGCCCTTCGGGCTGGACGGCACGGACCGCCTCCACGTAGCGCGCGGCACGGCCGGGCACGCCGAGCTCGGCCCCGAGGCGACCCACGTCGTCGAGCCGTTCCAGCCCGTACACCGGCAGATCCTGGCCGAGCAGGTCAACGAGCAGGGAGTACACCTCCGTCGTCCCACCGGCCGGATGCGCGAGGAACAACGCCCCAGCCGTCTGACCGCCACGAGCAGCGGCACTCAGCGGCCGTACGGTCCGACGGTCCACCTCGTGCAGAGATGGCCGAACGATCCCCTGGTCCGCCTCGTTGGCCTCGATGGTCCTCACCGGGTCCGTAGGGCCTTCCGCGACGGTGGCCTTCGTCTCCTCGATGCCGAGCCGGACGGCAACGGTGACCGCGAGGTCGCCTAAGGTTCCACCACGCAGGACCGCCGCCGCCGGTAGGACGACCGCGAAATCCTGGTCGATGACGCCCCGCAGCCGGGTCGCCGCGAGCGAGTCCATCCCGGCTTCGGCCAGCACCGTCTCCGCGGCCGGCCAGGAAGGCCCCAGGCCGAGCACGGCGGCCGCCCTCTCCCTGAGACGGTCGGTGATCAGCCTCAGTGCCTCCTCGGGCCTGGACGCCAGGACCGCGTCGAGGCTCCAGCCAGGGTCCGGCCCGGGCGCACCGGCGAGCGCCGTGAAGAACGGGATACGGGTGATCTCAGGGAAGAACGCGACCGCTTGGCCGATGTCCAGCCGTATGACACCGGTCGCCGTACGGTTCCAGCGCAGCAACGCCTCAAGTGCCTCGACGCCCTCGGCGGGAGTGATGGGGTGGACGGCCGGCATCGCCGCCCGGCCCGCGCCGCCTACGTCGGCCCAGATACCCCAGTTGACGGTGGTGGCCGGGAGGCCGAGGGCGCGCCGTTCGCCGGCCAGCGCGTCGAGCCAGGCGTTGGCGGCCGCGTACGCGCCCTGTCCGGGCGAGCCGAGCAGGCTCGCCGCCGAGGAGAAGGCCACCCACCAGTCGAGATCGGCGTCCCGCGTGGCTTCGTGCAGCCGCAGGCCGCCATGGACCTTGGCGGACCATACCTGGTGCAGGTCGTCGGCGCCCATGTCCACGACCACCCGGTCGTTAAGCGTCCCGGCCGCGTGGACCACCCCGCGCAGCCGTACCCCGCCGGTCGTCACGGCATCGACCAGCCGTTCCGCGACGCCCGGCATCGCCAGGTCACCGGTGACGACCTCGACTTCGGTGCCCTGGTCGCGGATGGCGGAGATGATCGCGGCGCTCTCCGCGGTGGGACCGGAACGGCCGCTCACCACGACCCGCCCGGCACCCCGGTCGGCCAGCCACCGCGCGACCACGAGACCCAGCCCCCCGTACCCGCCACTGATCAGATACCCCCCGCCCTTCCGGACGACGGGACGCGCACGACCTGCCGCAGGAGACCTACCTGACACCGCGGGTGTACCCCCCGCGCCGGGTGAGTCGGCCACTGCGGATGCGCGCCCCACGCTGGAAGAGTCCGCCACCGGGAAAGTACGCCCCGCGCCGGGTGGGGCCACGGTCACCAGCCGGGCCGCGTACCGTTCTCCGTCGCGCCAGGCCACCTCGTCGTCTGGGGCGCCGGCCACGAGCTCGCGGACGAGGCGGGCGGGGTCGTCGACGTCGACGAGCGTCGCGCGCAGGGCCGGGTGCTCGAAGGCCAGTACCCGTACCAGCCCGCGCAGTGACGCCGGTCCGGGGTCTCCCCGCTCCCCTTCCCGTACGGCCTGCGCGCGCTCGGTGAGCAGCCACAGCCGGGAGGAGGTCCCCGCCAGCTCCCTTACGATCCCGGAGACGGTGAGGAGGAACCGTTCCGTCGCCGCCGGGTCGAGCTCTCGCGGGACCACGAGCACCACACCCTCGAACACGCCTCCGCGCCGTCCCTGGGATCCATCCGGCTTCTCGGGGGCGGGGCGCTGGGCGGGGATCACGAGGGAGGACGGGGCGAACCAGACTCCGACGTCGGTGAACGAGGCGCGCGCGACCCAGTGACCGGAAGCCACCAGGCCTTCGGACAGGAGCCTCTCCCGGGAATCCCCCTCACCCGCCACGATCAGCCACCCGCACGCCCCCGCACCTCGCTCCCCTGACGGAGCGTGGTCCGCCCCGATTCGCTCCCGCGACGGGGCGCTGTTCACCCCGCCTCGCTCCCGCGACGGGGTGCCGTCCGCGAGCGCGGTGCCGAGCCCGCGTTCCGGGGGCAGAGGTGCTCGGTGCCATGCTCTCTCGACCAGCTTCCCGGCGAGGGGCACGGGCACGGCCGAAGGCGGAGCCGCCCGGGTGGTGATGGCGCCGACCGTTCCGTCCGCACTCAGCCGATCGAGGCGTACCGCATCCCGGAGCAGCCCGGCCAGCCTGCCCAGACCGCACCCAGTACCGGCCCCCGCGCCCACGCCCGTGACGTCTGTGCCGGTCACCAGGGCGCCGCCGTATTTGATCCAGCTTCCCGCGGCGTTCCTCGCGTGGATCTCGACGCGGGCATGGTCGACGTCCAGCGGGGTCAAGGTGGTCGTGACGGTGGCAGGCAGTGGGAGCATCGCGTCGAGTGTCACCTCGGAGAGGTCGACCGTGCCGAACACTTCCTGGCCGGCCGCGCGAGCGAGACCGGCGACCACGACGAGCGGCAACAC
Organism: Sphaerisporangium flaviroseum; assembly: GCF_039537005.1. Classification (NCBI taxonomy): domain Bacteria; kingdom Bacillati; phylum Actinomycetota; class Actinomycetes; order Streptosporangiales; family Streptosporangiaceae; genus Sphaerisporangium; species Sphaerisporangium flaviroseum. Next base: position 127,241 of record NZ_BAAAZR010000007.1, on the reverse strand, counting down.
CGGCAGGCCGCCGATCAGCCGGTCATCCGCCTCCAGCCCCCACGGGGCGTCGCCGAGGTCGTCCAGCGTGACGGTCCAGAGGTGCCCGGTAGGGCCTTCCGCATGGACACCGAGCAGCGGACGGCCGGCGACCGAGGGTCGCCGCGCGGCGACCCAGTGGCGCTCGCGCCGCCACGCGGGCAGCGGCACATCCACGACCTCTGGAGACACCCTCTCCCGAGCCAGAGACAGCGGCACATCGACCACCTCCCCTGGCGGAGAGACCCTCTCCGCACCCAGGGGCGGCGGCACATCGACCACCTCCCCGGGCGGAGAGGCCCTCTCCTGGGACAGGGGCAGCGCCACGGCGGTCCGGGTCAGGTTCGAGTAGAACTCCGCGTCGCTGGAGCGGCGGAGTGAATGGGTGATCGTCGTCCCGGGCGGCAGGGTCTCGCTCAGCGCGGAGACGAGCAGTGGATGTGGGCTGATCTCGGTGAAGACGGCGTACCCGTCGGCGGCGGCGGCCTCGACCGCGCCCAGCAGGCGTACCGGGCGGCGGACCCCGGCCGCCCAGTAGGGCGCCTCGAAGGTCGGGACCTCGCGCGGATCGTCGAACACCGTCGAGTAGAACGGGATCCGGGGCTTGCCTCCCGCGACCTCGGCCAAGGCGGCGCGCAGCTTCGGTAGAAGGGGTTTGACCTGCGGCGAGTGCCCGGCTCCTTCGGCGGTGAGCATGCGTGAGAGCAGGCCACGAGCCTCCACCTCGGCGGCGAGCTCGGCCACCTTGCGGGGGTCCCCGGTGACCACGGTCTGGCGAGGCGCCGAGTACACGGCGACGTGCAGGTCCGGTGGCACCTCCGACGCGGGCAGTCCGAGGACCGCCATCGCGCCGCCGCCCTGCAGCGTGCCGAGGAGCGACGCGCGGCGGCAGATCACGCGCACGCCGTCCTGGAGCGAGAGCCCTCCGGCCACGACCGCGGCGGCGACCTCGCCCATGGAATGGCCGACGACCGCCGCAGGGGTCACCCCGTAGGCGGCCCAGAGCCGCGCCAGGGCGATCTGCGTCGCGAAGATCATCGGCTGTACGACGGCGACGCCCGTGGCCCCGTCGCGCAACACCTCCCTGAGGGAGAACCCGGCCTCCGCGCGAATCAGCGGTTCCAGCCGGTCGACGGCCGCGGCGAAGGCGGGCTCGCCCGCCGCAAGGCTCGTGCCCATGCCGGGCCACTGCGAGCCGTACCCGCTGAACACCCACACCGGCCCGGACATACCATCCGCCGCCACGCCCGTAGCGGCCCACGCACCGCGGAGGTCACCGCCGGGCAGACCACCAGCCCGCGAACCACCCGAGTCACCACCGGCCAGGCCGGCAACCCCCGAACCACCCAAGTCACCACCGGCTAGGCCGGCAACCCCCGAACCACCCAATTCACCACCGGCCAGGCCGTTTCCCACGGCTCTGAGGGCGGTCGTGAGGTGCGTGCGGTCCGTCGCTACGACGGCGGCGCGGGACCGGCCGCGGCCCGTGCGCCGCCGTAACGTCTCGGCCATGGCGGCGAGCCGGGCCGGTTCCTCCCGGTGGTGGGCTCCGCCGGAGCCGTCGACGGCGGGCTGATGCTCCAGGTCCAGGTCGGTCTCGCCTTCGGCCGGGGTGAGGCCGGAGGTCTCGACCCAGTCGGCCAGCCTGTGGGCGTACTCCCTGACCCGGTCGGCGGACCGGTCGGAGAGGAGGAACACCTGCCGCGCCGGCGCCTCGGCGTCGCTGGGGGCCTGGCGTGGCCGCCCGGAGGGGACATGCTGTTCCAGGACGACGTGCGCGTTGGTGCCGCCGAACCCGAAGGACGACACCCCGGCCCGGGCGGCCCGCGCCCGCGCGGGCCAGGGCGTCGGCTCGGTCGCCACCTCCAGGTGGTCCCAGGGAATGTGCGGGCTCGGCTCCTCGAAGTGGACGCTGGGCGGGATCACGCCGTGGTGCAGCGCGAGCACCGTCTTGATCAGACCGGTCACCCCGGCCGCGGCCTCCAGATGACCGAGGTTGCTCTTGACCGAGCCGATCAGCAACGGCGTCGAACGGCCGTCGCACAGTGACGCCGCGAGGGCACGTGCCTCGATCGGATCGCCCAGCAAGGTCCCCGTGCCGTGGGCCTCGACGTAGTCGGGTCCGCCGTCGAGCCCGGAGTAGGCCGTGCGGAGCAGCCGCTCCTGGGCCTCGGGGTTCGGGGCGACGAGCCCGTTGGACCGGCCGTCCTGGTTGACGGCGGTCTCGCGGATCACGGCGAGCACACGGTCACCGTCGCGCTCGGCGTCGCCGAGCCGCTTCAGCACGACGACGCCACAGCCCTCGGCCCTGACCATGCCGTCGGCAGAGGCGTCGAACGCCTTGCACCGCCCGTCGGGCGCGGTGCCGCCGGCCTGGTCGAACGCCATGGTGACGAACGGCGACAGCAGCAGGTTCACGCCTGCGGCGAGCGCGAGGTCCGTCTCCCCCGTGCGAAGGCTGCGCACGGCGAGGTGGGCGGCGACCAGGGAGGACGAGCAGGCCGTGTCCACCGACATGCTCGGCCCACGCAGGTCGAGGAGGTAGGAGAGCCGGTTGGCGGCGATGCTGAGCGCGGCTCCGGTCGCCGTCCAGGCCTCGACTCCAGCGGGGTCGGCGGTGGTCAGGTAGGCGTACTCGTTGCCGGAGATCCCGACAAAGGCTCCCGTGCGGCTGCCGCGCAGCGAGATCGGGGCGATGCCGGCGTGCTCCAGCGCCTCCCAGGCCGTCTCCAGCAGGATCCGCTGCTGGGGGTCCATGGTCTCGGCCTCGCGAGGAGCGATGCCGAAGAACTCCGCGTCGAACCCGGCGATGTCGCCGAGGAAGCCGCCGTACCTGGTCGTCCGGGCGAGCACGTCGGCGGTCTTCGGCGATCCGTCGTCGAAGGCGTCCCACCGGCCGTCCGGCACCTCGCCGACGGCGTCCCCTCCGTCCAGGAGGAACCGCCAGAACGCGGCCGGGCCCTCGATGCCGCCGGGCAGGCGGCAGCCGAGCCCCACGATCGCGATCGGCTCAGGAAGGCTCTCCGTACCTGCGGCGAAGGTCGTGGCGTCCTCGGCCGTGATCTGCTCTCCGGGGCCGGATGGCAGGGACTCGGGAGTCAGCCCGCGTGCGAGACGATTGATCGTGGGGTACTCCCAGACGAGCGTCGCGGTCAGCGTGCGGCCGAGCAGGTGTTCCAGCTCGCCCGCTATCGCGACGGCGTCCCGCGAGGCCAGCCCGAACTCCTCCAGCGGACGATCCGGATCGATCTCGGCCCGGCGTACCTGGCAGCGGGCGGCGATCCGCTCGGTCAGGAATCGGCGGATGTCATCTTCACCGAACAGGTCCACGACGTCTCCAACCGGACGAGTGAGCGGCCAACCTAGCCGATCACCTCGTGCGAAAAGGAGCCACGCCGCACCACATTCCGCCGACCCGTTTTGTCACACCAGCACTAATACGCCACACCCCCGCGAAAGCCACCAAAAACCGGGAACCGGGTGCCCGCGTGCCGCCAAGTACGGGATGACGCATCGAAACCCAGGAGAGGACCGCATGTGGTGAGCGCCCAGGCACTGCTCGACGGCGCCACGCTGGACGACTCCATCGTGATCACACGATCACGGGAGCAGCCGGAACTGTTCGCGGTGGTGTTCGACCGGCATGCCGACGAGATGTTCCGGTACACCGCCCGGCGCCTCGGAGCCGAGGTCGCCGAGGACGCGGTGGCGGAGGTGTTCCTGGTCGCGTTCCGCGCCCGGACGCGCTACGACCCTTCGCGTCCCGACGCCAGGCCCTGGTTGTACGGCATCGCGACCAACGTGGTGTCGCAGCACCGCAGGGCCGAGCGGCGCCGTACCCAGGCCATGGCCAAGGTCCCGGCCGACCGGCCTGGTTCGTTCGACGACAGGAGCGTGGAGCGCGTCACCGCCGAGCAGCTTCAGCCGCGGCTCGCGCGGGCGCTGTCAACGCTGTCGGCGCGCGAGCGCGACCTCCTGCTGCTCGTGGCGTGGACCGACCTGACCTACGAGGACGTCGCCGAGGCACTCAGGATCCCCGTCGGCACGGTCCGCTCACGCCTGCACCGCGTCCGCGCGAAACTTCGCCGGGCGCTCGGCGGCATCGACCCCTTCGCTTTGGAGCCCCAGCATGGATGACGAGATCGAGTTGTTCTCCACCGGCCGCCCAGCCGCTCCGCCGTACCCTCCGGGCGCGCGCGAAGCGGCCCGTCGCCGCCTGCTCAACGCGGCGGCGGGCCGCCGCCGGCTTCTGTGGCCGCGGCCCGGTTGGCAGGCCGTGGGGGCATTCGGGCTGACCCTGGCCCTGGTGGGCGGACTCGGGGTGGCCCTGTCCTCCGGATCCGCTCCTGTCGCGGTGCCGGGGGCCACCACTACCGAGTCGGTCTCCGTGGCGGCGCCGCCGCGGGAGTTCGCCGACCTCGACCCGAAGCCGGGCCAGTTCCTGCTGGTGGAGTCGGAGACGATGTCCAGAGCCGAATCCTTGGACCAGGGGAAGCAGACCCGCTACCTGAACCGGACCGAGCGCAAGTTCTGGAAGCCGGTCGACGGTAACGGGAAGGGCCTGCTCTGGATAGCCGGGCTGAAGCCCAAGCCGTTCCCCGGTTCGACGCTGCCGGAGAATGCGGAGAGCTGGCAGGGCGGAGGCTGGAACGAGGTCGACGGCCACTGCCCCGGATCGCCCGACGACACGCGCACCGACTACGTCCACCTGAGCACGCTGCCCTCCGACCAGGCCGGGATGCGCGAGTTCATCTACAAGCAGCCTCGGGGTGGCAAGCAGCCTCGGGGTGACAACGGGTCCGACGTGGGAGCCTTCACCGCCGTCGGCGACCTGCTGTGGGAGAACTACCTGCCGCGCGCCCAGCGGCAGGCGATGTTCGAGGCGGCCAAGACCATCCCCGGGGTGGAGGTGGCCGAGGGGGTCCAGGACTCCGCGGGGCGCGAGGGCGTGGCGCTCGGAAAGGTGAGGAACGGCGTGCTGGAGCAGTTGATCTTCGACCCGGATTCGTATCTGTTCCTCGGGGAGCGTGGCACGGTGGTGGACGAGAGGGCCGGGGGCGCCCCGGTGGGCAGCGTCGTCGCCCTGACGGCGCAGTTGAGGATCTCGGTCACCGACCGGCTGCCCCAGGCGGAGAACGTCGCGGAGGACGCTAGTTGCGACCAGTCACAACCGGCCACGCCGCTCCCCACGGGAACCGGCGACGACCTCACGAAGCCGTCCGCCGACCCGTCGAAGACCCCGCCCCCGCCCGTCGACTAGTGCGAGGGAGGTGACCTGCGGCTCGCGGAGGTTTGTCCGCTGGACGCAAGCCGGTACTTACATTTCGTTGCCTGGACGCGTAGCTCGGTGATGTCGATCACCCTTAGGGTCGCCTGCCATGGTCCGATCCCTGGCGTCCCGCCAGAGGGGATGGAGGGAACCGCATGCGATCTGCTCCGCGGCCACCGCGTCGCGCGGCCGGCGGCCTTCTCGCGCTGGCGATGCTGACGGCCACCGGCCTCACGCCTCCCGCCGCGGCGAACGCGGGCACCAGGACGACGTCCGGCACGCTCACCATGTCGGCCACCGAATCCGCGACGGTGAACCGCGATCCCCGCTGGCGACTCCTCGACGGTGACGAGAACCCACCCGCCCCCGCGCCTTCGGCCGTACCGACGCCCCCGGCCGGGCCGGCGAAGAACCTCCGCCAGAGCCCGTCGGGACCCTGGAGCGCCGCGCTGCCGGGACCGGCGCGGGTGGTGGCCGAACGCCGGCTCGGCCCGCGCACGCTGGACATCCTCATCTCCTCCCCGGCGGTCGACGCGTTGCTCCCCGTACGGCTGCTGGTGCCGAAGGGCTGGTCGAAGACCGCCCGGCGGACCTGGCCCGTGCTGTACCTACTGCATGGTGGGGCGGACAACTACACCTCCTGGACCCGGATGACCGACGTCGCGGACTTCACCGCAGGCATGGACGCGATCGTCGTGATGCCGGAGGCGGGCCGGGCGGGCAACTACTCCGACTGGTACAACAAAGGACGCGGCGGCCCGCCCGCATGGGAGACCTTCCACCTGTCGGAAGTGCGGCAGCTTCTGGAGATCGGCTACCGCGCGGGCACGCGCCGGGCGGTGGCCGGCCTGTCGATGGGCGCCTACGGCGCGATGAAGTACGCGGCCCGCCACCCCGGCATGTTCGAATTCGCCGGCGCCTACAGCGGTGTGATGGCCACCCGGATCCCGGGCATGCCGGCGTTCATCATGAACGCCCAGGCCTCCGAGCACTGGGATCCCCTTCGCATGTGGGGCGACCCGCTCAGGAACCGTGACGTGTGGGCGGCGAACGACCCGAACTTCCTTGCCGGCAACCTCAGGGGAACGGCTCTCTACATCTCCAGCGGGACCAACAGTTTCAGCGGCCCGCTGGACCCGCCCGGGGCGCCGTGGAACCCCGCCTACCTCGGCGAGCCCGTCTCGGCGTACACCGCGAGGGCCCTGGCTGCCAGCCTGAGGCGTTACGGCATCCCCTTCACCCTCAACCTGTACGGCAACGGCACCCACACCTGGCCGTACTGGCGGCGCGAGTTCAAGGCGTCGTTCCCGATGATCCTGAACTCGCTGGGTCTCGTCAGTCGGTGACGTAGATCTGGCTGAAGACCTCGGACAGCTTCTTCACGTCCTGGGCGATGCCGACCTCGGGCGACGCCGGGTTGAACATCGTCGACAGTCGGCGCTGGAGCGGCTCCAGCTTGTCGAGCTGCTCCCAGGTGGGCGTGGAGGCCAGGCGGGAGCCCATGACGCGGTACGTCGCGCCCTTGCCGTCCTGCCAGCGGGTCCAGAGGTTGACGGTGGCGGCGCCGTCCTTCAGCGGGGTGGTGATCCGCTCCGAGGCCGCCGTGGCGGCCTGCTCAGCGGTGAGCGGGGAGGCGTTCTTACCCGCGAGCCCGGCGTCCTCGGCCGCGATCTGCGCGAGCGTGTCCCACGCCAGCGCCTTGACCTTGCTCCACTGGTTGCGCTGCGCCTGCTGCGGAGTGATCTTCCACGTGGTGTAGGCGGTCTGGAGCAGCCCGGCGTCGAGCGCCAGCTGGTCCACCGAACCGGAGGTGAGCAGCGGCTCGATGTTCTCCGGGGTGAGCAGCGGGAACTTCTTGGTCATCTCCTCTTCGCAGAGGTCGCTGTTCCCACAGCCGAACTGGGGGACCACGGTGTGCACGCCGAGCTTCTTGCCGGGGGCCACCCCGTGCAGCGCGGTGGCGGCCGCGGTGACGAACGTGCTCATCTCCTCCGGCGTCTTCACCACGCCGTTGTAGCCGAGCTGGGAGGTGAACCGGATCCCGACGACGCCCGGCTGCGCGGCGAGCGCGCCGACCTTCTTCACCGCGGCCGCGAAGGCGGCCGTCCCGGCCTTGTAGTCGTCGAGAAGCTCGGTGTCGACCCACACCCGCATCTTGGCCGCCGCGGCGGCGGCGATCGCCTGCCCTGCGGGGGTCTGCGCGGCGGCGGCGATCTCCTCCGGGGTCACCGAGCAGCTCTCACCCGCGGTCGGGCAGGTGGGCGGCGTGGTGTCCTCCTCGTAGCCCTCGGGCGCGGGATCCCCGTCGCCGTGGGCCTCCCCGTCGCCCTCGCCGTCGTTGCCGCAGGCCTCCACCGTGCAGTCGATCCAGCCGATGGGGTACTCCGAGGCCTCCTTGAGCTTCGCGCCGTCGTCCTTGGCCCAGAACCGGACGATGTCGAGGGCGTCCTGCGGAGTGGGCGCCATCCAGAAGCACTGAGGGTCGGACTGTGAGCCACCGTTGGTGACGTTCTTGCAGTCGTCGGCGCCGTCCTCGGAGAACGCCGAGGCGGCCGGCAGGCCCACCGCCAGAGCGGTGAGTGCGGCGCTGAGGGCGAGTGCTCTCCTGATTCGCATCAAGCGTCTCCTTGGCGGCGTCAAATGCATAGTGATCGTTCGTAAACGATCGAAACGACTGTATCGGGCACATCTTTACTCGACCAGAGGCTCTACAGGATTCCTTGACCGGCGAGCGCCTCACAGGCCCGGCCGACACCGTCCTCACCTCGCATGACCTTCCCCAGCTCCCGGGAGCGACCGCGGAATTCATCATCCTGTACGGCCCGGATCACCGAACGTTCCAGAGCGGGAACGGTCAGCTTCCTGATCGGCACGGGCGGGGGCCCGGCGCCGAGGGAGGCGACCCGGGCTCCCCAGAACGGCTGGTCGGAGAAGAAGGGGCAGATCACGCTCGGCACGCCCGCCCGCAGCCCGGCCGCCGTGGTCCCCGCCCCGCCGTGGTGGACGACGGCCGCCATCCGGCGGAACAGCCACCCGTGCGGCACCTCGCCGGTGAAGCACAGGTCGCCGGCCGCGCCGTACGGCCCCGGGGGCAGGCCCTGCAGCACCCCGCGCAGGCCCGCGCGGCGCAGGGCGGTGACGACGGTGTGGGTGAGCGCGTCCGGGTCGGCTGGCGCCATGCTGCCGAAACCCACGTAGACGGGAGGGGAACCGGCGTCGAGGAACGCCGCGAGCGCCGGTGGGGGCGGCTGGTCCAGGGCCTGGAGGTCGAGGTGCCAGGACCCGGTCAGGTGCACGTAGGCAGGCCAGTCGGCCGGCCGGGCAACGATGGCCGGGCTCACTCCGCACAGCACCGGGGTGCGGGAGCGACGGGCCGCGGTGAAGCAGGAGCGTGTCGGCCCGAGCCCGAGGAGCCGGCCGCGCAGGCGGTTGACCATCCGGCCGATCAGCAACCAGCTCAGCCGTTCCACCAGCGCGTAGCTCGCCCGGTTGCCCAAGGCTCCGAGCGTGGCGAGGGGGACGAGCGGGTTCGGGAACCGCTTGGTCGGCTCGCTCGGCTGGAAGTGCAGCAGGGCGTGCGGCACGGCGTGCCGCTCGGACATGTGCTGGCCGAACCCGCCGAGAGCGGGCGCGAGGACCAGGCCCGTGCCCGCGCACGCCGCGTCCACCTCCGAGACGAGGCGTTCGGCCAGGGGCTCGACGATCCGCCGGAACCCGGTGAGGAAACCGGTCACGCCGCCTCGTGACCACGCCCGGCCCTCCTCGGACTCCATGATCCGCACCGGGTCGACGCTGATCGGCACGTACCGCAGGCCGTCCACCAGCCCGGCGTACCGGCCGGGCGCCACGATCGTGACCTGGTGGCCCCGAGCGCGCAGTCCCAGGCCGAGCGCCGCGCACGGCTGGGTGTCGCCCCGCGAGCCGAACGCCAGGATGCTCACCCTCATGTCCGCACGCCCGGCGCTGCGGCGGTGTCCCTCAGGCCCGGATGCCCGCCGGGCAGCGTCGCGGCGCTGACGCCGGCGCCCAGGAGGACGAGCGCGGCGGCGGCGAGCAGGCCCGCCGTGTACCCGGAGGCGAATCCAGCGGCGCCGTTCACGATCACCCCCACCGCGGCGATGCCGAAAAGCCCCGACATCTCCCGGGCGACGCTGAACACGCCGCCCGCCACGCCGGCCCGTGAATCGGGGACCGCGCCGAGCACCGCCGAGCCGAGCGGCATCGTCAGCGCCGACCCCACGCCGATGGCGGCGACCGAGGGCAGCAGGCTCGCCCAGCCGTCCCCCGGCCGCAGGAAGGCCACCGCCACCATGCCGGCGGCGACCAGCACCAGCCCCGCCGCCACCGTACGGCCCGCGCCGAACCGTGAGGAGAGCCAGGGGGCGAGTGGCGTCACCAGCACGACCAGAACGGCGAGCGGGACGAACGCGAACCCGGACTCCGTCGGGGTGAAGCCGAGCACGCCCTGCAGGAAGAGCGCGGTGAAGAAGAACACGCCGTTGACCCCGAGCCCCCACAGCACCTGGGCGATCACACCTCCCGTGAAGGCACGGGCGCGGAAGAGATCGAGGTCGACCATGGGCTCGGCCCGCCGGTCCGTCTCGGCCGCCCGTTCGACCAGGACGAACGTCACCGCGCCCGCGACGCAGGTCACCGCGCACACCGCGATCCAGGGCGAGGTCCAGCCCAGGTCCGCCCCTCGCGTCAGGGCGAACGTGCCCGCCGTCAGCGCGACCACCGAGGAGCACAGCCCCGGCAGGTCGACCCGCGACGCCGACGGATCCCGCGACTCCGGCACGGCCGCGACGGTCAGCGCGACGACCACGAGGCCCAGCGGCACGTTCAGCAGGAAGATCCAGTTCCAGCTCCAGTGCTGGCTGATGTACCCCCCGGCCACCGGGCCGAGGGCCAGGGCCGCCGCCCCGGCCGCCATCCAGACGGCCACGCCGGTCGAGCGTTCGCGCTCGTCACGGCCGACCGAGACGATGGCCAGCAACGCGGGCAGGATCAGCGCCGCGCCCGCCCCCTGCGCCAGCCTGGCCCCGATCAGCGCCTCGACGGATCCGGCGAGCCCGGCGAGCAGCGACGCCAGGGTGAAGATCGAGAGCCCGGCGACCAGGACGAGGCGCCGCCCGTAGACGTCGGCGAGCCGCCCTCCGGCGAGCATCAGCCCGGAGAAGGTGAGGATGTACCCGGTGACCACCCACTCCAGGGACACCAGCGAGGCCCCCAGATCCGTTCGGATCGTCGGGACGGCGACCGTGACGACCGTGTTGTCGAGCGTGGTCACGAACCCGGCTAGCCCCACGACCAGGTACGTCAGCCTGACCCGGACCGTTCGGCCCGCCGTGGGCGCCGCCACGGTCATGGTCACCGCTCGACCTCCGCCCAGTGCCATCCGGGGCCATCAGGATTGGGCCGCACGATCTTGGTCCGTGCGGTGCCGACCGGCACCCATTCCCGAGGCGGTTCCTTGCCGGGTCCCGAGCCTTCCCCCGGTCCGTCGTCGCTCTGGTCCCCGGGCCGCGCGATCCGTACGGCCTCCTCCACGGTGAGCAGCGGCTCCGGCGGCGCGGTGTCCTCGCCCTCCTCGGCCCAGTGCCACCCCGGACCGTCGAGGTTCGGCCGGATCACCCGGCCCCCGCCCGGCCCCGTACGGACCGGCGGCGCGGGGGCCGGGGTCGCCGGAGCGGAGGGGGAAGGTGCGATCGGGACAGGAGGCGGGGCGATCGGAAGGGAAGGGGAGGCGGCCGCCGTGAGCTGAGGGGGTGGGGGGGTGCCGGGCACGCGCGCGGCGGCCTCGCGGGGCCGTTCCCGCTCGACCGTGACCCGGTCCCGATCGGGGGGCTCGCCGCCGGGTTCCTCCTGTGGCTCGTCCCGGAGCCCGACCCGAGCGTGCAGGCGGCGCAGCGAACCGGGAAGCCACCAGTTGGCGCCTCCCAGCAGCCGCATCGTCGCCGGCACCAGCAGCGCCCTGACCAGGGTGGCGTCCACCACGATGGCCACGAACATCCCGACGCCCAGCAACTTGACGATGGTGATCCCCGCCGTGGAGAAGGCCGCGATGACGACGAGCAGCAGCAGCGCCGCGCTGGTGATCACTCCACCGGTCTTCTGCAGCCCGACCGCGACCGCCTGGGTGTTGTCGTGCGTGCGCAGCCACTCGGCGCGCACCCTGCTCAGCAGGAACAGCTCGTAATCCATGGAAAGGCCGAAGACGACGGCCAGGATCAGCACGGTGACGGTCGCCTCGATGGTCCCCGTGGAGGTGAATCCGAGCACCCCGGCGAGGTGCCCCTCCTGGAACGCCCAGACGATGACGCCGAACGACGCGCCCAGCGACAGAACGTTCATCAGGATCGCCTTGATGGGCAGCACGACCGAGCCGAACGCCGCGAACAGCAGGATGCCGGTGACCAGGCACACGACCAGGCCGGTCCAGGGCAACGTGGCGAGCAGGCTGGCCATCAGGTCGAGCTGCGCGGCGGTGGGCCCGCCCACCACGACCTGGCGGAAGCCCGATTCGAGGGTCAGGCTCCTGATCAGCCCGACCAGGTCCCTGGTCTGGTCCGACATCGGGTCGGAGCCGTATCTGACGGCGAGCCGTACCGCTCCCTTGTCCTGGGCGACGCCCGTCACGTCGACCCCGGTGACCCCCTTCAACGTGCGCAGCCGCTCGACGTACGGCCGCACGTCACGGGCCGTGACCTGGGTGACCGGCATGATCCCGTGCTGTTCCATCCCCACCGGGCCTGGCCGCGACGGCGTCGTGACGGTACGGACCTCGCGTCCCACCAGCACGATCACGTCGATCGCGGACATGGCGTTGCGGGAGAAGTCCCTTTCCACCGTCTGCGCGACCTGACGGCTCTCGAAGCCCTCCGGCAGCACCCGGGCGTCCACGTTGCCGAACCTGACGTGCAGGAACGGGCCGGCCAGCGCCATCAGCACCACCGTGACCCCGACGAGGTACATGAGCGGGCGGCGCATGACGCTGGAGGCGATGCGGTGCCAGGCCATGCCGGTAGCGCCTCCGAAGGAGGGCGTCAGCCGAAGGGCGTCCACCCTGCGGCCGAGCACGCCGAGCAGCGCGGGAAGCACGATGAGCGCGGCCAGCATGGCGACGACCACCACGGCCGCGCCCCCGAGCCCGATCGACCGCAGGAACATCTGCGGGAACAGCAGCAACCCGCACAACGCGGTCGCCACGGTGAGGCCGGAGAAGGCCACGGTACGGCCGGCCGTCGCCATCGTGCGGACCACGGCCTCCTCGGTGGAGCGGCCCCGCCTGATCTCCTCGCGGAAGGCGGTCAGCACGAACAGCGAGTAGTCGATCGCCAGCCCGAGCCCCAGCATGGTCACGACGTTGATCGAGAAGACCGACACGTCGGTGATCTCGGTCAGCAGGCGGAGCAGGGCCAGCGCGCCCAGCACCGCGACGGCGCCCACGACCAGCGGCAGACCGGCGGCCACCAGGCTGCCGAACACGATGACCAGCAGCACGAGCAGGACGGGCATGGCGATGGCCTCGGCCCGCTGGAGGTCCCGCGCCGTCTGTTCGTTCAGGTCATCGAGCAGGGGAACGGCGCCGCCGACGCGCACCTCGTACCCTTCGATGGGCAGTCCGGCCCTGATCCGCTCGAACCCGCGCCGCTTGTCCTGGTCGCCGCCGGTCAGCTTGATGACGGCGTACGTGGCGTGCCGGTCGCGGGACGCCAGGTGCCCGGCACCGCTGGACCAGAGCGTCGTGACCGTGTCGATCGGAGCCCGGGGCAGGGCACGCAGCGAGCCGTGGACCGAATCGCGGAACTCCTGGTCGGTCACCGTGAGGCTCGGGTGCCGGTACAGGACGACGACGTCGGGCGTGGTGCCGCCGAACCACTCCTCGTTCCAGCGGGCCTCGGTCGTCGACTCGGCCTTCGGGTCCTCGAAGCCGCCGTCGGCCAACCGGCCGAACACCTCGGCACCCCAGACGCCCGCGAACACGGCGAAGGCCAGGCCGAGGAGCAGCAGGCTCCATCGGCCCCGGTAGACGCCACGCCCGAGCGACTCGAACATCACCGTTCCCGGGCCGAACCGGCGAGCACGCCGTCCAGATAGGCCTGCCTGCACGCCTGGCGGGCCACCTTGCCGCTGGAGGTGCGAGGCACGGTCCCCGGCTCGACGAGGAGGAAGTCGTGCAGGCGGAGCTCGTGCCCGCGGGTCACCGCCGCCCTGACGCCGGCCGCCACCTCGTCCGGGTCGCGTCCCCCGGCCCGCCGGGACCGCTCGGCGACCACGACCAGCCGCTCGGTGTCCTCCCCGCCGATCGCGAAGGCGGCAACATGGTCGCGCCTGATCGCCGCGTCGGCCTCCTGGACCGTCACCTCGATGTCCTGCGGGTAGTGGTTGCGCCCGTCGACGATGATCAGATCCTTGATGCGGCCCGTCACGTACAGGTCGCCCTCGTGGATCACTCCGAGGTCCCCGGTGCGTAGCCATCCATCGGCGAACACCTCGGCGCTTCGCTCCGGGTCCCGCCAGTAGGCGCGGGCCACGTTGGGGCCCTGGACCCGGATCTCGCCCACCTCGCCGTGCCGTCTCTCCAGCCCCGTTTCGGGGTCGGTCACGATGACCCACTGCCGGGTCGGCCGGCCCACCGCCACCAGCGCGCTGCCGCCACCCGGGTCCCGGTGATCGCCGCCCTCCACCGGTACGGCGCGGCCCTCGGTCAGCGCCTTCCGGTCGAAGACCACGACCTTGGGCGGCGCGTCCCTGTCCATCGCCGTGACGAACACGGTCGCCTCGGCCAGCCCGTACGCGGGGGTCTGGGCGGACGGCCGCAGGCCACACCCGACGAAGGCCGCGCCGAACCGCTCCATCGTGCATGGACGGATCGGCTCGGCCCCGTTCAGCAGGACGCTGACCCCGGACAGATCCAGCGCCTTCTTGTCGTCCTCGGTGACACGGCCCGCGGTGTACTCGTACGCGAAGTTGGGGGCACCGCTGAACACGTCGTCGTACCGGCTGAGCATCGTCAGCCACCGGACCGGGTGCATGACGAAGGCGACCGGGTCCATGAACACCGACCGGTTGCCCCCGAGTATCGGCGCCGCGACGGAGGCGACAAGGCCCATGTCGTGGAAGAGCGGCAGCCAGAGCGCCGCCACGGAGGTGCGCGGGCGGGCGCGGAAAGCCGTCCAGAGCTGCTCGGCGTTGGCGGTCAGGTTTCCGTGGGTGATCTGCACTGCGGCCGGGGCCCTGGTGGAGCCCGAGGTGTACTGCAGGTAGGCCACGTCGTCCGCGGCGCTCGGCTCGGGCTCCCACTCCTCCGCGAGCAGGGACGACACGGTGTCCACCGTGACGATCGACTTGGGCCGCTGCGTACCGGACAGGAAGGCCTCCACGCCGGGCAGGGATGCGGTGGTGGTGAGGACGGCCATCGGATCGGCGTCCCCATACGCCCGGATCAGCCGCTCGGCGTGCCCGGGCAGGTCAGGGGGGAACAGCGGGACCGCGATCACCCGGGCGTACATCGCTCCCAGCAGGGCGACGACGTACTCGAGGCCGCTCGGCGCCAGGATGGCGGCGCGCTCTCCCGCAGGCGTGGCGTCGCGGAGCCGTACGGCCAGAGCACGCGCCCTGAGGTCGACCTCCGCCCAGGTCAGCGTGTGTTCCACTCCGGCGGGGGCGCATCCGGCCGGATGGGCGACGAACGTGTACGCGGGAGCGTCCGGGATCTCGGCGGCCCAGCGGGCCATCCGCGCGATCAGCGGCTCGCGCGCGTCCGCCTCCGGCTCGCGCGCGAAGGACCGGGGCTTCCCTCCGCCGGGTGCGTGCGCGGTGGATCCCGGCTCGGCGTTCTCGCCGCTCGGCTCGCCCATCGCGTTCTGGTCCCCTCGACGGGTGACAGGGACCTAGAAGCTACGCCAGGCGCGGCGCGGGATTCTTGGCAAACAGCGCGCATTCCCCGGGGTGCGTTGTCACTGTGGTGACAAGCCCCGGCCTCCTGGGCTCCCCCTCCTTTCCTCCGGCGCCTCGCCACCTCGCATAATCGGGAGATGCGCGATCACAAGGGGAGCCCGGAGTCGGCCCAGACCCTGGAGCGGGGACTGCGGCTGCTCAGGCTGCTCGCCGACGGCCATCGCGGGCGCACCCCCACGGAGCTGGCACAGGAGCTCGGGCTGAGCCGCCCGATCGTTTACCGGCTGCTCACCACGCTGCAGAACGAGGGGTTCGCCCGGCGGGACGCCGAGGGCCGCGCCCACCTGGGTTTCGGCGTCCTCGCGCTGGCCCGGGCCGTGCAACCCCTGCTGCGGGCCGCCGCGCTGCCGGCGCTGCGCCGCCTGGCCGAGGACACCGGCGCCACGGCCCACTTGACGGCCGCCGAGGGTGACGAAGGGCTGGCCATCGCCGTGGTCGAGCCGACGTGGACGGACATGCACGTCGCCTACCGCGAGGGCTCGCGTCACCCGCTCTCGCGGGGAGCCGCGGGGCTGGCGATCCTCGCCCTGCGTGAGGGCCGCACGGACTACCAGGTCACCGAGGGCCAGCTCCAGCAGGGCGCGCGCGGCATCGCGGCCCCGCTGGCGGGTCTGCCGTGGCTGGAGGCCTCCGTGGGCATCGTGACGTTCAGCGCCCTCGACTCCGAGACCATCGGCCCCCGCGTCGTCACGGCGGCCATCGAGCTCGGCCGGGCGCTGGAGTAACGCGCCCGTCCACCAGGCCCGATGCCTGGATGCGCGTGTTTCCCGGCTCGTCGAGAGGGCCGATTGACATCGTCGCCGTGATGGCGGATCGTCGTACGTATAGAGGACAACGTTGTCCGATATACGTACACAGGAGAGGCCGATGCCGTACTACCGCACCGTCGGCGAGGTGCCACGCAAGCGGCATGTCCAGTTCCGCAACCCCGATGGCGGGCTGTACGCCGAGGAACTGATGGGGGAGGAGGGGTTCTCCTCCGACTCCTCACTGCTCTACCACCGTCACCTGCCGACCGCCATCGTCAAGGCCGAAGCGGTCTCAGAGGACAGGCGGGCCACGCTCTCGCCCAACCTCCCGCTGTCCCCGCGCCACTTCCGCACCCAGGACCTGCCCACAGGTGGCGACCTGGTCACCGGCCGCCGCCCGCTGGCGGGCAACGCGGACGTCCGCATGTCGTACGCCGCCGCCGACCGGCCCAGCGAGCTGTACCGCGACTCCAAGGGCGACGAGTGCGTCTACATCGCCAGCGGCAGGGTCCGCTTCGAGTCCACCTACGGGGTGATCGAGGCCGGGGAGGGCGACTACATCGTGGTCCCCACCGGCACCATCCACCGCTGGGTGCCCCTCGACGGCACCACGGTGAAGGCGCTGGCCATCGAGGCCTCCGGGCACATCCGGCCGCCGAAACGCTACCTGTCGCAGTACGGCCAGTTCCTGGAGCACGCGCCCTACTCCGAGCGTGACCTCAGAGCGCCCGGTGAGCCGTTGATCGTCGACGATGGGGAGACGCCGGTCCTGGTCAGGACGCGAGGCGGCCTCACCAGGCTGACCTACGCCCACCATCCGTTCGACGTGGTCGGCTGGGACGGCTACCTCTACCCTTACGCCTTCAACATCGACGACTTCGAGCCGATCGTGAAGCGCACCCACGCGCCGCCGCCGGTCCACCAGACCTTCGAGGGGCCGGGCTTCGTCATCTGCTCGTTCTGCCCCCGGCCGCTCGACTTCCATCCGGACGCCGTGCCGATCCCGTACAACCACCACAACGTCGACTCCGACGAGTTCATGTTCTACGCCGGCGGCGACTACAGCGCGCGTAAGGGTTCCGGCATCGACGTCGGCTCCATCTCGCTGCATCCGGCGGGCTTCACCCACGGCCCGCAGCCGGGCGCCGTCGAGGCGGTCGTGGAAGCCGTGCGGCAGGGCATGAAGGTGACCAGCGAACTGGCCGTCATGGTCGACACCTTCCGGCCGCTCGATCTCGGCGAGGCCGCGCTGTCCTGCGAGGACACCGGCTACGCCTGGACGTGGGCGCGATGACCGACCCCGTGAGACCGCTCGCCCCGGACACGCTGAAGGTGCTTCTCCACGACCTGGTCGACGACGCGGGGCTGTTCCCGCCCGCCCTCCTGCCGATGTCGGAGGCCCTCGCCCGGCACCACGCCGACGAGGAGGCCGGAAGCCCGGTGCTCACCCACCGCTTCCTCTGCCCCGGGAACCGCCTGGAAGAGCTGCGCGCCATGCTCACCCGCCCCGTCAGGGTGGGGCTCATCCTCGACGTGTCGGACCTGCCCGGCCTCGACCGGCTCACCGGCCTCGCGGACGTCGACGTGGAGCTGGTCGAGGTGGCCCTTCCCCCGGACGTCCCGCTGGACGTCCACGTCGGCCGTGTCCGTCCGCACATCTCCGGTGCACGGCTGTTCGTCGAGGTCATGCCCGCCGACCTCCACCAGGTGCCGGAGGGCGTGGGGCTGAAGGTGCGCTGCGGAGGGGCCACTCCGGAGCTGTTCCCCTCCGTCCACGAGCTCGGGATCTTCATCCGCAACTGCGTCGATCAGAACATCCCGTTCAAGGCCACCGCCGGGCTGCATCACGCGGTGCGCCACCCCGACCCCAGCCTCGGCGTCTACCGGCACGGATTCCTCAACATCGTGCTCGCCGTGTGCGCCGCCATCGAGGGCCGTGACCCGGTGCGCGTGCTGGAGCTCATGGACAAGCGGGAGCTCGTGGCACAGGCGCGGGCGGCGCCGTACGCGACCGCTCGGCGGGCCAGGGAGCTGCTGGTCTCCTACGGATCGTGCAACACGCACACACCGATCGAGGACCTGCGGGCGCTCGGCCTGATGGAACGCCCTCGCAGGGAGACACTGATCGTGAACGAGGAGATCGTGACGTCGAGCTGGGCTCCCGGAGCCGACCTTTCTCCCTACACCGTGGCGAACCTGCCGTACGGCGTGTTCTCCCGGCAGGGCGAGCCCCCTCGCGTCGGGGTGCGGATCGGCGACCACATCCTCGACCTCGCGCCCGTCCTGCACGACGAGGTCTTCGCCGCCGGAAGCCTCAACGGCTTCCTGGCACGAGGTCGTACGGCCTGGCAGGACACCCGGCGCCGGATCCAGCGCCTGCTCTCGGCCCAGGCGGAGGAGGCGTCGGCCAACCGCGCGGCCACCGAACCGCATCTCATCCCCCTGCACCAGGTGCGGCTGCACATGCCGATCGAGATCGGCGACTATGTCGACTTCTACTGCTCGCTGGAGCACGCGACGAATCTCGGCCGCATGTTCCGGCCCGACGAGAACCCGCTCAAACCCAACTGGCGCCATCTGCCGGTCGGTTACCACGGCCGGTCCGGCACCATCGTGGTCTCCGGCACCCCGGTCTCCCGCCCGCGCGGCCAGCGCGCCCCCAGCGCCCCGGGCGGCCTGCCCGTCCTCGGGAAGTCCATGAAGCTCGACATCGAGGCCGAGCTCGGCTTCGTCGTCGGGGCGCCGACCCGCGTCGGCGACAGCGCCGACGACTTCGCCGACCACGTCTTCGGCGTGACGCTGGTCAACGACTGGAGCGCGCGCGACATCCAGGCGTGGGAGTACGTCCCGCTCGGGCCGTTCCTCGGCAAGTCGTTCGCCACGTCGATCTCCGCGTGGATCACCCCGCTGGAGGCCCTGGAGCATGCCCGGACCCCGGGGCGAGCACAGGATCCCGAGCCGCTCGACTATCTGGCCAGGCGCGAGCCATGGGGGCTCGATCTCACGCTCCAGGTGGAGCTCAACGGCGAGCCGATCTCCCACCCCCCGTACGGCGAGATGTACTGGACGCCCGACCAGATGCTGGCCCACATGACCGTCAACGGCGCGTCCATCCGCACCGGCGACCTGTACGCCAGCGGCACGGTCTCGGGAGCCGAGCGAGGGCAGCGGGGATCGCTGATCGAGATCAGCTGGAACGGCGCCGAACCGCTCAAGCTGTCCGACGGCCAGACCCGCAGCTTCCTGGAAGACGGGGACACGGTGCGGATCACCGCGACGGCGCCGGGGCCCGGCGGCACCGAGATCGCGCTGGGCGAAGTGACGGGCACGATCCTCCCCTCACGAGACTGACCGCCTTCCGGGGCCGCTCCTGCCCAGCCTGCCGATGGTCACCATCGGTGTCGATGTCGGTACGTGGCGCTAATCTAGGGCTGCTTTCGATCATCGAACCAAGAAGGCAGGAAGATGCGTCGCCCTCTGGCCGTGCCCGTGATCCTTCTCCTGCTCGTCACGGGCGGCTCGCAGGTGGCCACCCGGCCCCGGGCGGGGACCGTGCCCGCCATCACCGCCTCCCCCGGGCCCTCCGCCGGCGCCGCCCCCCACCGGATCAAGACGCGCCGCGCGCCGCGCGGGCTCGGCATCCAGGCCATCGTCCCCAGCCCCGGGGAGACCGTCGGCATCGGCATGCCCATCATCCTCACCTTCACCGGGCCGGTGCGTGACAGGGCCGCCGTGGAGCGCTCGCTGGAGGTACGGGCCCGCAAACCCGTACCGGGCGCCTGGCACTGGGTGAGCGACACCGAGGTCGTCTATCGCACCAAGACCGATTGGCCCCCGCGGCAGCAGGTCGCCGTCACCGCGCGCCTCGCCGGGGTCCGCGTGGCGCCCCGCACCTACGGCACGGCCGACCGCACCGTGGAGTTCTTCGTGGGCAGGCGCCAGATCAGCCTGGTAGACACCCTCACCCACCAGATGCTGGTCTACCGGGACGGCAGGCTGGCACGGCGGATGGCCATCAGCGCGGGCAACGGCGCCACCAGGGAGTACACCACGACCAGCGGCGTCCACCTCACCATGGACAAGGACGATCCCGTGCGCATGGTCTCTCCGGGCAGGCGCGAAGGCGACCGCGACTACTACGACCTCATGATCCGCCATGCGGTGCGCATCTCCAACAGCGGGGAGTACATCCACGCCAAGGACAACCTGTGGGCCCAGGGCCGGGTCAACGTGAGCCACGGGTGCGTCAACGCACGACCTGATCAGGCCGCGTGGTTCTTCCGCAGCTCCTTGCGCGGCGACCCCGTGATCGTGACCGGCACCGACCGCCCGCTCGAGTGGCGGAACGGATGGGGATACTGGCAGTTGCCCTGGGGGGCATGGCGAAAGGGAAGCGCCCTCCACGATCACGGCTCGCTTACTCTGCCGCACCCCAAGAAATGGGGCTACGGTGGAAATTAAGGAACCACGGACGCCTCAAATGCGTTTCACATTGCAGGAGGGCCGAGGCAATGGACTCGTGGATCTTCTGGTTGATTCTGGCGGCGGTGCTCGGCGTGGCGGAGATCTTCACGCTCACCGCGGCGCTCGGGCTGCTCGGCGCCGCCGCGCTTCTGACAACGGGGGTCGCCGCGATCGGGCTGCCGACCGGCATCCAGCTCGCGGTGTTCATCCTCACGTCCATATCCGGTCTCGTCGTCCTGCGGCCCATCGCCCGGCGCCACATCATCCAGCCGCCCGTGCAGCGGTTCGGGATCTCGGCACTCGTGGGGAAGTCGGCTTACGTCACGCGCGAGGTCACGGGCATGAACGGGCGGGTGCGCATCGGCGGGGAAGAATGGTCGGCCCGCGCCTATGACGAGACGCTGGTGATCCCGGCGGGAGCCACTGTGGACGTGATCGAAATCGAGGGCGCCACCGCCCTCGTCTATCCCCGGGAGTAAGCATGGACGCCGCTTTGATCGCCGGAATATTCGTGGTCCTGCTCGCCGTGTTCACGGTTCTTCGCTCGGTCCGTATCGTTCCGCAGGCGCGCGCGGGCAACGTCGAACGCCTCGGCCGCTACTCCCGCACCCTCGGCCCCGGCCTGAACTTCGTGATCCCCTTCGTCGACCGGGTGCGACCGCTCATCGACCTGCGCGAGCAGGTGGTGTCCTTCAAACCGCAGCCGGTCATCACCGAGGACAACCTCGTCGTCGACATCGACACCGTGCTGTACTTCCAGGTCACTGACCCGCGAGCGGCGGCGTACGAGATCGCCAACTTCATCCAGGGCGTCGAGCAGCTCACGGTCACGACCCTGAGGAACGTCGTCGGCGGCATGGATCTGGAGAAGACCCTGACCTCCCGCGACACCATCAACAGCCAGCTCCGCGGGGTCCTCGACGAGGCCACCGGCAAGTGGGGCATCCGGGTGAACCGGGTCGAGATCAAGGCCATCGACCCGCCGAAGAGCATCAAGGAGGCGATGGAGAAGCAGATGCGCGCCGAGCGCGACAAGCGCGCCGCCATCCTCACCGCCGAGGGCTTCCGGCAGTCGCAGATCCTGACCGCCGAGGGCGAGAAGCAGAGCGCGATCCTTCGCGCCGAGGGTGACCGCACCTCCGCGATCCTCAAGGCCGAGGGCCAGTCGCAGGCGATCGACGAGGTGTTCCAGGCGGTCCACCGCAACGACCCCGATCCGCAGCTGCTCGCCTACCAGTACCTCCAGATGCTTCCCCAGCTCGCTCAGGGCCCGGGCAACACGTTCTGGGTCATCCCGAGCGAGGTGACCTCCGCGTTGCAGGGGGTGTCCAAGGCGTTCACCGAGGCCCTGCCCAGGTCCGCCGCCACCCGCGAGGTCACGGAGACGAAGACGGCCGCGAAGGACGAGGCGGCCATGGCGGCGAAGGCCGCCGAGGACGCGATCGCCGACGCCGAGGACACGGGCCCGCGCCAGCTCGGCCCCGGTGGCGCCACCCCCGGTGCCCTGTCCGGCCTTGAGGACGGCTCCACGGCCCAACCGGCCGAGGCACTCAGGGAGCCCCAGCCCAAGCGGTCCTGAGCCCCGCCGTCAGCCTCGCGCGGTGGTGAGCAGTCCCGCGAAGCGTCGTACGCGTGCCAGCTCCTCCCGGGCCGGTTCGAGCACCAGCTCGCGGCCGACCTCGTCGACGCCGGCCCACAGCGCCCGCCGCGCCTTGCGCGCCCTGCGGCGCGCGCCCAGGGCCGCCACCACCCGGCAGAGCAGGGCGATGAGCAGGCCGGCGAACGCCCCGCCCGCGAACAGGACGGTCGGCCAGGGGACGGTGCCGAGCGTCGGCGTCGGCAGCTCAGGGAACCTCAGGTAGTCGAGGACGAACAGCCCGGACAGCCAGCCGATGCCGGCCACCATCGCGACGAAGAGCATCCACTGGAGCAGCCCGGCCACTCGCCACCACCGTGGCCGCCTGCCGGCTCCCACCGAGGTCACCGACACCGCGCGATCCAGTCTCTCGGCCAGCTCGTCCGCCTTCGACCGGGCCGCCTGGCGTACGGCGGCCGCCCACGGCTCGGGCAGACCGGCCGAGGCGGCGGATCCGACATCCCGGACCGCCAGCTCCATGCGGGATCGCTGGACGGCCGTGGCGGGCGGCAGCGACGTACGTCCCACGCTCGCGGCGACCGCTCCACCCTCACCGCGTGCTCCGCGGTCACCGCCTGCTCCGCCGTCACCGCGTGCTCCGGCGATGACGGGCGTCCCGCCGGGCGGGACGCCGAGGCGCAGGCGGCGCAGCGGGTCAGGTCTGAACCGCCGCATCCAGCGGGTGACCGGCCATCCGGTGGCCGCTATCGACCGGTGCTTGTGAGCCTTGGCGACCGCCTCCACCACCAGGGGCACGCCCGCCGCCTCGGTGAGCGCGGCCGTCAGCGGCCGGGCCAGCTCGTCCGACAGCGCCTTCTCCGCGTCCCCCGCCCGCTTCTCCAGGCCATTCGGGGACGCCTCCGCGAGCGCGTCGGCTGCCGTACCGACGTCCGCCGCCAGCCGCGCCGCCCACGTACGCCGGTCCGCGACCCGCTTGGCCAGCGTGGAGCGCAGGTCGGCGACGCCGATGTTCTTGGGCACGGACGTGCCGACGATCGGCACGCCGGAGAGCCCGTCCTCGTCCAGCAGCCGGCGCAGGTCGCCCAGGCAACGGTCCACCGCCGCCGGGGTGAGGCGGTCGAGCTGGTTCAGCACGACCACCATGACGTCCCGATGCCTGCTCAGGGGACGGAGATACCGCTCGTGGACGGCCGCGTCGGCGTACTTCTGCGGGTCGAGCACCCACACCAGGAGATCGACCACGGCGACCAGGCGATCCACCTCCAGACGGTGGGCCAGCTCGATGGAGTCGTGGTCGGGCAGGTCAAGCAGGATCAGCCCGGACAGCATCCCGTCGACGCCGTCCACCGAGTGGCGGCGCGGGATCTCCAGCCAGTCGAGAAGCGGCCCCGCCCCCTCCGGCTCCCACATCGCCGCCTGCGCCGTCGACGTCGTCGGCCGGGTCACCCCGACTCTGGCCAGCGTGGTGCCGGAGAGCGCGTTGAACAGCGACGACTTCCCGCTGCCCGTCGCTCCGGCGAGCGCCACGACCGTGTGGTCGACCGAGAGGCTCCGGCGCGTCCCGGCGCGGGACACCACGGTGCGGGCCTGCGCGACCGCCTCGGCGTCCAGCCGCCCTTCGGCGAGCTCCGCCGCCTCGGCGAGCGCGGCGAGCCTGTCGTCCAGGGATACGGCGCTGGTCCGCCGCAGCACCTTCATGGCGTGTCCAACGCGGCGTCCACGGGGGCATCGACCACGGCGTCCACCGGAGCGTCCGCCGGGGGAACGTCGATCTGGCCCCTGTGCTTCTGCACGGCCCGCGCCGCCTGACGGAGGTTCTCGGACATGTCCTCAGGAGGCCCCACCCCTTCGAGCAGCGACGTGAACCGGGCGGCCTCCTCGTCGAGCACCGCGCGCACACGGTCTTGAAGGTCCTCCCGTGCGGCCTGGGTGAGGGTTCGCACGGCCTGGTCGCCGAACACCGCCTCCAGCAACTTCTGGCTCAGAACGCTCGTACCTCCCGCGATGCCCACCTCGATCCCGGTGAGACCGCCGGTGGACGCGAAGACCATGAGCATGAGCAGCAGGCCCGCGCCGTTGACGCTGAACGAGGCGAGCCGGGCTGTCGTGCGCCTCTCGGCGCCCTCCTTGGCGACGAGCTCGAGGACGTACCCCTGCCAGGCCCGCACGGCCGCGGCCGCCCGTTCGGGCAACGTGGCGGACGCCCGGCCGAGACGACCCGCCGACACCGCGCCGGCGCGCTCGATCACGTCACGCCCGGCCGGCATGCCCGACCATGCCTCCAGCGCACGCTCGGCGGCGGCGTCCGCCGCGGACCTGATCAGCGCCTCGACCCCGGTCTCCAAAGCCACCCTGAGCTGGGCGTCGGGAGCGGGGCGGCCGGTGAACGCCGACACGAGCCGCTCGCGCAGCCAGCCGATGCGCGACTCCAGCGTGCGCATGAAGTCGCCGGTGCCGATGAAGTCCTGCCAGCGGGCCAGCACCTCGCCGCGCAGCAGCGAGCCGTCGCGGATGCCGTCGTCGAAGGTCGCCATCGCCGTACCGTAGGCGGACTCGACCGAGAGCCGCAGGTCGGCGAGCCCTGCTCGCTGCCGCTCGGCCTCGTCGGCGAGCGCCGGGACCCGGAGCGTGATGCTTTCCAGGGCTCCGGAGAGGGTCCTGCGGACCACTTCGGCCCGCGCGTGGGCGTCGGCCGCTATCGCGGCCAGCCAGTCGTGCACGGCCCGTACGGCCGCTTCGGGCAGGCGGCCGTTCTCCTCGGAAAGCACCACCTCTGGGACGCTGAACAGCGGAGTGCCGGCGAGACCGTTCTCCTCCAGCAGGCGGTTCAGGTGCGCGCGGACCGGTTGGAGCGCCTCCGGCGGCACCCGGTCGAGGACCACCGCCAGAGCCGTGCTCCGCTCGCGGGCACTGCGCAGGAATCCCCACGGGACCTCGTCGGCGTAACGGGCGGCCGTGGTGACGAACAGCCAGAGATCGGCCGCCGCGAGGAGCTGAGCCGCGATCTCGCGGTTGGCGGTGACGACCGAGTCGATATCGGGGGCGTCCAGCAGGGCGAGCCCGGGGGGAACGGTGGCGGCCGTGACGATCCGCAGCGTGCCCGGCTCGCCGCGACCTCCTCCGGTCGTCCTGGCGAGGCCGGGCAGCACCTTCTGCCGGGTGAACCACGCCTCGTCGGCCGGGTTGGCCACCAGCGTGGGCGCGAGGGTCGTGGGGCGCAGCACTCCGGGCTCGGTGACGTCGGCACTGGCGAGGGAGTTGACCAAAGTGGACTTGCCTGCCCCGGTGGAGCCTCCGACGACGGCCAGCAAGGGCGCGTCCATCGCCGCGACACGCGGAAGGAGATAGTCGTCCAGCTGCCCTCTGAGCTCTGTGAGGGCACGACGATGCGAAGCGACGTCACCGATCGCGAGGGGGAACAAATCGTGATCCAGCTGACGCCGCAGGGTCTCGAGGGCCACGAGCAGGCCATTGTTCCCCGCCATACGACCCGTCATGCCCCGAGAGAGCCAAGGTATCCACCACCTGGATAAAACCGCAGCTCAGGGAGGATTTTGCGGAGGGTGCGCTTTGCGGAGGGTGCGCTTTGCGGTGAGGGCCTTCGGGGTGGGTCGGCTCGGGGTGGCCCGGGGGGCGGGCTGAGGTGGCTTGGTCGGCGGGCTGGGGTGGCTTGATCGGCGGGCTGAGTGCGGCGTAGTTGGCGGGCTGAGTACGGCGTAGTTGGCTGGAGGGTCGTACGGGAGCGGGCGCGGGGCTTTCGTTGACGGTCCACAGCCCACTGGCTTGGGAAACCTGCAGCGCTTAGGCGTGGACTCCCGAACGATCAAGGCCCACCCGGCACCCATTTGATCAGGGCACCCACTTGACGCCCACCCACACCGAAACAACCGCCGACCGGCCAGGCGATTACCTACCAGAACCGGCCAGGCCAGGACCTACCGGATAGGCCAGGCCGGGGAATCGCCCAGGACCGGCCAGCCGTGACCTATCGAAACGGGCCAGGCCGGGAACCATGCAGTGCCACAGCGCGGAAGTCCCAAACGATCAAGGCCCACCCGGCACCCATTTGATCAGGGCACCCACTTGACGCCCACCCACACCGAAACAACCGCTGACCGCCAGGCGATTACCTACCGAACCGGCCCTAGAGCAGCAGGTCTTGGCTGGACCGGCCAGGCCAAGACCAACCTGAACCGGCCAGGCCGGGAGCTACTAGAACCGAGTTCGGTCACCGCGAAGCCGTCACGCACCTTCCCCTACGCGCCTTCCGTGACCTAGCACTTCATCCGTACATCGGAATGCTGCTGGTAGACGCCAGGGCAAGGACGCGAACGGCCATGGCGTGCATCACCTGCGCTGCGCTGCCCGAGTCGAAGGCGAGGACCGGACTCAGGTGGTGGGCTGGGCTGGGGTCTGCGTTCCGGGGCGGCCAGGGCCGGGGGTCCTGGTGGGAAGGAGAAGACCAGACTCAGGTGGTGGGCTGGGCCGGGGTCTGCGTACCGGGGCGGCCAGGGCCGGGGGTCCGGGTGGGAAGGAGCGGACGGCACTTCTTCAGGGCCTTGGCGATCACGGGATCCGCGGTCTTCAGGCCGCGCATGCCACCGTTCTCGGGCAGCTCGGCCCCGTTGTCGTTCATGCACGAGCGGAACGCCTGGAGCGCGGAGTCGTCCATCCCACCGCGAGGGCCATGCCCCTGCCCGTACCCGCCCTGCGGCATCAGCGATCGGCAGTCCTCGAACGCCTTCTGCATCTCCGGCGACATGGTGCCAAAGCCCCCCGGTCTTCCGCTCGGCCGGGCTGGCGGGGAACCGTTCGGCCGAGCCGTGGGTGCCGCGTCAGGGCGGCCGGTGGGCATGTCCACACCGTGCTCGCGCATGCACTCGGTGAATGCCGCACGCTGGTTACCGGACCCGCTGGGCGAAGCCGGGGAACCGGCCGTGGCGTTCGAGCCTCCACCGCAGCCGGAGATCAGCAGAACGACGGCTACGGTGACGACGCCGAGAGCACGGGGCAACGCGGTCACGAAGTGGACTCCAGTGGGAAACCGAGGGACTCTGGCGAGATCCATCACAGGCCACCAAACTCAGCGCCAGGTGGGACCAAGCTGAAACTCGCCTGTCAACTTCTCGGAGACGCCGATGTCCTTCCAACGGCAAGGCTCAACTCGTAGCGGCTGACCCAGGTGACCGAGCCGTCGTCCTGGCGCTGGCCCGGAGCACCGCTCACCGGCACGTCGCCACGGTGCACGAAACCCCGCGCTTCGTAGTAGGAACGCAGCCGATCGTTGGACTTCACACAGTCCAACCGCAGGGCATCGACTCCCCGCTGCCGAGCACTGTCGGCCGCCCAGCCGAGGATGACGGCGCCCAGTCCGGCCGCCCAGCGACGCACCGCCATCCTGTGGACGTATCCCGCTGTTCCGGCGACATCGGCCCACAGCGGGTCCGACCAGTCGAGGGTGACGGTGCCCGCCACCTTGCCTCCGACCTCCACCAGCCAGGTCTCACCCCGGGAGAGCGCCTCCTTCACCCACGCGGCCTCGAAGCGGGCGGGCCACTGACTGATTCCTCGCGCCTCAAGCCATCCCGCCGCTTCGTCGAGCACGCTCAGCACGTCGTCCATCCGCTCGTCGGCAGCGCGCAGAAAGACGACGTCACCGTTCCGATCAAGTGGCATGACACGGATGATCGCAGCCGCCCAGCCCTCCCAACAGCCACTTTCGATACACGCCCCGGGGCCTGTTCGGAAGGGTCCTGCCGGCTGTACCCCCTGGAACTGTCCGGTGAGCAGGCCCTTGAAACGGGCCCTTATCGACCGACTCGCCCTAGAACCCGGCCACCCATTACCGCTCGTCCCCGAACCGGCCACCCATTACCGCTCGTTCCAGAACCGGCCACCCGTTACCGCTCGTATCAAGCAGGATCATCCGTATTGGTTCGTATCAGGACCCCGACCATCCGTAAGGGTTGCTGAGAGCAGGAGAAGACCATGGCTGAGCAGGATCTTGGCGCTATCGCCAGGGCCATTATCGACGGCAACCTGTACATGACGCTGGCGACCGCCGATGGGGATGGCCGCCCCTGGGCCTCCCCGGTGTTCTACGCCGCGGCGGAGCACACCCAGTTTTATTGGGTCTCCGCACCGGAGGCGACGCACTCACAGAACCTCGCCCAGCGTCCGGAGGTGAGCATTGTGATCTTCGATTCCCGGGTGCCCGCGGGAACCGGTCAAGCCGTGTACATGTCCGCTACGGCCGAGCACCTGACAGGGGATGATCTCGAGTGGGGTTCCACGCTTTATCCGGGCGCCGCCGAGCGCGGTGGGCGCGTCTTCACACCGGAACAGCTCCGGGCGCCGGCCCTCTACCGTTTGTATCGTGCGACGGTGTCGCAGCACTCGATACTCTGCCCGAGAATTTCGGGGCCGTGCCATGAGCACGGGCACGCCTTCGACCATCGAACCCCCGTGAGTTTGTAGCGTCGCTCTCCGGCGGCCTTCCACTCGGGTGGGCCTCAACCGGGTACCCCGATCAAATGGGTGCCGGGAGGGCAATGATCCGGCTCGGCAATGCCACACCTGGCTCCACTCGACTCCCCGGCCCAGCCCTTCCAACTGCACCCTCACCTCGCCGCTCTCCGGCGGTCTTCCACTCGGGTGGGCCTCAACCGGGTACCCCGATCAAATGGATGCCGGGAGGGCAATGATCCGGTTCGGAAGTGCCGACGCCTTGGACCCGTATAACTCCCTCCTAGTCATCCCAGGCACCCCTCGGCCCCGCCTTCCTCAGACAGGCCCGGGCCCAGCCTTTCCAGACAGGTCCTCGGCCCGTCTAAGCAGTGCCTCACCTGACTGGCGCCCGGCTGTTGGTCAGACGTCGGTCGGGAGGGCGACTCGGAAGGTGGTTCCGTGGCCTGGTTCGCTGTCGACGGTGATGGCGCCTCCGTGGGCCTGGACGAGCGCGGCGGCGATCGACAGGCCGAGGCCGGTGCCACCGGTGCCACCGGTGCCGCCGGTGGCGCTGCGGGTGCGCGAGCGGTCGGCGCGGTAGAACCGCTCGAAGACCCGCTCCGCGTCGTTGATCGGCAGCCCGGGGCCCTCGTCCGCCACCTCCACCACGACATTCCCGTCGACGTCGCCCACCCCGACCCGGAACGCCGTCCCCTCCGGCGTGTGCTGGAGCACGTTGCCCACCAGATTGGCGAGGATCTGATGAAGCCTGGCCTCGTCCCCGGTCACGGTGACCGGGCCGTCCGAGTCGTCCAGCCGTACCAGGTCGATCTCGCGGTCGGGGGCGAGCGTCTGCGCGTCCAGCACCGCCCCGGCGGCCAGGCTCAGCATGTCGACGGGCCGGAGTTCGAGGGGCCGTTGCTGGTCGAGCCGGGCGAGCGTGAGCAGGTCGTCGACGAGAAGGCCCATGCGGGTGGCCTCGTCCTCGACCCTCCGCAGTAGCCGCGCCGCCTCGTCCAGGTCGGGGGTCTCGTGGCGGTAGAGCTCGGCGAACCCCCTGATCGAGGTCAGCGGCGTGCGCAGTTCGTGGGAGGCGTCGGCGACGAACCTGCGCATGCGGTCCTCCGACCGGCGGGCCTGGAAGGCGGACTTGCGCGCCGCGATCTCCGAGGCCTCACGGTCCTCGAAGGCGGCCTCGATCTGCGCGAGCATGCCGTTGATCGCCCTCCCGAGCCGCCCAATCTCGGTACGGCGGTGCCGTAGCGGGACCCGGCGGGACAGATCACCCCCGGCGATGGCCCCGGCGGTACGTTCGATCTCGCCGAGCGGACGCAGGCTCCGCCGTACGAGCCAGTGGCAGGCGAAGCCCAGGATGACCAGCACACCTCCTCCCACGGTCGCCACGATGACCGCGAGCCGGGTGACGGTGGCATCGACGTCTTCCATTCGGACCGCGATCACGCGGATGCGCGTACCGTCGGCGACGGCGATCACCCGCCAGCGCAGACCGGAGGCCGATCCCACGGTGAACGGGCGGGGCTTCGCATGCCTCACCCTGTCCAGCGTGAGGAGGGGGAGCTTGGGCGGATCGGTGTCCGGGTTCTCCTGCAGCGTGCGTTCGACGGCGCCTTGTGGCCCGAGGACGGCCATGTAGAACAGGCCGATCTGCCTCGGAGGCCGGTACAGGTCCAGCGCCTGCTGGAGTGCGGGCGGGACGTAGATGTCCCGCCGCGGACGGCTCGCCAGCTCCAGTTGCTTGTCCACCCGGTCGACGAGGTAGCCGCGGAGCAGTTGGACGGCGAACCCGCCGGTCAGGGTGATGGCGAGCGTGACGAGCAGCAGCGTGCCCACCACCAGGCGTAGCCACAGGGGCGAACGCGCGAGACGTCGCTTCAGCTTGAACGGATCCGGCACCCCGATCCGTCGCCGTGCCTTCTCCCGGTCTGCGCCGGGTCCCGAGACCGGTGTCATCGTCGGCTCATGACCGGCTCGCCGTCCAGATCATCGCCGTGCCTTCTCCCGGTCTGCGCCGGGTCCCGAGACCGATGTCCGATCATGGCCGGTTCGCCGTCCAGATCATCGCCGTGGTGCACGTAGTACGTAGCCGACCCCCCGAAGCGTGTGGATCAGCCGGGGCTCCACAGTGTCGATCTTCCGTCGCAGGTACGAGACGTAGGACTCGACCACATTCCTGTCACCACCGAAGTCGTAGTTCCAGACGTGGTCCAGGATCTGTGCCTTCGACAGCACACGGCCGGTGTTGACCATGAAGTAGTGCAGCAGCTTGTACTCGGTGGGCGACAGCTTCACCCGGTTGCCCCCACGCCAGACCTGATGGCCTTCCTCGTCCAACTCCAGGTCGGCCACCTGGAGCCGCGAGGGCAGGTTCAGGTCCGCCCGAGTGCGGCGCAGCACGGCCCTGATCCTGGCCAGCACCTCTTCCAGGCTGAACGGCTTGGTCACGTAGTCGTCACCGAGGCCGAGCCCGGTGAGCTTGTGCTCGGCCTCGTCACGGGCCGTCAGGAACAGCACGGGAGTCCGCCTGCCGGCCGCGCGGAGCCGGTTCGCCACCGCGAAGCCGTCCATGTCGGGCAGCATCACGTCGAGCACCACCAGATCGGGCCGTATGCGCTCGGCCACCTGCACCGCCTCGCGCCCGTCCGCCGCCGTGACGACGTCGAACCCGGCGTACCGCAAGGTAGCCGACAGCAACTCGCGGATGTTCGGCTCGTCGTCGACGACCAGCAGCTTCGCCTCACTTCGCACGGCACGTCCCCGCTCGTAGTACCGCCTTGCCGCAGCCCACCCGTGATCCACCCGACCACCGCGGCTCCGGCCCCCGCATCGACCACCGCGGCTCCCGCCCGCGCATCGGCCACCGCGCCTCCGGCCCGCGCATCGGCCACCGCGCCTCCGGCCCGCGCATCGGCCACTGCGCCTCCCGCTCAGGTATCGGCCACCGCCTCGATCGGTCCGGGGCCGGCCACGCTCGCAGCCTCATCAGCCACCGCCCCGACCGGCGCCGAATCCGCCCGTGGCACCGCCCTGGTTGACCGAGGTGGCGTTGACGGACCCGTCGCTCCCGCGTGCCCCCTGGACGATCACTGTGCTGCCGGACTTCAGGTCTTTGACCCTTCCGTCTTTGCTGACCTGGACCTTGGTGTCATCCGACGTCTTGACGGTGACGACGCCGCCCGCCGTCTCCAGGTAGATCTTGCCGCCGTCCACGAGCTTGATCGTG
The DNA here is from genome assembly GCF_039537005.1 of Sphaerisporangium flaviroseum. Taxonomy (NCBI): domain Bacteria; kingdom Bacillati; phylum Actinomycetota; class Actinomycetes; order Streptosporangiales; family Streptosporangiaceae; genus Sphaerisporangium; species Sphaerisporangium flaviroseum. Next base: position 95,493 of record NZ_BAAAZR010000007.1, on the reverse strand, counting down.
CCGACCGTCACGTTGCCGAACGCGCCGTTCGTGGAGCCCTGCCGCTGGCCCTGCACCTGACCCTGTCCGGCACCAGGGAAGCCGGCTCTGGCCCCACCGATCCGCTGCTGCCCGCCGTTACCCGCGAGAAGCGCCTGCACGGCGGCCTGCCGGTCGCCCGTGGAACCGCCCCATGCCTTCTGCGCCTGGATTCCCGCGAGCATGCCGACCACGAGCAGCACCCCCGCGCCGAGGACAAGGGTGAGCGTGGACGTCCGGCGTCCGTCTGGCCGGACGGCGAGCTCGGCGTCCAAGTCGCCCTCGAACGGCGAGGACTCCAGCAGTTCCTGGGCCGTCATGGGCTCGTCCGCCGGGTACGGCTTGCGCCTGCTCGTACTCATGATCTCTCCTTGGTGCGGTGGCCGTACGTCACTCGTGCCGCAGTGCTTCGATGGGACGCAGCTTCGCGGCCCGGTTGGCCGGGTAGCTGCCGAAGAAAAGCCCGATCGCGACCGAGACGCCGAGGGCGAGCACGATCGAGGTGGGCACGATGACCGGCTGCACACCGGCGATCGTGAACCTGCTGCCGATCACCCCGATGGCCACGCCGAGCAACCCGCCGACCAGGCTGAGCATCGTCGCCTCGGCGAGGAACTGGCCGAGGATCGCGCCCCTGGGTGCGCCGATGGCCTTGCGGATGCCGATCTCCCGCGTCCGTTCCGTCACGGTAACGAGCATGATGTTGGTGATGCCGATCCCGCCGACGAGCAGGCTGATCGCGGCGACGGCGCCGAGCAGCACCGTGAAGGTGCCGACCGCGGCGCTGACCGTCTCCTGGAGGGCGGCCTGGTTGAGGATCCGGTAGTCGGCCGTGGCGGCGCCGGTGATGCCGTGCCGCTGGTTGAGGATCTCCGTGATCTCCGACTGGGCCGCGTCCACGGCGCCGGCGCTCTTGGCCTGCACGACGATCTGTCCGATGGACCCGAACCCGGTCAGGCTCTGCTGCACGGCGGGCAGCGGCGCGACCGCCACGTCGTCGGCGTCCTGGAAGCCGGACGATCCCGTCTCCTTGAGCACTCCGACCACGGTGAACGGCACGCCCGTGATGGTGATCTGCTTGCCGAGAGGGTCGACGGACCCGAACAGGCTCTCCGCCACGGTCTGGCCGATCACGATGATCTTCCTGGCGGCCAGCACGTCGTCGTTGAGGAAGTACGAGCCCTTTGCCACCGGCTTGTTGGACGCCTCGAAGTAGCTCGGGTAGGTCCCCACCAGCTGCGAGATGGAGTGACTCGCCCCCTGGTAGGTCACCGTCTGGGACGCGGCGGTGACGACCGGTGAGACGCTCTTCACCGAGGGCGCGGCGACCGCGTCCGCCATGGCACGGGCGTCGTCGAGGGTCAGTTGCTTGGCCTGGGTACGCGGACCGGTGCCGCCCTGCTGTTGCTGCTGGGCGCCGCCGCCACCCCCGCCGAACCCTCCACCGCCGCCGCGCGCGGCACCCCCGCCGCCGCCCGTGAAGGACTGCATCACGGTCAGCGTGTTGGATCCGAGGCGCTGGATGTTCTGCTGGATCGACTGCGAGGTGCCCTCACCGACCGCGACCAGCAGGATCACCGCCGCGACGCCGATGAGGATGCCCAGCGTGGTGAGGGCGCTGCGCATCTTGTTGGCCGTCAGACCGCGTACGGCGAAGCGCAGCACCTCCAAGGCGTTCATCGATCGTTCACCGCTCCTCGCCGGAGTCGCTCCGTGCCCGGCTGTTGATGGGGCCACCTGTTCATGGGGTCACGCCCGACAGCCTCGGCGGGGGACCGTCCACGGGCGCCCGGCGCTGGTCTTCGACGATGAGGCCGTCGACCAGGCGGATGATCCGCTTCGCGTGCGCGGCCACGTCGTCCTCGTGGGTGATCAGGATGATCGTCCGCCCGGCGGCGCTGAGCCGGTCGAGGATCTGGAGCACATCGGCGGTGGATCTGGTGTCGAGGTTTCCCGTGGGCTCGTCGGCGAGGAGCAGCGCCGGCGCGGTGACCAGGGCGCGGGCGATGGCGACGCGCTGCTGCTGGCCACCGGACAGCTCGTTCGGATCGTGATGGGTCCGGTCGGCGAGCCCCACCTGCTCCAGGGCCGCCAGGGCCCGCATGCGGCGGGCGGACGCGCCCACTCCCCCGTACGCCAGCGGTAGCTCCACGTTGGCCAGCGCGGTCATGCGCGGGATCAGGTTGAACGACTGGAACACAAAGCCGATCTTCCTGTTGCGCAGGACGGCCAGTTGCCGGTCGTCGAGCGCTCCCACGTCGGTGCCGTCCACGAGGTAGCTCCCCGTGCTCGGTACGTCCAGGCAGCCCAGGATGTTCATCAGTGTCGACTTGCCCGAGCCCGAGGCGCCCATGATCGCCAGGTAGTCGCCTCGCTCGACCGTGAGCGACACCCCGCGCAACGCGTGCACCATGGCGTCGCCGGAGCCGTAGATCTTGCCGACCTCGCGCACGTCCAGGACGGGAGCCGGACGACCGGCATCTCGTAACGTGGCCGCCCCGCCCGCGTTGGGCCGCGGAGCGCCGCCGGCCTGGCCTTCACCGTCCCAGTCGGTCATCGTCCGCCCCCGCCACCGATACGGATCCCGCCACCGCCGCCGGGGAAGCCGCCACCGGGGAAGCCGCCCTGCGGGTTCACGCTCGTGCCCGTCGTGGCGCGCACCACCTGGTCGCCCTCGTTGAGCCCCGACTTGATCTCGGTGGTCGAGTCGCCCTTGATACCGATCTCGACGCGCCTGGTGACCTGCTTCTGGTTCTCGAGGACGGTGACCGTGTTCTGGCCCCCGGCGGTCGTGATCGCCGAGCTGGCGACCGTCAGCACGTTGTCGGCCTTGGAGACGATGACCTGGACGCTGGTCGTCTGGCCCAGCCGCACCGTCTTGGGCACGTCGCTCAGCGAGATGGTCGCGGAGTACTGCACCACGTTGTTGCTGGTCTGGGACACCGGGTCGATGAGCGTGACCTTTCCCGACGCCGTGACTCCGGGCAGCGCGTCGAAGGTCACGGTTGCGGGCTGGCCGAGCTTCAGCTTGGTCACGTCGGACTCGGTGAAGTCGCCCACGACCTGGAGGCGCTTGGTGTCGGCGATGTCGATGAAGCCGCCGGAGGAGCCGGAGCTCGCCGAACCGGAGGAGGCGGTGGACGCCCCGGCTCCGGTGCCGCCGGAGGAACCGCCGCCGGAACTCCCGGAGCCACTGGAACTCGACGCTCCGGAGCCACTGGAACTCGACGCTCCGGACCCCGTGGACGAGCCGCCGACCGTGCCGTTCACGGCGGTGACCGTGCCGGCGAACGGCGCCTTGATCACCGTCCCGTCGACCGTCCGTTTCGCGTCCCGGTACGCGTTCCTCGCCTGCACGTACTGCGAGTAACCCGAAGCCGTGGAGGTGTCGCCGTCGTCGGCCGCGTCGAGGCTCGCCGCTGCGGCGTCGAGGTCCTCCTGCGCGGCCGTATCGTCGATGCGGGCCAGGATCTGGCCCTTGGTCACCTTGTCACCGGCCTCGACATAGATCTTCTCGACCGTACCGCTGGTGCTGAAGCTCAGCGACCTGGCCCTGCCGCTCTCCACCGAGCCGGACGCGGACACCGAAGACAGGACGGTGCCACGGGTGACACGCGTGGTCAGCGGAGCCGCCCCGGCGGAGGAACCCCCAGTCAGGGAGGCGTAGGCGACACCCGCACCGCCCAGCAACAGCACCCCGAGGGCGCCGTTCACGATCAGTGCTCTGCGCTTCGTCGACAGCTTCACGACCCCTGAGCCTGGCCCACTCCGCTTGGGTGAACCTCCGCCGTCCCTGAAGGTTTCCTGACAACACCCGGTCCCTGCGGGCCGTCAGGTACCCGACCGGCTCAGCCGACGGGCCACCGAGCCGTGGAACTGCTCTCGACGCGATGGGCACACGGCCGATCCACAGGAAACTTTCAGGCCGGGCTGAGCTGGGAATGACGTCGGCTGGCCAGGATGGCCCGCATGAGATCGAGCACTCCACCGGCCGCCGTACGAGTGGGAGGACTCGCCCTTACGGGGATCGTCCTGGTCAGTGCCGGGCTGATCTACCTCGGCGGTGGAGACGTCTCCTCGGGAGCGCGGATCGAACTGGCGTCGGCCAAGCGCGGCACGGTCGTGAGCGGTGTGTCGGCAGCGGGCAACACCGTGGACGCCAACATCCGCGACCTGGCCTTCGGCGCCTCGGGCACCGTCGAGAAGGTGTACGTGGTGGTGGGCCAGAAGGTCAACAAGGGTCAGGTCCTGGCCCGGATCGACGACACGATCGCACGAGAGGACTACACGGCCGCCACGGCGTCACTGGCCGCCGCGGAGGAGACGCTTGACGAACTCGAAGAGGCCCAGAGCACCGGCTCCAACGGCCCCGGCCAAGGCACCCCGAGCACCAAACCACTCCCCTCGGCCCGCCCCTCCGCCAACCCCTCAGCTCAGCCCTCCACCCGCCCATCCCGGCAGCCGTCCGCCAACCCTTCACCTCAGCCCTCCATCCGCCCATCCCGACAGCCGTCCGCCAACCCCTCAGCTCAACCCTCCACCCGCCCATCCCGGCAGCCGTCCGCCAAGCCTTCCGCCCGTCCCTCTACTCAGCCGTCCTGCGCGCCCACGGCTTCAGGGAGCCCTCGGCCATCGGCCACACCTACGGGACGCGAGCCGGGTGACAGCGTCTCCCCCACGGTGGGCTTCAGCGTCACTCCACACGCGGCCGTGCTGGCGGCGGCGGAAGTCTCGACCTCCGGCACCGACGAACTGCGACCTGCCACCGCCGGCCCCTCTCCCATGCCGATCCCCACCCTCGTCCCCACTCCACCCCCCACCCCGCCTCCGACCCTCACTCCAACCGCGACCCCGACCCGCACCCCGACTCCAACCGCGACCCCGACCCGCACCCCGACTCCAACCGCGACCCCGACCCGCACCCCGACTCCAACCGCGACCCCGACCCGCACCCTGACTCCAACCCCCGCCCCGACTCCGACCACCACCCCGAAAGCCCTTCCGACCGCGACCCCCACTCCGAAGCCGTCCCCGAGCTGTGGGGCACCGGACGGGCACGGCAACGGGACCCCGAGCGGCAAACCCAGCCAGCGGCAGCCCCAGGGCAGATCAGGCCAGAACGGACATGGTGGGCAAGGAGGCCAGGGCCAAGGTCAATCCCGCCGAGGTGGCCAAGGTCAGGGAGGGCAGGCGGTCACGACGGTGGCGCAGGCCGAGGCGAACATCAGCAAGGCCAGGACCACGCTGCGGGAAGCCGCGGACGCGCTGGCCGGAGTGAGGATCAAGGCGCCCGCCAAGGGCACGATCCTGACCATCGCCGGCGCCGTGGGCACGCAGGCGAACGCCGGGTCGGCGTTCGTCACCCTCGGAAACCTGGACGAGCTCCAGGTCAAGGCCATGTTCTCGCAGACCGACGTGAGCCGTCTGAAGATCGGCCAGCCCGCTGCGGTGACTCTGGCGACCCGGACCGGCGAGACCTACGACGGCGAGGTGACCCACATCGACGTGATGGCGACGACCAGCGACCGGCTCGTGCAGTACGGCGTGATGATCGCCTTCGACCGCCGGCCCAAGGGACTCCTGCTGGGGCAGTCGGCGACCGTCCAGGTCACGATCGACGAGGCCGAGGACGCCGTCTACGTGCCGGCGCAGGCGGTACGGACGAGGGCGGACGGCGTGACGACCGTGCTGGTCGCCAACGGGGGGCGGAGCGCCGAGCGGACGGTGGAGGTCGGGGTTCGCGGCGACCGGTACATCGAGATCCGTTCCGGGCTCTCCGAGGGAGACCAGATCCAGCTCCCCACCAGCGCCACCTCGGGCGGTTTCCCCGACGGAAGCTTCCCTGGGCTGTAGGCGAACCGGGGGTCCAGCGCACCTTGGTTCGAGTCGAACCGGGGGTTCAGCGCACCTTGGTCCGAGGCGAACCGGCGCCTGCGCTGTGCCGGGGTCACAGGATGTCGGACGGGGACGGCAGTACATCCGGGGCGAGCGGCAGAACGACACGGAACGTGGCTCCCGCGCCGGGGGCGGTCTCCACGGTGACGGTTCCGCCGTGCGCGGCGACCAGCCCGGCCACGATCGCGAGCCCAAGCCCACTGCCACCGGAGGAGGTCGGGTGCGCCGGAACCTCCTCGCCGCCCGTGCCGGGCCGCTCGCCCATAGACGGCGCAGGTGGTCGTGAAGAGTCGGCCAGGGACGACGTGGACGAGCGCGAAGAATCGGTCTGGGACGACGTGGACGAGCGTGAAGGATCGGCCAGGGATGACGCGGAGGAGCGTGAAGGGTCGGTCTGGGACGGTGTGCGGGAGCGTGAAGGGTCGGCGCGGTAGAAGCGTTCGAAGACTCGTTTCACCTGGTCGGGATCGAGACCGGGCCCCTTGTCGATCACTTCCAGGAACGCGGTGGCGTCGCCGGTCCCCGCCCGGACCCTGATCGGGGTGCCGGCGGGAGTGTGCGTGAGCGCGTTGCTCATCAGGTTGCCGACGATCTGGCGCAGCCGGACCTCGTCCCCCGAGACGATCGGCGCCACCTCACCGGCGACCTCCAGGGCGATGTCCCGGTCTCCGGCGAGGATGCGCGCGTCCTGGACGGCGTCGGCGGCGAGCGCGAGCAGGTCGACGGGTCCCATCGTGAGCGGCCGCTGCTGGTCGAGGCGGGCGAGCAGCAGCAGATCCTCGACCAGGACGCCCATACGGGCGGCGGCGTCCTCCACCCGGCGCATGAGCCGGGCCGGGTCCCCTGCGGGGTTCTGCCGGTAGAACTCGGCGAAGCCCCGGATGGAGGTCAGCGGGGTGCGCAACTCATGCGAGGCGTCGGCGATGAACCGCCGCATGCGCTCCTCGGACGTACGAGCCGCCGCCTCCGAGATCTCCCGAGCACGGAAGGCGGCCTCGATCTGGGCGAGCATGCCGTTCAGGGATGCCGCGAGGCTGCCCACCTCGGTGCGCGGGTCGCGGTCGGGGACCCGCCTGCCCAGGTCGCCCGCGGCGATCGCGGCCGCGGTGTGCTCCATCTCCACCAGTGGCCGCAGGCTCCTGCGCACGGTGACCACGCCGAAGAGGGCGAGCACCACCATGACCACACCGCCGCCGAGCAACTCGGTCAGCGCGAGGCGTGCGGTGATCTGGTCGACCGACGACAGGTCGATCGCGATGACCAGATCACCGACGTCCACGGGCACCACGCGGACGCGCCACTCGCCCCCGCCGGACTCGGCGGGCACCGTCTGGGGCGTCCACGCCGACACGGCGGCGAGGTCCGGCAGGGCGGGCCACGGCCGGTTCTCCGTCTCCAGCCCGGCGAGCGTGGCGACGAGATTCCCATCGCGGTCGCGGAGCTGTATCAGCCCTTCCGGCGGGACTCGGCTGCCCAGTCCAGGGCCGCGTTGCAGGCGCCGGGCGACGTCCTGCGCGAACACGGTGAGTTGCTGGTCCACCCTGTCGACGAGATAGCCGCGGAGCACGGACACGCTGCTCACGCCGATGCCCGCGAGCGCGATCGCCACGAGCGCGAGCATGGTGGCGATCAGCTTGACGCGCAGAGGGGTCCGCGCGGAAACCGACGACAGGACCGACCGCGGACCACGAGCCCACGGGGAGACCGACCACAGACCAGAAGTGCGTCCGGAGACCGACGACAGAACCGACCGCGGACCACGAGCCCGTGCCGAGACCGACGACGAGACCGGCCCAGGAGTCCGCGCCGAGACCGGCCGCCGGCCCTCGTTCGCCGGTGGGTCCGGGTTCACGTGGGAGGGGTGCGCAGGACGTAGCCGACGCCGCGGAGGGTGTGGATCAAGCGCGGCGTCGAGTTGTCGATCTTCCTGCGCAGGACGGAGACGTACGACTCGACGATCCCCGCGTCGCCGCGGAAGTCGTAATCCCATACGTGATCGAGGATCTGCGCCTTCGACAGCACCCGCCCGGCGTTCGCCATGAAGTAGCGGAGCAGCTTGAACTCCGTGGGCGACAGCGAGATCACCGTGCCGCGCCGCCACACCTCGTGGCTCTCCTCGTCCAGCTCGATGTCGGCGAAGGTCATGCGGGGCGGCGGAACCGTGGGATCGCCGGCCGTCCGGCGGAGCACCGCACGGATGCGCGCGATCACCTCTTCCAGGCTGAACGGCTTGGTCACGTAGTCGTCCCCGCCGAGGGTGAGACCCCTGATCTTGTCCTCGGTGGCGTCCCTCGCCGTGAGGAACACCACTGGAGTGTGGGCACCGCCGCCGCGCAGGCGCCGTACGACATCGAATCCATCCATGTCGGGCAGCATGACGTCGAGCACGATCAGATCCGGCCGGCGGCGCTGGGCGGCCTCCACGGCGTCCGCTCCGCTGGAGGCCGGGGTCACCTCGAACCCGGCGAACCGCAGGCTGGCGGCCAGCAGCTCCAGGATGTTCGGATCGTCCTCGACGACCAGCAGTCGGGCTTCAGGCGAATCGGTCACGTTCCCTATAGTGTCCTGATTCCCTTAAGCCGGGATAAAAGACATGATGTGCCGGGCGATCGCCAGGCTCGATGTGGCGGCAGGTGAAGGGGCGTTGCGCACCAGGATCACCCGGCCGTGGACGTCCACGACGAAGTCGTCGACCAGTCCGCCGTCCCGGGCCACCGCCTGGGCCCGCACCCCTCCGGGGGTCCGTACGAGGTCCTGCGCCGTGAGCGTGGGCACGTAGCGGCGGGCGGCCTTGAGGAACGACTTCTTGACGAGCGAGCCGTAGACCTCGCCGATGCCGGTCCTCCAGTGGCGGGCGGCCATCCGGCGGGTGCCCGGCCAGGCCAGGATGTCGCGCAGGTCGCTGATCGACACCTCGCCCCAGGAGTAGCCCTCGCGGGCCAGGGCGAGCACGGCGTTGGGCCCGACCAGCACCTCGCCGTCGATGCGGCGGGTGAGGTGCACGCCGAGGAAGGGATAACGCGGGTCCGGCACCGGGTAGACGAGCCCGCGGACGAGGTTCTTCGTGGCACCGGCAAGTTTGTAATACTCACCTCGGAACGGAACGATGCGGACATCCCCCGCGTACCCGCTCATCGCGGCCACCGCGTCGGATCCGAGACCGGCGCAGGACACCAGCCGGTCGAAGGCGAGCCGGGTCGTTCCGGCCAGCACCTCCACCCCGCCCGCGGTCTCCCGGAGCGCGCGCACCGGATGCCCGAGCCGTACGGACCCGCCGAGCTCGGCGACGTCGGCGGCGAGGCGGCGGGCGACGGCGGGGAAGTCGACGATCGCCGTGTGCGGGGAGTGGACCGCGCCCACCCCGACGGCGTACGGCTCGATCTCCCTGAGCCCCAGAGCGTCGACCTCGGCGATGCCGGGGACGCCGTTCTCCCTGGCGCGGGCGGCGATGCGCTTGAGACCGGCGCGCTCGTCCGCCGTCGACGCGATCACCAGCTTGCCGACCTCTTCGTACGGGATGTGATGCTCGGCGCAGTACTCCCGGAGCAGCGCGACGCCGTCACGGCAGAGCCGGGCCTTGAGCGAGCCGGGCGTGTAGTAGATGCCCGCGTGGACCACGCCGCTGTTGTGGCCGGTCTGGTGGGCGGCGACGCGGTCCTCCTTGTCGAGCACCGTGACCGTGGCGCCGCGTGCGGCCAGCTCGCGCGCCACCGCAAGCCCCAGGATGCCCGCGCCCACGACGCCGATTCGCTCACTCACAAGGCGGTATCTTCCTCGCTTCTCGCGGGCGGCGCCAGACGGCCGACGTGGCGGGGGGCGAGGTGACCCGTCTCCACCAGCCAGCGCAGCGTGTCGGCCACGCTCTCCTGGACCGGCCGCAGGCGCAGGCCCAGTTCGTCGAGCGTCTCCGCGTCGTGCACGGGGACCATCGACACCATGAGGTCCACCGCGTCCCGGGTCAGCGGGTAGTCGACGGCCCTGACCTTCTTGACCGCGTCGAGCAGGGCGGCCACGGCCCGCAGCAGCGGCGCCGGGGCGGGGAATCGGCGGCACCTGCCGCCCGTGACCTCGTCGCATACATCGGCGAGCTGGGACCAGCGCAGGAAGCGGCCACCGAGCAGATACCGGCGCGGCCCCCTGCCGGGTTCCACACACCGGCCGAGTGCCGTGGCGAGGTCGCGCACGTCGATCAGGCCGACGCCCCCGGAGGTCATCGGCCATCCCTGGACGAGACCGGCGCGCAGGCCCTCGACCATCGAGTCCAGGGTCGGCTGGTGCGGGCCGATGACGCCCGCCGGGTACACGATCGTGACAGGATGACCGTCGCCCTGGAGGGCCCTGGCGTACCGCTCCCCGTCGAGCTTCGTTCTGCCGTAGTCCGTCCTGGGGGACGACAGCGGGCTGTCGAGGGTGATGACCGGGCCGTGCGGCGGGACGAAGACGGCGGTCGAGGAGACGGTGATCACCGGGTCCAGGCCCAGCTCGACGGCCTGACCGAGGACGTTCGCGAGGCCCGCGACGTTGGTGCCGGCCAGGTCCCCGCCGTGTCCGGTCACGCCGACCTCGGCGGCGGCGTGCAGGACCGCCTCTCCGCTGCCCAACGCTTTCCGTACGGCTTCCGCGTCCCGGATGTCGGCCTGGTGGATTTCCAGGGGATCGACGACGCCGACGGCCGGTAAAACTTCGGTCGCTTTTCCGGGGTCGCGTACGAGCAGCACGGGCTCGTGACCGGCCGCCCGCAACGCCGCAACCGCGTGACTACCGACAAATCCGGATGCACCGGTCACCACAACGCGCATGACGCCAAACTAGCGCTTGGTGTTACAGCTGGATAGAGGACATAACACCCCTTATCCCATCGAACAGATATTCGATAGGCTCGTTGACGTGTACGTTCCGCCGGGCTGGCCATCCGAGGTCCTCCCGCCGGGGAACCCCGACTGGGAGGCCTCGGCGGTGGCCTGGCTGCTCGACGCCGTCCCTCCCGACTACCGGGCGTACGGCGTGCTCCGGCGCCATCCCCTCGCGCTGGCCCGCATGGCCCGCCATCACGTGAACGCCACCGTGGAGGCCGCCCGCACCGGCTACCGGGGCGCGGCGGTCGACCTGAAGGAGCACCTGCCGCCCCATGCCATCGAGGCCGTCCTCGAGGCCTACCGGCGCGAAGGCCCGCGGCTCGTGAAGCTGGCCGCCTCGATCGAGCTTGTGGAGCGGGCCCTGCGCGGCGAGCCCTTCGTCGCCCGCATGGACACCTCAGGACATAGAAGAACTCCCAGGTAAACCCCGGGCCGGGACGGCACAAGAGTCCGTCCGCGCCTGCGGTGCCGCGTTTCAGCAGGGCCTACCTCGACAGGCGCATCGGCATGATCCGCACAGGTGTATCGAGGACCGGGCTCGCCCCGGTTCGAGCCTGCCGGGACGACGACCACCGTCCCGGCAGGCTTTCAGCTCACTCGGCGGGCGATGACGGCGATGATCCCGGTGGCGCCGAGGGCGACGCCGAGCCAGAGGGCGATCACCCCCGCCGGCACCCCGCTGTCGTCACCGCCGCCGGCGTCCGAGGAGGCGTCGGGCACCCCGGCCACGCGGGACGGCGCGACGCTCGCCCGTGACGGGGTCGCGGGAGGCTTGGCCGCCGGTCTGGCCACCGCCGCCGCCGGAAGCGGCACCTCGTACACCGGGCTGTTCGCGCCCTCGGTGCCGGTCAGCAGCGACCTTCCGTCCCTGGTGTAGGTGATCGACTCGGCCTGCTGGAGTGACGGCATGGACAACCGGCTGATCAGTTCCCCCGGCGCGCGGTAGAGCGACGCGGACAAGTAGGTGCGGATCACGAAACTCGACCCGTCGGGGGCGTAGGCCGCGTCGGTCGACATGATCGGTGCGGGACCCACACGGCGCAGGACGTTGACCTTGTCGGTACGCAGCTTCGCCGGAGCCGCGTAGATCGACCCGGCGAACTCCTTGCTGATCACGTAGAGGCGCCCGGTGACGGGATTGACCATGATGCCCTCGGCGTTGCGCCCGCCGTCCTTGTACTTGAAGCGGTAGCGGGTCGCCTGGATCGTCGCATCGCGCATCGTCTTCGGCTCGGTCACCTTGTAGATGGAGTAGTCGGGCCAGGCGCCGTTGAGGTTGTCCCCGATGTCCGCGAACCACAGGACCCCCGCTCCGGTCGCCGGGTCGACCGAGGCCGCCATGGCCTCCCAGTCCCTGGCCGCCGCTCCGGCCAGCGTGAACGCCGCCAGCGTGCGGCCATCGGTGCCCACGGCGAAGAACTGCGGGCCGGAGCCGCTGTCGTTGTGGGTGTAGACGACGTCCTTGTGCGTGGGCGAGACGGCCAGACCGCTCGACTCGGAGATGCGCGAGTCCTTGAACCGGAACAGCAACCGCTCCTTGGCCCCGCTCGCCCCCTTCCCCTCACCACCCGCCCCGGCCACGCCGTGCACCGTACCGCCGGTCCCCGGCGCGGCCGCGGCGGACGCCGCCACCGGACTGATCACCACCAGCCCGAACGCGATGAGAACTCGTGCCACCCCGACCACACTTCTGCTCCCCATCCGTTCATCATGCCCCGCGCCCTCGGCCACCGCGCCGGACGCGCCGCACGGAGCAGGGGCTTGACTTGGGACAAGCCTGGTCGGGGCACCGCGTGCCCGGCGGTTCACTTTGGGATCCGAAGGGACTTCCCCCAACCCGGGCTGGGCTGGAGTGCACTCCAGGTGCTTAGGGTGAAGCTATGGAATACGCATACCTTGGACGCGCCGGTCTCTCCGTGAGCCGCCTCTGCCTGGGCACCATGAACTTCGGCCCCGAGACCTCCGAAGAGGACTCGCACGCCATCATGGACAGGGCTCACGAGCTGGGGATCAACTTCTTCGACACGGCAAACGTCTACGGCTGGAAGAAGGGCGAGGGAGTAACCGAGCAGATCGTCGGGCGGTGGTTCGCCAAGGGCGGCGGGCGCCGGGAGAAGACGGTCATCGCCACGAAGCTCAACGGCGCCATGGGCGACTGGCCGAACGAGCAGCACCTCTCCGCCCTGAACATCCGCAGGGCCTGTGACGCCTCGCTCAAGCGACTGCAGACCGACTACATCGACCTGTACCAGATGCACCACGTCGACCGGAACACCCCGGTCGACGAGATCTGGGAGGCGATGGAGATCCTCCGCCAGCAGGGCAAGATCATCTACGTCGGGTCGTCCAACTTCGCGGCCTGGCACATCGCCAAGGCGCAGGAGGAGGCGAGGCGGCGTCACTTCACCGGCCTGGTCTCCGAGCAGTCGCACTACAACCTGCTCACCCGCACCGTGGAGCTGGAAGTCCTGCCCGCCTGTGACGACTACGGGCTCGGTGTGATCCCGTGGAGCCCGCTCGCCGGCGGCCTGCTCGGCGGCGTGCTGCGAAAGATCGACAAGGGTCGTTCCGCGTCGGAGCGGATGCTCGCCGAGCTCGAGAAGCACCGGGACGCGGTGGAGCAGTACGAGGCCTTCTGCGACGAGCTGGGTGAGGACCCGGCCAACGTCGCGCTGGCCTGGCTCCTGGCGCAGACCGCCGTGACCGGTCCCATCATCGGTCCGCGGACGATCCAGCAGCTCGAAGGCAGCATCCGCGCAGTGGAGATCAAGCTCGACGAGAAGGCGCTCACCCGTCTCGACGAGATCTTCCCCGGCCCCGGGGGTCCCGCTCCCGAGGCGTACGCCTGGTAGATCCGCTCGCGGCGACGCCGGGTGGATCGATCGCGCCCGGCCGACAACACGGGGCCGTGGTTCTCCGACCGTGAGAGCCACGGCTCCACCAGGTTCCGCGATCAGACGGACGGGTGCCGGCCGCGCGGTGGGCGACGGCCGTCAGGAGAGCAACGCGCCGATCACCACGATGATCACGAGCAGCGCGAGCACCGTGGGCAGCAGCCAGCGACGGGGACGATCCACGCACTGGAGCCTAGTCGCGTCCGGCCAGTGGCCATGACTCGAGTGTCTCGTAGCGGACCGAAGGCCCGAGATGGCTGCGCATCAGATGGACAGAGTCCGCGCGCCAGGGCGTACCGGCGAAGGAGCTCAGCGAGTCGACCAGCGGCCGGGCGTCCACGCCTGTACGGGGACGGGCGCGCGCCAGGGTCAGATGCGGATGGAACGGCTTCCTGTCGGTGTGGACGGCTCCGGCACGCTGGGCTCCCGCGGCCAGCGAGGCGGCCAGCCGGGACAGGCCGGAACCCCCGCCCCGCAGCCCCAGCCACACGACCCGCGCCCGCGCCGCCGAGGAGAAGGCGCCTCCTCCCTCGAACGACAGCGTCATCGGGGGGTAGCGGCCCGCCGCCCGCCTCAACCGCACATCGAGCGCGGGCAGCACGTCCTCGCTGACCTCGCCGAGGAACGACAGCGTCACGTGCCAGGTCTGCGGCGCCACCCACCGCAGCTCCGGCCATTCGTCCCTGTGGGAGCCGACGACCTCGGCGACCTCAGCGAGCGCTTCCGGGGGTGGCGACAACGCCACGAACAACCGCACCGCGCGTCCTTCCCGCCGCGAACCTGGTGAGCAGGACCGCGAGGCCCACGCCCACCAGGCACATCACTCCGCAGATCATCACTCCGAGACGGGGTCCGGCGAGCTCGCCGACCCACCCGATCAGCGGTGCGCCGATGGGCGCGCCACCGGTGAACACCAGGACATAGATTCCCATGACACGGCCCCGCATCTCGGGCGAGGCCGCGAGCTGGACGGAGGAGTTCGCGGCGGTGTTCGTGGTGATCATCGCGATGCCCGCCGGGACCAGCAGGACCAGGAAGGCCGGGTACGACGGCGCGAAAGCTGCGGCGATCTGGGCGATCCCGAAGCCGACGCCGCCGATGACCAGCAGGCGGCGCGTCGGGCGGGCCCGCCGGGCGGCGAGCAGTGCCCCGCCCAGGGCGCCGACCGCGAACACGCTGGACGCCACACCGAACGAGGACGCGTCCTGGCCGAACACCTGCTTGGCCATCAGCGCGATGCTCATCGAGAAGCTGGTGGCGAACATCGCGACGAAGGCGACGATCAGGATCGGCATCAGCAGCTCGGGGCGCTGCCAGACGTAACGCAGGCCCTCGCGCAACTGGCCCTTGGCCCGAGCGAGGGGCTCGGGGGTACGCAGTTCCGTTGAGCGCATCAGGAACAGGCCGGTGATCACCGCCGCGAACGACACCGCGTTCAGCAGGAAGATCGGCCCGGTGCCGCCCATGGCGTAGATCAGCACGCCGGCGAGCGCGGGGCCGACGACCCGCGCGAGGTTGAAGGTCGAGCTGTTCAGGGCGATCGCGTTGGCCAGGTCCTCGCGGCCGACCATCTCCACGACGAACGACTGCCGTGTGGGCACCTCGACACAGGAGACCAGGCCGAGCATGAACGCCATCACGTAGACGTGCCAGGTCTGGGCGTGCCCAGTGAGCGTCAGCACCCCCATTGTGAGCGCCAACAGGCCGAGGAGGGATTGGGCGGTCATCAGCAGGGGCCGCTTCGGATAGCGGTCGGCGAGCATGCCGCCCCAGAGGCCGAACAGGACCACCGGCAGGAACTGCAGGGCGGTCGTGACGCCGAGGGCGGCCGAGCTGCCATGGGTCAGCTCCAGGACCAGCCAGTCCTGGGCGGTGCGCTGCATCCAGGTGCCGACGTTGGAGACGACGCTGCCCGAGACGAACAGGCGGTAGTTGTGGTTGCGCAGCGACCGGAACATCCCACCCGACCGGGCCACGCTCTTCGCCCGGCCCTCACCGCTCTTCACGGCCCGGCTTCCGCCGATCTCGTCGGCCCGGACCTCGCTGCCGTCCTCGGCCCGGCTTCCGCCGATCTCGTCGGCCCGGACCTCGCTGCCGTCCTCGGCCCGGACCCCGGCGGTCTCGTCGGCCTGGACTTCCCCGGCGACCTCACGCAGGCCGGAGTCCCGTACAGCCTGCGCCTCCGGGTCCTGTACGGCTGGCGCCACAGGTTCGGGGGGGTCCCCGGCATCGTCGTCCACAGCCTGTGGAGAAGTTACATCTGTGAAAGCTTTTCCAGGATCGGCGCCGCGGCCCTCAGCGTCGCCCGCTCCTCGGGGGTCAGTTCCTTCAGCCGCTGGGCGAGCCACGCCTCCTTGCCCCGGCGTTCCTCCTTCAGCAACTCCCGCCCCGGCTCCATCACGCTGACGGTCACCTGCCGGCGGTCGGTCGAGTGCGGGGTACGGGCGAGCAGCCCCCGCTCCTCCAGCCCGGCGATCACCCGCGTCATCGATGGCGGCTGCATCTTTTCCAGCTCGGCCAATTCGCCAGGGGTTATTCCTGAATGCCGTTCGACGGCGGCGAGCGTGGCGAGCTGCGTGGGGGTCAGCGTGTGGGCTCCGGCCTGCCGCCGTAGCCGCCTGGTCAGGCGCGCCAGTGACACGCGGAGCGCGGACGCCAGCCCGGCGTCGCTGCGCAGGTCCGCCTGGCGTCCCGTCTTTGGAGGGTTCGTTAGCATAAGTCATTACCTTTGCTAACTATATACGACATGTCATCATTCCTGGCGGCCAGTCCTTTCTCACCCGGTGACGGGGTGATCACTGTGGGCTCGACGTGGCAGGCGTCGAGGGACGGCCGGCCATGCCGGAGACCGTGGGCGAGCGCATGGTGCGGACGTCACGGGAGAGCAGGGTCAGCGCCGACACCGCCACGATCAGCACCGCGGCGCCGTACTGCGTGGCGGACAGCCCTATCTGAGCGGCGATCGGCCCGGCCAGCAGGGCTCCGAGCGGCATCGCCATGACCGAGCCGAACGCGTCGTAGGCGGAGACGCGGGCCAGTTTGTCGGCCGGCACGTTACGCACCAGCGCGACGCTCCACTGCACGATCATCATCTCCATGGTCACGCCGAGGAACACGGCGGCCAGGCACAGCACGGAAAGCGGCCACTGCATGGCCAGCGACAACGGCGACACCGCCATGGTGCCGCCGATGCACACCACGAACAGCATGGGCCTGCGGGGGGTGAATCGCAAGGAGAGCAGGCCACCGAGGACCAGACCGAGTGCCTCGGCGGAGGCGATCGCCCCCCAGGCGGCCGGGCCGCCGAGATGGGCCTTCGCCACCGCGGGGCCGAGCACCTGGAAAGACCCGTACCAGGCCATGAGGATCACGCAGAACTGCGCCACGATGGCCCACAGCCATGTATGGGAGATGAACGCCGACCAGCCGTCCCGCAGCTCACCGAGCATGCCGGCTCCCTGGACCCCGACCCGCTCGTGCCCGACCACCCGGATCGCCAGCAGCAGCGGGACCGTGCCAACAAGGCCGACGCCACAGATCGACAAGGCCCACCCAGGGCCGACGGCGGCGACCACCACACCGGCGACGGCGGCTCCGCCCATCTGGGCGAGGTTCATCGCGAGCCTGCTGACGGCGTTGGCCTGCTGGAGCAACTCGTCCGGCACGATCCGCGGCAGCAGCGCCTGCGACGCCGGCCAGAAGACGGCCATCCCCACGCCGGTCAGCGTCTCGAGAAGGATCATGTTCCACAACCCGGCCTGACCGGTGAGCACCAGGATGCCGAGGGTCCCCTCCCCGACCGCCATCATGACGTTGGCCGCCACGATCACCTTCTGCGGGGGAATGCGGTCGGCCACCACCCCGCTGATCAGGGTGAACACCAGCGAGGGGGCGATCTGCGCCGCGAGGACGTACGACAGGTCGGCGGTCGACCCGGTGAGGTCGAGAACCGCGAAGGAGACGCCGACGAGCGAGAAGGCGAAGGCGGCCGGCGCGAGCAGGCGGTCGGCCAGCAACAGCCGGAAGTCGCGGATCCCGAGCACCGGGAAGCGGCGGGCAATGGCGCGCCACAGCATGACAATGGTCCGATCGAGCGCAGGGAACTGGCGTCCGACCGTAGTCACGTCCACCCGGACCTGGCAATTCGTTTTCCCACCGGCCGAACGGGACGGCCTGGGGTCAGGCCGGTCGTCGGCTTCATCGCCGCCCTGCCACCGCGGGTGAACCTGCAGCAGGTGACCGTCATGCCCACCCGCCAGACAGCCTGATCGTTTCCGGCACTGCAGCGGGGGAAGCGGCCGTGACCGTGGCGCGCCCGTGCGTTGACGCGCGAGCGTGCCCTGGCCACCGGCGCCGGAAGCACGGAACCATGGGCACCACAGCGACAGCCGGCCGGTGCCCGAGTACCTCCGCGCCCGTCCGGCACCGACCGCCGAGAGATCGGGAACTCATCCATGCGCGAGGCCGACATCGACCCGACCGGGGCCGCGTCCACGGAAGGTGACCGGCGCAAGCCCGTCGTCATCCTCAGGTGCGCGCCCCACCCCGCCGGCCGGATCTTCACCGACGCGGCGCTCACCGCCCTGCACGAGCGCTTCACCGTGGTGGACCTGGAAGGCGACGACTCCCCGCACGCACTCGACCAGGCGCTCCCCGAGGCCTTCGCGATCGTCGGCCAGCCCGACCTCCCTCGTGAGCGGCTGGCCCGCGCCCCCAGGCTGCGGGCACTGCTCAACGTGGAGGGCAACTTCTACCCCAATGTCGACTACGAGGCCTGTTACGAGCGTGGCGTCTACGTCCTGGGCTGTGGCCCGGCCTACGCCCAGGCGGTCGCCGAGCACTCCCTGGGCCTGGCGCTCGATCTGGCCCGCGGGATCAGCAGGGAAGACCGGGCCTTCCGGAACGGGCGGGAGCGCTACGTCGCCGACGGCAACTCCGACGCCATCCTGCTCCGGCACGCCGATGTCGGTCTCGTCGGCTTCGGCAACCTCGGCCGCGCGCTGCGCACCGTGCTGACGGGGTTCGCGCCCACCATCCGGGTCTACGATCCATGGCTACCGCCCAGCGTGCTGCGTCAGCACGACGTCATCCCGGCGACGCTGGAGGAGGTCCTCGCCAGGAGCACGTTCCTGTTCGTCCTCGCCACGGTGACCGACGAGAGCCGCAACCTGCTGAACGCCGAGCGTCTGGCGTCCGTGCCGCCGGGGGCCCGGCTCGTCGTGGTCAGCCGGGCGCCGGTCGTCGACTACGACGCGCTGCTGGCCGGGATCGCCGAGGGCCGGTTCCTCGCCGGTGTCGACGTGTGGCCGGACGAGCCCGTCCCGGCCGGCCATCCAGCCAGGAAGCTGGAGGGCATAGTCTTGTCCGCGCACCGGGCCGGTGGCATTCCAGCGGCGTTCTTCGAGGTCGGCGAGATGGTCCTGGACGACCTCACCCTGCTCGCCCGCGGCCTGCCGCCGGTCAGGATGCAGGTGGCGGCACGCGAACTCGTCGGCCGCTATCGCAATCGTCCGGTGAGCTGACGGGAACCCTATGCCTAGCGAGCGACTGACCGGCTGGAACGAGGCGCAGCCCCTGGTGAGGGACCTGCTGGAATCGGTACGCCAGATCATCTGGGACTTCGACGGAGTGATCGCCGACACGGAGCCGGT
The DNA here is from genome assembly GCF_039537005.1 of Sphaerisporangium flaviroseum. Lineage (NCBI taxonomy): Bacteria > Bacillati > Actinomycetota > Actinomycetes > Streptosporangiales > Streptosporangiaceae > Sphaerisporangium > Sphaerisporangium flaviroseum. The sequence continues at coordinate 76,179 of NZ_BAAAZR010000007.1, read as the reverse complement.
TCACCGCGACTCCTACGAGCGCACCCTGAGGGACCTCGGGAAGCTGCCGGCCACCGAGTTCTTCATGCCCTACATCGGCAGGCCCGAGCCGGAGATCTGGTCCGGGCTACGCCGGCAGTACGGGCTGAAGCACCCGGTGGCCGACCTTATGAACGCACGCCACGCCATCTACGGGAAGGAATCCCTCGTCCTCGAACCATCGTGGTTCGTGCGACCGCTCGGCGAGGCGGCCAAGCGGCGGGGCATCCCCAACACGATCGTCAGCTCGGGCAACGAGCGCGACATCGGCGCGCTGCTCGCGCACTGGGGGATCGGCGACCTGTTCGACAGGGTGCTCGGCTGGGACTCCCCGCAGTCCGCGGGCCGGCCGAAGGACGAACGCCTGCGCGCCCTGCTGACCGACGACCCGCACTCCACCCTCGTGATCGAGGACCATCCCGTCTATCTCGCCCTGGCCGCGCGACTCGGCGCCCGCACCGTGGCGGTGCACCACACGATGAACGATCTCACCGCCGTCGAGGCGGGCCTCTCCTTCCACCTCGTCCCGCCCGGCTAGACCACGACGCCCGGCGAAACACCCACGCCCGCGGAACCACCTGCTCCGCCGGGGTGTGACGGGCCGGTGTCCGGTCACCGGGCCACGTAGGCGATGAGCTTGGCCATGTTGGCGATGAAGGTGGCCGAGCCGATGACCAGGGGACGTTCGCGTGGCTCGTACGGCGGTTCCCCGGGAGGGGTGCGCGGGTCGTAGGGAGAGGTGTCGAAGATGTCACCGACGTGCTTGCTCATGTACGCCTTGCCGTCGTAGGGCGTCGCCGGGCCGGGTCCTCGGTAGGGGTTGGTGATCGAGTCGACCGGTGTGAGCCAGTGGTCCTTGGTGCCGAGGCCGGCCACCAGGGCTGTCGCCTCGGCGTCGGTCACCGCTGGCAGCTGCAGCGGCGCCTCGCGGAACAGGTCGGTCGGCTCCAGGTCCCGGATGGAGAAGAAGCGCGGCAGAGGGATGGGTGCGCCCTTGCTCAGGGGCGACCTGGCCCGCATGTCCGCTATGTCGGTGGGCGTCATCGCGCTCAACTCCGCGTAGGTGGCCTTCAGCCCCGCGAGGTCGATGGCGCGTCCCGCCGAGTAGTGGCTCAGCGTGGCCGTGTGATCATGGTCGAAGTAGTAGGCGCCGTTGCGGACGTTGGACCCGAAGCGGTGCACGAAACGTGCGCGGTTCGTGCCCAGCTCGACGAAGGTCGGATGGGTGCGCCCGGCCAGCAGCGGGTTCTCCTCGATCTGTTCGCCGGTGAGCGGGCAGCTCTCCAGCCAGGCGATCGCCTCCGGCACCCGTTGCAGGTAGGCGCGGTCACCCGTCAGCCGGAAGTAGTGGAACAGCTGGCGCACGTTGGTCTGCGTGGTGTGCGTGGCCAGCGCACGCGGTTCGTACGACCGGGCGCCGGCCGGTGCTCCCGCCGGCCGGCCGTTGACGCTCCTCGCCAGGTGCTGCAGACCCCAGCCGGCCTGGGGTCCCGGCTGCTGCAGGCGGCGCAGGCACTCGAAGGCGCGGACGACCGGGCGGACCAGGTCGCGCCGCCCCAGCGTCGTGACGCACATGAGCAGAAACTTGATGTTCTCCCCGAGCACGTCGTCGTTGAACGTGAGGTGCTGGGTGTACTCGCCGTCCTCCATGCCGTGCTGGACGTCGGCCGGCAGCCACGACGGCAGCACGTCCGGCCAGGGCATCCGCCTGACCGAGCCGTGGAAGGCGGGGAAACGCTGCGGCCAGCCGCCGTCGGCCACCCCGCCGGAGAACTGTGCCCTCAACACGAACCGGATCGCCCGGTCCAGCGCCGCCTTCAGCCGCAGGTTCCGGCGTTCCAGGTAGACGCGGAGGATCAGTTGCGCCGCGGACGCGGTGCCCCCGTCGTCGAACGTGGCGTTGCCGTAGTAGTGCTGGAACTCCTCCAGGCGCCATCCGTTGGCCCCGATGGTGTCGTACCACTGCCGCAGAGAGGCCTCGCCGGCGAAGTCGTGGATGTAGTTCCACCCGCCGCCGGGCAGTTGGGCGTGGACGAGCGCGAGGGCGGTCCGCTCCGCGGCCCGGTAGAACGCCTCGTCACCCGTGGCGTGATAGGCGTCGAGCATGCTGTGACCGACCGAGGGGGTGCCCGGCGGCTGCACCCAGCACATGGTCCGCTTGGCCGCCATCTCTCCCCACGTGACCGACAAGTCCGGGAGGTAGTTCCAGACATAGCCACCTCGGTAGGAGAGGTGGCGGTCCATGAACACGGCGGCCCGTCTCATGGCGTCGACCGCCGCGACATCGGAGTGGAGTAGGGGCGCGGCAGCCGCCTCGGCCGATGCTGGCCGCACCCCCGCCAGCGACGCGAGGACGGAGGTGGCTGAGAGCTGGGCGAACCTGCGGCGACTCAAGGGCATCTTCATCGGGGGGAGTGCCTCCATCGAGTTGGGCGTTTACCCGCGTCGTCCTAACGGCACATTATCGACGAATTCCACTCATCTAGTCAGAGTCCGTTTAAGGGAACGGTCCGCCGCTGCCGGACCATGGCCATGGCGCCCGGCCAAAGGTGCGCTTGTTGCCCTATGAAGCCTTGCCGGTGTCATCCAGGCAGTATCGAGTCGCTCGATTTCCTGGCGACCAACTTGGTGTGTTCGTGTCGTTCTTCGACCTGCTTAGCGACTCGGGGCGTTTCCAGCGCGGGTGCCTCTGGTGGGTCCTGCCGGTCGAAGATATCGAGATCGACCTCCTCGCCACCGACGACCAACGTATCCCATGGCCCGCTCACCAGCAGGGTGCGCAACGTCTCGCTCTTCAGTTCGCGCAGATGGTCGAGCAGGGTCGTGTCATCGGGCATGCCCGGAATACGCGGCGCCAGGCGGCTCCGGATCTGCAGCAGTATCTCCATCAGCGCGTTGATGTCCGCATCTCTGTCCGAACCCTCACGCCCTTCCTCGATGCCCTGGACGATCTTGTCTTTGATCGCACAGGTGACCCCCTGCTCGTCGGTGGTGACCATCGCTTTCCAGGCGCGGCTCTTGTGCCGGTACTGCAGCATCGACATCGCCGCTTCGTGGCGGATGAAGTCGGCGTCACGGAATGGTCTCCCGCGCCAGCCGCGGTTGAGAGACCGCGCCAGCGAGATGACCGACGCCAATCCACTGTTGAGCCCACGCCCCGGCCAGAAATGGATCGCATTGGCGGCGTCCCCGAGCAGGAACCCGTAGGTTCCCGGGGTGGCCGAGGTCGCGGAGAACAATTGGGCGGTGAATCGCGGCCGCTGCACCATGTCGAGCCGAAAGGCGGTGACGGCGCTCAGGTTCTCCTCCTTGACACCGAAGAGCACCAGTCCTTCCATCACCCGTCTCCATAACGCCGAACTCCTGATCAAGGCGGGCAGGAACAGCGTGCCATGGGTCGAGCAGTGGAACTCGCCGTGGTCGGTCCTGGCCATCAGGCATGGGCGGGAGGCGATGCATTCCTCGAACACGTGCCTGATGGGGTCGATCCCGATGACCTCCTCGGCCTCGGCGTCGGTGAGGCGCATGTTGAGAAAGCCTTCACCGCGCAGGGCGTTCAGGAGGAAACGATTCTGGGCCACGGTCAGCAAGATGGTCATGGGATCCGACAGATCGGATTTCACCCGCAGGCCCAGCACGACATCTTGTATGTGCCGGCCATCCAGTGAGTAGATCGACTTGTCGGCGTTGCCGAACTTGTCGGTGAAGTGCTCCCGCGTTCGGGAGCGTCCCCCCTCGCAGATGGCGAGCACGTGGTCCTTGACCACGGTCTCATGGTGCTTGACCGGGTCGAAGCCGGTCGGAATGAGCCGGATGCGGTCGGGTTTCTCGTTCGCTATTTCGAGCAGCCTGTCCTCGACATAAGCGATCCTGACATTCCTCGGGCTGAAGCCGCGGATCGAGTCGGGGCCGGTCGGCCACATCTCGGAGTAGGAACCGGCGCTGAACAGCCGCTCCTGGACCTCTTCTGGCAGGTTCAAATACTGGCGGCTCTGGATCGTCACCACCTGCTGCCGCCGGACGTTTCCTTGCGCCTCGTTCTTCCATACGACCCGTGACCCGTCCTGGGTCCAGCGGCCGTCGTACAACGTGATGGTCACTCGCTGACCCATGAGGTGTTCGAGGAGCAAGGCGAGGCTCAGCCCGACAGGACCCCCGCCGGAGATCGTGACCCGCAGGACCGGTCCCGGTTCCGCGGCGGATTTGATGAACGACTGGAGCACGAGGGCATCCATGATCGTTTCCATCTCACCGGCCGCCTCGAAACAGAAGGTCTCATCGCCGATCGTGATCAGATCTCCTGGCTGGAGCACGTACGAGGTCACGCGGTCGCCATTGACCAGCGTCCCGTTGCGGCTTTCCCGGTCGTGCAGAACGTAGCCGCCGGCCTCGCGAAGCACCTCCGCGTGAAGGCGCGAGGCTCTGCGACTGGCGATCACCACAGTGCAGTCGCTTCTGCGGCCGAAGGTGATCGGGGCGTCACCGATGGGGAACCGTTGTTCGGTAAGCGGACCTTCACGCCCGACAATCGCAGGTGGCATGGGTCGCAGCCCTTTCCGCAGGTCACAGAACTGATGCGATCGATCGTCGTCCGGAGGCGCTGTGCGCTATAGCCTGTGCCGCTCGATGAGGTTCACCACGAGATCGTCATTGCGTCGGAACCCCTCCTCGCGATCGCCTATCGTGCCACGCCCGACGCCCCCAGAAAATGGTCCACACCTGTCCAAACCGCTTACCGCACCCCCAGGGGCCGGAAACAAGAATCGGCGCCTCCGCCAACAGCCCAGTCCCGGGGGCGCGCGACCCAGGAGCCCCGCCAGACCTAACGGCCGGAAACCAGGCCAGGTGTCCCTCCTCAACCGGCCCCCGGAGCTACGCGACCCAGGGACCCGCCAAACCCAACGGCTTGCCGTTTCCCGTCAAGGTGTGCGCAACCTGAGCCTCGCCACTTCCAGGGGCAGGCATGAAAGCTTGGTGTTCCCCGTGAACCAGCCCAGGCCCGAGGGTGCGCAACCCCCGGCCTCGCCGGGTCCCGGGGCAGGCATCGAGGCTTGGTGTTCTCCGTGAACCAACCCAGGCCCGAGGGTGCGCAACCCCCCGGCCTCGCCGGGTCCCAGGGCAGGCATCGAGGCTTGGTGTTTCTCGTGAACCCAGGCGCTTCAGAGGCCCCGTGTTCGACACGTGTCGGCGCCCGGAGCGGCAACCCGTCGGGATCCCCGTCCACAGGTGGGAGATCACACCATCTTTGCCAGGGTGTCCCGCAACCGCCGCAGGTCCCGCGTGCGCGCCTCGTACGTCGCCCCGACCACCACGAGGAGGAGCCCGCCCACCGCGATCGGCACCCAACGCGGCACCGCGACCAGCATCTCCGACACGTACGGGGCGAGTTCCCGCACTACGACCCCGGCGAGCACGATACCTCCGATCACCGTGGGCGCCTGGAGCCGGGACCGCGCTCCGGCGAGCAGCACCGCCAGTGCCACCACGCCGAGCAGCAGCGACCGTCGCCATTCGGTGTCCGCGTAGACCACCAACAGGCTGGGCGCCATCGTCGAGGAGAGCCCCGCACCGTAGGCCGCCCACGAGGAAACGTGGGAGCTCCGCCGCCGCCACCAGCCGAATCCCAGCAGGACCAGCGAGCAGGGCACCGTGTAGGCCTCCACGAGGGTGACCTCGCCCGCCCACAGCCGCAACCACGAGGCCACCAGCAGCAGAGCGGTGCCTACGTATCTCAGCAATTCCGGGCTCACGCCTTCCCCGAGGCCAAAGCCCTCCTGCCGGACCAAGCCCTTCTCCAGGCCCAGTCCCTCCTTTCCGCCCCCACCTTCCTCCGGGCCCAGGCCTACCCCCGCCACGCCCTCCGCCCGACCCAGGCCTTCCCCCGCCATGTCTTCCTTACGGCTTAGGTCTTCCTGTGGGCCTGCGCCTTCGGCCCGGCCCACCTCGCCCGGCCACAGCGACCTGGCCAGCAGGAGCACCCCTGCCACCGCGAACCCCACGCTCGCCGCCACCTTGACCTGCAGGCCCACCGCGAGCCCTATCGCTACCGCGTCCAGTGCGAGGAGCAACACGGCCGCGCCCAGCCCCCACACCCGCAGGGCCATCACCCTGCCCGCCAATGCCACGGCGGTGGCCGGCACCGCCAGGATCGGCAGCGCGATCAGGGTCGCCGGCTTGCTGCCGAACGCGTACGCCGCCGCCTCCACCAAGGCCGCACCGGCGACGAGCGCGCAGGCCCCTGCCCACCAGGGCGTCCGGCTCAGCGCGGCGGCCACCGTCAGCGCGGCCGCCAGCACCACCTGAACCGCCACCGCCGCCGGATAGGACATCGCGCACGCCACAGGGGCGACCGCGACCATAAGCGCGCCAAACACCAAGGCCCCGAACACCGGCACCCTGGATACCAACGTCCCAGACCCGAACACCGGAACCCGGGAGGACACCGACGCCCCAGACACCGGTACCCCAGACACCGGCGTCCCGGACCCGGACACCGGAACCCCGGAGGACACCGGCGCCCCAGACGCCGGTACCTCGGTCACGGACACCGGCGCTCCGGACACCGGCGCGCCGGTCAGCATCGTCCATACCCGCCACTCGCCAGTAGCGCGCGCGGCCCCCACCAGGAAGCCCGCCGCCAGTGCGCCGAGCACCACCACGTCCACCGGTGACGCCACCTCGCCGGGCCAAGGCGCGCCGCCCCACGTGCCCGGCCCGCCGTCCCACGTTCCCGGCCTGCCGTCCCACGTGCCCATCCAGAGCGTGTCCAGCCATGCCAGCGGTGCCATCAGGGTGACCGCGAGCCGGGGCAAGGACGTGAGCGCGGTCAGCAGCGCCAGCACCCCGCCGGTGGCCATGCCCGCAAGCCGTACCCTGCGCCAGGGCAGCCAGGTGGCGGCGAGCGCGACCACGAGTGCCGGGACCAGGACGGCCAGGGGGCGCCACTCCGGGCTCAGCGCCGGCTTCGTCACCGAGGCGAGGGCTGCGATCAGCGCCAGCACGGTTCCCACGGTGACCAGTGAGGCCCAGATCTCTCCCTCCTCCCTGCCGGACCTGGTCAGACTCCATGCCACGAACGCGCCGAGCAGGACGAGCGCGACCAGCGGCGCCGACCTGCCCAGCGCCTCCCCGGCGGAGTCGGTGCCGAGGGCGTTCGACCCGCCGCCCAGCAGTGCGAGGATCGCGACCGCGCTACCGCAGAGAGCGGCCGTCGTCCGCACCCCCGCCCGGCCGTACCGCACCAGGGCGACGTCCAGCGCCGCCGTGGCCACCAGCATGGCCACCAGCCAGGTCGCCGACGCGTTGCCGGCCAGCAGCGGAAGAACCGGCTGCGCCAGGACCACGGCGACGGGCCCGGGGCCTCGAAGCGGTACGACCTGGGCATAGGCCGCCAGGATCAGCGCGACGAGCCCGCACACGCCCGCCGTGTAGTCCAGCGCCTCGATGGCGTCGACCCCGAGGAACCCCACCCGTCTGGCCGCGTAACCGTCGAGCAGCAGCAGCGCGATGGCGAACCCGGCCATGGTCTCGGCCGTCGCGGTGAGCCTGCGCCGGACCAGCACCACCGGCGCGAGCATGGCAAGCGCGGTGAATCCCGCCAGCACGGCCGCCCGCCCGCCGATGCCCATGCGCCCCCAGCTCACGACCGTGAACACCACCGCTGCCACCGTGAGCAGCAGCCCGCCGAGGATGAGCAGCAGATTCTGCACAGCCCCCGCCGAGACCTCCCCCGGCCGGGCCCCAGCACTAGCGCTCCACGCCGATGCATCCCCCGGCCGACCGCCCGCACCCTCGCGCCCGCCCGCCGACACCTCCCGCGGCCGACCGCCGGCCCCCTTGAACCCGCCCGCCGAGACCTCCCCCGGCCGGGCCCCATCCCCAGCGCTCCACGCCGTTGCGTCCCCCGGCCGGGCCCCGGCACCAGCGCCAACGCCCGCGCCCTCGCGTCCGCCCGCCGCATCCGGGGACGGTCCCACCGCGCCCGCGCCGTCGTGCCCCTGAGCCGTCGTGCCGGCCGGTTCCCGGGGGGCCGGCTCCCGAATCGGCCCCCCGGCGGTCGGATCTCCGGCCGCTCGCGCGCGCTCGTCACGCAGGATGCCCAGCAACTCCTCCCGGCGGCTCAACAGCCGTGTCTCCTCGACCCGCAACCCGGCGAGCGCATCGTTCACCCACCACAGCTCTTGCGCGACGGCTCCCCGTAGCGGCAGGGCACACACCGGGCACTTGCCTGCCGGCTCAGGCGCCGGGGACCCGTCTCCGGTCAACGCCGCACCGCAGTCCGGGCACCTCACATCTGCACGCATAGGAGAACAATGCCGCCTTCAGCACATCCTCCGCATGAGTCGTCCTACTCAGCTCCCCCTGAGCACCCATCAGAGAGTGCCCGCCTGATCACCTCGCAAGGTACGACGAGATCCGCAGCGGTGGAGAAGTCGGGCGCCGCACAGGCCGGGCCACCCCCGGCGGCCGGAGGTGGCCCGTTGCCATCACTGATCTCGGCGACGAGGTCGAGGGACGCCCCTGGACAGGGCGCCCCTCTCACCCGCTACTCCGTACGGTCGAGCGCGTCGGCGAGGTCGTTGAGCGACTTCGCCAACGTGGCCTGCGCGCTGATGGACGTGTCCAGTTGGTGGGAGACGGCCCGAAGCTGCGCCACGGCGGCCTTCGCCTGAGGCCCGTCCTTGAACCGCTCCGCCCGGTCGACGAACTTCCGCACGTTGGCGGCGGTGTGTGCCTCCAGGGTGCCGGTGCGCAGTGCCTGCGCGTAGTAGGCCCGCACGAGCTCGAAGCTCGCCGGCCACGTCAGCTTGGGCTGGGCCTGCGCGTTGAACCTGTCGAAGACGACCGTCGCCGCGGCGCCGATCTCCGCCTGATCCAGGTGCTCGCTCGGAGTGAGCGCGAACGTGTCGAACCCGCGGGCGATCTCACTGCCGTAGATGTGACCGTTGTAGTAGTAGGCGGACCAGAAGCCGCCGGTGACGATGGAGGTCGCGTTGACCGGGCCGCGGTCGAAGAACGCCAGCTCGCGCGGGTGGGCGGAGTCGGTGAAGTCGAACGCCGAGATGCCGCCCTGGTACCAGGCCTGGACCATGATGTCCCGTCCGGGTACGGGAATGAGCGAGCCGTTGTGCGCCACACAGTTCTCCTGCGTCGTCTGCGCGACCGGGAGCTTGTAGTAGCTGGCGAACTCGAGCTTGCCGTCCACGATGTCGTAGATCGCGTTCGCGCCCCACGAAGGCTCGTCGGTGGTCCGGCAACGCGCCCCGGTGCCGCCGCCCCACTCGTCGGTGAAGATGACCTTCGTACCGTCGTTGTTCAACGTGGCCGAGTGCCAGTACGCGAAGTTGGGGTCCGAGACCTCGTCGAGCCGGACGGGGTTGGCCGGGTCGGAGATGTCCAGCAGGAGCCCGTTACCCGCACAGGCCGCCGCGGCCACGCCGATCTCGGAGTACGCGGTGATGTCGTGGCAGGCGGTGGTGACCGGCCGGGGCGACCAGTTGGAGCCGGACGGGTGCTGCGGGGTGGGCGGGACGTTCTGCAGGCCGTCGATCGCGCCGGTCTCCTGGTTGGCGAACAGCCTCGGCTGGTTCACGATCGCGGCGTTCTGCGGGGCGGCCAGCGGCACCCGGATGATGTCGATCCGCCACAAGGACGTGTTCGGGTCGGTCGCCGCCGTGTTCGCGCAGCCGGTCAGTTCGCCGCCAGAGCGGACACCGGCCGTGCCCGACACGTAGACGTAGGCGTTGTCCGGGTCGTCCTTGCTGGTGACGAGGGTGTGCGTGTGGGATCCGCGGCAGGTCTGGACCGCGGCCACCTGGACCGGCTTGCTGATGTCGCTCACATCGAAGACCCGGACGCCACGGAAGCGGTCGGGGTTGACCGTGCCACCGGCGCCCTGCGTACCGCAGTCCAGCCGGCCTCGGGTCTCCTCCACCGACATGAACAGCAGGTTGCCGTACACGGACATGTCACCCTGGCCGCCCGGGCATATGACGGACGTGGTCAAGACCGGGGCCGAGGGCGTGGAGACGTCGTAGATGTTGAATCCGTTGAAGTTGCCCACGAACGCGTAGTTGCCGCTGAACGCCATGTCGGAGTTGGCGTACGACAGGTTGCCCGGGTTGGCGGGCTGGTAGAAGCCCTCCGGCCGATCCCGGTGGGCCAGGAGCTCGAGCCCGCTGGCGGCCTGCTGGGCATCGAGCCATCCAGCGCCGAGCCCGATTCGTGGATCGGCGTCATCCGCCATCGCCGTCGTAGGAATGAGGCCCAAGAGGACCGTTCCCACGGCGATCACACCGAGTTTGCGTAACCGAGCACGTCCCCAACGTGCCACACGGGCAATCTGCATGGGTCGCACCCCTCCTTCTTCTCGCTTGCTGGCGGGACGCCAACACACCGCGCGGACGACCCTCGGGCGGCTCTTGTCAAGCCGAACCCCAAAAGATCTACGCGGCGCTGGTGTGACATTAATGGAATGTCGGTAAATGTGCTATAGCTGTCAGATCATCCGGTTCTGCCCGGTCCCCCCAGCACGTCGGAAGCGAACGCAGCCATGAAGCCGTCGAAACCGTTTCAGCAGCTCCTTCCGCCCCTGCTGATCGCCGCCGCGCTCACCGCGTGTACGGCCGAAGGTCCGAAAGCGACAGAAGGTCCGAAAGCAACCGTCGTCCAGCCGGGGCCGCCGGGACAGAGCAGCAAGGTGCTTCCCTCCTACGAGCCGCCACGCTCCGACGGCCGCGAGTACACCGACGCCGACGTGCGGTTCATGCAAGGCATGGTCCGGCACCACTCCCAGGCGCTGCGGATGACCGCCCTGGTCGCCGGCCGCAGCGCGAGCAAGGACCTTCCGCGGCTCGCCAAACGCATCGAGATCTCGCAGCAGGATGAGATCGACCTGATGCTGCGCTGGCTCCGGGCGCGGCTCCAGCAGGTACCCAGCGTCGACTCCGGCCACGATAACCATGACGGCGAGCTCATGCCGGGAATGCTCACCAAGGAACAACTGGCCGAACTGGAGAACGCCAAGGGTTCGGAATTCGACCGGCTCTTCTATCAGGACATGATCAAGCACCACATGGGTGCGCTGAAGATGGTGGAACAGCTCTACGCCGACAAGGGCGGCCAGGAACCAGAAATCGACCAATTCGCCGGCCATGTCGACTCTGACCAGCGCATCGAGATCGACCGGATGCAGAAACTCCTCACCCAACTAGGCAGATGAACCAACGACCGCCAACCCTTCCAGACGGCAAGGCCGGGGCCGAAGGCCCTTTAGAAGAACAGCCCGAGCGCAGCGAGGACCGTTTCAGCCGGCCGTTCCGGCGTGGGGAGACGCGGGAACGGCCGGTCGGGTCAGCTCAGGCCGAGGAGGATCTTGACCGGGCCGATGAGGAAGTAGATCACGAAGAGGGCGGTCACGACCCACAGCAGCGGGTGCACCTCGCGGGTCTTGCCCTTGATCGCCTTGATCAGGACGTAGGTGATGAACCCGGCGCCGATTCCGTTGGAGATCGAGTAGGTGAAGGGCATCAGGACGATGGTGAGGAAGGCGGGGATGGCTATTTCGTAGTCGTTGAAGTCGATGTCCCGGATGGCGGTCATCATCAGGAAGCCGACCACGACGAGAGCGGGCGCCGCCGCCTCGTAGGGGACGATGTCCACCAGGGGTGACAGGAAGACCGCCAGCAGGAAGAGAACGCCGGTGATCACGCTGGCGAAGCCCGTACGGGCGCCCTCGCCGACGCCGGCCGCCGACTCGATGTAGGTGGTGTTCGACGAGGTGGACGCGGCACCGCCGGCCGCGGCGGCGATGGAGTCGACCAGCAGGATCTCCCGCGTGCGGGGCAGCGCGCCGTCGTCGGCCACCAGGTCGGCCTGCCGCCCGACGCCCACGATCGTGCCCATCGTGTCGAAGAAGTCCGTGATGAGCAGGGTGAAGATGAACAGCACGGCCAGCACGACGCTGACCTTGCTGAACGAGCCGAACAGGCTGAACTGGCCGAGGACGCCGGGGAAGTCCGGCACGCCGACGACCTTCTCCGGCAACGTGGGGACGATCAGGCTCCAGCCCAGAGGGTTCTTGCCGCCGTTGGCCGCGCCCACCTTGGCGACCGCCTCGACGATGATGGCCAGGATCGTGGTGCCGACGATGCCGAGCAGGATCGCCCCCTTGACCTTGCGGGCGACCAGCAGCACGGTGACCAGCAGGCCGATCACGAAGACGAAGATGGGCCAGCTCGTCAGGGAGCCGCCGATGCCGAGCTCGAGGGGCGTCCCGGCGGCCTTGCGGACGAATCCGGAGTCGACGAAACCGATCAAGGCGATGAACAGGCCGATGCCCACGCTGATCGCGGTCTTCAACTGGCTGGGAATGGCGTGGAACACGGCCGTCCGGAAGCCCGTCAGCACGAGAATCGTGATGACGATGCCCTCCAGCACGACCAGGCCCATCGCGTCTTCCCACGACATGCTGGAGGCGATGCCGAAGGCGACGAAGGCGTTCAGGCCGAGGCCCGCCGCCAAGGCGAAGGGCACCTTGGCCACGACGCCCATGAGGATCGTCAGGATGCCCGCCGTCAGCGCGGTCGCCGCGGCGATCATGGCGTAGTTGGGGGTGGTTCCATCGCCGAGGACCTGGCCGTCCGCGTCCTTGACCCCGCCGAGGATCAGCGGGTTGAGGACGACGATGTACGCCATCGTGAAGAACGTGGCCAGTCCGCCACGGATCTCACGGCTGAGCGTCGACTGTCGCTCGGAGATGTGGAAATACCGGTCGAGCCGGCCGTGGAAACCGGTCGGCTGGGACGGGGGGGCAGCTATCTCGCTCACGCGGGCAGAGTGACAGGCGGTTTCATAGTCTGGAAGACCCCTGAGGTGCTTGTGGTCCGAATGAGACCAACTTGTGTACGGTTCGGATCCCGCAGGAGGTTACCCGACCCGACGAGCAACGCGACAGATGTTCTCGCCTAGGCTGGAGTGCGTGAACGAGCCGCGCCCCCCGGATCCCTCCGCCCCGTTGGAGACCAACGACACCGCGACCATTCTCGCGGGGACGGGCCTGTGGGTCGTCGCTCTGATCGTGCTTCTCATCATGGGTCCCTCACCCGACCACCGGTGGTGGATCTGGACCTGCGTGGCCGGCATCGGCCTTGGGCTCTTCGGGTGCTTGTACGTCCGGCGCCGTGACCGGTCCATCAACGGTGGCAAACCGTCGAGCGTCGGCGACGAGAAGGACGAGTCCGTTCCCGGCCGCACGCTTTCCTGAAGACGCGTCCGCGCCATGCTGAAGACCGCTCCGCGGCGGCCTCGGCCGGTCCCCGTCACCCGCTCCTCAGGCCTTACGCCTGACGACCCGGGCGGCACAGGGCCGGTGACCCCGTGCCGCGCGAGCTCGTTCAGCTGTCGAGGTCGGCCTCGGCCAGCAGCAAGGGAACCGCCTCCGGGTCACGAAGGAGTGCGGCGACCGCCAGCCGGTCGCCCCACTGGCCGGCCGCCCAGGCCAGCCCGCGGGCCAGCCCTTCCACCCCGCTCGCGTGGACGGCCCCCTCGAAGAAGCGCCAGGGCACCCGTACACCGTCGACCGTGAGCTCGGCGTGCTCGACGTAGCTCAGCGGCGCCGAGGGCAGCAGCGAGCGCACCTGGACGGGCACCGGTCGCTTCTCGCCGGACGAGGTGACCTCCCCCGCGACCTCCTCGCCGATGACGGGCAGGTCGAGGAGCTCGGAGAGGGCCTCTGCGAGGTCGAAGGGCGCGAGCACGAGGGGACGGGAGGCCACCAGCGGAAGCAGGTCGGGCGCCTCGACGACGACCGGTCCGCCCGTGGCGACCAGCCCTTCGACGCCGGTGTGGCCGTTGCCGCCGATCGGATGGCCGTCGTCGGCGTCGGCGACGACGATCTCGCCGTTCAGCACCGCTCGTACGGCCGTGGGCGGCGCCACGCGCGAGGGGTCCACCCCGGCCAGCGCGATCCACAGCGCCCGTAGCTGGGCCCGGTCCACCTCCAGCGAGGGATCCGCCAGCAGCTCCAGGAGCTCGTCGGGCCCGCCGTGGGAGGCGAGGAGATCGGCCAGCGTCGTCCGCACGCCGATCAACGCGAGGGCCGTGCCGTCCACGCCCTCAGGCGCGTCACCGTACAGGCCGTACAGCAGGGGGTCCCCCGCGGGAAGGCGCAGCGAGGTGGGCCGCCTTCCGCCGAGCACGGGGTGGTGCGAGAGCCACCACGAGGTGTACGAGGGAGCCTCGGCGATCGCGCCGTTCACGAGCGCGCGGAGCGGCTGGAGCGCGGCGCGCAGCGGCGGCCGGGAGAGCAGGGCCAGCGCGGACGGCCAGTCCGCGACGTACTCCAGATCGCGGATCGCGGTGAACTCCCGGGCCACCGGAGGCACGTCCGCCTCCGGCAGCACGTCGAGCACGGCTTCGAGCCACTCGTCTTCCGCGTCCAGGTCGTGGTCGCATTCGTCGGGGTCCAGCAGGACGTCCGCGTCGTTGACCACGGCGAAGCCGTCGAGCACGCCCGCCGCCGACAGGACCCGCGAGCCGTACCGCTCCACGAGGTCGGGAGCGGCGACGCCGAACGGCACGTCCTGGTCGATCAGCTTGGCCAGGGAGCCGTCGCCGAGCAGCAGCTCACCGGCGGGGTACAGCTCTCCGTCGGCGCCGCGCAGCGCCAGCGCCGACAGCCACGGAGCCTCTCCGGCGGTCAGCCCCGCGGCGTCGACCAGCGCCAGCACGGCTTGCGCCACCGGCTCGGGGTCGGCGCTGTCGAGCGACTCGGAGACGGTGGCGCGCGTGAGCGGGTCGTCCAGGACGCTCTTCGGGGTCGCCTCGGCGGCGCCCAGCCGGAGCAGGAGGGGATGGGCCGCCTCCGGGTGCACGATGCGCAGCCCGAGCGGGCCGAGGAGCGAGGGATCGAGGCTGGAGCCGCCGTTCAGCACGAGCGTGCCACGCGGGCCGCGTACGAGGCGGCCGTCGGCCAGCGGGACGGGCACGGCGCCAAGGGCCTCGCGGTCGTCGGCGGGCACCACGTCGTACAAGGACTGCCACCAGGCGGGGGTCCGGTCCTCGACCGCCTCGCCGGACAGCAGGTCGATCACGTCGGCCAGCTCGACGCGCCTGATTCCGAGGGTGGCCAGCGCGGGGTGCCTCGACTCCCAGCCTGCCGGCAGCAGCCCGGGAACCACGTGAGCGATCTTGTCGAGGAACCCGGGGGGACCCGCCACCACGGACGCCTGACGACCCGGCACCACGAACAGCCCTTCGGCGTCCTGAGGGGCGGGCGAACCCCCGTCGCCCGTGCGGGCGTCGGCGGGCGGGGAGATCGCGGGCAGCAGCGGGGTGTCGGGAAGGCGGCGCAGGATGGCCCGCCGGACGGCCGCGTCCAGTTCGCCCTTGCCCATCAGGCCCGGGACGAGGTCGAGCAGGCGGGGCGTTCTCGGCAGCGACGCGAGGAGCTGGAGGTAGGTCTCGGCGGCGCGATCGACCAGGTAGTCGGTCAGCGGTCCCGGGGCCACGTGCCGCCGGTCGGTGGCCAGCGGGAAGGTGGCGATGAGCAGCGCGGGCAGGTCCAGGGGCTCGTCGCTCGGTGTCGGCGCGTGCACGACGGGGGCGACGTCCTTGGGCAGGCGTCCGTGGTCGGCGGGCACGGCCCAGCGGACCAGCCAATGCGGCCGGTTGCGCTCCTCGGTGGGCCGGTCGGCGAACAACTCGGCCACCTGCTCGGCGGTGAACCGCCCGGACTCCTCCACGATCTGCCAGCCGTCGGCCGTGACCGTGCGGGTGTCGCCGTCGATCTCGATCTCGATCGTGCCGAGCGCCGGCATGGCGAGCGGGAGCGCGGGACCGGTCTCCTCGAGCATCTGGCGCACGGCCTGCTCGGCGGCCTTGTCACGCAGCGGCAGGCGCACGACGGTGTCGAACCCCTCAGGCACCACGACCGGCCCGGCTTCGAACGGCAGGCGCAGCAGCGGGACGTGCCCGCCGCGGACGGCGAGCTCCGCGGCCAGCGCCGGCTCCGCGCCGACGAGCGCGGCGGACTCGGACCGCGACCAGCGCACGGCTCCTGTCGCGCGGGAGGCGACCAGCGGCTCGTCGCAGACGGAGACGACGGCCGCGAACCCGACGCCGAACCGGCCGATCGAGCCGGCCTCGTCCCGCTTGCCGGACACGCGGAGCGTGGCGAGGCCCTCGACCCCGGTCTCGTCGAGCGCGGCGCCCGTGTTGGCGGCGCACAGGACGCCGTTCTCCAGCGTCAGCCGGAGCCGCCCGGGGACACCGGTGCGCATGGCCGCGTCGGCGGCGTTCTGGGCCAGCTCGACGATCAGGCGATCGCGGTACCCGCCGAGGGCGAAGTCCTCTTCGGCGTTGGCGTCCTCGCGAAACCTCGCGGGCGAGGCCTTCCATGCGGCGAGGACGGTCGTGCGCATGCGTTCGGTGCCAAAGGTGTCAGTCACCAGTTATGTCCCAAAAGTGGTGGATGTGGACCGGCTCGTCCCGTAGCCGGAAATATCGTGACCTTGGCAGCTCGACCGGAGCGTCCCGGCCCTGAAGGTCCACTGGAGCGCCTCCGCCGCAGGCGGCACCCGGGCCGGCCACCGGCGAGCCGTGGCCGGACGCGCCGCCTCCGGACGCCGGGCTCAGGAGTGGCCGAGCGGCTCGGACTCTTCCGCATCGACGGACCCGGCGGCCGGGGCGCCCTCTTCCATCAGGTCGTAGCCGAGGTCGTCGAGGATGGGCATCGGCTGCTCGACGCCGGCCGGGGCGATGACGGCCGCCTCCGAGTGGGCGCCGCAGCCGTGGTCGGCGGCCACGACCTTGCCGTCGTCGGGGGCGTACTCGTTGGCGCAGACGCCGAAGCCCAGGCGCAGGGCCCCGGCGAGCGGCCAGTAGAAGCCGCAGGTGGAGCACTGCGCGGGCGCGGCATGGGCGAGCGGGGTGTGCGGCCCTGAGTCGCCCGCGTGCCAGCGGTGGACCGCGCGGTCGCGACCGATCGCCGAGAGCACCCGCGCCCGGCCGAGCCCGTACTCGAAGATCATCTGACGGTCGGAGTCGTCGTCGGTCTCGGTGAACCCGGGGGCAAGACGGTCGTCGTCGTCGGAGGTCGGCAGCAGGTCGCCGACGCCGAGGTCTCCGGGAAGCAGCCGCTCACTCCACGGCACCCACGCCGGCGGCAGGAGCGCGCCCGCACCCGGCAGGAGCACGGTCTCGCTCACCGTGACGTTGCGGGCCCGGGAGGCACGGCTGACGGTGATGGCCCAGCGCCATCCGCGGTAGGCGCGGTCGAGGCAGGCGAAGTAGTGCGTGACGACCCGCTCGGCCTCACTCTCGAAGCCGAGATGCTCGCCCACCTCGCCGGGGCGGGCGATCTCCTCAGCGGCGGCCCTGGCCGGCTCCACAGCGGCGGCGCAGGCTTGGTCGACTGCAAAGGTGCGGGTACGAGTGCGGCTCACACGTCAATTCTCACCCATGCTACGAGCGGACATCACGTCTATGGGTCGGGTAAGACTGTAAACCAAAGCGGCACGCCAGATTCAGGAGATCCATCACCAAGGCGAACGTGATCGAACGCACAAAGGGAGGAAGCGTGGAGTGCCTGGCCACCGGCTCCGGTGACCGGTCCACGCGCATGTGATGGCGGGTTCCTGGGACCGAGCTAGAGATTCGCTGTCACGTGCCGGGCGGGCCACGGCGGGTGCGGGCCGCGGCACCCTCCGCGCGGGTCGTACGGCGGCGAAGAAGACGGCGGGGGCGAGCCGCACGGCCGCCAGGGGGACGGTGCGCGCGGGCCGCGGTGTACGGCAGGCCACCCGCAGGCTCACCCACGCCCAGGGCGCCGACCGCACCGGGCTCGGACGGCTCATCGAGCTGACGGCCGCCCACGGCGCCGGGGACGTCCTCATCACGGTCGGCCTGGCCGGCACCCTGTTCTTCGGGCTGCCCGTCGACCAGGCGCGCGGCCAGGTGGCCCTCTACCTGCTGATCACGATGGTGCCCTTCACCGTCGTCGCGCCCTTCGTCGGGCCCGTGCTCGACCGGTTCAGGTCCGGCCGCCGTTACGTCATGGCGGGCACGCTGTTCGCGCGCGGGCTGCTGTGCTGGGCCATGGCGGCCGCGATCGGCCCGGCGGACGGGCTCACCCTCTTCCCGGCCGCGCTGGCCGTCCTGGTCCTTTCCAAGGCCTACAACGTGTGCCGGGCCGCCACCATGCCGAGCGTGCTGCCCGCCGACATCACCCTGGTGACGGCCAACGCACGGGTCGCCCTGTTCTCGCTGGTGTCGGCCGGAGTGGCCGCCCCGGTGGCCGTCGGCCTGACCGCGTGGCTGGGCGCCGACTGGATGCTGCGCGGGACCATGATGATCTTCCTGGCCGCCGGCGTCGTGGCCGTAGGGCTGCCGCGCCACGTGGACGCGCCGGACCTGGACTTCGACGAGGAAGAAGAGGAATACGAGGCCGGCGAGGGGAAGGGCGGCAGGAGGCAGCGCTGGCGCACGTTGCTGAACGTCGGCCCGGTGGTCGCCGAGGCCATGCGCGGCAACGCCGCGATCCGCCTGCTTTCCGGATTCTTGCTGTTCTTCCTGCTCTTCCTCATACAAGAGGGGCATCTGCGGGGCAGCGGGTACCCCAAGGAAGTCATGATCGCGATCCTCGCGGGCGGAGCCGGAGCGGGTGGCCTGCTCGGAGCGGTGGTCGCCTCGTGGGTGCGCGGCCATTCCCCCCAGATCATCGTGCTGTTCGCACTGGCGCTGGCCACCACGACGGCGACGGTCAGCGCGTTCTTCTTCTCGCTGTGGACGGCCCTGGTGGTGGCCGTGGTCGCGGGATTCGCCCAGGAGGTCGGCAAGCTCGCGCTGGACGCGATCGTCCAGCGCGAGATCGGCGAGGAGGTGCGCTCGTCGACGTTCGGCGTGGTGGAGGCGCTGCTGCAGATCGCCTGGGTGGGCGGTGGCCTCGCCGGGCTGCTGCTGTCGCTGCTTTCGGGCCGTTCCGCGGGGCCGATCGGGCTGGCCGTGATCGCGGTGGCCCTGGTCGCCGCGCTGGCCTGGCTGATCATCACGCGCCGCCGCCGGTTGCGTGCCGTATCGGAGCGCATCCGGGCCGCGAAGGCCGCGGAACGGAACGCACCGTCACCGGCCTCGGCCGCCGCGAATCCCCAGGACCCGAGGCCGCACGCCCCGAAGCCGTACGGGGACGGCGCCAGGACCGACACCGCCAAGCCGCTGACCGACACGACCAAGCCCCTGACCAACCCGCACGGCTGACCGTGGGTCAGGGGATCAGGCGTCGATGTCGTCAGCGACGGCTCGCAGCACGGTCGCGATCTTCTTGGCGTGGGCGGCATCGGGGTGCTTGCCGCGCTGATAGGAGTTCGAGACGTCGTCAAGCAGCTTGATCAGGTCCTCGACGATGACGACGAGCTCGTCAGGCTTCTTGCGCTTGCCCTTGGGCTTCACCGTCTTGGCGAGCGTCGGCGGCTGCTCCAGCACGCGGACCGAAAGCGCCTGCTGGCCACGGCGGCCCTCGGCCACGCCGAACTCGAGCTTCTGACCCGGCTTGAGCGCTTCGACGCCCTTGGGGAGCGCTGAGGAATGCACGAATACCTCACCGCCGTCGTCGCGGGTGAGGAAACCGAAGCCCTTGTCAGCGTCGTACCACTTGACCTTGCCAGTAGGCACAGGGGTGACCTCGTTCAGACTGTCATGAATGGTAATGGATGTAGGTTATGCCCACACGGGGCATTACATGACCGTCGAAACGGTCCCGATTTCCGAGATCCGCCAGGCGTCGAACCACCCCGCGAACGCCGTGAGATCCGGCAGGACGACGTCGGCTCCGTGATCGCGGAGGGCTTCCGCGGTGTACGGGCCCGTCGCCACGCCGACGCTCATCGCGCGCCCCGCTCTGGCCGCCTCGATGTCGCCTACATGATCTCCGACATAGACGGCCGCGCCGAAGTCGGAGATGGCCGTCCCCTTCGCCGCCCCGAACACCAAGCCCACCACCTCGTCGACCTCCAGACCGAGGAACTCGACGATCAGCCGTGCCGTGATGGTGTGCTTGGCCGTCACGACGATCACCCGGCCGCCGTGGCGGCGCACCTCGGCCACGGCCTCGGCGGCGCCCGCCATCGGCGTGGTCATCGGGACGGCGATCTCGGGATACAGGGAGCGGTAGAGGTCGGCGACGGCCGGGATCTCTTCGGGCGGCAGCCAGTGGGTCAGCTCCTGTTCCAGCGGCGGGCCGAGCCTGCTGATCACGGCGGTGCTGTCTATGGGCACGCCGATACGGCGCGCCACCTCGTCGAACACCGCCGCGATTCCCGCACGTGTGTCCGCAAGCGTCAAATCAAGATCAAAACCCACTGAATGCACCCTTGAAGGATGCCAAACCCCGGGGCACCGCGCGTACCCCTACCGGTTATGGGACCCTTGGCTGGAAGAAAGGGCTTACTTATCGACGGGGCTTGGGTACTCATGACCAGATCGACACGCGAGCGGATCATCGACGAGTCCCTGAGGCTGTTCGCCGAACGGGGCTATTCGGCCACGTCGGTCGCCGAGATCGAGGCCGCCGCAGGGCTGTCCCCCGGGGCAGGCGGGCTGTACCGGCACTTCAAGTCGAAGTACGAGGTCCTCGCCGCCGCGATGAACGAGCACGCCACGCGCACGCGGTCGCAGATCGCCGAAGCGCTCGCCGAGGTGGGCGCCATCGGCACGTCGGTCCCGATCGAGGAGCGGCTCGCCCACCTGTGCAAGGCCGGCCTGGCGAAGGTCCGTGAGGAGAGCGAGCTGACGCGGGTCTTCTTCCGCGACCTCAGCCAGTTCCCCGAGTTGGTGGCCACCGTCCGTGAAGGGCTGCTCCAGCCCATGTTCGACGCGATCACGACGTGGTTCCGCGCCCAGCCGGAGTACGCCGACGCCGACCTCGACTGGCCCGCGATCGGCGCGGTGCTGGGCGGCGCGGTGGTGCACTACCGGTTGTTCCAGGACACCGTCGGAGAGCCGCCCGGCCGGGTGGAACGCGACCGGTTCGTGGCCTCGTGGGTGCGCCTGTCGATGGGCCTGCTCAGCGCACCGTCCCCAGCGGCTGCCGCCGGGGTGGCGGAGGTGGCGGGTTGAACAGGCGGTAGGCCAGCCATGCCACCCCTCCTGCCGCTCCCAGCATGAACATCAGCCCGCTGACGTGCCAGAACGAGGCGATGAACGCCTGCAGCCCCTCACCGGGCTCCTCTTGGGCGCGCAGGGCGCCGAGCACCACGCCTCCGATGACGTAGGCGGCGACCGGCGACGCGAGCCCGGTCAGCCGGTCCTTGAAGACCCAGCCTTCGCAGGCCAGCACCGTCAGCGCGGCGACCGCCCACACCAGCACGGGCACCGGGAAGATCGCGATGTACGGCAGGGGGAACGGGATCAGCAACCCGGCGGCGAAGAGCAGGGCCATCGCCAGCACCTCGCGCCGATCGTTGAGCAGGATCGTTCGCGCGTCGCGCCCGTCGGTGGCCATCGGATTGGCGCCGGCCATCGCGGCCTGCCGCAGACGGGCCACCAGCGGCGCGGGCCGCCCGGGCGAGGCTCCCCGGGGCGCTCCGGCCGTGCCACGCGGCAGGGGCGGCCGTACCACCCTCGACGGCCGGTCGCCGGGGGAGTCGTCGACAACAGCGGGGAAGACCTCGGTCGCGGACTCGCCGAAGTCGTCGCTCACCTGAGGCGGGCGGGCAGGCGGCGAGGTCACGCCGAAACGGCCTCGCGGCGAGGGGGATCCCCGGAACGTCGGGGAGGACGAGCGGGACGAGCGAGAGACACCGCGCGTAGGAGTGGCGCCGGACGCGGGAGCCGGACCGGCGGCTCGGCGTGCGGCCTCCTGCTCGACGGCGGCCAGCCGCTGAAGCTCTCGCTGGAGCAGGGCGCTCGGGTCGCCGAACCTGGCGATCACCTTGCGGACGGTCGCGAGATCTTCGCTGCCGCGTCGCTCCTCCTCGATGCGGGCACGCAGCCGCCCCACGAAATCGAGGCGCTGGTCGGTGCGGAGCACGCCGTGGGCGGCGTCCGCCACCTTGCTGACGTACTCCAGGACGAGCTGGTCGGCGCGCTCGATCACCCTCGCCATACTGCCCCAGCCCATCGCCTGCTGCACCCTTTCGAAGAAATGACTATCCCCGCCGACCAGGAGAGGTGACGCTCGCATGTCGTGACAGTGAGGTGACGCTCTGTCTTGCCGGCTCCAGGTCGTTCGTACGAAAAGTGCCGGTGATCAGCCAACTGGCGTGCGATGGCCTGTGGGCTCCTACGATGGAGGGACGGCGCCGCGGCATACGACGGGCGTGCGGTGACGGTGGACAGGGGGTTCGGTGGAGCGTGATGAACACCGACTTCACTAAGTGGCTGCGCGGCCTGCCCGACGATCGGCTGCGCGCCCTGGTGGCGGCCCGTCCTGAGCTCATCACCCCCGTTCCCGCGCACCTCGAAGGCCTCGTGCTGCGGGCGACCAGCCCTTCGGCGACCGGCAGGGCACTCGACCGTCTCAACCGCTTCGCCCTCGCCGTCGTCGAAACGCTTCTCGTCATGACCGTGGACGACCAGGCCGGCCTGACCTACGCCGGCCTCCACGAGGCCGTCGCCAGGTCCATGCCCCCCGGGGACGCCTCGGAGCTCGACGGACCGCTGAGGGAGGCCGTCGACCGGCTCCGCATGCTCGCCCTGGTGTACGGCTCCGACAAGGCGCTGCGCCTGGCGCCGGGCGTTCGCGACGTGTCCGAGGCCCCGGCCGGGCTCGGGCCGCCGGCCGCCGAGGTGTTCCGGCACCACCCGCCTGAGCGCGTCGAGGAGCTGATCCAGGCCATCCGCCGCGGCCGGGCCGGTCGCGAGGAGGCGGTGGCCGAGCGCCTCGCCGGCCTGCTGGCCGAGGGCAGCGTCGTCGAACGCCTGCTCGGCGACATCGGCCCGCAGGCACGGGCCGCCCTCGACGAGCTCGCGTGGGGGCCACCCACCGGCCGCCTGCCCAACGCCCGGCGCGAGGTCAGCGTGGCCACCGCCCAGTCGCCCATCGAGCAGCTCCTCGCCCGCGGGCTGCTCGCCGCCACGGGCGAGGAGAGCGTGGTGCTGCCACGCGAGGTGGCGCTGGTGCTGCGAGGCGGCCGCGTCCATCGTGACCTGCGTCCCTGGGCTCCGCCGCTCGACGGGGCCGAGCGTGACCAGGACCTCGCCGACCGTACGGCCGCGAGCCAGGCGTTCTCGTTCGTGCGCACCGTCGAGGAGCTCTGCGAGCACTGGAGCGTCGACCCGCCGGGCACGCTACGCACGGGCGGGCTGGCCGTGCGCGACCTGAAGAAGACCACGCAGGTGCTCGACGTGCCCGAGTGGATCACCGCCCTGGTGATCGAGGTGGCCCAGGCGGCGGGCCTGATCGCCTCGACCGCGCCCGTGGACGGCGAATGGCTGCCCACGACGGCCTACGACGGCTGGCGCGTGAAGGCGACCGAAGACCGGTGGGAGGTGCTCGCGACGGCCTGGCTCGCCAGCGATCGCGTTCCCGGCCTCGTGGGCGAGCGCGACGACCGCGACCGCCTGCTGAACGTCCTGCATCCCGAGCTGCGCAGGCCGGCCGCGGCCGAGGTACGCCTGCGGACGCTCCGCGTGCTCGTCTCGGCGGAGCCCGGCCTCGCGCCCTCACCCGAGTCGGTGCGCGAGCGGCTGGCGTTCGAGCAGCCGCGCCGCCGGAGCGGCTACCGCGACCAGCTCGTCGAATTCACCCTGCGGGAGGCCGAGCAGCTCGGACTCACCGGGCTCGGGGTGATGTCGGTGTTCGGCCGCAGGCTGCTGCCCGGCTCCGTGCGGGCGGCCGAGAGGCCGTCCCCGGCCCGGGGCAGGGTGATCCCGCCGAGCACACCCGCCGAGCTTCTGGCGCCGCTGCTGCCGGAGCCCGTCGATCATGTGGTGCTCCAGGCCGACCTGACCGCGGTCGCCCCCGGCCCGCTGACCAGCGAGCTGGGACGGTGGCTGGCGCTGGCCGCCGACATCGAGTCCAAGGGCGGTGCCACCGTCTACCGGTTCGGCGAGAGCTCGATCCGCCGCGCCCTGGACGCTGGGTCCAGCGCGGACGACCTGGTGGCGATGCTGGAGCGGCATTCCACCACGCCGGTCCCCCAGCCGCTGCACTACCTGGTCACCGATGTGGCCCGCCGGCACGGGCGTATCCGGGTGGGCAGCGCCGGCGCCTACGTGCGCTGCGACGATCCGTCGGTGCTCGACGAGATGATGGCCGACAAGCGCGCCACGCCCCTGCGCCTGCGCCGGCTGGCGCCCACCGTCATCGCCTCTCGAAGCTCCCGGGTGGTGGTGGTCGACTCGCTGCGCGCGATCGGCTACTCCCCCGTCGCCGAGTCGTCGGAGGGAGACGTGCTGGTGACCCGCACCGACTCCAAGCGCACGGAGCGGCCGTCGGCCACCCGCCCTGGCCTCGGCGTCTCCGGCCCGGACGCCGACCTGGTGGCCGCGGCCGTACGGGCCATCCGGGCCGGCGACGAGGCGCACCTGGCACGCAGGCACCCGGTGCCGGCACCCGACGGGCAGGTGCCGCGGACGCCCTCGACGGGCACGATCGTGGCCCTGCAGGAGGCGATCCGGCAGGGGTCGCGCGTCTGGATCGGGTACCTCGACTCCCAGGGCCATGCGACCAGCCGCATCCTGGAGCCCGCTCGCATGGAGGGCGGCTATCTCACCGCGTACGACGAGACCCGGGCGGCCGTCCACCGCTTCGCGCTTCACCGCATCACCGGCATCGCCGACGTCAACTGAACGCCGGGGTGACCGCGATCCGCATGCACAAGGGTTGACGACCCTCACCGACCCCGTCAGGTTGGCGTGCAGTGAATCCCCTGGAAGAAGGTAGGCGTGATGGGCTCGGAGCGGACACTCGGCCGGTTGGCGGAACAATCGTGGGACAGGCTCGGTGACTTCGACGCGCTCTACTACGAGGGGTTCTGGCATCGTGGCCTTCACCTGGCGGAACGCACCAGGCACGTGACGGGCGGGCTGAAGGGGTTCGGGGTGGAGCCCGGCGACCGCGTCGTCGTGATGTTGGTGAACTGCCCGGAAGCGCAGATCGCCTACCAGGCGCTGTGGGCGGCCGGCGCGGTCGTGACCCCCGTGGTGTTCCTCGTGGCGGCCGAGGAGCTCCGGCACATCGTCATCGACAGCGAGCCCCGTGCTTTGATCGTCTCCGCCGAGCTGATGCCGACCGTGCTGGCCGCCACGGAGGGCCTGGACATCCCGGTGATCGTGGTCGGCGAGGTCCGGGCGGCCGACGCGGAGGGCGCCGGGCCGCGGATCAGCGGCTTCGCCGACCTTGAGGAGGCGGCCGAGGCGGGAGCGGTGAGCCGTGACGAGGACGACCTCGCGGCCCTGATGTACACCGGGGGCACGACGGGCCGCGCCAAAGGCGTCATGCTGAGCCACGCGGGCCTGTGGCACGTCTCCAGGGCCGCGCACGACCTCACCTACCAGCCCGAGGTCAACCGGGCCATCGTGCCGGTGCCGCTCACGCACTCGTACGGCCTGATCATCTCCATCACCGGGATGCACGCTCTGGAGCCCCTGCACACGGTGCTCATGCGGTGGTTCACGCCCAAGGCGTTCCTGCAGCTCGCCACCGAGCACCGCACACAGTACGGCGCGGTCGTGCCCACCATGCTGCGGGAACTGCTGGCCGAGCCGCTGGAGACCACTCCGCTGCCGGATCTGCTCTACCTGACGTGCGGCGCGGCGCCGCTCGCGCGCGAGGTGCTCGTGGAGTTCGAGCGGCGCATGTCCGGGGTGCGGATCGTCGAGGGGTACGGCCTGACGGAGACGAGCGCGGTGACGACGGTCAACCCGCTGGACCGCAGGAAGGTCGGCAGTGCCGGGCTGCCGCTCCCGGGTTACACCCTCACGATCAGGGACGACGACGGCGAGCCCGTGGAGCCCGGCGACATCGGAGAGATCTGCGTGCGGGGAGAGTCGATCATGCGGGGCTACTGGCGCTCGCCCAACACCAGCGACCACGCCGTGGTGAACGGCGAACTGCGCACCGGGGACATCGGATGCATGGACGACGACGGCTACCTCTACGTCGTCGACCGCAAGAAGGATCTGATCATCAGGGGCGGCTTCAACGTCTTCCCGCGTGATGTCGAGGACGCTCTGAACAAGCATCCTGACGTGGCGCTATCCGCCGTGGTGGGC
Organism: Sphaerisporangium flaviroseum; assembly: GCF_039537005.1. Taxonomy (NCBI): domain Bacteria; kingdom Bacillati; phylum Actinomycetota; class Actinomycetes; order Streptosporangiales; family Streptosporangiaceae; genus Sphaerisporangium; species Sphaerisporangium flaviroseum. The sequence continues at coordinate 49,950 of NZ_BAAAZR010000007.1, read as the reverse complement.
CGCCAGGACCCGCGGCTCGGGGAGGAGGTCGTCGCCTTCGTCCAGTTGGAGCCTGGTGGCACGGTGTCGGCCGAGCGCCTGATCGAGTGGGCCAGAGAGCGCCTCGGCAGGGTGAGGTACCCGCGCGAGGTGCGGTTCGTGGAGTCCATTCCGGTGACCAGTGTCATGAAAATCGACAGGAAAGTCCTGCGTTCCGAGTTGACCTGATAGGCACGGCAGCCGGGCTTAACGTGGTAAATGTTTGATCTGCCTGGAAAACCAGAGAATTGAGACAAACGTGAGCAGCGGCACTCCCGGGCCCTCCGACCAGAGCCCGAGGGACTGGCAAAGTCCCTACGGATCGCAAGGCGGGCAGGACGCCCACGGCGGCCCGTCATCGCACGACCCGTACGACAACCCCGCCCAGTCACCGTACGACCAGCAAGGCCGGCAGTACGGGCAGGGAGCGTACGGCCAGCCGGGCCCGCAGCAGTACGACCAGGGCTACGGCACGGCCGCCCAGAGCCCTTACAACCAGCAGGAGTACGGCCAGCCCGGGTACGGCCAGCCCACGTACGGCCAGCCGGAGTACGGCCAGCCCACGTACGGCCAGCCCGGGTACGGCCAGCCGGGATATGGCTACAACCCCTACCAGCAGAACCCTTACGGATACCCGCAGAAGGCGGCGAGCGACGGCACGCGCACGCATGCGATCGTCGCCCTGGTCATCAGCATCGTGTTGGCCATGAGCTGCTACGTCACGCTGGGCGGCATCGCCGGGGCCATCCTGTCCGGCATCGCGCTGGGCAAGGTCGAGACCCAGCCGCAGCAGGCGCGATCGCTGCTGAAGTGGTGCTGGATCAGCATCGGGATCAACTTCGTCCTGCTCATCGTCGGCATCGGCATCGCCATCGTCGTCGCCGCCAATTCCTGACGCATGACACGGGGCCGCGCGTCAAGCTGCGGGAAAGCGGGACTGATCCGGCTCGCTCTCTTGTTGGATAAGCGGACGGGACCGCCGGCACGGTGGCCGTTACGCAAAACGGGGAGAAAAGATCGTGTCTGATGGCCCGCTGATCGTCCAGTCGGACAAGACGCTGCTGCTCGAGGTCGAGCACGAGAGAGCCGACGAGTGCCGCAAAGTGATCGCGCCTTTCGCGGAGCTGGAGCGGGCTCCCGAGCATGTCCACACCTACCGCGTGACCCCGCTGGCCCTGTGGAACGCCCGGGCCGCCGGCCACGACGCCGAGCAGGTGGTCGACGCGCTGATCGGCTTCAGCCGGTACCCGGTGCCGCATGCCCTGCTCGTCGACATCGCCGAGACGATGTCCAGGTACGGCAGGCTCCGGCTGGAGAAGAGCGACCAACACGGCCTGACGCTGACCAGCACGGACAAGGCCGTGCTCGAAGAGGTGCTGCGCGCCAGGAAGATCCAGCCCATGCTGGGGGAGCGCATCGGCGAGGACGCCGTGGCCGTGCACCCGAGCGAGCGGGGCAACATCAAGCAGGCGCTGCTGAAGCTGGGCTGGCCGGCGGAGGACCTCGCGGGGTACGTCGACGGCGAGCACCATCCGATCACGCTGGCCGAGGACGGCTGGACTCTGCGGCCGTACCAGCGGGACGCGGCGGATGCGTTCTGGCACGGCGGGTCGGGCGTGGTCGTGCTGCCGTGTGGCGCCGGCAAGACGATCGTGGGCGCGGCGGCGATGGCCCACGCCGAGGCGACGACGCTCATTCTGGTCACCAACACGGTCTCCGCCCACCAGTGGAAGCAGGAGCTGCTCAAGCGCACCTCGCTGACCGAGGACGAGATCGGCGAGTACACCGGCACCAAGAAGGAGATCCGCCCGGTCACCATCGCCACGTACCAGGTGATGACCACCCGGCGGCAGGGTGTCTACCGGCATCTCGAGCTCTTCGACGCCCGCGACTGGGGGCTCGTGATCTACGACGAGGTCCACCTGCTGCCCGCGCCGATCTTCCGGATGACCGCCGACCTGCAGGCCCGGCGGCGGGTCGGGCTCACCGCGACGCTGGTCCGCGAGGACGGCCGTGAGGGTGACGTCTTCTCCCTCATCGGCCCGAAGCGGTACGACGCGCCGTGGAAGGAGATGGAGAACCAGGGCTGGATCGCACCCGCCGACTGTGTCGAGGTCCGGGTGACGCTCACCGACCAGGAGCGGCTGGCCTACGCGATGGCCGAGTCCGAGGAGCGCTACCGCTTCTGCGCGACGACGCCTTCCAAGACCCGGGTCACCGAGACCCTCGTCCGACGGCACGCGGGCGAGCAGGTGCTGGTCATCGGGCAGTACATCGACCAGCTCGACGAGCTCGCCGAGCATCTCAACGCCCCGGTCATCAAGGGCGAGACACGGGTGAAGGAGCGCGAGCGACTTTTCCAGGCCTTCCGCGACAAGGAGGTCCAGGTGCTGGTGGTCTCCAAGGTGGCGAACTTCTCGATCGACCTGCCGGAGGCCTCGGTCGCGATCCAGGTTTCCGGGACCTTCGGGTCACGTCAGGAAGAGGCGCAGCGGCTCGGGCGGGTGCTGCGTCCGAAGGCGGACGGCGGCGGAGCGCGATTCTATTCGGTGGTGAGCAGGGACACCGTCGACCAGGATTTCGCGGCGCACCGGCAACGCTTTCTCGCCGAACAGGGCTATGCGTACCAGATCATCGACGCGGACGACGTGCTCGCCAGCGAGTGACTTCGCTGTGCGGCACGCCGTCCCCCCCAAACCTTCTTTCCAGGCAAGCCTTCGCCGGTAGAACGACGATTCAGATCCACGAAATACCCTTAGCGCTGTTCAACCACGTCACCCCCCTCGCCCATTGCCTCCCATGGCGCCAACAGCGGCATACCCCTAAGATCTAGCTAAATCACAAGGATTGTCCCGGTTTTTCGGGATTTTGGTATACGTTAACGCAACGTGTTGGCGAGATCACCGACCGACTAACCCGCCGACGTAAAGCACGCCCAGCGCGATTAGCCAGGAAGCGGTCGCGATCCCCACAAGGACCAAAGACTTTTCCGGGAATCTCCGCATTACGGGTGGTAGCAGACCGGCGGCCGTACAGGTCGCGGCGACGAACGCGAACAGTCCCGACAGGGTGGACACCATGGTCAGCCGGTCCATGCAGGACTCGGGCGACTCCCCGTTTCCGCAGAACGCGGCCAGCCCCCACCCCGCGAAGACCGAGAACGTCCACAGCCCGCCGAGGAGCAGATTCGCCACGGCAGGAATAACTGGAGAGACCGCCACCTGGGCACGCGTCGTCACCCTCACGGCGTACCCAAAGGTCAAGAGTCGGCAAACTCCGGACAAGCAATACATCGTGCCATGGTCCAGCGACTCCTATCCCACGGGTACCTGGCGGACGCCGCGTGAGCATATAAGCTTGTTGGTTCGCTGCCTTTGTCCGCCGTCCCCGTCCCCCGAGGAGTCCTTCAGCATGCCCGGACACCAATTGGCCCCTGACATATCGGACGACAGCTCCAACAGCCCGGACGACGACCCATCTCACGCCCGCGGAACCCTCACGACGGACGCCTCCTCGGTCCTCCAGGCCGAGCGCGCCCATTTGGCCACATCACGCGCCGCGCTGCGGGCCATGCGCGAGCACGCCCAGTCGCTCTCCGCGGACGCCGCGGGTGACTGGGTTTCCCAGCAGGTCCTCCAAGGGCTGCTCGACCAGCGCGTGGCCGCGCTCGCCGACCACCCCGACACCCCGCTGTTCTTCGGCCGTCTCGACCGGGACGACGTCGACGATCTTCCCCTCACCATCCACGTCGGTCGCCGCCATGTGCACGACGAGAACAGCCGCGCCCTGGTGATCGACTGGCGTGCGCCGGTGTCCCGGGCGTTCTACCAGGCCCGTCCCTCCGACCCGATGAGCGTGCGCCGCCGCAGACGCTTCGGGTTCCACGGCGGCGACCTGACGGCGTACGAGGACGAACCGCTCGACCAGGGCGCGCCGCTCCAGGAGTCGAGAATCCTCACGGAGGAGATCGAACGCCCCCGTACGGGCCCGATGCGCGACATCGTGGCCACGATCCAGCCCGACCAGGACGAGATCGTCCGCGCGGACCTCGGACAGACCGTGTGCGTCCAGGGCGCCCCCGGCACGGGGAAGACCGCCGTCGGCCTGCATCGTGCCGCCTACCTGCTCTTCACGCACCGCGAGAAGCTGTCGCGGTCCGGCGTGATGATCGTCGGGCCGAACCGCGCCTTCCTGTCCTACATCTCCTCCGTCCTGCCCGCTCTCGGCGAGGTGAAGGTCGACCAGACCACCGTCGCCGGCATCCTGGGCGACCACTCCGCCCGCGAGGACACGGCCGTGGCCGCGATCAAGGGCGACGCCCGCATGGCCCCCGTCCTGCACCGGGCGCTCTGGATGCACATCAGCAAGCCCGAAGAGGGCCTGCTGATCACCCGGGGGGTCAACCGCTTCAGGGTGCCCGACCACGAGGTCCGCGAGATGGTCGCGTCCCTGCGCGGCACCACCCGCTACGGCCCGGGCCGCGCGGCCCTCGCCCAGCGGCTCGCCCACGCCGTGCTCGTACGGATGGAGCAGCGCGGCGAGTCGCCCGACGACCGGGTGCAGGACGCGGTGGCCCGCTCGAAGCCCGTGAAGCAGCTCGTCGACCAGGTCTGGCCCCGCGTCTCGCCGCAGCAGGTCCTGTTCCGCCTGCTCTCCGACGGCGAATTCCTCGCGCGCGCCGCCAAGGGCGATCTGGCGCCCGAGGAGCGGGAGACCCTGCTGTGGCCCAAGCCTCCACGGTCGTGGAAGTCCGCCAAATGGTCCGCGGCGGACGCGGCACTGCTCGACGAACTGGCCGACCTGATCGAGCGCACGCCCATAATCGGTCACGTGGTCGTCGACGAGGCGCAGGACCTCTCCGCCATGCAGCTCCGGGCACTCGGCCGTCGTTGCCGCACCAACTCGGCCACCGTCCTCGGTGACCTCGCGCAGGGGACGACCCCGTGGTCGGCGCGGTCGTGGGAGGAGGTGCTGCGGCATCTCGGCTTCACCGAGGGCGCAGTCACCGAGCTGACCCTGGGTTTCCGCGTCCCCCGGGAAGTACTCGACTTCGCCGCCCGCCTGCTCTCCTCGGTGGCTCCCACCCTGGCCGCTCCCCGCTCACTGCGACCGGGCGCCGGCTCGCTGTCCGTACGGCGGACGGCCGACCTGCCGCAAGCCCTGCTGACGGCCGTGAGGCAGGCCGTCGGGCACGAGGGTTCCATCGGCGTGATAGCGGCGGACGGCTCCGCCACCACCGTGGTGAACACGCTGACGGCGGAAGGCGTCGCCCACGATCTGCTCGGGCCGGACTCCTCCCCCGAGCAGCGCATCTCGGTCGTTCCCGCCTCGCTCGCCAAGGGCATGGAGTACGACCACGTGGTCGTCGTCGAACCGGCGGACATCGTCGAGGCCGAGGCCCGCGGCCTCGCCAGGCTCTACGTCGTCCTCACCCGGGCCGTCACCTCTCTCACGGTCGTGCACACCCGCGATCTCCCGGCCCAGCTGGCCTGAGCCTCTGTTAGTTTCGCTTCTTATGGCAAAGCTGAGCATGGTCATACGCAACGGCGTGCAGGGTGAGGCCGAGGCCGTACTGGCCTTCTGGCGCGAGGCGGCGGAAGGAACAGACCGGCGCGAATCAGCCGATAGCGTTCGCCGCCTGATCGAGCGCGATCCCGAGGCGCTCCTGATCGCCGAGGTCGACGGCCGGATGGCCGGCACTCTGATCGCCGGGTGGGACGGATGGCGCTGCCATCTCTACCGTCTGGCCGTCGATCCCGCGCACCGCCGCAAGGGCATCGCCCGCGCGCTGCTCGACGCCGCCGAGGAGCGGTTCGTCCGGTACGGCGGGATGCGCGCCGACGCCATGGTGCTGGACGACAACGTGTTGGCCCATCCCGCCTGGACCTCCGCCGGGTACGCACGGCAACCCCAGTGGGGACGCTGGGTCAAGCACCTGCCATCGGCCGGATCGTAGGCAGGCCATGACACGGGTCGCCTCCGTCTCCGTTGATACAGCTTTCAACTATTTCAGGGGAAAGAGGACCTTTCCCCCGACCGTGTGGACGTCGTCGAAGATGTGCCCGGCCAGGTGACCCGGGATGACGGCCGGGCGAGGCGACCGTCACCGTGGTGCCACGGCCCTGTGCTACGCCCCCACGAGGAGGGATTCGCGTGAAGTACATGCTGCTCCTGTTCGATCCCGAGAACTACTGGGATTCGGTGTCCCAGGAGGACATGCAGGACGCCCTCGCCGAGCACCTGGCGTTCGCGCGGTTGCTGAAGGAGCGCGGTGTCGCGTTCTCCGGAGAGGCGGTGCATCCGGCGCAGAACGCCGTGACGCTACGCCCCGCCGGCGACGGCGTCGTGACCGTGGAGGCTCCGTTCGTCGAACGGCGACAGGACTTCGCGGGTTTCTACCTCATCGACTGCGCCGACCTCACCGAGGCCCTGGACATCGCCAGGCACTGCCCGATCGGCGCGGGCATCGAGGTCAGACCGGTCTGGGAAGCCTCTTCCTGACCCCGTTCGCCCCGCCCCCGCCCCCCGCGGTGACGGAGACGGGGGCGAAGGGTGGAGGCGGAGTGGGTCACGGTCTCTTGAAACCCAGGGTGTAGGCGCCGGAGCCGGCCCACGAGGTCACCCTGTAGCGGTAGTAGCCGACGGTACCGGTGTAGGTGATCTTCTCGTCCGGCCCCGCGCTGTCGGAGGTGGCGACGGTCTGCCAGGCGTTGCCACTCCACTTTTGCAGGTACAGGTCGAAGTCGGCGCCGTCAGGACCGTCCAGGCAGCCGGTGTGGACCCCGCCGACGGTGGAGTAGTAGTACAGGTTCTTCGGCTGGTAGACGGACTGGCCGTTGGTCAGGCTACCGGTGAAGGTGTTGGGGTAACCGGTGCAGGTGCCCGTGGCCGGTGGCGGGGGATTGCCGGCGGTGGTCCTCAGCGACAGCCCGTAGGCGGTGAGGATCTCACCGATCGGCTGGAAGTAGGTGGTGCCGCCGGTGCTGCAGTCGCCCGAGCCGCCCGATGTGACCCCCTGGGCTTGGTCGATGGAGATGAAGGAGCCGCCGGAGTCACCGGGTTCGGCGCAGACGTTGGTGCGGGTCAGTCCGAAGACGGTTCCCTGGGGGTAGGTGACGCTGGCGTCGCGCTGCTGGATGACGCCGCAGTGCCAGTCGGTGGTGGAGCCGGACCGGCAGACCGAGGCGCCTTCGATGGCGACCCTGGCGCCGGCGACGGGCACGGTGCCGTTCTCGCCGTTGTCCACCGTCGGCGTGGGCGTCCAGTTGGCATTGACGGCGACCCAGGAGTAGTCGTTGTTCGGGAAGCTCGACCCCTGGAAGACGCCCTGGGCGACGCGGTTGAAGCCGGTGGTGGTGGCGCCGGTCGTGCCGCAGTGGCCGGCGCTGACGAATCCATTCTGGGCGCCCTTGACCACGGGAAACCCGATGGAACAGCGACTGGTGGTGCCGATGAAGTAGGCGTTGCCGCCCACCAGGTCGTACAGGGGATGGGGGGCCTCCGTGGAGGGCAGCACGAGCACCGCGCCGGTGTCCACGCCGGCGCTCAGGACGGCGCCCACGGCGTCGTCGACTTTCGGCGACAGGACGACCACCTTGTTGCGCTTGACGTCGACGTAGCGAGCGCCCGACACCAGTGGCTTGCCGATCATTGCCTGGTCGATCTTCTCCTTGACCTTGGCGAGTTCCGTCAGCGACCTGGTGACGATCTCGGCCTGGGCACCCGCGCCGATGATCTCGGGGATGTCGGCGGCGCTGGTGGTGGCCACCACCAGGGTGTGCGCACTATTTCCCCGCAGCCAGACGCCACCGAAGCGGCTGCCGAGCTTCTTGCTCAGCTGCCCCGCGATCGGGGTCAGTCGGGCCTCATTCAACAGGCGGGCCTGGGCTTGTGAACTGCTGAGATGGAGGTCGCGCTGGAGTGCCTCCAGCATACCCGGCGGGGGTTTACGCGCGGACGGCCTGGTCATGGCGGTGCCTGCCGCCCGGCTTTCGGCATCGGCCGGTACGGCCGCCAGGGTGAGTGCGACGATCGTCAGGGTGCATCCCGTCACAAGGGCAGGTCTGTGCGACATAGATTCTCTCCTCGACCTCGGCTAGGCATGAGGGGGGAGATCGCCCATAACGCAAAATGATCATGCGCGACGGGCAACGTCACCCTAGCTCAGCGGTCAGCCGCGAAGACGCACGCCACGCGGACGAAAACGCCGGTGAACACGTCGACCGATGTCGAGTGGACAGGTGGGGGATCGGCGACCGCACAGTGAAGCGAGGTCCGCTCACCAAGAATGCGATACGGCGGATGTCCAAGGATCGATGGCGATCTCAACGAGTGACCGAGTCGCCACGCACATGCCAAAGGGCCACCCCCGGAGTACCGGAGGTGGCCCTTTCGGTGACGCTTGTGAGCCGGGGCTCAGAAGTCCATGTCGCCGCCGCCGGGCATGGCGGGAGCGGCAGGGGTCTTCTCGGGCTTCTCGGCGATGACGGCCTCGGTGGTGAGGAACAGCGCCGCGATGGAGGCGGCGTTCTGCAGCGCCGAGCGGGTGACCTTGGCGGGGTCGATGATGCCCGCTTCGAGCATGTTGACATACTCACCGGTCGCGGCGTTGAGGCCGACGCCCAGCTCGAGGTTGCGGACACGCTCGACCACGACGCCGCCTTCGAGGCCGGCGTTGACGGCGATCTGCTTCAGCGGCTCCTCGAGCGCCTTGCGGACGATCGCGGCACCGGTGGCCTCGTCGTTGAACAGCTCCAGCTTGTCGAACGCCTTGGCGCCGGCCTGCAGCAGAGCCACGCCACCGCCGGGGACGATGCCCTCCTCGACGGCCGCCTTCGCGTTGCGAACGGCGTCCTCGATGCGGTGCTTGCGCTCCTTGAGCTCGACCTCGGTGGCCGCGCCGGCCTTGATGACGGCGACGCCACCGGCCAGCTTGGCGAGGCGCTCCTGGAGCTTCTCGCGGTCGTAGTCGGAGTCGGTGTTCTCGATCTCGTTGCGGATCTGGTTGACCCGGCCGGAGATCTGCTCGGGGTCACCGGCGCCGTCGACGATGGTGGTCTCGTCCTTGGTGACGATGACCTGGCGCGCGCGGCCCAGCAGGTCGAGCGTGGCGCTCTCGAGCTTGAGGCCCACGTCCTCGCTGATGACCTGGCCACCGGTGAGGGTGGCGATGTCGCCCAGCATCGCCTTGCGGCGGTCGCCGAAGCCGGGGGCCTTGACGGCCACGGACTTGAACAGGCCGCGGATCTTGTTGACCACCAGGGTCGCCAGGGCCTCGCCCTCGACGTCCTCGGCGATGATCATCAGCGGCTTGCCGGCCTGCACGACCTTGTCGAGCAGGGGAAGCAGGTCCTTGTTGGCCGAGACCTTGGAGTTGACGATCAGGATGTAGGGGTCGTCGAGGACGGCCTCCATCCGCTCCGGGTCGGTCACGAAGTAACCGGAGATGTAGCCCTTGTCGAAGCGCATACCCTCGGTGAGCTCGAGCTCCAGCCCGAAGGCGTTGCTCTCCTCGACCGTGATGACGCCTTCCTTGCCGACCTTGTCCATCGCCTCGGCGATCATCTCGCCGATCTGCGTGTCGCCGGCGGAGATGGAGGCGGTGGAGGCGATCTGCTCCTTGGTCTCCACATCCTTGGCGATCTTCGAGAGCTCCTCGCTGACGCGCTCGACGGCGGCCTCGATGCCCTTCTTCAAGGACATCGGGTTGGCGCCGGCGGCCACGTTGCGCAGGCCCTCGCGTACCAGCGCCTGAGCGAGCACGGTGGCGGTGGTGGTGCCGTCACCCGCGACGTCGTCGGTCTTCTTCGCGACCTCCTTGACCAGCTCGGCCCCGATCTTCTCCCACGGGTCCTCGAGCTCGATCTCCTTGGCGATCGAGACACCGTCGTTGGTGATCGTGGGAGCGCCCCACTTCTTCTCCAGCACGACGTTGCGCCCCTTGGGACCAAGGGTCACCTTGACGGCGTCGGCGAGCTGGTTCATACCCCGCTCGAGACCGCGCCGGGCGTCCTCGTTAAACGCGATCATCTTGGCTGCCATACGGCTAGACCTCCCAGACACAGGGTGGCTTGCAGCGGATCGAGCCGACGCCCGCGACGGCATGTAGACCCGCGCTCTCACGACACCTGTCGCCGTGGACCGCGAAGCCCCATCGCCTCGATCCAGATTTGTCACTCTCGACAGGAGAGTGCCAACGAACTGTTTAGCACTCTACCCCGTCGAGTGCAAGCCACAACCCCTATGACCTGGGCGGCACAAGGATTTCTCTGACCGTATGCCCAATATTGGGCATGTCTCCGCAACCAGGGAAGCACGGACATGACGGAAGGCTCGGCCTGTCTTGGTGCATGACAGACCGAACCTTCCAGCTACTGACTAAGAGAGACCAGTGGATCTCCGTCGACGACCGGACAGCGCCGGCCGCGTCACACAGTCCGGACGGACTCCGCCTGTGGACCCTTCTGGCCCTGTGTGATCTCGAACTCCACCCGCTGACCTTGCTCAAGGGACCGATATCCCTCGGACATGATCGCTGAGTAGTGGACAAACACGTCCTTACCACCGTCTACCGCGATGAAGCCGTAGCCCTTGTCCGCGTTAAACCATTTGACGGTGCCCTGCGCCACTTTCCGACTCCTCTTGCTGGGCTCCGGACCCCGCCCACTCCTCCGCGAGGTCCGTGACCTTCCGAGCCGAGACGCATGCGAACTCCTCGGCTTCGTCGATCGTTCTCGACCATACCTGTGGCAAGGCTTGGCGCAACAGAGTCAATCACGAAACTACTTCTTGACGTTCGCTCTAAGCGGTACGTGACTATTTTTCGCTCGCGTTTAGTTAGTTGATAATTACACTACACAGCGGGCCCAGTAAGAACTTCTATAAGGGCAGCCAGCTCTGCCGTCCCCAGACAGGCCAACGCCCACGCATCCTTCGGACGCGTGGGCGTTGCGGGGACCGAGGCTCAGCCTCCTGCGACCGCCGGGATCACGGAGATCTGCGCGCCTTCCGGCGTGACGGTGTCAAGGCCGTCCACGAAACGGACATCCTCTTCTCCGACATAGACGTTGACAAAACGACGAATCTTGCCCGTTTCGTCCAGAATGCGGGCGCCGATTCCAGGGAAGTCGGTGTCGAGCTTCTGCAACACCTCGCGAAGCGTCGCCCCTTCCCCGTTCACCTCCGACACACCATCGGTGTACGTACGGAGAATCGTCGGAATCCGCACAGAAACGCTCATTTATCGCGACCTTTCAGGAGTTATCGGCGACAGCCGTACGGAATGCGTCGAGTGAGGGCCTTATGACGGCGGTGGGCCGCGCCTCGGCCGAGACCGCGTCGAGGGTCTTCAGGCCGTCCCCGGTGTTGAGCACCACCGTCTCGGCCTCCGGGTCCACAAGTCCGTTCTCGACCAGCTTGCGAAGCACTCCGACGGTGACGCCCCCCGCGGTCTCGGCGAAGATGCCCTCGGTGCGGGCCAGCAACTGGATGGCCTTCACCACCTCCGCGTCGGTGACGTCCTCGACCGCTCCCCCCGTGCGGCGGGCGATGTCGAGCACGTACGGCCCGTCGGCCGGGTTGCCGATGGCCAGCGACTTGGCGATGGTGTCCGGCTTGACGGGCTGCACGATGTCGAGACCGGCCTTGTAGGCCGCGGAGACCGGCGAGCATCCCTCGGCCTGCGCGCCGAAGATCTTGTACGGCTTGTCGTCGACGAGCCCTAGCTTGATCAGCTCCTTGAAGCCCTTGTCGATCTTCGTGAGCTGCGAGCCGGACGCCACCGGCACGATGATCTGGTCGGGGATCCGCCAGCCCAGTTGCTCGGCGATCTCGTAGGCGAGGGTCTTGGAGCCCTCCCCGTAGTACGGCCGGAGATTGACGTTGACGAACCCCCACTTGTCGCCCAGGGGGTCCCCTATGAGCTCCGAGCAGAAGCGGTTCACCTCGTCGTAGGTGCCCTCGATGCCGACCAGCCGGCCGCCGTACACCGACGCCATCGTGATCTTGGCTTCTTCGAGGTTGGACGGGATGAACACGCAGGAGTCCAGCCCGGCGCGCGCCGCGGCGGCGCCGACGGCCCCCGCGAGGTTGCCCGTGGACGAGCACGAAAGGGTGTGGAAGCCGAAGTTGCGCGCCGCCTCGAGGGCGATCGCGACGACCCTGTCCTTGAAGGAATGGGTCGGGTTTCCGGAGTCGTCCTTGACGTGCAGGCTACGGATTCCCAGCTCACGGGCCAGATTGTCGGCCTTGACGAGCTTGGTCCAGCCGGGGGCGAGGTTGGGCTTGGAGGCGACGTCCACGGGCACCGGGAGAAGCCCTCGGTATCGCCAGATGTTGGTGGGGCCGGACGCGATCTGTTCCCGGGTCACCGGCGAGGTGCGGCCGGCGTCGGGGCCGTCCCAGGTGTAGGCCACTTCGAGTGGCCCGAAACACTCGATACAGGCGAAGGTCGGTCCGAGGTCGTAGCGAGTGCCGCATTCGCGGCACGAGAGTGCGACGGCGGGGCCGAAGTCGAGTGTGGTCGTAGTCTCAGCTGTTGCGAGCGCCATGAAGCGAGGCCTTTCCCCTCATCTTCGCCCGGACCACCTTGGTCACGGGCCGGAATTGGCACCTGTCCCGGCCGGTCTCACTGGTCTTGTTGCCACGCCGTTCGGAGACGCGTATGACCACAGCCGGGAGGGTTGCCGGGGCTTCGCAGGGCCGGTCCCTCCACCCCTCTGGATGAGCAATATGAAGTTGTGATCCCGCCGACATTACAAGCAGGTCTAAAGAACTGTACCCCGCCCATCAGGAGCCTTGGCCGCCCGTCTCACGATATGAGACGGTGCGGGCCGCCGTGTAGCGATGAAAGCGCCTTTGCCAAGGCCGGAGGCGGGAGGGTCGCATACTTGCCGGGCAGGGTCAGGATTTCCAGCCGTAGGCGTCACCCAGGGCCGCCTGGACGAACTTACGGGCCTGGTGGATGCGCGACTTCGCCGTGCCGAGCGGGATGCCGAGCTGGTCGGCGACCTCGTTGTAGTCGAGCTGGCAGATGTCGCGCAGCACGAGCGCCTGGGCGAGGTCGGGCTTGTCGGCCTCCAGGGCCTCCATCGCGTCGAGCAGATCGAGGCGAGATCCGGCGATCACGCTCACCCTTCGCGGGTCGGCCCGCATGTCGGGTAATTCTTCGGAGGACTGCTCGGCGCCCCGGCGCTTCAAGGTGCGGTAGGTGGTGCGGGCACAGTTGGCGGTGACGATGTGCAACCAGGTGGAAAAACGTGCCCTTCCCTCGAAGCGCCCGATGTTGCGGGCGACGGCCAGCAACGTATCCTGGCAAGCCTCCTCCGCGTCCTGGTGGTAGGGCAGGAGCCTCGCGCAGTGGCGGAGCACGTCAGGCTCGATGCGACGGAGTAGCTCTCCGAGGGAGCGGTGATCACCTTGGGCGGCGGCGACGGCCAGCTCTTCGGTCGTCTCATCAAGCGCCATGAAGGAGCTCCCCTCGACCTCGCGCACATTGCCTCGACCTCACCACCAGCCCATCTTATTGGGAGCGTTAAATTTATTTAATCTGCGGCCAAGTGCGCATCACAGCGGAGAAGAACGGCGAGGGACGACCGCCGTGTGGCGGACGAGGAGTGGTGATGGGCAGATGAACACTATTCTGCTGGCCTCCAACCGGGGCCCCGTGTCGTTCACGCTTGCCGACGACGGCACGCTGTCGATGCGCCGAGGCGGTGGCGGCATGGTCTCCGGCCTGTCGGAGGTGGTCAAGGACTCCGACGTGCTGTGGGTGTGCGCCGCGCTCTCCGACGGCGACCGCCGCGCCATACGGCTGGCGCCGAGCGGGCGCCTCGACCAGGCGGGATACGAAACCGGCCCGGTCCGCATGCTGGACATCCCGCCCGCGACCTTTCACCGCGCCTACAACGCCGTGGCGAACTCCACGCTGTGGTTCGTCAACCACCTGCTCTACGACATCCCCAACTCACCGCAGTTCGACATGCGGTTCCGCAGGGAGTGGGAGTCGTACCAGGACTACAACGCGGCGTTCGCGCTCGCGCTGGCCGAGGAGGCCGCGCACGGGGCCCGCGTGATGATCCAGGACTACCACCTGACCCTGGCCCCCGCGATGCTCCGGGTGGAGCGCCCCGACCTGCGCATCTCCCACTTCTCCCACACGCCGTGGGCTCCGCCGGAGTACTTCTCGCTGCTGCCCGACGACATCTCCGCCGAGCTGCTGTCGGGCATCCTCGGCGCCGACCACGCCGGCTTCCTCACCACGCGCTGGGCCTCGGCCTTCATGGACTGCTGCGAGACGCTGCTCGGCGCCAAGACCGACCGCGCCGAACGCACGGTCACCTACGAGGACAGGACGACGCGCATCGGCGTGCACGCCCTGGGCGTCGACGGTGACGCCCTCTGGACCCGCGCCCTGGAGCCCGACGTCGAGTCGCACATGACCGCCCTCCGCGAGCGCGTGGGCGACCGCAAGCTGATCGTGCGCATCGACAGGACCGAGCTGTCGAAGAACATCGTCCGGGGACTGTCGGCCTACAAGCAGTTCCTGACCGACCATCCCGAGTGGCACGGCAAGGTGGTGCACCTTGCCTTCGCCTATCCCTCGCGCCACGACCTGCCCGAGTACCGCGAGTACACCGCGGCCGTCCAGCGCTGCGCGGCGGAGATCGAGGACGAGTTCGGCGGCGAGGACTGGGACCCTCTGATACTCAACGTGGACGACGACTACGCCCGGTCGCTCGCCGCCTATCGCATGGCCGACGTGCTGCTGGTGAACCCGATCCGCGACGGCATGAACCTCGTGGCCAAGGAGGGCCCGATCCTCGCGCCGCACTGCGCGCTCGTGCTGTCCAGGGAGGCGGGGGCCGCGGCCGAGCTCGGCCAGGACTCCCTCCTGGTCAATCCGTACGACGTCTCCGGTACGGCGAACGCCCTGTATGAGGCGCTGATGCTTCCGGAGGAGGAGCGCGCCAAGCGGGGCATCCGGCTGCGCGCCGCCGCCACGGCCCTCCCCCCGAGCCGGTGGTTCGCCGACCAGCTCACCGCCCTCGAGCGCTGATCTTTTATACAGCGGTGATACCTTTCTGACCGTTGGAGCGCTCCGAGGCACGGGGGATCAGTGAGCTCGACCACGACCGTCCGATCGCGCGCCCGGCTCACACGAGACCGCCCGACCTGGCTTATCTACCTGCAGCTCGCGATCTTCGCCACCTACCTCTACGGGCTGTCCGCCGCGCTTCCGCTGCTCCGTATCGAGCAAGGGGTCTCCCAGGCCGTCGCGGGGCTGCACGGCACCGCCATGGCCGTGGGCGGGGTCCTCAGCGGCATCGCGATGGCGCGGGTCACGGCCAAGATCGGCAGGCGCCGCGCGACCTGGCTGGGCCTGATCACGGTGTCGCTCGGCGTCGTGCTGGTCACGGTGACCACGACGCTGCCCGTCACCCTGCTCGGTTTCGGGCTGGCCAGCGCGGGCGGGTCGTTCACGCTGTACATGGGCATGTCCACCCTGAGCGACCACCACGGAGCGGCCGGGCCCGCGGCCATCAACGAGGCCAACGCCGTCGGCGTCACGGTCGGCATCGGGGTGTCCTACCTCATCAGCGTGCTCGCCGACACGCCGCTCGGATGGCGGACCGGCATCCTGCTCACGCCGGTCACGACGTTCCTCCTGCTCGTGCTCATGGGGCGCGTGTGGGTGCCGGCCGTCCCGCCGGTGACCGATCACCCCGAGCCCGGCCCCGCCACCGCGGCCAGGGTGCCGTACGGCTGGCGCTTCCACGTCGCCTGCGTGGTGCTGTTCTGCCTGGTGGCCATGGAGTTCCTCTTCAACCTCTGGGCCGCCAAGCTGCTGGCGGACCAGACGGACATGAGCCCGGCGGCGGCCGCCACCGGGCTCACGGCGTTCACCGCCGGCATCGCGGTGGGCAGGTTCACCGGAGGGCGGCTGGCCCTGCGGATGGACCCGGCTCCCCTTCTGACCGGCGCCCTTGCGGTGACCCTGGCCGGCTGGGCGGTCTTCTGGCTCAGCACCCAGCCGGTGGTCTCCTACGCGGGCCTGGCCCTGTGCGGGCTGGGCGTCGCCGTGCAGTTCCCGCTCGGGCTATCGAGGGTCATCGCCATGGCGGGCGGACGGCCGGACCAGGCGGGGGCGACGGCTGCCGTCTGGGCGAGCCTCGCCGTCGGCATCGGGCCGTTCACGCTCGGCGCCCTCGCCGACGGCTTCGGCACCCGCACGGCCTTCCTGATGGTCCCGCTGCTGATCGTCTGCGCGTTCACGGGTATAGCGCTCACGGCCCGCTTAGAGCGCCGGCCAGGGCCGACAGCAGCGCCGCCACTCCGGCCGGACCGTCGACGATGAGGTCGGCGCGCTGAGCGAGCGCCGCGACCTCCAGGGAGGCGCTGCAGACCGTCACACCCGGCAGCCCAGACAGGCGCACCGCCTCGAAGGCCGCGAGGTCTCCCAGGTCGTCCCCGGCGAACAGCACGGACCTCGCGCCGCGTTCGGCGAGGAACGCGCTGAGCGCGTGGCCCTTGTCCATCCCGGCGGGGCGCAACTCCAGCACCAGCCGTCCCGGCTCGACCTGCATGCCGCTTTCGGCGGCCAGCTTCGCCAGCGGCTCGCGCAGGGCCCGCAGGGCCGCCTCCGGGTCCGCGGCCCTGCGGGTGTGGACGGCGAGGGCCCTCCCCTTGTCCTCAATGGTCACTCCCGGTTCCTCGCCGCCGGTGAGGGTGAGGCCGAGGGCCGCCAGCAGGCCGGGCAGCTCGGCGCGCACGCGGTCGACGCCCGGTGGCGGCGGCGGGGACGTCACCTGGCCGGCCTCCCAGCGCTCCAGGCCGTACTGGCCGAGCACCACCAGGCCGGGCACGTCCGCGAGACCGGGCCCGCCCGGCACCGCACCGTAGGCGATGGCCGTGGCGGCCGGGCGGCCGGTGACGAGCACCACGGCGCCCACCAGGCCGCCGAGGCGCACCAGGGCCGACGCGGCGTGCGGGTCGACGCGGGCGTCGGCGGGGTCGGGGACGATCGGCGCCAGCGTTCCGTCGAAGTCGAGGCCGATCACCGCGCCCGCGGGATCGGCCTTGATGGCCGCCAAACCGGCTATATCCGGCAATACATCATGAGTCACGCGTTGACCAGTACCCCAGGGATCAGGGGCGCATGCCCAGACGGCGCGCCGCGCGCTCCCGCTGGCGTGCGGCCCGCAGCCGCCGCAGCCGCTTCACCGTCATGGGGTCGTGGGCCATGGCCTCGGCGCGGTCGATGAGCTGGCCGAGGAGCTGGTAGTAACGGGTCGCCGAGATGTCGAAGGTCTCGCGGATCGCCTGCTCCTTCGCACCGGCGTAACGCCACCACTGGCGCTCGAAGGCGAGCAGCTCACGCTCCCGGACGGTGAGCTCGCCGGGAGTGTGGGGGGTGGATGGTTCCTCCGGATCGCTGTCACCGTGATCGGGTGCGGTGTCCATGCTGTCCTCCTCGGTGGGGCATGCGGGGAGACGTCGACGGCCATCGGGGCAGGGGAGAGCAGGAGACGAGCGAACGAGCGCCCGGGCGAGCGCGACCCTGAGCCACGACGCGCGCATGCGGCCCGTGGCAATCGTAGTCGGGAATTCGCGGCTGTTCATGACAGTTCGGGAGACGTAAAGTCTCACGAAGCGCCCGAGGGACTTCCGAGGGACATGCAGGTCAAGGAACCGAGCCGGGCTCATATGGGGCGCCACATCGGCCTCGTGATACCGCGCTGATACTTCCGATCCGTGGAGCAGGGTGTTTCAGGTCTCCGCGACCAGGGCGGCAAACTTCTCCGCAGCGGTGCGCTGGTTGCCGGGCATGACGTCTGCGTAGTAGGTGAGGGTGACGGTCACGCTCGCATGCCCTAGGCGCTCGCTGACCACCTTGATCGGCTCACCCCGGGCGAGCAGGAGTGTGGGGTGCGTATGCCGAAGGTCATGCAGCCGAATCTTGGGCAGGTCTACGCCGCTGGCCTCGAGGTGCCGCCGGCACTCCACGAGCGCCTCGCGGAACAACCGCGAGAACCAATCGGGGTCCTTCCACTTCCCCTCGAGCGTCGCGAAGACCAGGGCGTCATCGCGCGCCAGCTTCAGCGCCAGACTCCCCCGCTCCCGCTTGTACGCCTTCAGCAACGCCACGGTCGTCTCGTCGACGTCGACCACGTGCGGCTTGGCGTTCTTGATGTCCCCCTCCCTCAGGCACGACTTCCGCGAGCTCGCCGAGGAAATGAGCTACATCAGCCGTCGCCGGTAGAGACGCCGGGATGGGGTTCGTCAGCTGCGAGTACTGAGCGACCGAGAAGTCACTCCGGCTAGATGTGCGCTGAAGACCTTCGCGGCGTCGGGATTGCGTGACCGCAGTGCGACCATGGCAGTGAGGATGACGTCGCACAGCTCGGCGTCAACGTCCTCCCAGGTGTGAGTGAATCCCTTACGCGGGTTCTGGCCGAAAGCGCCGACCACGGCTTCGGCTACCTCGCCGGCCTCCTCGGAAACCTTGAGGATCCGCAGCAACAGCTCGATATCCGTCGCCTGCTTGCTCTCGCCGTCGAGCCAGGTCACGACCTGGTCGACGTTCTGCCAGATGTCGACGTCCATGACCGGTGAGATTATCGGGCCCCGCTGTGACGTGGGGGGCGGATCAGAACAGCGTGTCGGGCCCGGACTGTGACTGCGCCATAGGGTCGCTGACGGCCAGCCGCCCCGGAGCCGGGTGTGCGAGCTGGAGCGCCATACCGGAGTGGTCGGTGAAAGCCTCTGGCCCTGTCCGGCACGCGTGCACGTACACGCAGCTGGTGACGTGACGGGCCAGCGCAGTGCATACCAGTGCGTGATCGTAGCGGTAGCCATCGCCAGTCTTCCCGACCCATGAGTACTCGTCGACGCTCGGGTGGAGGTGCCGGAACGCGTCAACCAGACCGCCGTCGACCAGGCCCCGGTAGGCGTCGTACTCGAACGGCCGGAAGAACCCATACCGGGGCCGGTGGTCGGGCTCGAGGATGTTGAGGTCTCCGAGGAGTACCAGCGGCATCTCGGCGGCGGCCTTGCCCGCGGCGACAACGAAGGTGTCCAGGAAGCGCTGCTTGCGCTCGATCTTGCCCGGGCTGGCGTCGCGCGAGGGCACGTAGACTCCGGCGATACGCAGTGGTCCCGCCGGGGTGGACACGATGATGGACGCCACCCGTTCCGGCAGGTAGGTGATCGCATCCGTCAAGGTGTCAACCTCGACAGGCAGCCGAGACAAGATCATCGCGCCGTAGCCACCGCCCACGGGGACCGCGCCGGTCACGTGGTAGCCAGCGCGGGTGAACGCCTCACGCAGCAACTCGCACCCGGCGCTGGCCTTGGTTTCGGTGAGCACCAGCACATCGACGTCCTGGCGCGCCAGCCAGACCAATTGCCGGCGGGCCCGCGCGACGGAGGGGTTGCCGATGTTGACGGTCAGCGCTCGGATCCCCACGGACTCTCCCTCAGCGTTCGGGTCACCGGCGCTGCCACAGCGCGGTGATTTGCACCGCGAGCTCGGCCGTCAGTTCCGCCGGAGACACGGTGGAAGTATCGACGTGCAGGAGATATACACCGTCCTCACGCAGCAGGCGCGCCGTTTCGGCGTACAGCTCATGCTCACGGCGACAGGAACTCAGATCGCGCTCATACCGCGAATGCGTCCCCCGCTCGTCGAGTCGCTGGCGCAGAAGCCCGGGGTCAGCGGTGAGGATGATCTGCATGTCCGGAGGGGGGACATGTGCTGCCAGATGCCGCAGGAACTCCAGCGGCACGCCGTCGAGGCGCTGCAGGACCAGGCTGGAGGCGATGTACCGGTCGCACAACACCAGCCGACCCGCCTGCAGTGCGGGGGTGATCTCGCTGTCCAAGTGGTGGTAGCGGTCAGCGGCGATCAGACATGCGTACGCCAATCCGCGGTAGGTGTCGGTGCCATGGCGGGCCAATTCGCCTAGCTCGGTACGAGAGGGCTCGGTGGTCGCCAGCACGGGCAGACCGGCGCCGGTCAGCGCGTCGAACAACTGCCGGGTCATGGAGGACTTGCCGGCGCCGCCAGGCCCGTCCAGCGCGACCAGGACGCCGCTCATGGCACCACCGGCAGCAGCCGCCCCGCTGGCACCCGCCCGGCGGTGACAGGGCACTGCTCGGCGTCGAGGTCACCGATTCGTCCACCGACCGCGACGACCGCCGCAGGACAACCCTTGCCGCACCTCTGCTCCATGGAGCAGGCCGAGCAGGTCGAGTTTGCGCCGACCCGGTAACGGTCGTGCAAGTTGTAGGCGTCGAGCCGCTGGCCGATGTCGGGATCGGTGTAGATGTTGCCGACGATGAACTCACCAGGGTCGTGCCGTGAGACGGCGGTGCGAGCCGCAAACACCAGGTAAGGGCAGGCGGTGACCTCGCCCGAGGTGAACACGTAGATGATCCGCCCGGCCTCGCAGCCCGCGAGCGGCAGCCCGGCCTCGTTGGGGAAGCGGATGTTCACCAGTTCGAGCTGCCCGGCGAACGGGGCGGTGCGGGCGGCGATGTCGCTCATCACCGCGTCGGCAGTCGCGAGCGCCTTCTTGGCCTTGGCACCGCGCCCCATCGACGACAGCGGGTTCATCAGCACGTATTGCGCGCCGCACTCGACGGCGAACGCGCACAACTGCTCGTACTCGGTGACCTCGGCCAGCCGGTTCGGCGTGCACAGCAGGCCCTGCAAAAGTCCGGCGGCGGCGAAACGGCGCACCGTATCCACCGTGATGGCGAAACTCGCGCGGTCGCCGCGGAACTTGCCGTGGGAGTCGGCGGCGAACCCGTCGAGGGACACGTTTACGTGCACTCCAGGCATCGCGGCCAGGGCCTCGATGTGCTTGTCGCTGGTGAGAGTGGCGTTGGTACAGACGCCAACGCTCATACCCGCGGTCTGGAAGAGCTGGATGACGCCGAGCGGGTCGGGATGGGCGAACGGCTCGCCGCCAGTGAGAGTGACTCGGGTGACACCAGCCACGGCGAGCCGCGGGACGACCTTGTCCTCCAGGTCGTTCATGGTCATCGTGTCGCCGTATTGAGTGGCGGAGACGAAACAGTGTGCGCACCGCAGGTTGCACTTCTCGGTGATCTGCACGAGTGCTTTGCGCTGCCCATCGGGAACCGTCGTCCGGAAGTAGCACGAGGATGCGTGGCTGGCGCCGGCGATCGGACGGGACGTAATGGCGTCCCCTTGGGTCTGCCGCGTTCTGCTGGTGCGCATGGCTGCCTCCCTGTGTCGGGGGTTCATCGTCATGCTGAGCCGACCGCGGGCCGATGCCAAGGGGAGCGTTTTGGCCAATGCGATTGGCCAAACTGGCCAATCGCAGAAAGCAGCGGGGATCAGCCGCCGAGCTTGAGCACCATCACATCAGCGACATCGGCATCCGGCGCCGGCTGATTGGTCCCCGCGACGTGCCACCCCAGATGCTCGTACATGTCGTGCGCCGGGGCCGCTGGCAGACTCAGCAGCATGGCCCACGGCTCCGGCCGGGCGCCGAGAAGCTCCTCCAGCAACCGCCGCCCGTACCCCTTGCCCCGCTCCTTGAGGATCACGTTGAGCTCGATGACAGCGAACTTCTCCGCCTGCAACACCTCGTCCGGTGCGGGCGTGTTGTCCCCGCCCCACCACCGGCCAGCGGCGAACGGAAGTCCGAACGTCCACCCGATCAGCCGCCCGCCCTCGTCGCCGGCTGACACCAGGTGAAACCCGGGGTTGTCGACCTGACGGCGGGTCCGCTCCAGGTACCGTTCCCGGGACGCGTTCGGGTTGGAGTTGTACGGCGGCTCCGCCTGAATCTCCAGGTAGGGGACCACGTACTCGTCGGCCAGGACCTCAGCGGCGTCACCGCCGTACTTGTGCTCGAACACGATGCCCATCAAGTTCCTCCGGCCGGTAGCGCAAGCTGTTCGCGGTATTCGATCACGGACGCCCGCGCCCGCTCTACCGCCGGCACTACGTCGGCTACCCCGACCGCCAAGTGGTGAACGAACTTGGTGACGTTGTCCCGGCCGAGCCCAGCTAGGACCTGCCGGGCGTGGTCGAGCCCTCCCTCGATGTGGCCGCGCTTGACCTCGGAGTAAGCGCGGTGCAGCTCCACCTGGCCACGCTGCCGAGGCCGCCCGGCCGGGTAGGACGCGAGCGCCTCCCGTTGCGCGCTGTCAGCGCCCGGGTGCCCAGCCAGGGTGTACACCAAGGACCGGCTGTAGAGCAGCCGGAACGCCGGCCATCCCTCGGTCGACAGCAGATCCGAGGTCACCTCGTCGGAAAGCTGCTCGAACACCTGCGCCTGCTCATCCAGGGCGGCGTAGGCCTGACCGACGTCGCCCAGCAGGATCAGCGCGTGTGATCGGGCGCCGAGGGCCTCCACCGTCGCCACGCAGGGCTGCCTCTGAGTGAGCTCCAACGCCTTGTCCGCGCGCGCCAACACCAGCGCCACCGGCCGGTCCTCGTGCAGCGCCTGCACCGCCTCTGAGGCGTACGCAAACCCCTGCACGAACGGGTCGCCGGTCTGTTCGGCAGCTCGCCGGGCCACGCTCCACCAGTGCAGCGACTCGCGGGCGAACCCGGTCGACCCCAGCGTGTGGGCGAGCAGGTTGCTCATGCGCGCGTTGACGCGTAACCAACGGGCGGCCTCCCTGGCAGGGACCGATGTCATGGCCCGTTGGAGAGCGAGCACATCAGCCGCCAGGTTACCGAGCACCTCCCGTTGCGGGCGCGACACGATCGCGTGGGAGTACTCCCACGCCAGTTCCTCGTAATCCTCGATGCCCGGGGTACCAACGTTGCGATCAACGACGAAGCGCAGCCGCTCCAGCCCGTCCTGGAACGGAGCGGAAGCGGCGGTTCCCGCCGCAGCGATACCGCCGAGTAGGAGTTGGCGGCGCAGTGGGTCCATGGCGTCAGCATCCCACCGCTCCGCGGCCTGGGGTGATGGCTGCGGCGTCTCGTTGGCCAACGCGAAACCGTGCATCGTTACCAGAATGCCACCGGCACCTAGCGCCCGATCGAGTCGCTCCACAGCGTCCTCGGGCGGCCGGCGAGTTCCTCGCTCCCACTTGGCCAGCACGGACAGGTCGATCGGAACCATCGGCGCCAGCTCTTGAAGCGTCAGGCCACGCATTTCCCGCCACTGCCGCAGGGCAGCGCCGAGTAAGTGCCAAGGCGAGCGGGTCCCATCGACTGCGTCAGGGCCACGTGGCATGCCGGCTCCTCATTTTGGACACCGTTGGCCAAACCAAATTGGCCAAATCGCTGCCCTTGGAATCGCGCCTGATCGCTACCAGCATGGCACAGGGGAACACACGCCGCGCTGCGTTGATAGCGCAGAGTCACCTCAAAGGCGGAGCCCGCCAAGGGTGAGGCATCACCGGCGGGCCCCTTGATCGGACGTGGAGGTCCGACCCATGCACGAGCCTAAAGCCACTTTCACCTGCCAGGCGGTCCCAACCGGATGGCGGGTTTTCCGCAGCACCGAAGACCGGCTGTGGGCAACGCGTGAACGCCCCTACGACGAAGCCGAAGAGCAGGCCGGCGCCTGGCGCACCGTTGACGGTGATAACGAGCTCGAGCTGTGCCGTGCGATCGCCGAGCAAGAGAGCCGCGCCGAGCTGGCGTCCTCCTCGTGACCCGGTCCGATGCCGCGTCGAAACGCGTGGTGCCCCTGCTCCGGAGCCGCGGATGACCCGCCTGGACGACGCAGCGCTTGCGAGGTGGCCTGCTCGCGATCCGGGAGGAGCGTTTCGGCGTTCCAGCCAGAGACGCGGGAGCCATGCGGGTCGTCCTCGGCAGTGACCTCCTCGCGGTGTGCAAGGCGATCGCCATCGAGGAGAGCATCGCCGATCTGTGCGCGGGGCCGTCGTGAGCAGTCCTGACGAGCGGATCGCCGCACTGAGCCAGGACTACCCGGCGTGGCAGATCCGGCATGTCGTTGTGCCCGGCCCTCAGTGGTGGGCCACGCGGCGCCGTCCATTGACCCGGGGGCAACGCGCGGCCGGCCTGGTGCCGAGCATCGCCCGCTGGAACCTGGTAGCCCTGGCGATGGAGCTCGCTGTGCAGGACGAGATCGCCCACCATCGCGGGTACGCGACCGGCGAGCCGGCGCCGGGCGCCGTACGCGTTGCAGACCCAACCCCTCGAGCTGGCGGGTGATCCCCGCCGACCGGCCCGGGTCGCTGCGTCCCGGGCCGGTCACCAGATGTCCGGCCGGGGCACCGCTCACCTCAAATCCTGATGAGGCAGAGCGCCCGGCCGGGCAGCCGACCATGAGGAGATCGCATGTCACTGACCACGGCGCAGGTGACCCTGTTCGTCACCGTCTGGGTTGTCGTAGGGATCGCCTGGCTCCTGCAACCGGGCCGATTCCCGGGCTGCCTCCCCAAGCGGCTCCGGAGCCGGGTCCAGGACTGGCTCAGCGACCGCCAGGCCCGAGCAATCGTCGATCGAGCGAGATGCGACCACGACGTTCCTCCCGCCCGGGCGCGCGTAGGAGCGTCCCGAAAGTCCTGAACTTACTGACCTGCGCCGCCTGGGTGACCTCGGGGGGCACCGGCTCCTGCCACACGGCGAAGTAGGCCAGTCCTCCGTCTCGGTTACCTGGTCACGATCTGGTCTCTACCTCGATGCTGTAGTAACCCGTCAGGGCGCGTCATCCGTCCACGGAGACGACACAGTCAATCACCCACCGGAGTCGACGATGGCGTACCAGCAAGGCCCAGGCGGACCTCACCCTCAGCAGCTCCCTCATTTCCAACAGCTGCAGCGGCCGCTGAAGAAGGGTTTTAGCGGCTTAATTGTCGCTCTTGCCATGGTGGGCGGGCTTGCGGTGGGCTGCGTCGGCGGTGTCGGTATCGGCTTGGCCGGATCCGCTGGTAAGCCCAGCCCGACCACGGCCAACGCGCCTGCTGCCGGGACCGAGCCTGCTGCCGAAGAGACGAGCGCGGAGCCTGCGGCGGATTACACACCGAAGCCAAGCGACTTCAGCATCAAAATCAAGACCATCAAGCAGGAGTGCTTCGGCAGTGCCGGATGCAACGTCACTTTCCGGATCGACCCCACCTACAACGGTCCGGAATTCGCCTCAGATAAGAGCTTCACCGTCTCGTACAGGGTAACTGGCGGCGAAGATCCCAAGATCAGTTCATTCACGGTCGACGGCGATCAGGTGCACTATGAGTCCGAGGAAATGATCTCCACGTCATCCTCTAGCACGGTACTGAAGGCCAAGGTCACTCAGGTTCTCTGAGAAGACACCCCTAAGTTCGCGTTTGGGCCATCGCCGAAGCACTCGACGCGCCCCCCGCCGTGCCCAGGGACGAAGCTGTGCGCCGCTACTGGCCCGGGCATGGTGTCCTGGCAGCGGTGGCACGCGGAGAACCCGGCGCCTGCGAATGCACCGCCGGCACGCCGAGTTGGTTGCGCCTTCCCAAGAGAGCCAACCAACCCAGCACGAGGAGGATCCTGGCCGCCGGGCCGCGCGAGGCGATGTCAACCATCACTTCGACAATCTCCTCACCCTGCGGCGAGGTCACGTAGTAGTGGGTCTCATCCACCACGGTCGGCTCCACGTCCACCCCGAAGCGGCGGCATAGCTCCGGTGTGAGCTTCGTCGACCCGCCCCCCTCATCGAGCAGGTCGAAGACGTGTTCCATCTGCGCCTGCATCCGCTTCAGGTGGGGGAGCAGCCCGGGCGCGTTACGCTTCTGCGCGGTGTGGGCGATCTTCCGCCACGGCCGGTGGTCCCCGGCGCCCTTGCCGTCCCACAGGTGGATCTTCGAGGTCACCGCGAGGGCAGCCGCGCCGATGATGCCGTCACCGCAGCCGACTTCCCGGCCCGGGGTTCGCCAGCCACCAGGAGGGAAGCGTCGACCAGGCGCAGCGTCTCCGGCCGGCCGCGCCCGTTGACCCCGCCGGGACACCCGCCCAGAAGTCGAGCGGCGTGCCAGCTGATTCTTGGCGTGATACTGCCGCGCATGAATCCTGATGTATCCCTGTTTGATCGAACAGGCCTAAAGGGCAGATCGACACGGTTGCCGATGTCTCCGGATGCGCCCCTATGAGACCGCGTTCCTACGACGTACAGTCACCAGGTGTGACCTCAGTCATCACGCTTCTCACTGACTACGGTTTGGAAGATGGGTTCGTGGCGACGTGCCACGGGGTGATCATCAGTATCGCCCCCGAGGCACGGATCATCGACGTCTGTCATCTTGTTCCTGCCGGGGACATCAGGCGCGGCGCCGCGATACTCGCCCAGACCCTGCCATATCTACCGGCCGGTGTGCACATCGCCGCCGTCGACCCGGCCGCCGCGAGCGCCCGGCGCTCCGTGGCCGTCGAGGCCGGGAACCGGGTGTTCATCGGCCCGGACAACGGCCTGCTCTCCTGGGCCTTACTGGCCGCGGGGGGCGCGCGGGTCGCCTACGAGATCACCAACGCCGACCTGTTCCGCACTCCGGTGTCACCGACGTTCCACGGGCGTGACGTCTACGCGCCGGTCGCGGCGCACCTGTGCGCGGGGCGCAAACCAGCAGATCTCGGTCCGGAGATCCCGCTGGAGCGCCTGCTCTCGCTTCCCGCGCCCACCGCGCGGCTGGCGGAGGGGGCGGCCGAGGGCGAGGTGCTGTCGGTCGACCGCTACGGGAACGTGCAACTCTCCGTGACCGCCGACGACCTTGCCACGCTCGGCATCCACGTCGGGGACACCCTGGCGGTCTCCATGGGGCGACGGCAGATCACGGTGCCGTTCCGCGACACCTACGCCGCCGTGCCGCCGGGGAACCTTGTCGCGTTCACCGACTCGGCCGCGCTGGTCGCGTTCGCGGTCAACTCCGGGGACGCGTCCCAGCGCCTCGGCCTGCCACCGGGCGCCCATGTGCGGCTGGCGCGGGTGGGCATGGCGTGACACGGACGCCGCGGGCGGCGACCGCGGCTCCAACGCGAGACGGTCCTCCGAGCACGGGTGAGGAGAGGCCCGCGGGCGGAACGACGCCCCGCGGGCCCCCTCGTATTTGAGCAAGCGCTTGTGTCATATTGAGCTCATGGCTCCGCTCGCGATCGACGGCTGGTTCACCATCGAGGACGGTGTCACGCACCTGCTCGGCACTCGCTGCGCCGGCTGCGGCACCGTCGCCTTTCCACCCCGGGCCGGGTTCTGCGGCAACCCGCGCTGCGAGGGCGGCTCCCCCGCCCCCGTACGGCTCTCGCGCAAGGGCAGGGTCTGGTCCTACACCAACGCCTGCTACCCGCCACCCGCGCCCTACGTGGCCGCCGAGCCGTACACGCCGGTGACCCTCGCGGCCGTGGAGCTGGCCGACGAGGGGCTCGTGGTGCTCGGCCAGGTCACCGCAGGGCTCACCGTGGACGACCTGAGCGTCGGGATGGAACTGGAGCTGACCAGCGGCCCGCTGGCCGACGGCCCGATCGTGTGGATGTGGGGGCGCCCCGATGAGTGACCGCTCCCCGGCCCGCCGTGGCCGCGCGACCGGGACGGTCGCGCCATGACGCTCGTGGCCGGCGCGGGGATGCACCCGTGGGGCAAGTGGGGCAGGCCCTTCGTCGAGTACGGCGTCGCCGCCGCCCGCGAGGCGCTGCGTGACGCGGGCCTGCACTGGACCGACGTGCAGTTCCTGGTCGGCGCCGACACCATCAGGAACGGCTACCCCGGCTTCGTCTCGGGATCGGCGTTCGCCCAGGCCCTCGGCTGGACGGGCGCGCGCATCGCGTCCTGCTACGCCGCCTGCGCCTCGGGCGCGCACGCGCTGGAGATCGCCCGTACGCGGATCCTCGCCGGCCTGTGCGACGTCGCCCTGGTGATCGGAGCGGACTCCACACCGAAGGGCTTCTTCAAGCCGGTAGGCGGTGATCGCCCCGACGATCCTGACTGGCTGAGATTCCGCCTGCTCGGCGCCACCAATCCCGCCTACTTCGCCCTGTACGCGCGCCGACGGATGGCACTCTACGGTTCCACGATCGAGGACTTCGCGGCAGTAAAGGTGAAGAACGCCCGGGCCGGCTCCCTCAACCCCAACGCGCGCTATCGCAAGACCGTGTCGGCGCAGGAGGTCCTGAACTCGCCGATGGTCGCCGACCCGTTGCGCCTCATGGACATCTGCGCGACCTCGGACGGCGGCGCCGCGCTGGTGCTCGTCTCGGAGTCCTTCGCCCGTCGCCGCGGGCTCTCCGGCGTCCGGATCGCTGCCGTGTCCACCGTGACCCCGGCCTTCCCCAACACCGTGCTGGAGATGCCGAACTTCGCCACCGACTCCTCGGCCGGCACCGCTCCACCGGAACGGCCCTTCCGCTCGTCCATCGCCCACGCCGCCTACGAGGAGGCCGGAGTCGAACCCGGTGACCTCTCCCTGGCCGAGGTGTACGACCTCTCCACGGCGCTGGAGCTCGACTGGTACGAAGACATCGGGCTGTGCGCGCCCGGCGAGGCCGAGAAGCTCGTCCGCGCCGGCGAGACCTCGCTCGGCGGCCGGATCCCGGTCAACCCCTCCGGCGGGCTGGCGTCGTTCGGCGAGGCGATCCCGGCCCAGGCCATCGCCCAGGTGTGCGAACTGATCTGGCAGCTGAGGGGAACGGCCGGGGACCGCCAGGTCGAGGGGGCCTTGGTCGGACTTGCCGTCAACCAAGGACTGTTTGGTCACGGCTCCGCGATCATTGCCACACGTTGACCAAGGGCAGCCCATAATCGCGTTCCGCCATTGGGTATTGTCTTGACCAGTCACACAGAGTGACGATCATCACACGAGAAGTCACGGCTCACTCTGCCGCGACCGCGTTCACAGGGGGAAAACTACATGTTTCGCCGAATTCTGGTCATGACGGCGTTTGCCGCTATGGCAGTCGCCGTGCCCGCGAGCATGGCGTCCGCCGAAGCCGCCAAGCCAGCGGGCGCGGCCAAGGCCTCGTCGTACTGCTGCCCCACGGTCGTCGCGAGCTGCCCGGTGGTCGTGGACTGCCCCACCGTGGTCCAGAGCTGCCCGGTCGTCACGAGCTGTCCGACCACCGTGGTCGCCTCCGGCTGCCCCACCTACTCGAGCTACTCGACCGGTTACGGAACCACCATCCGGACCTCCGCCAGGCGCTTCCACCCCCGTGGCGGCGGCTGGGGCGACGAGTGGAACAACTCGGGTAACGTCGCCTACGGACACCACATCGGACAGGGCATCGGCGGCCTCGTCGGGGTCGGGATCGGAGGGATCGACATCCTCTAACCCCGCCTGCCGGGTAGCAGAGTACGGCGGCGCTTCCATGACGCGTTCTGAGGAAGCGCCGCCTTACTTGCGTCGGCTCCAGGCCCCGGTTCAGGCGTGGATGACGTCGTGCTCCTCCGCGAAGTGGCAGGCGCTCCGGTGCCCGCCCACGCGGATCTCCAGCAGCGGCTCCTGCTCGGCGCAGATGTCCTGCGCCTTCCAGCACCGCGTACGGAACCGGCAGCCCGATGGCGGGTCGGCCGGGGAGGGCGGGTCGCCCTGCAAGATGATCCGCTCGCGGTTCTCGCGGCCCTCGGGGTCCGGCACGGGCACCGCGGACAGCAGAGCCTGCGTGTAGGGGTGGGTCGGCCGCTCGTAGATCGCCTCGTCCTTGCCCAGCTCCACGATCTTGCCCAGGTACATCACCGCGACACGGTCGGAGATGTGCCGGACCACCGACAGGTCGTGGGCGATGAAGATGTACGCGAGGTCGAACTCCTCCTGCAGCCGCTCCAGCAGGTTCATCACCTGGGCCTGGATCGACACGTCGAGCGCGGAGACGGGCTCGTCGCAGATGATGACCTCGGGCTGCAGCGCCAGGCCACGGGCGATGCCGATGCGCTGCCGCTGGCCACCGGAGAACTGGTGCGGGTAGCGGTTGATGTGCTCGGGGTTGAGGCCGACCACCTCCAGCAGTTCCTGCACCTTCCTGCGGCGGTCGCCCTTGGGCGCCACGTCGGAGTGGATCTCGTACGGCTCGCCGACGATGTCGCCGACCGTCATGCGGGGGTTCAGCGAGGTGTACGGGTCCTGCATGACCATCTGGATGTTGCGGCGCATGTGCTTGAGCTCGGCGCCGCGCGCCTTGGCCATGTCGACGCCCTTGATCTTCACCTCCCCCGAGGTGGGTCGTTCGAGCGCCATCAGGAGCTTGGCGAGCGTGGACTTACCACAGCCCGACTCGCCCACGACGCCGAGCGTCTCGCCACGGTGCAGGTCGAAGGAGACCCCGTCCACCGCCTTGATCGCGCCGATCTGGCGCTTCAGGACGATGCCCTGGCTCAGCGGGAAGTGCTTGACCAGGTCACGAACCTCGAGAATCCGCTCACCCGAGGGTGCCATCAAGGACCTCCTGGTAGTAGTGGCAGGCGCTCCCGCGTGTCCCGCTGATCTCGTACAGCGGAGGTACATCGGTCACGCAGTTGTCCCGACGGTACGGGCAGCGGGGGTGGAAGGCACAGCCCGAAGGCATGTTGAGCAGGTTGGGCGGCAATCCCTTGATGGCGTAGAGCTCCTGGCCCTTCTGGTCGACCCGGGGGATCGATTCCAGCAGACCCTTGGAGTAGGGGTGCGCGGGATTGCGGTAGACGTCGTGGACCGGCGCGTTCTCCACGATCCGCCCGGCGTACATGACGGCGATCTTGTCGGCCACGTCGGCCACCACGCCGAGGTCGTGGGTGATCAGGATCAGCCCCATGTTGCTCTCTCGCTGCAGTTCGGCGAGGAGGTCCATGATCTGCGCCTGTACGGTCACGTCGAGCGCGGTGGTCGGCTCGTCGGCGATCAGGACCTCGGGGTCCAGCGCGATCGCCATCGCGATCATGATGCGCTGGCGCATGCCGCCGGAGAACTGGTGCGGGTAGTCGTTCACGCGCTGCTTGGCCGCCGGGATGCGCACCTTGTCCATGAGCTCGATGGCCTTCTTGACGGCCTCGCGCTTGGGCATGCCGCGGTGCACGCGGAACATCTCGCTGATCTGCCAGCCCACGGTGAACACCGGGTTCAGCGCGGACAACGCGTCCTGGAAGATCATCGCGATCCGCTGCCCGCGGATGTTGCCGCGCTCGTGGTCCGAGAGCTTGAGCATGTCGGTGCCGCGGAAGCGGATCTGGCCCTTGGGGATCCGGGCGGGCGGCATGTCGAGAATGCCCATGATCGCCTGTGCGGTCACCGACTTGCCCGAGCCGGACTCACCCAGGACCGCCAGGGACTCGCCGGCGTGCACCGTGTAGCTGACGCCGTTCACGGCCCTGACGAGGCCCTGCCGGGTCACGAACTCCACGTGCAGGTTGTCCACCGCGAGAAGGGGCTCGTGCCCGACTTCGTCCGACAGCGGGTGCGTGTCGATTGACGGGTTCATCACCATCGGTGCCCTCTCCTACCGCAGCTTCGGGTCAAGCGCGTCACGAACCGCGTCACCCAGCATGACGACGCTGAGGATGGTGAGGCTCAGGAACAGCGCGGGGAACAGCAGCGGCAGCGGCGCCTCCAGGAAGCGGTTGCGCGCGTCCGCGATCATCAGACCCCAGGAGATCTGCGGCGACTGGATGCCGACGCCCAGGAAGGACAGGGCCGCCTCCGAGGCGATGAAGGCGCCGAGGTTGATCGTGGAGACCACGATCACCGGCGCGATCGCGTTGGGGAGGATGTGCTTGAGCATGATCCGCCAGGGGCCGGCGCCGAGCGCTCGGGCGGCCATCACGTAGTCCTGGTGCTTGGTCGTGATCACCGCGGCCCTCATGATGCGCAGGATCAGCGGCCAGGCCAGCAGGGACAGGGCCATGACGACGCTGCCGATACCGGCGTTGTCGCGCCCGATCACCGCGAGGATGAGCAGCGCGCCGAGGATCGAGGGGATCGCGAAGAAGATCTCCGCGACCCGCGAGAGGATCACGTCGACCCAGCGTCCGTAGAACCCGGCGAGCAGGCCGAGGACGCCGCCCACGAAACCGGTGACCAGGGCGCTGACGAAGCCCACGACGATCGAGACACGTGCGCCGTGGATGACCCGGCTGTACACGTCACAGCCCAGGTTGTCGGAGGCGAACCAGCGATCGGGGGTAATGCCCTTCCGGGCCTGGGCCAGCGAGCAGGTCGAGGGGTCCACGCCCACGGTGTCGAACAGCCCCGGGAACGCCGAGATGGCGATCAGCAGCGAGATCATGACCCCGCCGATGATGAAGACCGGGTTGCGCCGCAGGTCGTACCACGCGTCGGACCACAGGCTGGCGGGCGGCCTTTCCTTGGCCGGCTTCGCCGGCTGCTCGGGAGCCGGGGCCGGAAGGGTGTCGTTACTCATAGCGGATCCTGGGGTCGAGGACGGCGTACAGCAGGTCGACGACGAGGTTGGCGACGATGTAGACCAACACCAGAACCGTCACGATACCGACCACGACGGGGTTCTCCCGCAGGTACACCGACTGGAAGAGCTGCTGGCCGATACCGGGCAGGTTGAAGATGGTCTCGGTGATGACCGCGCCCCCCATGAAGGTGCCCAGGTCCGTGCCCAGATAGGTCACCATGGGGATCAGCGAGTTCCGTAACGCGTGCCGTCCGAGGACGCGCCGTCTCGGCATGCCCTTGGCGACGGCCGTGCGCACATAGTCCGCGCGGAGCGTCTCCATCAGGCTCGTCCGCGTGAGGCGGGTCATGTAAGCGATCGAGACCGTGGCGAGGACGAAGCCCGGCAGCAGATAGCTGCGCACCCCGTCTTGTACGCCGGCGACCGGGAAGATGTCGAGTCCGGTGATCTGCTTGAGCTTGACGCCCAGCACCAACTGCAGGACGAAGCCGCTGACCAGTGTCGGGACCGACACGAGCAGCAGCGTGAACGCGAGGATGGCCTTGTCCGCCGACTTGCCGCGGCGGAGCGCGGCGAAGAAGCCGAGGCCCACGCCGATGACGGCCTCGAAGAGAAGCGCCATCATGGTCAGCTTGAAGGTGACCTGGAACTTGCCCTCGAAGATGGTGGAAACGGGAAGCCCTCGGAACGTGGTGCCGAAGTTGCCGGACACGATGTCACGAAGGTAGTAGCCGTACCGCACGATCAGCGGTTCGTTGAGGTGGAACTGCTCTCTCATCGCCGCCGCGAACACCGGGTCGACACGCTTCTCACCGGCCAGCGCCTGGAGAGGGTCGCCTGGGAGGGCGTAGACGATGGCGAAGATGAGAAAGGTGGTGCCCAGCAACACAGGGATCGCCTGGAGCAGGCGCCTTAGGACGTAGCGGCCCATTCAGTCTCCCGATCATTACAAAGGGCAGCCCGCCGCAACCACAGGGCTGCCCTCATGGGTGGTCACCCACCCCGGGGGGTTCGAATGTATCGAACCACCCGGAGTGGTTGACGTCAGGCCTTCTCTACGTTGAACAGGTCGATCCGCTCGAACGGGTCAATCTTGACGTTCTTGACATGCTGCGAGTAGGCGCCGTTCGTCTGGTAGAAGTACACCGGGACGTACGGCAGTTCCTTGATCAGAAGATCGTCGGCCTGCTGGTAGAACTTGACGCCCTCTTCGATCGACTTGGCCGCGTCACCCTGGGTGAGCAGGTCGTCGAAGTCCTTGCTCTTGTAGCCCGAGTAGTTCGAGCTGCCGCCGGATCCGAAGATCGGGCGGAGGTAGTTCTCGGGGGACGGGTAGTCCATGATCCAGGCCATGCGGAACGAGCCCGGCCACTTCTTGGCGCCCAGGTCGTCCAGGATGGTGGCGAACTTCTCGACCGGCTTGGGGGTCACCTCGGCACCGAGGTTGGTGCGCAGGTTGTTGGCGACGGCCTCGATCCACTCCTTGTGGCCGCCGTCACCGTTGTAGCCGATCTCGATGGCGCCCATCTTCGGGCCACCGGCCTGCTCGAACAGCGCCTTGGCCTTGGCGGGGTCGTAGGTGCACGCCTCGCCACAGGCGCCCTGGCGGTAACCGGAGACGACCGGGCTGATGAAGTCGTCGGCCGGCACGCGGGTGCCGGAGAAGACCGTCTCGGTGATCGTCTTGCGGTCGATCGCCATGGAGATCGCCTTGCGGACGTCCGCGTTCTTGGCGTAGTCGGCACCGCTCTTGATCGGGAACCCGATGTAGCCGATACCGGAGGACGGCTGCTCGATGTAGCGGTCACCGAACTCGGACTTGGCCGTCGAGATGGCCTCGGCGGGCAGCTGGTCCATGATGTCCAGGTTGCCGGCGCGCAGGTCGTTGAACGCGGTGTTCAGGTCCGTGTAGATCTTGAAGTCGACCGCGTCGATCTTGGCCTTGCCCTCCTTGAACTCCTCGTTGCGGACCGTGGAGATGGTCTGGTCCGTGCCGCGCTTCCACGGCTTGGAGATCTTGAAGGGGCCGTTGCCGATCGGGTTGCCACCGAAGTCGGCCTTCAGCTTGCCCTCGGACTCGAAGGCGGCCTTCGGCAACGGGTAGAACGCCGTGTAGCCCAGCATCGTCGGGAAGCCGGAGAACGGGTTCTTGAGCTCGACCGTGAAGGTCTTGTCGTCGACGACCTTGAGTCCCTCGAGAGTGGTCGCCGTCGGCGTCTTGCCCTCGCCGGGGTTCAGCGCGTCGTATCCGACGATGCTGCCG
This sequence comes from Sphaerisporangium flaviroseum, assembly GCF_039537005.1. NCBI lineage: Bacteria > Bacillati > Actinomycetota > Actinomycetes > Streptosporangiales > Streptosporangiaceae > Sphaerisporangium > Sphaerisporangium flaviroseum. The sequence continues at coordinate 15,367 of NZ_BAAAZR010000007.1, read as the reverse complement.
AAGAAGTAGTTGCCCTCCTGGGCGTTGGCGCCATTGGCCGTGAAGTTCCAGGAGTCGATGAAGTTCTGGGCGACAACGGGCTCACCGTTGTGCCACTTGTAGCCATCCTTGAGCTTGATCGTCCACGTCGTGGAATCGGGCGACTCAATGGACTCGGCAACGCGGTTGAAGGGTTTCTTGTCCGCGTCGTAGTCGACGAGACCGACGAAGAGTGCGTTCAGCACCTCGGCGCCACTGGTCTCGGTGGTGTTGCCCGGAATGAGGTCGTGCTGCGGTTCAGCGATCTCAACCCTGACCGCCCCGGCGTTCCCGGCAGCGGTGGAGCCTGAGCCGGCCGTGTCGCCGCTGCCACCGCACGCCGCAACCGCCAGCGCGAGCAGCGCGGTCCCGGCGACGATCTGTACGCCCTTGGTCACACGCATCGTGGATTAATCCTCCCTCTAAGGTGGGCGTTCACACTGAGCCAGCTCATGTCGTGCGCGCCTCCCAGGGGATCCGACCCTGGAATTCGCGGACACGGTCAAGTCAGCCGACGCCCTGCCAGTCGACCGTGAGCATCCCTCACTACGTCTCACCAGCGAGTCTCTGGCGCATTGCAGTTCGGTCACACGTGTCTCTCTCGGACGTCACACGCATACCAACTAGGCTGTCAATAATGCCCTGTTAAGGCACAAACGCGTCACCAAGGTACACATGCCTCGGGACTGATCGCATCATGAGACGGCCGTGACCCGACCGCCCACTCCGCTGCCGACCTGCGATGACACTTTGAGACGGGCTTGACCGGCCGCTTTGCTCTCAGGAAGAACGATGATCAAGCGATGCGGCAGGCATCCCATTCACCGGTATCCAATAGAGTCCATGCCATGAGTCAGCCGGAATCCGCTGTCGCGGACTCCCGGGCGGGCGACCGGGCGGGCGGCTCCTCCCCCGATGGGAAGGAATCGCTGTCCGCGCTCGCCGAGCGCCACGGGTTGCGACGCGCCATCGCGCGTCCCAGTCTGCCGGTTTACATGCGCCAACTGTGGGACAGGCGACACTTCGTCCTCACGTACGCCACCTCGCGTAACGTCTCCAGGTACTCGGACTCGGCGCTGGGCCAGCTATGGCAGGTGCTGACGCCGCTCCTGAACGCCGCGGTCTACTACCTCATGTTCGGTCTGATCATGGGGCAGAAGAAGGACCTGACGAACTACACGGCCTTTCTCATCACGGGCGTGTTCGTCTACTCCTACACCCAGCGATCGGTGACCGGCGGCGCCAAGTCGATCTCCGGGAACCTGTCGCTGATCCGGGCCCTTCACTTCCCCCGGGCCGCGCTCCCGCTGGCGTACGTCATCCAGGAGTTCCAGCAGCTCGCCATCTCGATGGGCGTCCTGTTCGTCATCGTGCTGGTCACCGGTGAGCCGCTCACCTGGCTGTGGCTGCTCATCCCGTTCGCGCTGCTCCTGCAAACGATCTTCAATATCGGGATCAGCCTGCTCCTGGCCCGTGTCGGGGCGTTCGTCCGCGACATGAACCAGTTGCTGCCGTTCATCCTGCGCACCTGGCTCTACACCTCCGGCGTCTTCTTCAGCATCCCGGCTCGCATGAAGGACGCCCCCGACTGGGCGCGCTTCCTCCTGGAGTTCAACCCGCCCTCGGTCTTCATCGACCTGATGCGCCACCTGCTCCTGAAGAGCTACGCGGCCGACCTCGACAAGCACCACTTCCCCCACAGCAGCCTCCCTCAGCTGTGGCTATACGCTTGCTTCTGGGCCGCGGTCGCGCTGGTCGCCGGCTTCTGGTACTTCTGGCGGGCCGAGGAGAGGTACGGCCGTGGCTGAGCTGACCAAGGAGCTGTCCCAGATGGCCCACCCCAACGAGCAGGCGCCCGAACCGGAGGCATCCGGCGCGGCGGCTGCCGGCGCGCCCGAGACCGCCGCGCCGACGGTGATCGTCGACGACCTCCACATCGTCTACCGCGTGTACGGCGCGGCCAGCGCCGCCCAGAAGGGCAACGCCGCCAACGCCCTCATGCGCATCATCAAGCGCCAGGGCCGGCCGCAGATGAAGGAGGTGCACGCCGTCAAGGGCGTCTCCTTCATCGCCCGCCACGGCGACGCCATCGGCATCATCGGGCGCAACGGCTCCGGGAAGTCCACCCTGCTGCGGGCCATCGCCGGCCTGCTGCCCCCGCACAAGGGATCCGTCTACACCGACGGCCAGCCGTCGCTGCTCGGCGTCAATGCCGCGCTGATGAAGGAGCTGACGGGCGAGCGCAACATCGTGCTGGGCTGCTACGCCATGGGCATGAGCCCTACCCAGGTCAGGGAGCGATACGAGGAGATCGTCGAGTTCTCCGGCATCGGCGAGTTCGTGCAGTTCCCGATGTCGACCTACTCCTCCGGCATGGGCGCCCGGCTGCGCTTCGCCATCGCCTCGGCCAAGGCCCACAACGTGCTGCTCATCGACGAGGCACTGGCCACCGGCGACCGCGACTTCAAGCGCAAGAGCCAGGAGCGCATCCACCAGATGCGCAAGGAGGCCGGCACGGTCTTCCTGGTCGCCCACAACCTCGACGTCATCGAGGAGACCTGCAACCGGGTCATCTGGCTCCACAAGGGCCAGATCAAGATGGACGGCGACCCCGCCACGGTGCTCGCCGCCTACAACTCCTGATCATCCGGGCGGTGCGCGCCGCGGCCTGGCGCGCACCTCCACCCGATCGTCTGAGCACGGGCGCACGGGGCAAGATGGGGACGACCGAACCCGTCCTTCCATCGGAGGTCCACCGTGGCCCAGCAGCCGCCGATTCCCTATGATTTCCTGCCCGAGGTCCCCTCGCTGACCGTCGAGAGCGACGACGTCGCAGACGGCGAGCGGATGTCCGACGACCACGTGTTCGACGACTGGGGCATGCAGGGACGCAATATCTCGCCCCACCTGCGCTGGTCCGGAGCGCCCGACGGCACCAAGAGCTACGCCGTGACCTGCTTCGACCCGGACGCGCCCACCGGCAGCGGCTTCTGGCACTGGATCCTGTTCGACATCCCCACCGACGTGACCGAGCTTCCGACCGGCGCCGGCGCGGGCGAGAAGAAGGGGCTCCCCGAGGGCGCGGTCCTCGGGCGCACCGACTACGGCACGCGCGAGTACGGCGGGGCGGCGCCGCCCCCCGGCCACCCCCACCGCTACCTGTTCGCCGTTCACGCGCTGGGGGTCGAGAAGCTCGGCCTCGACAGCGAAACGCCGTCGGCCGTCGTGGGCTTCAACATCACCGCCAACACGCTCGCCCGCGGCTACATCGCCCCGGTCTACAGCACCTGAGATCCGCCCCCGGACGGGCGGTGCGCGGGTGAGTGCGGTGGCGGAAGTTCATGACGGCGCTCGGCGGGCTAGACCGTACAGAAGTCCGAACACGCGGGGCGAATCTGCTGACACTCCATACGGGATTCCACTATGATTCGAACGAAGATTCGATCTGAGGGAAACCGTGATGGAGTGGGGGTGCGGGGTGCGAGAGCTGGCGAACGCGATCGATCACCTGTCCGCCGAAGACCCGTCGGACATTCCACGTGGCCTGCTCGCCGAGCAGCTCATCGAGCTGCACTGGCAGATGGCCCGCCTGCAGGCACAGATCGCCCGCCGCACCTACGTGCGTAGTCCGGGCGCCTGACGACCACCGGGCACCGAGTTCATCGCCGACCCGATATTCGCCCATCTCTTCGCACATCATTCGAACACCGGACCGGCCGGCGCCCCGCCTGGGGCGCCGGCCGGTCTCGTTCCAACCGCCGTCAGCCGGCCACGAGATCGCCCTGGCCCACGATCGCCGGATCGAACGGGAAACGGTCGGCGAAGGCCGGTTTCAGATCGCTGATCCAGACCGCGTCCGGGTCGTAGTGGGCGAAGAACGGCCGGCCGACCAGGCTGGGGTCCCGCGCCTGGATGAGGTGCAGCACGAACACCCGCCGGCCCGCCACCTCGGTCACGCCGTCGACGCACACCTTCCCCGGCGTCGAGGACATCGAAGGGCCCCGCACCGTGCGGCAGAGCCCCGAGACCCGCGCGTAGGCGTCGCGGAAGATCTCGTACGCCCGCGCCAGCGGCACCGCGAAGTAGTCCTGCGGCCCGGTGTCCCGCTCGACGAACATGTAGTACGGCACCATGCCGAGCGCGTGCTGGACCCGCCACATCTCCACCCACGTGTCCGGGTGGTCGTTGATCGAGCGGATCAGCGGCGCCTGGGTGCGGATGACCGCGCCGGTGTCCCTGATCGCCCGTACGGCGGTCTGGACGACCTGCGAGTCCATCTCGCGCGGGTGGGAGAAGTGGGCCATGAAGGCGAGGTTCTTCCCCGACTCGACCACGGCGGAGAACAGGCGCAGCGTCTCCGCCGCGTCCGGGTCGGTCACGAAGCGCCCCGGCCAGTACGCGAGCGACTTGGTGCCGATGCGGATCGACTCCAGTTGCTCCAGCTCGAGCAGCGGCTCCACGTACCGCCGGAGCACCGGGCCACTCATGATCATGGGATCGCCGCCGGTGAACAGCAGGCTCGTGACCTGGGGATGCTCGCGCAGGTAGCGGACCAGGCCTTCGACGTCGTCGGACGCCATCTTCAGGTCCGGCTCGCCGACGAACTGCGCCCATCGGAAGCAGTAGGTGCAGTAGGCATGGCAGGTCTGCCCCTGCTTGGGGAAGAACAGCACGGTCTCGGGGTACTTGTGCTGCATGCCGGGCATCGGTTCGCTCCCGGCCCGGGGAATGTTGAGCTCCATCTGGCCCGCCGGATGCGGGTTGAGCCTGGCCCGGACCGCGTTCGCCGCGGCCTGGATCTCACGGGAGGACGCCTCGGCGCGGAGCAGTCCGGCGATCCGCGACACATCGGCCTCGGGCAGCATGTCCTCCTGGGGGAACACCAACCGGTATATCGGGTCATCGGGAATGTCCGACCAGTCGATCAGCTCGTCGACGACGTACGCGTTGGTGCGGAAGGGCAGTACCGACGCCACCGCTCGGATGCGCAGCCGCGTGTCGGAGTCGAACCCGGCCCGTTTGAGTAGATCGTCCAGATGCTTGGCCGTATAGGCCCTGAACCCTCGCGTACCGGTCTGTGTAAGGGTCACTCGAGATTTTTCCTCTCTTGTGGGCACTCCGGTAAACCTGACGCACCTGTCATGCGTCTACTGCCTTCCTAAACGGACGCGCCAGTGCGTTGGGTCGGTTCCGTACGACTGAAAAGCCTCGGTAAAGTCTTCCGGATATCGCGACATATCTTAAGTTCGGCTACGCTGACCGATGTGAGCTCCCTTACGCCTTTCGAGTCGGGTGACACCGCCCAGCGGGCCTCCGACGCCGACCGCGACCACGTCGCCGCCGTTCTCGGCGAGGCCCTCGCCACCGGTCGGCTCACCAGCGTCGAACACGCCGACCGGCTGGAGGCGGCCTACACGGCCGTGACCGTCGGCGACCTGATCCCCCTGACCCGCGACCTGCCCGGCACCACCCGGCCCTCCGCCTCCGCGTTCAGCGCCGAGCAGCAGGAGGTCACGGCGTTGTTCAGCAAGGTCATCCGGGGCGGGCGATGGGTGGCCGGGCGGCACACCGTCCTTCGCGCGTCCTTCGGGGCCCTGATCGTCGACCTGTCCGACGCCGTGCTCCCCGGCCGTGAGGTCACCCTGGAGCTCAACTCGTTCTGCGGCAAGCTCATCGTGCGCGTCCCGGACAACGCCAGGGTGATCGACGAGGGCAGCGCGCTGTTCTCCAAGCGCCACGTCTCCGGCGGCGACCAAGGCGGGGATCCCAACGGGCCCCTGATCCGCGTCACCGGCCAGGCCAGGTTCGGCAAGGTCGTGGTCTCCCGCGGAGCCGCCGACTGGCACTGGCCCTGGCGCGCGCACTGACCGGTACCGGCCCACGCACACAGCAGTCCACCCGGCCACCTACGATGCGGGACACACATACATTCCCTACGAGGTGACCGCTTGGACGGCATTCCGCCGATAGCCCTTGACGCCATGGGTGGCGACAACGCCCCTGGGGAGATCGTGGCGGGAGCCGTACAGGCCGTGCGGGAGCACGGCGTGGCCGTCGTCCTCGTCGGCGCCCCGCGAACCGTCGCGGAAGCTCTCGCCGAGCACGACGCGACGGGAGAGATCCCCATCGTGCGCGCGGAGGAGACCATCTCCATGGACGAGGGCGCGCTCGCGAGCCTGCGCCGCCCGCGTTCCAGCATCGCCGTGGCCTGCCATCTCGTACGCCGGGGCGACGCCTCGGCGGTCGTGTCCGCCGGTTCCACGGCCGGGGTGGTGGCGACCGCCAAACTCAGGCTGCGGGCCCAGCAGGGCGTGCTCCGGCCGGCGATCGCCGTCCTGCTGCCGACCCGGCCCCATCCCACCGTGCTGCTGGACGCGGGCGCGACCGCCGACGTCAAGCCGGAGATCCTCGTGCAGTTCGCCCACCTTGGCGTGGCGTACGCCGAGACGGCCCTCGCCATCGAGCGGCCACGTGTGGGATTGCTCACCATCGGCGGAGAGGCCGAGAAGGGCAACAAACTCACCAAACGCGCCCACGAGCTGTTCGCCGCGGTACCCGAGCTGAACTTCACGGGCAACGTCGAGGGCCATGATCTGCTCAACGGCGTCGTCGACGTCATCGTCACCGACGGCTTCACCGGCAACGTGGCGCTCAAGACCATGGAGGGCGCCGTCCGCTACGCCTTCACCGAGCTCCGCGAGACGCTGGCGGCGGGCCGGGCGGCGCGGCTGGGCGCCATGCTCCAGCGGAACCGGCTACGCGATCTGCGCAAGCGGCTCGACCCGGAGGCGTACGGCGGCGCGGTGCTGCTCGGCCTGAACGGCACCGTGGTCATCGCCCACGGGTCGTCCACGGCCAAGGGGATCGCGGCGGCATGCGTCCTCGCCTCCACGCTGGCCCGCAAGGGCACCGTCAGCCACATCGGCGAGCGCATCGCCGGTGCTCACAAACCCCACCGCCGCCGCTGACGCACCGACGGCTCATGGGAACCTTCGGGCGCTTGATCCTGGACCGATGTCGCAAACGGGCACATCGTGCCATGGGGCCGCGTGCGCCGATGGGCCGGATAATCCACGCTGGGTGCTGATGATCACAGATATCCTTGGAGCATGACCGACCCGCAGCTCGTGCTCACCGAGCGGGTCCAGCAGGCGCTGGGCACCGCTTTCGGTTCGGAGTACGCAGGCGCCGACCCGCTGATCCGGCCCTCTCAGTTCGCCGACTTCCAGGCGAACGTCGCACTGAGCCTGGCCAAGCGGCTGCGACGAGCCCCGCGGGAGGTCGCCCAGGCCATCGCCGACGCACTGGAGGCCGGCGACACCGGCGACGTCTTCGCCGGCGTGGAGATCAGCGGCCCCGGCTTCCTCAACATCACCCTGCAGGATGGCTGGATCGCCGCCCAGGCCCTGCAGACGCTCGAAGACCCGCGCAGCGGCGTCGGGACGACCACGCCCCCGCAGACCGTCGTCGTCGACTACTCCGCGCCCAACGCCGCCAAGGAGATGCACGTCGGGCACCTGCGCACCACCATCGTCGGCGACTCCCTGGTGCGCATCCTCGACTACCTCGGCAACCGCGCGGTCCGGCAGAACCACCTGGGCGACTGGGGCACGCCGTTCGGCATGCTCATCGAGCACCTGCTCGACATCGGCGAGGGCGCCGCCCTGGCCCGGCTGGAGGCCGGAGAGGGCAGCGAGTACTACCAGGAGGCGCGGCGCAAGTTCGACTCCGAACCGGAGTTCAAGGAGCGCTCGCGCCGGCGTGTGGCGACCCTCCAGGCCGAGGACCCGGAGACGATGCGGCTCTGGCACCTGTTCATGGACGCCACCGTCCGCTACTTCAACAAGATCTACTCCACGCTGGGCGTCACGCTCACCGACGACGACATCGCCGGCGAGAGCATGTACAACCGGATGCTGGCGGAGACCTGCGCCGACCTGGAGGCCTCCGGGGTCGCGGTGATGAGCGAGGGCGCGCTCTGCGTCTTCCCGCCCGGCTTCAAGGGCAGCGACGACAGGCCCCTGCCTCTGATCATCAGGAAGAGCGACGGCGGGTACGGCTACGCCACCACCGACCTGGCCGCCATCCGCTACCGCGTGCGCGACCTGAAGGTCGACCGCATCATGTACGTCGTGGGGGCCGATCAGGCGCTGCACTTCCAGATGATCTTCGCTGCCGCGCGGCAGGCGGGCTGGCTGGCCGACCACGTGTCCGCCGAGCACATCCAGATCGGCATGATGCTGGGCGCCGACGGCCGCCGGTTCCGCACCCGCAGCGGCGAGTCCGTCAAGCTGAGCGACCTTCTCGACGAGGCCATCGACCGCGCCTCGGCCGCCATCGCCGAGCGGGGCTACGACGAGGTCACCCGCCGCGAGATCGCCCGCACGGTCGGCATCGGCGCCGTGAAGTACGCCGACCTGTCGGTCAGCCACGACAGCGAGTACATCTTCGACTTCGACCGCATGCTGGCGTTCACCGGCAACACCGGCCCCTACATGCAGTACGCCACGGCCAGGATCCGCTCGATCTTCCGCAAGGGAGGCGTCGACCCCTCCGAGGTCTCCGGGCCGATCATCCTGGGCGAGGCGGCCGAGCGTGACCTGGCGCTGCAACTGCTGGGCTTCGGCACGGTGGTCGAGCACGCCGGGGCCACCGCGGAACCGCACCGCGTCTGCTCCTACCTGTTCGAGACCGCGAGCACGTTCACCACCTTCTACGAGAAGTGCCCGGTGCTGAGGGACGACGTCGACCCCGAGACCCGGGCCTCACGCCTGGCCCTGTGCGCGCTGACCCTGCGCGTGCTGCAGACCGGGCTCAACCTCCTCGGCGTCCCCGTACCCGACCGCATGTGACCACGCCTGGCCCGGCCGGTCCCACCCGGCCAGGCCACCGTCGTGATCATGCCTGTTCGGCCGGGGCCCTCCGCGCGCCCGTACCCGACGAATGTGATCATGCCTGGTTCGGCCGGATCCACCCTGCCAGGCCAAGGTTGGTCCGACCGGGCCAAGGTTCCCGCCCTGCGTCGGCGTGCCGTCGTACACGGCCGTACCCAAAGAACTAACCTTGGCGCGGTCATGGAAGTGCCCGCCGAACCCTCGCCTCCGGGGGCCTTCCTCACGCCTTCGGGGAGTTGCCCGCCTTGAGCATGGATCTGACCGCGGACCCCGGCCTTCCCGGGGCCGCGGACTCTACGAAGCCACAACGTCACAACGGAGAACCACCGGCCCCCTCCACGGAACCCACAGACCTCGACGCAGACCTGCCGGCCCCTACGCACCACAGCGGAGAACCACCGGCGCACTCCACGGAACCCACAGACCCCGACGCGGACCTGCGGGCCCACTCTGAGTCCCACGACGTGGACCTGCCGGCGCGGGCCGGGAGCGATGTGGGCCATGACGGGGACTTCTCGGAGCTCCGGCGGTACGCCGAGGCGCTGTTCACCCACCTCGCGGCCGACGGCACGGTGCCGCAGCCGCCCCCGAACACCCTCGACGTGCCCGGACACTGGCTCGCCCCGGCCACCGAGGCACTCCTGCTGATCCTTTCGGGAGAGGACGCCCTCGAGCCGCTCGCCCGCGCGGCCCAGCTCGGCGAGGTCGACACCGCCCTGTTCCTCTGCCTGTCGCTCGCCGTCAGCGGGCACGGGGACCGGGTCCACGCCTCATGGCTCGGCACCGCGTTCGGCGACCTGTCGACCGAACGGCCGGTGACACCCGGCCAGCGTGCCCTCTGGACCGCCGCGGCCCGGGGCGCGTACGGACCGGCGGGCAAGATCTTCGTCCTTCGCAAGCTCGACGCCGCGGCCGTACCCTCCACGGCCGAGCCCGATCGCTGGCTGCGCGCCCTCGTGCCGGGCGAGCCGTCTCCTCCGGCGTCCCCGGCCCTCACCACTCTGCCGGCACTGGCCGAGGTGCCGGAGCTGGTTCAGCCCGTCCAGGCGGCGGCCCAGCTGTCCCGCCTGCTCGAACGGTGCACGGAGATCACCTCCACCCGCCCGTCGCCGATTCCCCGATCAGAGACCCCTGGCCCGTGGCCGGACGCCGAGCCGCTGACCGTGCTGCGGTCGCTCATCGGATCGGAAGAGCCCGGCCCGCTGGGCTCCCTGACCGGCCACCTTCTTGACGACGTGCAGGCGGGGTCCGATCCGCACCTCTCCGCCATCGCCTTCCACGTCGCCGCCCCCGTCGTACGATCGGCCGCCGAGGAGCTCGCCCAGGCGACCCAGGTCGCGCCGCCTGCCGAGATCACCGTGCCGATCCTCGGGCACGACATCACCCTGCGGCCGGAAGGTCCCGACGCGGACTCGCTCGCGGCCGCGGAGGCACGCATCAGGGCCGAGGGGGCGCCGCGCGGCGCCGGGCGCTGGCTCGCGTACGGGCCGGCGCTGCTGCCCATCGTGGCGCTGGTGCTGGCCTTCACCATCTCGGAGCTGTTCGCCATCGCCGCACTGGTCCTCGGCGGCATCGTGGGCTACCTTCTGTGGCGCCTCAACGCCCGTGAGCAGGCGGAGGCGCGCCGCGTCGAGGCGGACATCACCCGGCTACGCGAGGAGGCGGACTCGGCGGTGTGGGTCCTGCACGACTACGCCCGAGAGGCCGCCCAGCGGTCGGAGACCGCCGCCGAGAGCCTCGCGGCACTCACCCGCCTGCTCCGCCGAGGCCCCGCGGTCGCCGAACAGCGGCCGTGACCATTCGCTCGAACGCCGCCCCCGGCCGGTCCTGGTCGCCGCGCCGGGCGTCGAGGGTGCGGGCGGCGAAGAGCAGGGCCAGCACGACGTACATCCAGAAGAGGGTGAACGCGCGCGTCTGTGAGGTGGTGAGGCCCGGTACCTCCACTCCGGGGAACTGCGGTGCCAGGGCGATCCAGAACCACGGGGAGCGCACCACCGACCGGCGGTCGGCCGCGGTGGCGGCGAGCGGGAGCAGGATCACCAGCGAGTAGTGCCCGAACGCCGGGGTGAAGACCAGGAAGACCGTCAGCATGATCATGCACGCGGTCTCGACGAGCCTGAGCGGCTCGTCCAGGACCGTAGGCGTGCTCGGAAGGCGCCAGCGCGCCCACGCGAGCATCACGCCCGTGGCCGCCACCGTGCCCCTGACCGCGACCGTGACCTCCTCCCCCACCCCGAGCCTGGGGAGAATCGACGCCAGCGACGCGTCGTACGGCTTCGCGTACTCGTCCTGCCCGTGGAGCAGGAACGGCAACGTGTCGAACAGGAACCGCCCCGGCTCCGCGACCAGAGGCAGCGACAGGAGCACGAGGACCATCGGCACCGCGACGAACGTGACGAGCGCCCGGCGCTGCCTCGCGAACAGGAAGAGCAGCGCGAGCGGCACCAGCATGGGCTTGAGGGCGATGGACACCCCGGCGACCACCGCGGCGGCCCTCCACCGGTCCCGTGCGCACAGCAGCAGGACGACCGGTAGCGCGACGACCGCGATCACACTCCAGTTCCCCACAGCGAGCACGCTGCGGTAGCCGAAGAGCCAGGCGATCCCCACCATCCCGAACAGTCCCAGGCGGCTGCCCAGCCGTACCCCGCAGAGAGCGAGAGCCGCTCCCCAGGCCGACAGCGTCAGCGCCGCCAGGACGAAGGGGAGAATCAGCCGGATCGTGTGGTCGTCCATCCACGCCTCGGCGAGCGCGGCCACCGCGCTGCTGGGAAGGTAGAGGAAGCGCTCGTCGGCATACGGAGAGCGGCCGCTCAGCACGGCCCGGGCGGCCCTGACGACGTATCCGTTGTCCTGCATCGCACTGCCCTTGCGGATGACCGCGGCAGCGGGAAGCGTGAGCACCACGGCCGCGGCGATCCGCGCCGGCAGGGACGCCTGGGCCATCAACCACGTCGAGAACCCGTGGTCCGGGCTGTGGCCCCGGCTGTCGTCCGAGCCTCCGGCGGGGCCGGGGCCGTGGTGGCTAAGTGGTCGAGATCTCGACGTCGGCAGGGGCCAGCAGGAAGACCTTGTCGGCGATCCGCTCAATGCGCCCCTCGCAGCCATACGTCAGACCGGCAGCGAAATCGACCATTCGCGTCGCCTCGGCCATGGACATCCCCGCGACGTCCATGATGACGGCCTGGCCCTCCCTGAAGTGCTGCCCCACGGTAAGCGCGTCGGAATACTTCCGCGGGCGGATCATTACGATCCGTGCGGGATCCCCACCCGACCCCCAGCGCCTGGCGGCCCGTTCCGACGCGGGCATCCACTCATCCTCGTACTCGTCGTGGTCGTAGGGCTCGTCGTACTGATCCCCATCGCCCAGGCCAAGGTAGCTCACCACCCTGCGCACTGCCCCCATCGGCTGTCCTTTCCGCGAGAACCGGCTGCATTCGCCGTGCCCCGACATAAATGACCGTAACGGACGAGTCGCCAGGGGCCGCGCGACACGCCCATGTACTTTTGATTTTGCACTGTTTTCGCTGTGGTTTCGACCGGTTATCTGGGGGTGGATAGGATCGGCGGCATGCGTATCTACACCGTCGATTCGTTCACCGATCAGGCCTTCAAGGGTAACCCGGCGGGCGTCTGCCTGCTGGACTCTCCGAGATCGGACGAGTGGATGCAAGCGCTGGCCAGCGAGATGCGCCACTCCGAAACCGCCTACGTCCTGAGCCAGGGCGAGGGTCTGCCGTACACCCTGAGGTGGTTCACTCCGGCGGTCGAGGTGGCTTTATGCGGTCACGCCACCCTGGCGACGGCACACGTGTTGTATTCGATCGGCGCCGCCTCCGGCTCGATCGAGTTTTCTACAAAGAGTGGAATACTGACGACGAAACAGCTTGATCACGGCCGTATTTCGATGGATTTCCCGTCGTACCTGCCGACCGAGATTTCCCCTCCGGCGGCGCTCCTCAAGGCGCTCGGAGTGGTCCCCACGTGGGTCGGGATGGGCCGCATGGACCTGCTGGCCGAGCTGGAGTCCGAGCAGGCCGTCCGCGACCTGACCCCCGACATCGACGCCCTGACGGCCCTAGAGGCCCGCGCCGTATGCGTCACCGCCCGAGCCACCTCTCCCTCGGGACTCGACTCCTCCCGCGGGCTCGGCTCCTCCTCTGAGGTCGGATCTTCCCGTGGGGTCGACTATGTCTCGCGGTTCTTCGCGCCTAACGCCGGCGTCGCGGAGGACCCGGTGACCGGCTCCGCCCACTGCATGCTCGGGCCCTACTGGACGGCGAAACTGGGCCGGGACGCTCTTGTAGGCGAGCAACTGTCCAAGCGCGGAGGCATCGTGCACACGACGGCCCGAGGCGACCGCACCGAAATCAGCGGAAACGCCGTCACCGTCTGGTCCGGCACCGTCCACATCATCTAACCCAGCACCCTGCCTACCCTCCGGGACAGGCAACGCTGCGCCACCGCGCGAGAGGGGCACCGCTGTGCGATAGGACGGGCACGCCCACACCGCCGTGCGAGAGAACGGGCAAGTCGGCACCAGCATGCGAGAGAACGGGCCAGTCGGTGAGGGAGGACGCCAAGAATCGCTGGGAAAGCCGGCCGGCCAGAATGACCCCGGCTCGCCCACCCACCCCAGGCTTCCCGCCGTAGCACGGCGCCGGATTCACCGCCCCGTCTCCCGCCACGCCGGCGCCGCAACACACCACCGGGGCACCGGAGGCGATCGGCGCCCCCATCCACCGTGAGTCGACCATCGGCGAGCATGGACCTGCGAATTGGTTCGGCGAGAAGCGGATTGGTTCGGCGAGCATGGGCCCCCGGAATGGTTGGCGAGAATGGGCCCCGGCTCGCCCACCCGCCCCAGGTTGCCCGCCGTAGAACGGCGCCGGATTCACCGCCCCGCTTCCCACCGCGCCGGCGCCGCAATTCATGATCCGGGCACCGGATGTTGCCACCGACGGCCCCGTCGCCGATGGGACTTCTCAATCGGCGCCAGGTGGAACTTCTCAACCGGCGCTGATGCGGCGGGAGGCGGGGCGGCGAGTCCGGCGTCCTTGTACGGCGGCAACGGGGGGTGGGTGGGTGAGTCGGGGCCAATTCTCGCCGACCATTCCACGTTCATGCCGCCACGAGTTCATGCTGAGCTGCGGGCTCTGACTGTTGTCCGTCCCCTCGTCTGTTCGGTTGTCTTGCGGAGTCAAAGCGGTGACGGGGTCAGGGCGGTGACGGGGTTAGGGCGGTGACGGGGTTAGGGACAAGCCTGGATTGGCGTGAGGTCATTGGTAGGGATGACAGCAAGACTCGAGGGCCAAGGACGGCCAGAATGGGCCCCGACTCGCCCACCCACCCCCCGGTCCCCACCGCGCATCGGCACAACCTTCACCGCGTGCCGCCTCCCGTCGCGTCGACGCCGCAACGCAACACCCGAGCACCCAAGGTGATCTGCGCCTGTCCCCTCGACTCCACCACCAAGACCTCACCTCAATCCAGCCCTGTGGCCACCCAGCTCTGTGGCCCTCTTCAGGTTCCGTGCTCGCGATCGTGTCTAGTCACGAAAGGCTCGCCGCCGGCGGCCCCGTCACCGATGGGACTTCCCAAACAGCGCCCGGTGGGACTTCTCAACCGGCGCCCGGTGGGACTTCTCAACCGGCGCCCGGTGGGACTTCTCAACCGGCGCCCGGTGGGACTTCTCAACCGGCGCCCGGTGGGACTTCTCAACCGGCGCCTGGTGGGCCTTTAGTCGGCGCCGATGCGGCGGGAAGCGGGGCGGCGAATCCGGCGCCGCGCTACGGCGGGAAACCCGGGGTGGGCGGGTGAGCCGGGGCCACTTCTCGCCGAACCATTCCATGGGTTCCTCACCGAACCATTCCACGGTTCATGCCCGCTGAGGCTCGGTCGACGGACCCAGGGCGCAGATCACCTCCGGTGCCCGGGATCGTGTGCTGCGGCGGGAAACGGGGGTGGGTGGGTGAGTCGGGGCCCATTCTCCCGGGGCCATTCCACGGGTTTCTCACCAAGCCATTCCACGGGTTCATGCTCGCTGAGGCTCTGGTCGGCGGGCCGCGGGCGCGGATCACCTCCGGTGCCCGGGTGGTGTGGTGCGGCGCCGACGCGACGGGAAGCGGAGCAGCGAATCCGGCGCCGTGGTACGGCGGGAAGCCTGGGGTGGGTGGGCGAGCCGGGGCCCATTCTCGCCGGACCCCCTGTTGATCGATTGCTCACCACTGCCGGCGGGAGCCCGCCGGCTCCCGGGTGGGGTGGTTGGACGCCAGCCATTGAGGCCGTGTCAAAGGATGACGACGAACCGTGGCAAGCCGCGGCCAACGACGAGGTGCTGGGGGAAGGGCTGCGGGGGACCTGGATGGTGAAGAAGAGGTCCGGGAACGCGGAAAAGGGTCTGGAACGCAGGAAAGCCATCCACGTGTGTGGATGGCTTTCCTGGGTGCACCCCC